>JAUXUK010000028.1 GCA_030680805.1 Sulfuritalea sp. | reverse complement strand
GTCCATTGGTCGCACATCCTTCCAAGGCATGGCTATCTCCTCCTGAAGACATCCATGCAGGGTAATAACTGTTACCCATGTCCTTGAACCGATCTGTTACCAATGATTGTGAACCGTACAGGGCACGCTTCTTTGGGTACTTTCTTGTCGCATCACAAGAAAGTATCTCGCCCGCCGGGGCGAGACCCGGCATTCTTGTTAAGGGCACGGCCGCAAAAGTCGGCGCTGGCGACACGGCGAAGTAATCCACGGGTCGCTGGATTCCGGCGTTCGCCGGAATGACGGGACTTGAAGACTCGGCGTTGGCGACACGGCGTCCGCGCAGGAGAAATCCGCAGACTCGGCCGGAGTCCGTGGGGGTAAAATCGCTGCGCCATGTCCGCCTCGTCTCTTCCCAGCTTCGTCCATCTCCGGCTTCACAGCGAATACTCGATCACCGATGGCCTGACGCGCATCGATGAGGTGATCGCGCAGGCGGCGGCCGACGGACAGCCGGCGCTGGCGATCACCGACCTGGCCAACCTGTTCGGCATGGTCAAGTTCTACACCGCGGCGCGCGGCAAGGGCCTCAAGCCGATCATCGGCTGCGATGTCTGGATCGGCGACGAGGATGCGGCCGACAAGAACGACGGCCCGGCGCGCCTGCTGCTGCTGGCGAAGAATCGCGCCGGCTACCTGCGCCTGTGCGAACTGCTCTCCGCCGCCTACCTCGCGCCGCGCCGCCACGGCCGCGCCGAGATCACCCGCACGCAACTTGCCCAGGGCGACAACAGCGGACTGATAGCGCTGTCGGGCGGCCCGCTGGGCGACATCGGCCAACTGCTGGCGGCCGGCAAGCTGGATCAGGCCGATGTGCGCGCGCAGGCTTGGGAGTGCTTGTTCCCCGGCAGCTATTACATCGAGGTGCAGCGCCCCGGCGGGCGCGACGGCGCGGCGGTCAATGAAGTGCTGGTCGCCGCCAGCGTCGATCTGGCGGCGCGCCTCGGCCTGCCGCTGGTGGCTACGCATCCGGTGCAGTTCCTGCAGAGGGACGACTTCAAGGCGCACGAGGCGCGGGTCTGCATTGCCGACGGCTATGTGCTGGGCGACACGCGGCGTCCGAAAAAGTACAGCCCCGAGCAGTACTTCAAGACCCGGGCCGAGATGGTGGAACTGTTCGCCGACCTGCCCGAGGCCTTGCAGAACTCGGCGGAAATCGCCCGCCGCTGCAACCTCACGGTGGAACTGGGCAAGAGTCGCCTGCCGGATTTTCCGACGCCGGCCGGCGAGCCGCTGGAAGCCTTCCTCGCCAGCGAGTCGCATGCCGGCCTCAAGCGCCGCCTCGAACTGCTGTACCCGGATGCGGCGGAACGCGAGAAGCAGCGGCCGACCTATGTCGAGCGGCTCGATTTCGAAATCGCGACCATCGTCAAGATGGGCTTCCCCGGCTACTTCCTGATCGTTGCCGACTTCATTCGCTGGGCGAAGAACAACGGCGTCCCCGTCGGCCCCGGGCGCGGCTCGGGTGCCGGTTCGCTGGTGGCTTACAGCCTCGACATCACCGACCTCGATCCGCTGCGTTACGAGCTGCTGTTCGAGCGCTTCCTCAATCCGGAACGCGTCTCGATGCCCGACTTCGACATCGACTTCTGCCAGGAAGGGCGCGACCGCGTCATCGATTACGTGAAGAAGAAATACGGCGCGCACGCCGTATCGCAGATCGTCACCTTCGGCACCATGGCGGCCAAGGCGGTGATCCGCGATGTCGGCCGCGTGCTCGATCTCGGCTACAACTTTGTCGACCAGTTCGCCAAGCTGATCCCCAACGAGCTTGGCATCACGCTCAAGGATGCGCTGGCCAAGGAACCGATCATCCGCAGCCGCATCGACGGCGAGGAGGAGGTCGCCGACCTCTGGGCGCTGGCGCTGAAGCTCGAAGGCCTTGCGCGCAATGTCGGCATGCATGCCGGCGGCGTATTGATCGCGCCGGGCAAGCTGACCGATTTTTGCCCGCTGTACGCGGCGGCCGGCGCCGAGTCGGTGGTCTCGCAGTTCGACAAGGACGACGTGGAAAAGGCCGGACTGGTCAAGTTCGACTTCCTCGGCCTGCGCACGCTGACCATCCTCGACGAGGCGGTGAAACTGGCCAAGGAAGTGGAGGGCGTCGACATCGACCTCGCCACGCTGCCGCTGGACGACCGCGCGACCTACGACGCAGTGTTCAAGAGCGCGAACACCACGGCGGTGTTCCAGTTCGAATCCGGCGGCATGAAGGACACCCTGATCAAGGCCAAGCCTGATTGCCTGGAAGACCTGATCGCGCTGAATGCCCTGTACCGGCCGGGGCCGATGGACTTCATCCCCGACTTCATTGCGCGCAAGCATGGCATGCGCTTCGACTATCCGCATCCCTGCCTGGAGCCGGTGCTGGCCAACACCTACGGCATCATGGTGTACCAGGAGCAGGTGATGCAGACCGCGCAGGTGGCGGCGGGCTACAGCTTGGGCGGCGCCGACCTGCTGCGCCGCGCGATGGGCAAGAAGAAGAAGGAAGAGATGGACCAGCAGCGCGCCGTGTTCGTCGAAGGCGCGGGCAGGAACAGCATCGGCCCCGGCCAGGCCAATGAAATCTTCGACGTCATGGAGAAGTTCGCCGGTTACGGTTTCAACAAATCGCACGCGGCGGCCTACTCGCTGGTGGCCTACCACACCGGCTGGCTCAAACAGCACCATCCGGCGGCCTTCGCGGCGGCGACGCTGTCGTCGGAAATGGCCAATACCGACAAGGTGCAGTTCTTCTACAAGGACGCCATCGACAACGGCCTCGTCTTCCTGCCGCCCGACATCAACCAGAGCGGCATCCGCTTCCGTCCGGTGGACGGCAAGTCCGTCCGCTACGGGCTGGGCGCCATCAAGGGCACCGGCGAGTCGGCGCTGTCGGTGGTTCTCAAGGCGCGTGAAACCGGCGGGCCGTTTACCGACCTGTTCGATTTCTGTCGCCGCATCGACAAGCGCGTGGTGAATCGGCGCGTGATCGAGGCACTGATCCGCGCCGGCGCCTTCGATGCGATCGACGACCATCGCGCCAAGCTGCTGGCCTCGGCCGGCGTCGCCCTCGAAGCCGCCGAGCAGGCCGAGCGCAACGCGATGCAGGGCGGCCTGTTCGACATGGGCGCGCAGGCCGACACCGCACATTACGTCGAGGTGCCGCGCTGGACAGAACGCGAACAACTGATGAATGAAAAGCCGGCGCTGGGCTTTTTCTTCTCCGGCCATCCCTACCACGCCTACGCCGCCGAATTGTCCGCCTTCGTCAAGCGCCGCCTGGGCCAGCTCGAGCCGCAGCGCGAACCGGTGCTGCTCGCCGGCGTCGTCATGTCCACGCGGACCCAGATGACCCGTCGCGGCAAGATGGCGGTGGTGCAGCTCGACGACGGCACCACCCAGCTCGAGGTCACCGTGTTCAACGAACTGTGGGATGCCGAGCGCGCCAAGATCAAGGAAGATGAATTGCTGCTGGTCGAAGGCAAGGTGCAGAAGGATGAGTACAGCGGCGGCCTGCGCATCACCGCCGACAAGCTCTACACCCTGGCCGAGGCGCGCGGCCGCTATGCCCGCGGCTTGCGCCTGACCATGAACGGCGGGTCGGATGCCAAACGCCTGCAGGCGCTGCTGATGCCGTTTCGCAACGGCCCCTGCCCGGTGCGGCTTTCCTATCGCAATGGCGAAGCCGCCGCCGAACTGCCGCTGCCGGAAAGCTGGCGCGTCCGGCTCGATGATGCCCTGCTGGCGGGGCTGGCGGACTGGCTCACGGCGGAGAACGTCAAGGTGCTGTACCAATGATCACGCTGATCGACGACGCCCTCTTGGATGAGCTCTGTGCCGAAGCGACCGCCAGCCCGCGCCGACGCAAGAATCGCAACTTCCATCCGACGGACGACCATCCGGGGCATCGCCTGCTCAATGCCATGCAGCCGGATTCCTACATCCCGCCGCATCGCCATCTCGATCCGAACAAGGACGAGACCTTCGTCGTGCTGCGCGGCGCGCTGGGCCTGTTCATATTCAACGATGCCGGCGAGGTGGTGCGGAGTGAAAAAGTCGGCGCTGGCGAGGCGGCGATAGGCGTCGATATTGCCCACGGCACATGGCATACGGCCGTGGCACTGGAACCCGACACGGTGTTCCTCGAAGCCAAGGCCGGGCCCTACCTTCCGTTTGCGGCCGCGGAGAAGGCCGCGTGGGCGCCGGCTGAGAACGCACCCGGGGCGGCGTCCTACCTGGAGGCCCTCAAAAGCCGTGTATTATTTAAGTAATAGATGCGCAGGCCGCGAATCACCAGACGGACGGCACTGCGACACCCGGACACCGGGTCCACAAGAGAAGATCGATTAAGGGAGCGAACCAGGCATGTCCATCATGAAAGATTCATCCATCAGCAAGCTCCTGTCCATTCTGGTCGCCATTCCGCTCCTTGCTTTGGTGGTGGCGCTGGCGCTGCAGGTACGGCACAACTTTGCCGATTACAAGGACTCGCAGCGCACCCAGCGCGTGATGGCGGCGGCGGTCAGTGCTGGTGACCTGATCCATGTGCTGCAGATCGAACGGGGTACCACGGCGGGTTTTCTGCAGTCCAAGGGCCAGAAATTCGCCGATGTGCTGCCCGGTGTCCGCGGCAAGACGGATGAACGCGTGACCGCCTACAAACGCGAACTCGACGCGCTCGATGTCGGCGACATGGCGGCACTGGGCCGGGCGGTCACCGCGGCAAAGACGCAACTCGACGGACTCGCCTCCCTGCGCAGCCGTGCCGGCGGACTGGTCCTGCCCGTCGCCGAAGGGGTGGGCTATTACACGACGACCATCGGCGCCCTCATGGCGGCGATCGGCACCAGCGTTGAATTCAGCAAGGAATCCGCGATCACGCAGAAGACCATCGCCTATCACAACCTCATTCACGCCAAGGAAAACGCCGGACTGGAACGCGCCCTGGCTACCGCGGGATTTGCCGCGAACAAAGTCGATCCGGCGCAGTACCGGGGCATCCTGGACAAGATCAGCCGCCAGGAAGCGTATCTGGCCGCATTCCGCGGCATTGCCGACGACGCGGAAAGGGCGGCACTCGACGCCGTACTTGGCGGAGCTCCGGCAAAGGAAGTGGAGCGCCTGCGCGCAGTGATGGCGGAGAAATCCGCGGAAGGCGGCTTCGATGTCGATGCAACCGCCTGGTTCAAGACCATCACCGGCAAGATCGATGGCATGCGCGAAGTCGAAAGCCAGCTTGCCCGCAACATCGTTGCCGGTGCCACAACTTTCCTGAATGCCAGCCGCAGCATGTTCATTGCCTACCTTCTGCTCGGCGCGTTGGCCGTCGCGCTGACCGTCGGCATTTCGCTGTGGATGGCGAAAGGCATTGCCGTGCCGCTGCACGGGGTGGTCCGTTCCGCCGAGAGCTCGATTGCCGCAAACGACTTCACCGGCCGCATGCCGGAAGCCGGGGCGATCGAAGTGCAGCGCACCGGAGAGGCGTTCAACCATCTGATGGACAAGTTTCGCGGCATCATCGTCGATACCAAGAGTTCCAGCGAACGGATCACCCAGGCCGCCGACGCCCTGGCGGCCTCAAGCCAGCAGGTGACGGCGAGTTCGGCCGTTCAATCCGGCGCTACGGCTTCGGTGGCTGCTGCCGTGGAGCAGGCATCGGTCAACGTCAGCGAAACGGCGGCCAGCGCACGCGCGGCGGCGGAAGTCGTCAATCGGGCCAGGGAGGACAATGAGCAGGCGCTCGCCGTGATGCGGGAGACCGTCGGCAACATGAATTCCATCGCCAGCCTGATCCGCGAATCGGGCAGCAGCGTCGAGCGACTGGATGAGAGCTCGCAGAAAATCGGCGGTATCGTGCAGGTGATCAAGGAGATCGCCGACCAGACCAACCTGCTGGCGCTGAATGCCGCCATCGAGGCCGCCCGCGCCGGCGAACAGGGTCGCGGCTTCGCGGTGGTCGCCGACGAGGTGAGGAAGCTCGCCGAGCGCACTGCCAAGGCAACCGACGAGATTGCGAAGTTGATCTCTGGCATTCAAGCGGGCATCAACGTCACGGTGAGCGGCATGCAGCAGGCCAACGAACAGGCCGGCGCCAGCCTGGAACTGGTCGGCCGCACCGAGTCGGCGTTGCTGCGTGTCGGCGAAGGTTCGCGTGAGGTCGAGAGCAACGTGCTGAGCATTTCCAGCGCGCTCAACGCGCAGGATGCCTCAATGCATCACATCGCCGAAAGCGTGGAAACCATCGCCCGCATGACCGAAGAGAATAGCGCCACCGCCGCGACCAACAGCCGGACCGCGACCGAACTCGACGGGCTGGCGCATCAACTGCGCGAGGCGGTGGCGGTATTCAGGGTGTAGCGATTCCGCGGATGGCGAAATATCTCCTTGGACTATTTAGGGGTATTATTCGCGACTTGTAAAAACTCTCGCCTGTGATCCGGATGCAACGCTTCAGGTGGTTTTCCTTTCTCGTTCTTGTGGGCATCCAGGGCATATTCTCCGGCCTGGGAGGCAGTGCCGAGCCAACGCGCACCCTCACCGTGGCGGCCGCGCAGGAAAAGGGCGGCCGGGTGGCCATCGTCATCGGCAACAGCAACTATCCGTCCGGCGCGCTGACCAATCCCAAGAACGACGCAACGGTCATGGCCGGTGCCCTGAAAAAACTGGGCTTCGACGTCGAACTCAAGCTTGACGCGACCAAGGCCGACATCGACGGGATGCTGCGACGCTTCAGCGGCAAGGCGGAAAAGGCCACGGTCGCCGCGCTGTTCTATGCCGGACACGGCATACAGGTGGGCGGCAGCAACTATCTCGTGCCGATCGACGCCAACCCGAGAAGCGAAAAGGATCTCAAGCGCGACATGGTCAGGATGGACGACGTTATCGACGACATGGGCGATGCGCGGGTCAAGCTGGTGTTCTTTGACGCCTGTCGCGACAACCCGCTGTCGCGCAGCTTCAGCCGCGGCGCCGCGCGCGGCATGGCGGCACCCGTGGAAGCCACCGGCACGCTGATCTCCTTCGCCACCAAACACGGCAACACCGCCGCCGATGGCGACGGCAAGCACAGTCCCTATACCAATGCCTTGCTGGCCGCACTGGAAAATCCGGCTGGGGTGGAAATCGAACAACTGCTGCGCCGCGTGCAGCAGGGCGTCAAGGCCGAGACCAAGGGCCAGCAGGAACCCTGGCGCTATGGCTCGCTTGATGGCGATTTCTATTTCAAGCCGGCCGATCCGACAGACAACTCCAAGGCCCAGCAGGAGGCCGTCGAGAGGGCCGTGCTGGATGCCATGCGGCGCACCAACGAACAGGCCGCCAAGGAAAAGGCGGAACTCCAGCAAACCCTCAAGGCGCAACAGGCGGCCAACGATCGCGCCATGGCGGAAGCGCTCAAGAAGGCCGGCGAGCAGGCGGCGAAGGAGCGGGCCGAAATGCAGGCGTCGATGGACAGGATGCTGAAGGAGGCGCTGGCCAAACAGAATGCGGCGCTGGAAGCCGAGCGTGCGGCACGGCTCGCCGCAACTGGAGCGCCGGCGCCGGTTGCGGCCCCCGTGGCTGTTGTCGCCCAGGTTCAGAAACCGATTGCCGAGAAGCCGATCCAGTTGGCATCAATTGCGCCAACCATAAACGCCGGTGCCGGTTCAAAGCCATCGGAGCAAATGCTCGCCTCTCTCTCGAGTGCCGCGGGCGACGAGTGGGAATATCTTGCCAGTGACGAACTATTCGGCAAGAAGCAGAAACTGGTGCTGCGAGTCAAGGCGGCCTCTTCGGACGGAGTACTCGAGGAGATTGTCTGGAATGGCAAGCCGGCGTTGGACTGGGTCTTTGGCGAGCAAGCAATGGCGCTGGCGACGCCGAATGAGTCCGAGTTCATGTTTGCACCACACTGGAACGGAAACGAGTTTCCCGAACTGTTGATTGAGGGCGGGAAGAGTCTTTGTACTGCCTCAGGATCTTTTTGCCGACTCAGCCTGAAGATAGCGGGGAACGAAAAGTTAACAGTGGCGGCGGGTACCTTCGACGCCATTCGCCTGGAAGGCTGGATCAGAATGGGCAACGCGATGGGGAGCGTCACCGGCCCGGTGACGGTCTGGTATTCGAAGGAGCAGCGCCGTCTCCTGAAGCAGAGCGCACAGTTGATGGGAAACAGAACCAAGTTCAAGGAGACCCTCGAACTCAGCGCAATCCGTCGTGGTCCGCGCTGAAACTCTGAACGCCCGCTTGCGCGACTGAACCCGTTTTACGAAACGATATACGCCCCCGCCCCGGTCGACAGCAGTTTGCCGTCGGCGCCGAGAAATTCCATGCGGGTCGTCGCCACGCGCGAGCCGAGGCGCAGTACTTCCGCCCGCAGTTCGAAGTGGTCGCTGATGCCGGGGCGCAGGTAATCTATCCGCAGGTCGATGGTGCCCAGTTTGCTGAAGCGGTGAAGCCGTTGTGACGGCTCCTCATCCATGTGCCGCGCGCCGATGGCCGCCATCACCGCCAGCCCGCCCATGGCGTCGAGCCCGGCGCTGATGACGCCGCCGTGGATGCGGTTGAAGCTGTAGTGTCCGATCAGTTCATGGCGCATGTCGATGCGGCCGGTGACGCGGTCGGCCTTGATGGACGTGACCTTGAGGCCGAGGACCTGGTTGAAGACAATCATTTCTTCAAAAATTCGGGTCAGGCCGGTGATGAATTCCGGCTCGAACTCGATCACGGTTTCTGTTGCGGGAAGCTTTTTCATGGGGGGCGGGGCCGGATGCAGTTTCAGGTTGTTGCGGGCAGGACCAGTTCGCCGGCACGTGCTGCGACCTCCGGCGGAAAGGCCTGCGACTTGCGGCTTTCCGGGTTGAGGCAGACCACCGTGAAGTCGCAGGCCGCGCAGATGTCGCCCGTTTCGGTATTCACCAGCTCATGGCGGAAGCGCAACACCTTTTCGCGCATTTCCAGCACGCCGGTGCGCACCATGACGGTGTCGCCGGGGTAGAGTTCCTTGCGGTAGCTGATGTTCTGCTGCACCGCCGCCAGATGCAGGGCGCCGCTGCGCAGCAGCGAGGGCGTCATGCCGAGCATGGCATAGAACTGCCAGCACGCCTCCTCGAAGAACTCCATGTAGGCGCGAACATTGATGTGGCCCATGTGGTCGCGCTGCCATTCGTGCACCGTGCCTCGTGCGGTTTCGATCATTGTCGTGATCCGTGTTCTGTGCGGGTTCGGGACTGTGCGGCTTCGCTCAACCGCCGTGTTGCAGCTTCAGCGTCTGCGAAATCACCGGATAGGTGCCCGGCGTGAGTTCCTGGACGAAACTGGAGCCGTTCCTGTCGTCCTTGCGACTTACCTGCACCAGGGATTCCTTGCCGCCGAAGGCGCGCGGGTCGCGGATTGTGATGACCAGTTGTTCGTCGCCGGTGGCCCCGGCGAATTCGAAATAGTCGTTGCGGCCCAGCGGCACCATGATTTCGTTGCCCGCCTTGAGGGCCACTACCTGGCTGCCGACCGCCGGATAGATCTGCTTGCGCTCGCCTTTTGGCGTGATGTTCTCGATCACCAGAAGGCCGTCGAAGGTCGGCAATACCTTGAGCTTGATCCGGTCGCCGCTCTTGAAGCCGGCAGCGACCGGTTGTACGCCGGTGACGGCACCGGTGCGGTTGAAGCCGACGATGGCGACATGCACGCCCTGGTAGTTCTCGCGGCCGTTTTCGACAGTGATCGGCTTGGTCGGTTCGCCGACGACGGTATTCTCCGGCGCTCCGGCCGACTTCGCACCGAAGGGTGCGGCATCGGCCAGCGAGACGATGGCGGCGTTGGCCGAGGTGAGCATGATCTTGTTCAGTTTCGAGGTGTCGGCCAGATCGGTGGTGATCTTGTTGGCGAGCCACTCGCTGAAGGCCGACATGGCTAACTTGAAGGCGATGTTGAGCAGCAGGCCCCAGATGAACTTCGGCTTCATTTCCTCGGCGGTACCCTCCTGGGCCGGCGGCGCGGGCTGCTGGGCGATGCCGGGGGCGACGAGTGCAATCATCAATAGGCCGGCGAGCATGCGGGAGCAAATCTTCATCGTGGATTTCCTTGCGGGGGTTTGACCTCATTGATTGCCTGCGTGGCAACCCCGGCGATTTCTTGCAGTCCGGCCGCGTTCGCCACATCCAGCGCGCGCTGATAGGCGGTCGCCGTATCGCCAGCGCCGAGTTTTTTGCGAACGTCGCCGATCAGCAGCCAGTCGCGGGCGATCTTTTCCGGCAGCGCCAGTTGGCGATCGATGTCGAGCGCTGCCTGAGCGGCGGGCAGGGCGCCAAGCGCATCGCCACTGGCGAGTCGCGCGGCGGCGATGAGGCGCCAGGCGTTGCCGGTCTCGGCTGCTTCGTCCTTGTCCTGCAATAGTTTCAAGGCAGTTTCGGCGTGCCGGAGCGCGTCCGCTGCCCGCTTGTCGGCAAGCGCCGCGCGAGCCTGCAGCAGGTTCAGGCTCGCGGACTGCGGGCAGTTCGCCGCGCACGAGGTGGCGGCAGCGGCGAGATTCGCTTGTGCCGCCGCGAGCTTGCCCAGTGTCAGGTTGGCTTGTGCCTGCAGCAGCAGGGCGTCGAGTGCAAATTCCGCATGCGCGATGCCCTTCGCGCGATTCAGCGCAGCTTCCGCTTGGGCCGCCGCCAGTTCGGCGCGGGCCTGATGCAGTTGATTGCGTGCGCTGGCGGCGGGGTCGTCGAGGCTCTGTTGCAACTGGCTTGCGACCGCGAAGTGGCGCACGGCCCCGGCATAGTCGCCGCGCGCGTAACGTCGCGCGCCGTCGCGCTCGGCTTCCTGCGCCTGCTTGCGCAATGCGGGCTCGCTGACTTTCGGCGCCGAGCCGCAGGCCGCGAGCAGCAGCGCTGCGAACGCTGCGGCGAGGATCGATCCGTGCCGCGGAGACCTAGCGCGCGACATGAGTGCCTTCGGCGCGCGGATCGCTGTCCGCCTTGAGCGTGGTCGGCGCCGGGGCGTCGACCAGGTTGCGGATCGGCCAGGCGGTCTTGGCGCCGGCGACGATTTCGCGGGCATCCGCCGCGACCGCTCTGCCATCGCGCAGGATCGGCGGCACGCTGGTCTCGGCGTCACCGGTGATCTTCTCGACATGATCGACCACCTTCTGGGTGCGATCGAGCAGGGCGGGCAGGCGGCTGTTGGTGGTTTCCAGCGTGCGGCCGACCTGCGCGAGATCTTCCTCCGCCTTGCCCAGCACGCGCGTGGCGGCGGTGCCGACGCCCGCAACCTGGCGATTGCCGGTGTCGAGCAGCGTATGCAGCGCGCCGGTGGTTTCGCGCACCTGCTGGAGCGTGGCGGGCAGCCCCTGTTGCGAGTCGGCCAGGGTGCCAGTGATGGTCTTGATGTCCTTCAGGATCGGCGCGATCTGTTCGCGCAGCTGGCCGGCCATGGCGGTCAGGCTCTCGCCACGCGAGAAGGCCAGCTTGGCCTGATCCGCGGCGAGCTTGGTGCGGTCGGGCCCTTGCACGATTTCGAGCGTTGCGGCGCCGATCAGCGCTTCCTTGCGCAGCTCCACCACCGCATCGCGGGTGACAAAGCGCATTTGATCGGCATCGATCTCCAGCCCCACCTCGACCTTGCCGTCGGGTCGCAGCGTCACGGCGACCACCGAGCCGACGCGGAAGCCGGCGATCTTGACCGCCTGCCCTTTGTTGATGTCCTGCGCCGAGTCGGTGACGAAGCCCAGTGTCGCGGTCTGGCGGAACAGCCCCTGGCGCACCAGGATCGCCGCGATCACGGCGAGCACGGCCAGCAGGCCGAACAGCAGGAAGCGGCGTGTGCCACGTCGCAGCGCTTCTGCGTCGCGGTCCTGGGCGATCAGCATGGACATGTCAGCGTGAAACAACGTGTCCGGAGCGGCTGGTGATAGCCGAGCGCAGCGCGCTGATCAGAAGCCTCCCCGCGAGGGGGCGAGGCGGGATTTCACGACGCATGCGTCGTGCCGCCGCAGCCGGCTGGCTGTGCAAAGCCAGCCGTGGGCCGCGCAGCGGATGGGAGGGGCGGGCCTTCAATTTGCTTCTCGCGTGTTTCATCATCAGTGGATGGTACTCGCTGCCGTGAGCGGTAGCGCCTCCAGTTCCAGGCGGTTCATGCAATCGGGCACGGCAGGCAGTTCATGGGAATCGATATCGACGAACAGGGTGGGACGGAAGGGATGGAAGTCATGATAAACGGCCTCGAGGGCGATCACCGTCTCGGCCTGCCGGCGCGAGAGGCCGCCGAAGACCCGGTCGAGCACCAGCAGTTCGGGGGGGCGCAGCAGATAGCGCACGAAACCGATCAGCCAGCGCTCGGTGCGCTCGAGCGCCAGCGGCCGTTCGCGACCGATGCTGGCGATGCGTTCCGGCGGCAGGCCGCACTGCTCCAGCGCGATTTGCAGGGCGTGCTGCCAATCGCCGGCGGCATCGTCCCGCGGGTCGGTGCCGTAGCGCAAAGCCAGTGCAAAATTTTCGGCGACCGTCATCGAACCGAGCAGACCGCCATTCGCTGGCAGGACGCTGACGCCCGGGCAGGCCTCGAGCGCGGCCACGACTTCGCCGACGGTGGCGGCATCGGGCGCGACAATGCGGTGGCGGCCTCCCTGGTCAAGCACAATCTCCATGCGCTGCCCGTCATCGCCGGTCAGAGTCAGTGTTCGCTGTTCGAGGCAGACGATGAGCGGCATCAGCGCACTTCTTCCACCGTCAGCAGTGCCGCGGCATAGCCCGTTGAACAGCGCTTCTTGACGGCGATGTTGCGCACCGACGTTTGGTTGGAACATTCCTCGGCGGCGGGCGTGGCCGCGCCCGCCGTGACGAGCTGGATGTCCTTGGCGGCAACCGCCTCGACCATCGAAAACGGTCCGGAAGGCTTGAGCCCGGCGGCGCTGAAGTCGCGCGGGCTGTCGGTGACGATGGCCAGCAGCGTATTCTTTCCCGGCGGCCCTTCGGCGGCGAGTTGCCACGAGGCGCGAGGCAGGCGCAGCGTGGCGCCGGGTTCAATGACATTGTTGCGATCGAAGGCATTGGGGAACAGCAGATCGAAGGTCTTGCCGTCGGAGCCCACCATCAGCAGATAGGCATGGCCGCCTTCGCGCGAGGTGAGCGTGAAGCCGATGCTGTCGCGTCCGATCTTGAGCGTAGGCTTGTCCGTCGTGAGCGTGACCAGGCGTCGATCGTCGCGGCTGTTGTAGATGTCGTTGAGCGCCGCCAGGGGAGCCGGCTTTGCGGCCGGAGCGAGGGCCGGGCTGGGGGCGACGGCGACGGCGACGGGGGCTGGAGCAGCGGTAGGAACCGCAGTTGGAGCGACCGCGGGGGCTTCCTTCTCCGCATAGCTCAGGACCATCGCCGAATTTCCCGTGACGACCACGTGATGGGGCAGGAAACCCTGCACATTCTTCAACTTCTGGGCGATGCGGTCCTGGGCGCAGGTGCGGATTTCTTCGGCCGAGAGCCCGCCGCTGCCGTCCGTGTCCTTGGCCGCTCCCGCCAGGCAGGCCAGCCAGGCCTGGCTGGCGACGCCGCCGTGACCGGGCTGGTCGAGCGAGATTTCGCTGTCGCGCGACGCGGCGATATGTACGAAGTTGGCGCCGCCGCTGCCGGCGATCTTCGGCGCTGCAGCGCTGCGGGTAAGCACGTTGGTCGGCTTGGCGCAGTCCTGGTTCGGCGGTGTCCAGGATTTTGGCGTGAATAGCGGCTGTGCTCCCTTCATGGCGCGCGTGGTCACGCCCCCCGAGTGGCAGGCATCGATCAGGACGATGGTCTTCTGGGCTTTCTGCGATATCCGCTTCAGGCGCGACTCCAGTTCCGCATCGGTCAAGCCCTGGCCATCGACGCTGATCAGCGACTCGGCGCAACGCTCACTGCCGTTGTCGTCCGTGACCTTCTGCCGCCCGCCGTGGCCCGAGTAGTAGACGAACACCTGATCGCTGCCATCCAGTTTGGCTTCGAGGGCGTCCAGTGCGCGGCGCATGCCGTCCAGCGTCAATTCGCCATCTCTCATCACCTTGATGTTGCCGGCGGGAACACCCATGCGTCGCGCAATCTCGGTCGACGTGGCAACATCGAAGGGGACGCCGTCGAGCTTGGGAATGGGACCCTGATAGTCGCCGATTGCCATGATCAGGGCATGTGCCATGGGCGACTCGGGCTTGGTGAAGCCGCGTATGCCGGTAGTGGCAATCAGGTTGCCGCGCCCGCTGCGGCCGTCTTCAAGCTGCAACAGCGCCGCCCCTGTCCCCGGGCCCGGTTTCGGCTTGGCCGCGCCGGTTTTCTCCGACTTCGGCTTGCCGGATTGGGAGGCGGGCGTCTGGCCCAGGCTCGGCATGATGCCCAGGGCGCAGGTGAGCACAAGGGCAAGCAAATTCCGGGCGCATCGATTCATTGGGGCGTCTCCTGCGGTGTCAGGGTTGCGGTCAGTGCAGCAAGGATAGTGGATGCGGCGGCGGCTTTCCACTCTTCCGTGGTTTGCCAGGTCAGGTTGGCGCTGTGACGGGAACAGATCAGGCGTCGGTCCCAGTGCTGTTTCGGTCGGGCGCGGCGCAGTGCGGCTTCGATGCGGTCGGCATCGGCACGCCAGTCGGTGTCGGGGCTTTCCGCCAGCCAATACACCAGCATGGCATCGGCGAATACGTCCTGAACGAAGCCAGGGTCATCGATCAGCCTGGAAATGCGTCCGGCGTCGAGCCTGGAACTGGCGACCAGCCGATCCAGTTCGCCCTTGAAGCGCCTCCGCTCGGCCGCGCTGGCACCATCGAGGCGCAGTGCCAGCACAGCCAGCAGCCGGCTTCCCTGCGGCAGGGTCATGGCGTCCTTCTGCCGGCTGTCGGCCAGCAATCCTTGCGACACGCCGTAGTAGATCCGGGCCACGGTGAAGTACATCACGCCCAGAGAGAGCGTTGCCGAAGTGTCCAGATTCCAGGCCAGAATATTGTCCACGGTGTAGGCGATCAGCACCAGTCCGCCCTGCAGCACGCCGAACACGGTATCGAACACCTCGATGCGGATCTGGCGGTAGAGGGCGATGGCCATGCTCCAGATCAGCAGCAGGGCGGCACTGATCATCACCCACGAGGGCCGTTCGCGCAGGGCGTCGCCGTTCTTGAAATTGTCGATGGCGGTCGCCAGGATTTCGACGCCGGGATGGATGCGCGCCACCGGTGTGCCCTTGACGTCGAACAGGGCGGGCGCGGTGGAACCGATGATGACGATCTTGCCGGCGAACTCGTCGGCCGGGCGCTGCGGTTTCGCGCTCTTCAGGTCGCGGTAGAGTTCGACCAGCGAGATGTACCGATAGGTGAAGGGCGGCCCGCGCCAGTTGAGCAGCACCTCGCGCCGGTCCAGCCGTTCGACGCCGACGTAGCCGAATTCTTCCGTGATGCGCTGCGGCAGGGACGGAATGCGCCATCCGGCATGTTCCAGCCAGACCGGGTAGCGCCGGATCACGCCGTCCTTGTCCGGTGTCACCTGGTGCGTTCCGAGGCGGCTGTTGTCGAGCGCCGCCGGCACCTTGGGCAGGATCATGGCGATCGGCGCGCTGGCGTCGCCGCCACCCTCCAGCGGCCGCACGCCCGGCAGCATTGCCGTGGGAATGCGGCTCAGGCGATCGTTCCGCGGATCGAGCCGCAGCATCGGGAAGAAGGTCGTGGTCGAGCGCGCGATGACCTCATTGAACGCGGCATCGCTGTCCGGCCGTTGCGTGTCGCGGTCGGAAAACAGGATGTCGAACACGATGGCCCGTGGCTTCTGTTTCTCGATCGCCTCGACCAGTTCGCCGAACACGCGATTGGGCCAGGGCCAGCGTCCATGGTCGGCCGCCATGCCGGCCAGGCTGGCTTCGTCGATGTCGAGGATCACGATGTCCGGATCGGGTTTCGGCGTCGAGATGCGATGCGAGATCAGGAGGTCGAAGAGCCGGGTTTCCGCCGCCGAGACAAGGCTGGTCATACCCAGATCGGCGACGATCAGCAGCGAAAACACCGCGGCCAGAATCAGGTAGGCGCGGGCGCCGAGGCGCCGCACCATTGAGATGGTCGTGGCCTGCAGCCGCCGCATCCAGGGCGCGTGCAAAACCGCGCTCATTTCAGGAAATAGGCGGCCAGCGCAAAGGCCACGTCGATCACGAATACCGCCACCAGGCCGTTGCCGACGGCGTGGATCGAGGCGGTGGAGATGGTCCCCGGCGACCGTTCGGCGCTGCTGCCGTGGTGGCAGGCGATGATGGCGATGGCCGCTCCCATCAGGGCGCTCTTCAGCAGGCTGGCCAGCGGCAGCAATGGATCGGCAAGATCGAGGAAGTGCCCGGCGACTTGCGGCAAGGGTTGATTTTGCAACAGGGCGACGGCCAGCCAGCCACTGCCGACCGCGATCAGCTGGAAACACACGGTCACCGCGGGCAGGGCCAGCGTCAGGCCGAGAATGCGCGGCAGCAGCAGATAGTCGGCGGGCGGCACCCCCATGCGGCGCAGGGCGGTGAACTCGTCATACAGATGCATCACCGCCAGCTCGGAGGCGATCGCCGCGCTGCTGCGGGCCAGCACCACCAGCGCCGAGAACAGCGGCGCCAGCTCGAAGAACAGACCGAGGAACAGCAGTCGCTGTGCCAGATCATTGTCCTGTCCGACCAGCGCGGTCGCCTGCGTCACCGCCGTGGCTCCGGTCAGCACCGCAAGCACGGCGATCACCGGCAGTGCGGCGATGCCGTGGGCGCTGATCTGTTGGTGGAGCTGGGTGCGCAGCTGCGGGTCGCGCAGTTGGCCCCAGCGGGTCGAGGCAAACCAGGCCAGTGCGGCATAGCTGAAAAAACGCGATGACGGCAGCGCGGTCACGGCGTGACCTTCTTCACGCGCTTGGCCAGGGGCGGGTTCCAGCCCCAGACATGGAGCGCCGAACGCCCCTTGATTTCCTGCCGACCCAGGTCGACCATGCCGCCGGCAAAGCCGACGGCCGTCGCCACTTCATTGGAGCAGATCACCGGATAGCCTGCGGTCTTGCTCATGTTCTCGAGCCGCGAGGCCGTATTCACCGGATCGCCGATCACGGTGAAATCGCGCCGCTTGCGCGAACCGACATAGCCGGCCAGCACTTCGCCGCTGTGGATGCCGATGCCGATTTCGAGCGGCGCCAGGCCTTCGGCGGCAAGTTCGGTATTCAGTCGGGCGATGCGCACCAGCATGTCCTGCGCCGCTTCCAGCGCGTTGCGTTCGGGCGCGGGCAGCGGCTGCGGCACGCCGAAGGTCGCCATCAGGCCGTCGCCGATGAACTTGTCGATGGCGCCGCCGCGGGCGTGGATCGCTGCCGACGCTTCGGCGTAATAGCGGTTCAGCAGCGCGATCATGGCTTCCGGCGTCGAGTTTTCGCTGCGCGCCGTGAAGCCGCGGATGTCGGCGAACAGGATGGTGACCTTGCAGTGCTCGCCGTCGGCGTCGGGTTGCAGCGAGCCGCCGAGGATGGCGCGCATCACCTGCGGGCTGACATGTCCGGCGAAGGCCGAGCGCAGCAACTGCTTTTCGCGGTAGTGGCGCACCGACTCCCAGGCCAGGCGCGCCAGGAATGCCATGAGAATCACCGCGAGCAGGGTCCCGGTGTGCAGGTAATTGCCCTGCCAGATCGCATAAGTGGAGCCCGCCACCACGGCGCCGCCGGTACCCAGCAGCGCGGCCAGCTTGGCCCAGCCATTGCGGCCGAACCAGAGCAGGGCGCCGAGCATGGCCAGTACCAGTGATACGGGCTCGGATACCCGCTCGATCAGGCCGCGGCTGAGCAGCGAACGCAGGGCTTGCACATGGGCCACGGCGCCCGGCTCGGTGCGGCTGCCGGGTTCCCATGCCGCGAGGGACACCGGCAGGCGATGGCGGGTTTCGGTGGGCAGCAGGTTGGCCACCACGACCGCACGACCCTGGACCAGGGCACGCAGCTTGTCATCCTCGCCGCGATGAACCCAGTCCAGCACCGTGCCTACCGGTGTGTATTCGATGGCGCCGCCGGCGGTGTAGTCGATCATGCCGGTGGCCGAGCCCTGGCGGCCGAGATGTTTGGCCATGGCCGAGGCCAGCGGTTCGCGCTTGTCCGCCGTCTGACAGCGGCGCTGGTTGATGCGCCGCACGGTGCCGTCGCTGTCTTCGCAAATGGCCAGCGAGGCCACCGCATCCTCGCCGATGGCGGCCAGCAGCTCCGGCGAGATGGGGCGCAGGCGACCACCGATGCCCATGGGTTGCCCCACCACCAGGGGCGCCGCGCCGCGCAGCCGGTAGATGCCGGAAATCAGGGTGGCGTCGATGTCCTTGACCAAAAAGTCGTAAGAGCGCACCGGCAACGGCATGGCCAGGCCGACCACCGCCGGCTGGGCGGCCGACAGGCCGGCGAAAAGGGCGGCGAGATGGATATGCCAGAGGGCCGTGGGTTCCGGAATGGTCTCGTAGGCGGCTTCATCGAGGCCGATCACCACCACGTCCTGCGGCAATGCCGACGGCATGCGCGCACGCAGCCAGCGTGTCTGGCTGTCGTACAGGGAATGATCGGCCCAGCGCAGCAGGTTGGACGACATCAGGCTGATCGCAAGGGAGCAGATCAGGGCGAAGCCAAGGAGGATGTCGCGATGCAGGCGGGGCATGGGGTGATTATGTCATGTCGGATGGTTTCGTCCGGGGGTGTGTCGCGGCAATGGCAGCGGCCCGGCGTTTCATGATTCCGACAGGGCGGTCGGCAGGCCGGCGACACTTCTATCAGTAGCCTCGCGGGACGGGCGAGCCGGAAAGATTCACGGCCGAATCGACAAAATGAAACAACACGGTAGGCGGATGCCATCCTGGGGCCATGCGCAGCACCTTATTCACCGAATCGTTCAGTTTCACCGCGACGCGGTAGTTGGCGGGAAACGTGGTGTCCCAGCGCGGCAGCACTTTCTTGAGATAGTCAAGTTCGTGATCCTCCCTGACGATGATTCCCATGGTTTCGAGCAGGCTCAGTTTCGGCCAGTGCTCGCCGCCGGGCCGGCCGTAGGTCACGATGTCCATGAACCTGGAGAAATCCGTGTAGAACGGGTCGGAGGGTTCGATCAGCTTGCCGTTCGAGTAGATGGCGTCCATCAGGTAGGTAATGGTGAAATTCTGCGGAGGCCGCTGCGCCCATTGGTATGTAATGTCGTGAAGAGCCGCCGACATGCATAACTCAAGGTGTCCGCCGACGATATACACGTGCCACGCCGTGACGTCGAAACTGACTTCTCCTCCCGCGGAGAAGACCCAATAGTCGGGGTAGCAGTCCTCCATGAAGTAGAACTCGTCGGGCGTGTCGTCCTGCAGATAGATGACCGGAATCTTTTTGTCCTTGGCGAACCTCACCGCCTCGTCGACGCCGCGCTTGGTCGAGAAGCGCGCATCGTGGGTCGACGACTGATGCACGACGATCATCACCGAATCGCCCTTGATCTTCACGTCGGACGGCTTGGTGACCTCGTGTTGCCGGCATGCTGACCAGCACAGGGAACTGCACATGGAGAGCAGGACAAAAAGGATCTGCCTGGAAATCATCTTCGCGTCGCCGCAATCGACCGGGAAAGGCAGGGCAGGATTGACCCTCTTGGCATTCTAGCCGCTCCCGTTGTACCGGAAGCGGCTCGGGGGGCGCGCCTTACAGCGCCGCCGCGTTTTCGGCCAGGTACTTGGCCACGCCTTCGGTCGAGGCGTTCATGCCCTTCTTGCCCTTTTGCCAGCCGGCGGGGCAGACCTCGCCGTGCTCTTCGGTGAATTGCAGGGCGTCGACCATGCGCAGCATCTCGTCGATGTCGCGGCCCAGCGGCAGGTTGTTCACCACCTGGTGCTGCACGATGCCGGCCTTGTCGATCAGGAAGGAGCCGCGAAACGCCACGCCGCCGGCCGCCTCGACGTCATAGGCCTGGCAGATGGCGTGATTGATGTCGGCCACCAGCGGGTAGCCGACCTGGCCGATGCCGCCGTTGTTCACCGGGGTGTTCTTCCAGGCCAGATGGGTGAATTCCGAATCGATCGAGCAGCCGATGACCTCGACACCGCGCTTCTTGAACTCATCCAGTCGGTGGTCGAAGGCAATCAGCTCGGAGGGGCAGACGAAGGTGAAGTCGAGCGGGTAGAAAAACAGCACGACGTGTTTGCCGCGCAGCGAGGACAGCTTGAGTTGCTTGAATTCGTTATTGCCGAAACAAAGTTTCAGTGAAGGCTAACGCCGGCTTTTTCGGCGTTAAACGCAGTGGCCGTAGCTAAAACGGCGGTTGCGGTGAAATCGGGGGCGGGTTTGCCAACGAGTACGGCCATGGGGAACTCCTGAGGCTGGTTAAGGAAACTGGAATTGTTCGGAAAAGGAGGCGCCGCGATCCAGGCTGTCGGCCGCATCGAGCGTTGTTCAAGGGGTCACGGTGAAGTTATCATGGTATTTTGATGAAAGTCCGGCGACGATGGGCGCCATTGCTGGCCCAGGGGTATCTGCTCTGCCCCGGATACAAGCCCGTTCCAGCCCCGGGTTGCCAGGGTCTTCGCGGCTGCGATTGCCGTTCGGTGGGCGAAAAGTGCCGTTTGTCGGTCATGCTTGGACGTGCAGACGTTCTTCTGCTTCAATACTTGGAAAGGTGGGGAAAATGAAAAAAAGCTCCGGGTTTACGCTGGTCGAATTGATGGTCGTGGTGGTGATTATCGGCATTCTCGCCGCTATCGCCATGCCCAACTATACGGATTATGTAATACGCGGCAAGGTGCCGGATGCGGCAAGCGGCTTGTCCAACAAGATGGTGGCCATGGAGCAGTATTTTCAGGACAACCGAATGTATACCGGCGGGCCGGGTTGTACGGCTGATACGACCACGAGCAAGTTCTTCAACTTCGATTGCATAACACCGGGCACGGCCGGCACAGCAATCGCAACGGTCGCATTAGGTGCTGCCACGGTCAACGGATTTATGCTGCGCGCGACTGGCAAGAGTTCCATGGCGGGATTTACCTACACGATAGACCAGGCCGGCGCGAAAATGACCGCCATTGCCGCCCCCGCCCCGTCCAATTGGCGCACCGCCGCAACGCAGCCGTGCTGGATTACGTCGCAGGGTGGAGCCTGCTGACATGACTGCGTGGCGGCCCTTCCAACAGGGTTACAGCCTGGTTGAAATGGTTGTCGTGATCGGCATCATTGGTGTATTGATGGCTTTGGCCGCCCCGAGTTATCGTGCATGGACCCAGAACACCAAGATTCGCGGCACGACCGAGGCCATCCTCAACGGCATCCAGTTGGCCAAGGGCGAGGCGGTGAGGCGCAATACCACGCTGCGCTTTCAGCTCACCAGCACGCTCGACAACACCTGCGTGCTGGGCACCGCCGGAAGCACCGCCAGCTACGGCACCTGGGTCATCAGCCGTGACGACCCGACCAATCCGAACTCGGTCTGCGATACGGCGCCCCTCGCCGAAGACGCCGATCTCGGCAATGCCGTCGCACCTGCCATCATCAGGGTCAGGCCCGCGGCGGAAGGCTCCAGCGGGGTGGTGGTGGTTGCCGGAACCGCCCCCGGGGTCGGGCAACCCTTCATCAGTTTCAACGGCTTGGGGCGGATTCCCACGGGGGTATTGGCCAGCAACTTCATCGTTTGTGCCGGTATCGACCAAACGGCCGCCTCGACACCGGTGGCGATCGTCACAGTTTCGGGCGTGAATAAATGTGCCACCTCGACAACGGAGCGGCGGATGCAGGTATCCGTCACCCCCGGCGGAGAGATCCGCATGTGCGACCCGGCGTTTACCTCCACCGGCGCCAGCGCCACCGACCCGCAGCGATGCTTCTAGGAGGACCTGTGCGCAGACAACAATCAGGCATCATGCTGCTGGAAGCGCTGATCGCCATTCTCATTTTTTCGATCGGCATCCTGGGCATCGTCGGCATGCAGGCCTCGACCATCAAGGCTTCCCGCGATGCCAAGTTTCGCGCCGATGCCGGCTTGCTGGCCAATGAACTCATCGGACAAATGTGGGTCGGCTCGCGTGACGGCGCAACCTTGCAGGGAAACTTCCAGACCGGTGGCGCCATCTATGCCCCATGGGCGACCCGGGTCGCCGCCGCCTTGCCGGGTGCGGGTGCGACAGAGAACCCGCCGCTGGTCACCGTGACGCCTGGCGTCGTCGGCCCACCGCAGACCAGCAGTACCGTCACCGTTGTGGTGCGCTGGCAGGCGCCTAACGAAGTCCCCTTGGGCATCATCCACAGATATTCTGTTGTCGTGCAAATAATCTAGAGGCTGCCTTGATCCCAACCGTTCACAAACTGTCGACAGCGAAGCCCCGCACGCCGCGCACGCCGGAAAGCCGGCACGCGGGCCGTGCTGTTGCGAACCCGTCCCCGTTCCTGGTCGCCGGCTTCAGCCTGGTCGAAGTCATGGTGGCGATGGTGATCGGCTTGCTCGGCATTCTGGTCATGACGCAGGTCTTCAGCCTTTTCGAGGGGCAAAGGCGCACCACCAGCGGCGGGAGTGACGCGATCACCGGTGGCGCCATTGCGCTCAACGGCGTGCAACGCGACATTCAGCAAAGCGGCTGGGGTATCAGCGCCCTGCAAGTGATCGGATGCACGGTTACCGGCCAATGGGGCACCAACGTCGCGCTGACTCCCACCGGCCCCACGATCGCGCTTCCCCTGGTGCCGGTGACGATCAATTCCGCGCTCATTCCCGCCGGGGACCCGAACACCGACACCCTGCTGCTTGTCTCCGGCAACAGCAACGGCACCGTGGAAGGTGACATCATCAAGTCCGTGGTTGTCGGCCCTCCCGCCGGATTTGTCGTGACGTCGCCAACCGTATTCAATGCCGGCGACAGGCTGGTGGCCATCACCCAGTCGCCGCAGCCGGTTCCCTGCAACCAGACCCTGGGCGTCGTCGGCGGGGCCAGTACATCCACCACCGTAATCACGACCGACACGACCGCCGTTGCTTCGACCGTGCAGGGCCCCCGGCTGTTCAACCTGGGAACAAGACCCAAGGTGCAGGCCTATGCCGTTCGCAACGGCAAGCTGACCGTGTGCGACTACACCACCAACGACTGCGGTGCCGCATGCACGGCCGCCGATGGTCCGGCCGGTACTGTCGTCGGCGGCTCATGCAACGCCTCCTGGCTGCAGATCGCCAGCGACATCGTGAGTTTGCGCGCGCAGTACGGGCGCGACACCACGGACGGCAACCCACTGGATCCAACCATCAGCATGGACGGCGTCGCCGATGTCTGGGATCGGACGGTGGCGACCTCCCTGACGCCGGTCAGTGCCATTGCCGCGGCAAATACCAACACCTGTGGCCTGGTGCGGGTTTCCGCGATCCGCCTGGCCTTGGTGGCGCGCAGCACCCAGCCGGAAAAAGCGCCTGGCGGTGTCAGTGTCACGGCGGCGGCGCCACTACCTGCGCTACCCTGGGCACTGGACTGGGCCGGCAGCAATCCCGCTGCCGTGGCCGTCAACGCCGCCAACGCGGCGGCGGTGAGGATCAACCTGACCCAAACACGCCCCGATACCACCACCTGGCCGACATGGGCGGACTTTCGCTACAAGGTCTTCGAGACCACCGTGCCTATCCGCAACATAACCTCGCTCGGAGTCGTCGACGGATGTTAAGCCACCCATCCAGGCCTTTGCCTTCGCGCAAGCCCAATCTGCCCGCCGCCCAGCGCGGCGTGGTGCTCATGATTTCGCTGATCATACTGGTCGCCCTGACGCTGGGCGGCCTCGCGCTGGTGCGTTCGGTGGGCACGACCAACATCATCGCCGGCAATCTGGCGTTCCAGCAATCGGCGACCCATGCCAGCCAGGGCGGCATCGAAGACGGCATCAACAACTTCCTCGAGGCAAACGACCTGTCGTTTTTCCAGGTCGATACCTATACCCAGGGCTTCTCCGCTTCGGCGCCGTTTGCCACCGATCCGGTCGATGCGGCGGCATGGGATACCTACTGGCGGACGGTGATCGACCCACCGGGACAGGTCGCTGCAACAGTGGCCGTAAAAACCTGCAGTCCGGCCTGCGCCAATTGCGGGCGGGTTTGCCGGCTGCCCACCGATGCCGCCGGCAATACCGTGTCCTACACCATCCACCGGCTGTGCCAGACCTCGGGCGATCCCATGCAAGTCACCACCGGCTGTGCCAGCGGCGCGCAGAAGAGCAGCCTGGTCGGCGCCAGCCTTGCCGCCGGCGCCGTCACGCTGCCTATGATTGTCCAGTACTACTACCGCATCACGACCCGCACCGTCGGGCCGCGCAATACCGTGAGTTACGTCCAGACCATCGTTGCCAAGTAATTGTTGCCAAATAACGCAGGAGCCAGCCATGAACGCCCATTCCCCGCTTAGCGAATTCGTCCGCAAGATAGGCACGGCACTATTCCTCGGGGCGCTGGCCGCCAACAGCCATGGCGGGGCGACCGATCTCGCCACCGAGCCGTTCACCTCGGGCGGCAGCCTGCGGGCCCTGCCCAACGTCATGTTCGTGCTCGACGACTCGGGCAGCATGAAAGGCGATTTCCTGCCTGACTGGGCCGGCCCCGTTCTGGCGTCGGACAATGTCACGGTGCTGACGCCCTTCCATCGCTTCTACAACAGCGCCTTCAACGGCGTGGCCTACAACCCGGCAACCTACTACCGCCCACCCGTGATGTACACCGGCGCCGGCGCGCTCGATACCACCACCTATCCGAGCATGAACGGGCAAAGCGTCGCCAACGGTGGCGATGCCACCGCCACCGCAGGTTCGCCCAATTGGCTGGCAGTGAAGGGGGATGGCTATGGCATCCAGAACGTGGCGCCGGCGCCGGCCACCGCGAACCTCCAGGGCAATGCTTTTTCCTACACCACCGTGCCGGGCGAGTATTGCACCGACGAAAAGCTCAGAACCTGTACCGCCTCCGCCACGCCCACGGGTATTTACACCTTTCCGGCGAAGCTGCGCTGGTGCGACACATCGACTAACGCCCTTACCTCGACGTCCGCGGCAGGCACCCGCTGCCAGGCCGCCAACATCGCCAATACCGCCACCAACATCGCCAACGGCGTCACCCCCTACACCTTTGCGCGGATGCCCGGCCCACGGACCGCGACCATTAACGTCACGGGCACGGGTGATGTCACCAACATCACGGTGGATACCCTGCGGATCATCTCCGCGGCTACCGCAGCGGGGGGCGTATCGGCTACCGCCGTGGCCACCGCGATCGCCGCCAACATCAACGCCTGCACCTATGGACTTGCCGGCGCCTGCACGGTGGTCGGCTACAGCGCGACCAGCCTCGCGGGCGTGGTCACCGTCACCGCGCCCGGCACCACCAGTTCCACGCCGGCGATCACCGGTGGCACCACCACCGCCACCGCGTTTGCCGCGCCGATCAGTCCTGTTACGTCAACCATCACGGTCACGGGCACCGGCTCGATTACCGGCATCACCGTGAGCGGAACGCAAATACTCTCCGCCCCCACCAGCGTTGCCACCATTGCCACGCCGGTCATCACCGGTAGCATCACCGCGTCACCGGCCCCTTCCACGTTCGCCGGGACGCCCAATATATCGACCTTCACGGTCTCGGCCGGCGGGGTGGTCAACGGCATCACCGTGGGCGGTGCACAGATACTCAGCGCCGCGACCACCAGCAGCAGTACCACCAGTACCGTGGCGACACGGATCAGAGACAAGATCAACCTCTGCACTGCAGCACGTACCGGCAGCTGTACCGTGGGCGGCTATAGTGCTTCCGTATCGGGGTCTATAGTCACCATCACGGCCCCCAGCCCGGTCGTCACTGGTGCCACCACCACTGCCACCACCTTCTCTACGTCAAATATAGCGACCATCACGGTCACGGGCTTCGCCTCGTCGGTTACCAACGTCACCGTCGGCGGCTTGCGAATAACCTCCGGCGGCACCGGCACCGCCGGCATCACCACCACCACGCTGATGGCCGCAGCGATCGCCACCAAAATCAACGACTGCTCGGCTGGGCTGAGCGGCTCCTGCACCGTGGTCGGCTACAGCGCGACCAGCGCCTCGAACGTGGTTACCATCACCGCCCCCAGCGATACCACCGCCGTCGCCACGCAAATCGCCGCGAACATCAATGCCTGCACCGCCGGGATTGTCGGCAGTTGCGGGGTGGCCGGCTACAAGGCGTCGAGCAACGGCAACGTGGTGACGGTGGTGGCGCCGAGCGCCACGGGCGTCACGCCGGCGATCTCCCCGAATACCACCACCACGGTGAGTGCTTTCGGTTACGGTTCCGTACCCGGTTCCAGCCTGCTCACCGTCATTACACCGTCGGTCACCAGCTACCCCTTCCCCGGTACCGCGACCAAGGCCACCGGCCGCACCGATTGCGCGGGCACCACCTGTACCTTTGCGGAGGAAATGACCAACTACGCCAACTGGTACGCGTATTACCGCACCCGCATGCAGATGATGAAAACCTCGGCCAGCATCGCGTTTTCCAGTGTGGATGATCAGTTCCGCGTCGGCTACTACAGCATCAACAATGGCTCCGGCAGCGACTTCCTGAACCCGTCCGCCTTCGACGGCGCGCAGAAAAACGCCTGGTACACAAAGTTCCTGAATGCGACGCCGTTTGGCGCGACGCCCTTGCGCACGGCGCTGGCGAATACCGGGCGGCTGTATGCGGGCCAGCTGGCGACCCTGAACGGCGTGACCGCCAACGACCCGATGCAGTATTCCTGCCAGCAGAATTTCACCATCCTGTCGACCGACGGCTACTGGAACGACTCGACAACGCCCAAGAAGATCGACGGCGTCACCGATATCGGCAACCAGGACCACAACGACCCACGCCCTTATTACGATGGCGGCACGCAAACACTGACGACGTCCACGACCTGGGCGAATGACGAGCAGTGGGCGAGCAATACGCGCCTGTTCGAGAAGAGGACGCGGCAGCAGCAAGTCACCTCCCGCCAGCTCACGGACTCGTCGGTGACCACGACCACCTGGCCCTGGCAGCTGCAGACCACGCAACTGCGGACCCGCACCACGCCGCTCACCAAGGATACGTACAACCTGATAAGCAAGTCCTACGACCTGATCGACACCACGAGGCAGTTGCAGAAGAACGAAACTTTCATTCAGTCGACCACGCGGCCGCTGGAGAGTTACACCTACCAGCTCACCAAGGTGACGACGCCCCTGGATAAGACCATCTACAACGTCACCCGAAACACCCGACTGGTCGACAGGAACGTCTACAACGTCACCCGAAACACCCGGCTGGTCGACAAGAACGTCTACAACGTCACCCGAAACACCCAACTGGTCGACAAGAACGTCTACAACGTCACCCGAAACACCCGGCTGGTAGACAAGAACGTCTACAACATAACCCGGACGATATCGCCTTTGCAGAAAAGCACGTTCACCCTGCAAAAGACCACCCGGCAGTTGCAGGTCATGGACAATGTCTCCACCGATGGCGGCGATACCTGGCACGACACCGCATGGACCGATACCACCTCCTGTACGGTAACTCCGGGGCAGGTGGATACCTACACCAGAAACAGGCGATGCCAATACGCAGCCCCCGTTGTTACCGGTGGCTTTGCGTCCTGTACCACGGCAACCGCCTCCGCCGGCCCGGTTTACACGGTCGGGCTAGCTACCACATGTGCGTATGAGGCAGCGGTTGTCACGGCGGTGGGTACCTGCACCACCGGCGCCGCCTCGGGTTCATCGCCGTACGCCTCGTACACCACTTGTGCCTATGGCACGGCGGCCGCGCCGGTCTCAAACCTGACGAGCTGCACGGCAAACAATCAATCCGGTCCTTCCTACACGGGCGACCGGGTCGTCTGTGCCTACGACGCCACCCCGACGAACACGTCAAATCTCGCGACCTGCACCTGGGTGGTGCCGTCGCCGGCCGCTTCGTCGCCGAAGACGGAGTGCAGCTACGAAGCCGTGGTCCCCACCACCAACCAGACCACATGTACGGCCGCCGCCGCCGCTTCTGCCACAACCAACGGTTCGGTGTGGAACACCACGGTGGCCTGTGCCTACGACGCTACACCGACGAACACGTCAAATCTCGCGACCTGCACCTGGGTGGTGCCGTCTCCGAGCGCGTCATCGCCGAAAACCGAGTGCAGCTACGAAGCAGTAGTTCCCACGACCAACCAGACCACATGTACGGCCGCCGCCGCCGCCTCTGCCACGACCAACGGTTCCGTATGGAACACCACGGTGGCATGTGCTTACGACGCCACACCGACGAATACGTCAAATCTCGCGACCTGCACCTGGGTGGTGCCGTCGCCGGCTGCGTCGTCGCCGAAAACGGAGTGCAGCTACGAAGCAGTGGTCCCCACCACCAACCAGACCACATGTACGGCCGCCGCCGCCGCCTCTGCCACAACCAACGGTTCGGTGTGGAACACCACGGTGGCCTGTGCCTACGACGCCACCCCCGCGTCGACGGCAACAAATCAGGCGAGCTGTACCTGGGTGGTTCCCTCGCCGGTAGCCTCGGCGTCGAGAACGGACTGCAGCTACAACGCCGGGGCCGCGACTACTGCGACGAACCAGGCCACCTGTACCCCGGTGGCGCAATCGACCGGCACCACCAACGGTACAGTGTGGGCCGGACCGGCAGTCGCCTGCAACTGGCAAGCCGCCGTTGTCGCCACCAATCTGGCCACCTGCACGCCGACCGGATCAGCGGCCGGGCCACCCTACAATCAATACACGACCTGCGGTTACGGCACGGGCGTGGTGGCAACCGGGTTGACTTCATGCACCAAGGATGCGGCGGAAGCCGGACCGTCCTACACCGGCGGGCAGACCGTCGCCTGCGCCTATCAGGCAACACCGACGACGACCAACGTCATGGCGGGTACCTGCACCACGGTTGCCCAGGACACGACGAATTTCTCCGCCACCGGGGTGACGTGTAGCTACGCCGCCGCCACGACTCCGACGGTCGCCAACTGTACCGATACGCCGATGTCGACCGGGCCCGTCTATACCGTTCTCCAGTCACACAGTTGCGCGTATTCGGGCTCGGCCACCACGAATTCGAATGCGGTGACCTGTAACGCCAATCGCCAAACGGTATCGCCCTATACCGGCCCGGCTATCGATTGCACCTACAGCGCCAGTGTGTCCTCGACGCTTCCCAACCAGACGTCCTGTCTCCAGAAGAACGCGCAGGCCGGCCCCAACTTCACCGGCAGCGGGAGAGTCAACTGCACCTACGGTTCGGCCACTGGCTGGAGCGATGTCGGTGCCGGCACCTGCACCTACCAAAACCCGATGACACCGATGGGAACCGACGCGACGACCTACGTCCAAGGCCGCGAGTGCGCCTACAACGCGACCCGGGTCGATACCCTGGTCGACGACGCCACATGCCCGGCCGCAAACGCGCCTGGACAATCCGGAACGACCGATGGAACGGTTTATTCCACGCTGCAGAAGAAGCTCTGCGTCGCCGGTGCTTTCCCGTCGGCTGCCGCGCCGGTGGTCTTGACTCCGGTCAATACCTGCGACACCACGCCGGTTGATACCAACCTGCCGAACTCCGTCACCACGCGCAAAATCACTACCTGCACCTATCTGGCGCCAGTGACGGTGAATGGAGGGACGGCGGGGGGAGGGGCTTTGCCTTGTGTTCCGGTTGCCCTTTCGAGCGGTCCGGCCTATGTGAAATCGGTCAGCTGCCCGGTGACCGATACCAGCTGGGTTCCCGTCACCACGTCGCCACTCAACACCTCCTGCGTGACGTCGGGAACGCCTGAGCCGGCTCCGCTGGTCTATGACGCGACAACCGGACAGATCGTCGAGTGCCGCTCGACCGATACCACGGTCTATAACGCCACCTTCCCGGTCGGCAACGCGGTTGCCGTGCCCTCCTGCACGTGGACTGCCAACCCGACGGTCACCGACAACACCGCGACCGGGGTGCAAACCACCTGCGTCAAACCCGCGGCCACCAACACCGACCCGATTCCGGTTGATCCGGCCACCTGCGTTGCGACGGTCACCCCGGTGGCGCCCCTCTACCTCTGGAGCCGGTGCAACCCGGTAACGTCGACGGCAACGGTTCGCGGCTGCAACCCCGTGTCGCCGACCTCGCCGCTCTGGGAGACCAAGACCTGTGCCGACGACGGGACGGGGACAAGCAACACGCTGGCTGACGTTGCCGCCTACTACTACAAGACCGACTTGCGCACCAATGCGCTGAACAACTGTTCCGGAGCAGTCATTCCGGCGACAGGGCTTCAGGGCGTGCTGTGTTCGGCAACCAACGCCATGAACAACGTGCCGACGACGCCCAATGACCCCAACTCCGCGCAACACATGACGACCTTCACGCTCGGTCTCGGCGCCTCGGGTTACATGCAGTATTCGAGCACCTATCCGACGGACACCAGCGGTGATTTCTATACCGTGAAGGGCGTCGCGCCTTACCTGCCGGACAACGGCATCGCGGCGAATCCGGCCAGCGGCGTTTGCGCATGGCAGTCGACAAACCTGTGCAACTGGCCGATTCCGGTCAGTGACGAACAGACCACCATCGACGACCTCTGGCATGCCGGGATCAACGGGCACGGCGCCTATTTCAGCGCGACCGACCCCACCTCGCTGTCGACCAGCATTGCCTCCGCCCTGGCGGGAGTCGCGGCGACCGGCGGTTCCGGCGCTTCGCCGACGGCCAGCAATGCCAGCATCAAGCAGGGCGACAACTACTTCTTCAACAGCAACTACACGACCCTGGAATGGACCGGCGAGCTGGTGCGGAAGCAGATCAACCCGATCACCGCCGAAGCCTCCACCGCTACCGACTGGTCGGCGCAGGCCAAGCTGGACAACAAGCTGTGGACCAGTCGAGCCATCTGGACCTTCGACAACACGGTTCCGACCACCAAGCTGAAGGCGTTCAACAGCACGAATTTCGCCGCCAACAGCTACTTCCTGTCGCCGCACATTTCCACCGCGCCGAACGGGCTGACGCAATACCTCTGCGCGTCGGCGAGCATCTGCCTGTCGGTGACCGATCAGGATGCCGCCCATGCCGCGGGCGCCAACCTGGTCAACTACCTGATGGGCGATCGCAGCAACGAAGGCGCCGAGACCAGCAACACCAAGTATTACCGGCAACGCACGCACGTGCTGGGCGATCTGGTCAATGCCCAGGTGGTGTATGTGAACAAGCCGCAATACAACTACGCCGATCCCGGCTACACCGCCTTCATCGCCGCCCAGGCGAATCGGATTGCGACGCTCTATGCCGGCGCCAACGACGGCATGTTGCACGCCTTCCGCGCCAAGGGCAGTGTCGCAACGGAACTCCTGGTCGAAGCGGCGGCAACCGCAGTCAATGCCGCACAGCTGGATCAATCGAACGCGGCACTGGCGACGGCTGCGGCCGCGGCCGTGGCTGCATCGGAGGCGGCCGTGGCGGCGGATACCCTCATCGGGCAGGAGATCTGGACCTATATTCCGACCATGGTGTTCCCGCATCTGTACAAGCTTGCCGACAAGAAGTACAAGGACAAGCATCGTTACTATGTCGATGGCAGCCCTGTCAGCGGCGATATCTGTACCACCGACTGCACCCTGGGCACGGCGGTATGGAAGACGATCCTGGTCGGCGGCCTGGGACGCGGCGGACGCGGCTACTATGCGCTGGACATTACCGATCCCGCCAGCCCGAAAGCGCTCTGGGAATTCACCGATGCCAATCTCGGATATACATTCGGTACCCCCCAGATTGCCAAGCTGTTGGACGGTACCTGGGTGGTAATCGTCCCCTCCGGCTACAACAACATCCCCAACGAGGATGGCGTGGGCGGTGACGGCGTGGGGCGGCTGTTCGTGCTCGACGCGGTGACCGGCTCGCTGATCAGAAGCATCTCGACCGGGGAAGGCGATACCACCACCCCGAGCGGCCTGGCGAAGATTACCGCCCAGGTGATCAGCCCGGACTCGGACAATACGATCGAGGCGGTGTATGGCGGCGATCTGCTGGGCAACCTCTGGCGTTTCGATGTGAACAACAATCTCGGCGCCACCGGTTTCGATGCGCAACTCATGGCCACGCTGAAGGACGGCGCGGGCAACCCGCAGCCGATCACCACCAAGCCGATGGTGACGTCGATCCCGACCACCGGGGAGAAGATGGTCATTGTCGGCACCGGCAGCTATCTGGCCCTGTCCGATGCGACCGATACCAACACGCAGTCCGTGTATGCGATGAAGGATTCGCGCGTGACGGGCGGTACCGCGGCAACGGCGATCTTTGCCAACCCGGGCGGCTCGCCGCGATTGACCGGGACCAGCACGGCAGGGTTTGTGCGTCAGATTCATACCGAGGAGACTTGTCCCGCCGGTACGTCGACCAACATCTGCAGCCCCGGGGAACTGGTGCGTACCGCGACCGCCAATCCGGTCAATTTCGCCACGGACAATGGCTGGTTCTTCGACCTGATCACCACGTCGGAACGCGCCAATACCGATCCGGCGCTTGGCCTGGGCGCGCTGGTCATCAATACCAACGTGCCCAGCGTCGAGGCATGCGAGGTGGGTGGGTCGAGTTACCAGTACGACCTCAACTACCTGTCGGGCTCGGCGATAGGTGCAACCTCGACCTCGCCCTTGACAAAGCGGGTTGTGGGCAAACGGCTGGCCAACCAGCTCGCGTCAAGCCCCATCCTGTTGATGACAGCGTCGGGCAAACTGGTGGCGCTTTCGGGTCTGGCCGGCGGCGGTATCTCGATCAAGCTGCCGTCATTGCCGCCCGGCGCATCGATCTCGCGGCGTACCTCATGGCGCGAACTGATCAGGGAGTAAGCGCTGCGTAGCTGAGTACTCATCCGCAACCGTAGTCAACAGCGGCACCCGCAACGGTGCCGCTGTTCTTGGTGGGGCGGGTCGAACATGAAACATTCCGGCGATCACTGTTTAGAAGGCACGACGATGAAAAAAAGCGCTGCGTCCCTCCGTCCGATCCTGCTGGCGACTGCCGTTCTAATGCTGGGGAGCGGCTGCGCGAAGGAGGATGCCCCGCCGGCCGCGGTACCTGCGGTAGCAAAGCCCATAGCAGTGGCACCCCCGCCGGTGAACCCGGAGGCGCTAACGCTGCTTGAGTTCAAGATCGCGAAGAACCAGGCGGGGAAGCCCGTGCTGAAGGGCAGCATCAGCAACACCTCGCAACAAACGATCAAGCTCGCCACGGCGACATTCACGCTTTTCAACAAAAAGGGTGTCGAGATCGGCACCAGCATTGCCACTGTGGACAACCTGGAACCGAAATTCGCCTGGACGTTTGAAGCGCAAATCCTGCAGGAAGGCGTCGCCTCGGCCAAGTTCGCCGGCTTTACCGCCAAGTAATAGCCGGCGCCGGGATTGCCCATGCGGGACACTGTACGGCCGATCGCTGCTCGACACGAACGGGCTGCCGTAGCGCTCTTGCTCGGGTAGCATCCACGTATGACGAACAACGCGAGCGGCCGCCGAGCCGAAAATCGCCGATTCCCGATTGCCCTGGCCATCTCGCTGTCGCTGCACGCGGCCGTGCTGTGGAGGTTCGGCATGCTGCCGCCCGGATTGCCGAGCACGCACAGCGGCCCGTTGCAGGTCAGGCTGCTTGCTCCCGCGGCAACATCCATGGCGCCTGTCGAGGCACAGGAAACGACCCTGCCCGAGGGAATGCCCGCGCCGCAGCAGGTGAGGATCGCCGCTGAGGATTCAGTCCAGGTCAAAGCTCCACGGGTTCCGAACATCGCGGCTGAAGTCGCGACTGTTGTACCGGCACCGCGCATCTCGGCCGCCGCGCCGGAGGCCGCGGCTCAGCCTGCGGGGCTGCCGCGATCGGGGCCGGCAGGCGTCGCCAGGCGGGTGGACATCGAGTTCGAAATATTCTCGGGCGCGGATCGGCAACCGATGGGCAAGGGCCGACACCTCTACCTGGCGACGAATGAGCAGTCGTTCGGCGTCAGTATCAAACAGACGCCCAAGCCGGACGAGGCCGCACCGGACACAGCCTGGCAGCTGGAGATTTCGGGCCGAATCGACCGGCAGGGCCTGAGTCCTTTGGTCTTTCAAATGCAGGGAGCGCTGCCCGAGCGCTTCATTTCGCTGAAGGAGGCTGCCGCTGGCCCGGCATCGCCTCCTGGCAGGGCGCGCAGCGGACGCATGCCCGACGGCATACTGGACCGGCAAAGCCTGCTCTACCAGTTCATGCTGGTGCCACCCTCGAATAGCGGCGGCAAGTTGTGGCTCACGGATGGCGTGAAAAATGCCCTCTATTCCTACAGCATTGCGGGATACGAGTCCCTTGCCATTCCGTCCCTCGGGGATGTGCAGGCAATGAAACTGGTTTTTTCCACCGCAGGCAGCGCCGAAACCATTGAACTGTGGCTGATCCCCGACAGGCGCTACCTGCCTGCCAAAATGCGCCATGTCGACCGGCTCGGCGTTGTCACCGAGCAGGTGGTGGTGTCGCTTGATTCGAACTAGGGTAGTGTTAGCAGGCTAAGGGCGACTTATGAATCAAGTTTCGTCATTCCCGCGAAAGCGGGAACCCAGTGCTTTTTCCATGAACGCCGCTGGATTCCCGCTTTCCCGGGAATGACGGGCGCCTTTTTCAGTGTTCCATCAAGAATGCAACACTACACGAGCAGGCGCACGAATCGCCGCATTTCAGGCGGTCGGCCGCAGTTCGAAATCCCGGTAGTCGCCGCTGACGGTTTCGATCATGACATTGTCGACTGCGGCGCCGGCCGGCCCGCTGCGGCTCCAGTCCAGCATCGCCTCGAGCTGCCCCGCGTCGCCTGAGATCACGGCCTCGACGCTGCCGTCGCGTCGGTTGCGCACCCAGCCGTTGACGCCCAGCAGGCGGGCGTGCGCCAGCATCGCGTAACGGAAGCCGACGCCCTGCACCAGGCCGGTGATGACCAGCCGGCGAACGTCCACTACTTCACCCGCATGCCCGGCTGTGCGCCGCTGTCGGGCGAGAGCAGGAAAAGGCCGGGCGACTTGCCGTCGGCATCCGAGGCGGCGAGCACCATGCCTTCGGATAGGCCGAATTTCATCTTGCGCGGCGCGAGGTTCGCCACCATCACCGTCAGGCGGCCGACCAGCTGCGCCGGATCGTAGGCCGACTTGATGCCGGCGAAGACATTGCGCGTGCCGCCGTCGCCCAGATCGAGCGTCAGGCGGATCAGCTTGTCGGCGCCTTCGACGTGCTGCGCGTCGGCGATGCGCGCGACGCGCAGGTCGATCCTGGCGAAGTCGTCAATCCCGATCACCGGCGCGAATGCGCCGCCGCCGACTCCCTCCCCCCTCGCGGGGGAGGGTTGGGGAGGGGGGGCAGCGGTCGCCTGCTGATGCTGCGCATGCCGCTGCGGCGAGTGCGGTTCGGCAAAACTCGGCGCTGGCGATACGGCGATGGGGGCCACAGTCGGCTCCAGCGATTCGCGGTTGGCGGCAACCAGCGCCTCGATCTGCTTCGGGTCGATGCGCTGCATCAGGTGCTCGTAGGGATTGATCAGGTGCGCCGGCGGCAGCAGGTACTCGGCGTCCGTCCAGTGCAGCGGCGCGACGTTGAGGAATTCATCGGCGCGTTGCGCCAGTTTCGGCAGCACCGGCTTGAGGTAGATGGTCAGCAGGCGGAAGGCGTTGATCAGCAGCGAGCAGACCTCATGCAGTTTGGCTTCCTGGCCTTCCTGCTTGGCCAGCGTCCAGGGCTGGTTCTTGTCAACGTACTGGTTGATCTGGTCGGCCAGGGCCATGACGCGGCGCAGGGCACGCGCCGTATCGCGGGCTTCGTAAAGGCCGGCGATTTCTTCGGCGGCCTCGATGATGCCGGGCAGATCGGCGTGGAAACGCTCGGCGACGTGGCCGTGCAGCAGCGTTCCGCCGAAGCGCTTGGCGATGAAGCCCGCCGCGCGGCTGGCGATGTTGATGTACTTGCCGACCAGGTCGGAATTGACGCGCTGGGTGAAGTCGTCGAGGTTGAGGTCGATGTCTTCCATCGTGCCGTTCAACTTGGCGGCGAAGTAGTAGCGCAGCCATTCCGGGTTGAGGCCCTGCGTCAGGTAGGACTCGGCGGTGATGAAGGTGCCGCGCGACTTCGACATCTTGGCGCCGTCGACGGTGAGGAAGCCGTGGGCGAACACGTTGGTCGGCGTGCGGTAGCCGGCGAATTCCAGCTCGGCCGGCCAGAACAGGGCGTGGAAGTAGAGGATGTCCTTGCCGATGAAGTGGTAGAGCTCGGCCTTCGAATCCTTGCCCCAGAACTCGTCGAAGTCGAGCCCCTTCTTCGTGCAGAAATTCTTGAACGAACCCATGTAGCCGATCGGCGCGTCGAGCCAGACGTAGAAGAACTTTCCCGGCGCACCTGGAATCTCGAAGCCGAAATACGGCGCGTCGCGCGAGATGTCCCAGTCGGTGAGCTTGTTCTCGCCCGGCGCCCCGAGCCATTCCTGCAGCTTGTTGGCGGCCTCGGGCTGCAGGCGCGCTTCGTGTTGCGTCCACTGGCGCAGGAAAGCCTGGCAGCGCGGGTCGGAGAGCTTGAAGAAATAGTGGTCGGAAGACTTCAACACCGGCTTGGCGCCGGACACCGCCGAGTAGGGATGCTTCAGGTCGGTCGGGGCGTACGCCGCGCCGCAGGATTCGCAGGCGTCGCCGTACTGGTCTTTCGCGCCGCACTTGGGGCACTCGCCCTTGATGAAGCGGTCGGGCAGGAACATCTGCTTGACCGGATCGTAGTACTGCTCGATCGAGCGCACCTCGATCAGGCCGGCGGCCTTCAGTTTGCCGAAGATGTCTTCGGCATAGTACCGCGTCTCGTCCGAGTGGGTGGTGTGGTAATTGTCGAAGGCGACATGGAAGCCGGCGAAGTCGCGCGAGTGTTCGGCATGCACGCGGGCAATCAGTTGTTCCGGCGTGACGCCTTCCTTTTCGGCGCGCAGCATGATCGGCGTGCCGTGGGTGTCGTCGGCGCAGACGAACCAGCATTCGTGGCCGCGCATTTTCTGGAAGCGCGTCCAGATGTCGGTCTGGATGTACTCGACCAGGTGGCCAAGGTGGATCGCGCCGTTGGCATAGGGCAGGGCGCTGGTAACGAGGATCTTGCGGGTCATGACGCGGTCTTTCCGGGGGCGGGCGGCGGGCGTGTGGCCTGCCGCGTCTGAAGGGGTGCATTGTACCGGGGCGGGATGGATACCGGGATGTGGCGCCGCTGCGCCACGCGTTAGCCCAATACAACTTCTGCCAGCATAGCCGGCGACATGACTCTCACGCCTCGAATCGCTTTTCCATAGAGTGAGCCGAAATGGGTCCGGTCGCCTGTGACCAGTATGTCGCAGCGATGGTGGATGGCCGCGGCAAGCACGGGCCTGTCCTTTTCGGGCAATACCAGGGTTTCGGGCAGCAGAGCTCCGCCGGCAAGCAGGCCGCCGATCTTGATTCGTGCGGCCATGGCGTCAAGCACGGGAAGGCTGTCGGGGTTTTTTGCGGCCAGATTGCGCCTCGCCTCCTCGAAGACGTAGGCATCTGCCCACAGTTCATGTCCAGCGGCTTCGGTGAGTGCCAGAAATTGCCGGATCGCGCCATCGGCGCGGGCGGCCGAGAACAGGATGTTGGCGTCGAGGAAAATCCGCACCGCGTCAGTGCGACTTCTTCTTCAGCACGGCGGCCAACTCCGCCTCGGCCGCGTCGAACTCGCGCAGGCGCTCTTCGCTATACAACTCAATAGGCAAGGTAACGGCAGGCCGCAACAAAAGACCTTCGGGCGTCGTTTCCGCTATCAATTGATCGTCTGCGGAGAGGCCCATGGCTTGACGCAGTTTGGCTGGGAGCGTGATGACACCCCGTCCGGTGATGGTAAGCGTGGTTTTCATGGTTTGCAGTTTTGCAGAAAAGCAGCAGTTCGGCAAGTATTTGAACGGTGATTCGATTTCCGCAGCTTCATTGCTTAATTCAATGAAATGGCTAATATGGCCATATTGGCTAGTTCAAGGAGAAGCAGATGATTACCGTCACGTCGGTCGAAGCGCAAAGCCGCTTTGGCGAATTGATTGATCGTTCGCAGCGCGAGCCGATAGAGGTTACGCGCCGCGGCCGAACCGTGGCCTATGTCGTTTCGGAACACGACATGCAGGCGCTGGCGGATGTGAAGAAGCGTCGGGAAGAGGCTGCGCGGTGGTATACGCAATACCGGGCGCGGGTGATGCCGCAGCCGGGTGTCGCCGACTTGGCCGACGCCGACGTGAATCGTCTGGTGCATGAGCTTCGATAGGCGCATCGTCATCGATACCGGCGTGCTGATCAGCGCCGCGATTCGTCCGCAATCGATACCCGCGCTGGCGCTGGAAAAGGCGCTGTTGCATTTCGATGTATGCGTCAGCGAAGAAAACCTGGCGGAACTGGCGGCGGTGTTGTTGCGCCGGAAATTCGATCGCTATGCCTCGAAGGCATTGCGCCAGGCGTTCATCGACGGTTTTGGCGAGCGCTCGGTATTGTTTGCGGTGACTGGCGAGGTAAGCGATTGTCCCGATCCCAAGGACAACAAATTCCTCGCGCTGGCCGAAGCCGCCGAGGCCGAGTTGATCGTTGCCAGCGATCCGCACCTGACGGACATGCATCCGTGGCGCGGCATCCCGATCATGCCGCCGGCGGCGTTTCTGGTCGGCATTCGCTAGTGCCGTTTCCGGGAAATAGGCCACGCCTGATATCGTTATATAATCCTGACTAATTCACTCAGGTATGGCTCGTGCGTTCCGAGTGATAATCCGCCACCGAACAAATCCCTCCCTAATTCGTCATCAGCAAAGGCCTCACATGTCCATCAACGAACAAAGCATCCAGGATGCACTCAAGACCGTCGTCGACCCCAACACCGGCAAGGATCTCATCAGCACGCGCAGCGTCAAGAACATCAAGGTTTCCGGCGGCGATGTCTCGCTCGACGTCGAACTCGGCTACCCGGCGAAGAGCCAGATCGAGGGTTTGCGCACGGCGGTGATAGCGCAACTGAAGGCGATTCCGGGCATCGGCAACATCAGCGCCAACGTGTTTTCGAAAGTGGTCACGCATGCGGTGCAGAAGGGCGTCAAGCTGATCCCCGGCGTCAAGAACATCATCGCCGTGGCCAGCGGCAAGGGCGGCGTCGGCAAGTCGACCACCGCCGTCAATCTCGCCCTGGCGCTTTCGGCCGAAGGCGCCACGGTGGGCCTGCTCGATGCCGACATCTACGGACCCTCGCTGCCGCAGATGCTGGGCATCGCCAGCGGCCGGCCGGAGTCGATAGATGGCAAGGGCCTCGAACCCATGGATGCGCATGGCATCCAGGCAATGTCGATTGGTTTCCTGATCGATCCCGAGCAGCCCATGGTCTGGCGCGGCCCGATGGTGACCCAGGCCCTGACCCAATTGCTGACCGAGACGCGCTGGCGCGATGTGGATTACCTGATCATCGACATGCCGCCCGGCACCGGCGACATCCAGTTGACGCTGGCGCAGCAGGTGCCGGTGACCGGCGCCGTGATCGTCACCACGCCGCAGGACATCGCGCTGCTCGATGCAAGAAAAGGCCTCAAGATGTTCGAGAAGGTCGGCATCCCGATCCTCGGCATCGTCGAGAACATGAGCATCCACATCTGCTCCAAGTGCGGCCATGCCGAACACATTTTCGGTTCGGGCGGCGGCGACAGGATGGCCAAGGATTACGACGTCGAAATGCTCGGCGCGCTGCCGCTCGACATGGCGATCCGCATGCAGATGGACGGCGGCAAGCCGACCGTCGAGGCTGATCCGGAGGGCGCGGCAACCGTGATCTACAAGACCATCGCGCGCCGCATCGCGGTGAAGATCGCCGAGAAGGCCAAGGACCACACCAGCAAGTTCCCCAGCATCAAGGTCGTCAACACCTAAAAAAGCACTGATCAAGTCACGTTTCGTCATTCCGGCGAAAGCCGGAATCCAGAAGAAATATGGCACTGGACACCGGCTTCGCCCGCCGCGAAGCGGAATCCCGGGTGTGTCGAGACCGCCGGTGTGACGGCTTATTCAGCGCTTCCCTAAGCTTTGGGTCTCGGCGGCAGGCTCGCGGCAACGGCATCGAGCAGTCGCTGCATACCGGCCTCGTCGAGGTTGCTGTGGAGCGTCAGGCGCAGCCGGCTGGTGCCTTCGGCTACTGTCGGCGGGCGAATGGCGACGGTGAGCACCCCGGCATCCTCAAGTCGCTGCGCGGCGGCCAGTGCGTCCGCTTCGCTGCCGATCACCGCGGGAACAATCTGGGTGCTTGACCGCAGCGTGTCGTAGTTGAGTCGCGTCAGCGCGTCGCGCAAGCGCTGCGAATTCTGCGCCAGTCGCGCCCGTTCTTCATCCATGCCCGGCACCAGATCGAGCGCCGCATCGACCGCACCGAGCACGGCCGGCGGCAGCGCGGTGGTGTAGATGAAGCCGGGGCAGCGATTCACCAGATAGTCGATCAGTGCCCGCGAGCCGGCGATGTAGGCGCCAAAGGCGCCGAAGGCCTTGCCCAGCGTGCCCATCACGACGTCTACTCCGCCGCACTCCGCAGCGAGCCCGCGCCCCTGCGGGCCCAGCACGCCGGTGGCATGCGCCTCGTCGACATACAGCGCCGCGCCGTGGCGCTCGGCCAGTTGCACCAGCGCCGGCAGATCGGCGCGGTCGCCGTCCATGCTGAATACCGATTCGGTCACGATCAGCTTGCGGCCCTGGGTTTGGCCGAGCAGCTGATCGAGATGATCGAGATCATTGTGGCGGAAGACCTGCGTCCCGGTGCGGGCCAACCGGCAGCCATGCACGATGCTGGCGTGGTTGAGTGCATCACTGAAAATCGCCGCTTCACCAGCGCCAGCGCTCTGCTTGCTCTGCACTACCTTCGGGGCGCCTCCGGGAACTTTTGCGAGAGCGGGAATCACCGTAGCGTTGGCCTGGAAACCGGTGGAGAACAGCAGCGCCGCCTCGCAGCGTTTGAAGTCGGCCAGCCGCTCCTCGACCGCGAGGGTGATGTCACGCGTGCCGGTGACAAGGCGCGAGGCCGGCGCGCCGGCGCCATGACGCTCGGCCCACTTCGCGGCGCGCGCCTTGACCAGCGGATGCTGCGACAAGCCCAGATAGTCGTTGGACGAGGCGTCGATCAGGGCGCGCCCGTCGGCGTCGTGCAAGCTTCCTTGTTGCCAGTGCCACGGCCGCAGGCGGCGCAGGCGATTGGCGTCGCTCAGCGCGGTCAGGCGGGATTGCAGCAGGGCGTCGAGACCGGCGTCCATCTCAGAGTTGTTGTGCGCGCTCCGTCAGTACCTTGCACACGGCTGCGGTGAGCGTCGCCAGGTCTTCGGCGGAGATGATGAAGGGCGGCATCAGATAGACCACCTTGCCGAAAGGCCGCACCCAGACGCCGAGTTCGGCAAAGCGGCGACGCAGGGCATCGACGTCGATGTTGCCCGTGAGTTCCACCGCACCGATGGCGCCCTTGACGCGCACCTCGGCGACGCCGGCGAGTTGGCGGCAGGGCGCGAGTTCTTCACGCAACTGCACTTCGATTGCGGCGACCTGCGCCAGCCGCGGCTCGTTCTCGAACACGTCGAGCGAGGCGTTCGCCGCGGCGCAGGCCAGGGCGTTGGCCATGTAGGTGGGCCCGTGCATCAGGGCGGCGCTCGGATCGTCCGAGAGGAAGGCGTCGAACACATGGCGGCGCGCCACCGTCGCCGCCAGCGGCAGGGTGCCGCCGGTCAGCGCCTTTGACAGGCAGATGATGTCGGGCACGACGTTGGCCTCCTCGCAGGCGAACATCCGCCCGCTGCGGCCGAAGCCGGTCATGATTTCATCGGCGATCAGCAGCACCTCGTGGCGGGCGCAGGCCTCGGCGACATACGCCAGTGTCTGCGCGTCGTGCATCTTCATGCCGCCGGCGCCTTGCACCAGCGGTTCGATGATGACGGCGGCGAGGCGCTCGCCATGGGTTTCCAGCAGCAGGTCGAAGGCGCGGCGCATCGCTTCGTCGCTCGGCAGTTCGGCCATCATCTGGTCCGGCATGCTGCCGGCAAACAGGGCGTGCATGCCTTCCTCGGGGTCGCACAGCGCCATCGTGGCGAAGGTGTCGCCGTGATAGGCGTGGCGGAAATACACGATGCGCTGTTTCTCCGGCCGCCCCGTGTTGCGCCAGTACTGGATCGCCATTTTGAGCGCGACTTCCACCGCCACCGAACCCGATTCGGTGAAGAACACGCGATCCAGGTCGCCCGGCAATAGCGCCGCCAAACGCTGCGCCAGGCGCGCTGCCGGTTCATGCACCAGACCGGCGAACATGACATGCGGCAGGGTGGCGAGCTGCCGTTCGACGGCGGCACGGATGCGCGGATGCTTGTAGCCGTGGCAGGCGGTCCACCACGATGAAATGCCGTCGATCAGTTCGCGCCCGTCGGCGAGGCGGATGCGTACGCCCTCGGTGGCCACTACCGGCAGTGGCATCGGCGCGTTAGCCATTTGGGTGTAGGGCAGCCAGATATGGTCGAGCCCCGGGGTCAGCCAGTCGGACATGTCGAGCGAGGAAGGCGCGCCGGCTAGAATGGCGCAACGGAGGGAGAATGGGCGCGAATTTTATCACCGGCACCGGTACCGACATCGGCAAGACCTGGCTTGCCTGCGCCCTGCTGCGCCACTGGCGGGCTGAAGGGCGCGGCGTGGCGGCATTCAAGCCGGTGCTGTCGGGCTTCGATCCGGCACACCCCGCGATCAGCGATGCGGGCGCCTTGCTGGCGGCACTGGGCCGCGAGGCGAGCCCGGCTGAACTGGATGCCATCGCGCCCTGGCGCTTCGTGGCGCCACTGTCACCGGACATGGCCGCGGAACGGGAGGGACGCCGGATAGATTTCGAACAACTGGTCGGCTTTACACGCCGTGCCGTCGCCGCGCCGGATCAGGCGGTGTTGGTCGAAGGCGTCGGCGGCGTCATGGTGCCGCTTGATGACACACACACGGTGCGCGACTGGATCGCCGCCAGCGGCCTGCCCTGCGTGCTGGTCGCCGGTAGCTACCTGGGCAGCCTGAGCCACACCCTGACGGCGCTGGAGGCGCTGCAAAAACTCGGCGCTGGCGTGACGGCGATTGCGGTGAATGAAACGCCGGGTTCGGCCGTTGCGCTTGACGCCACGCTGGAAAGTTTGTCCCCTCACGTTGCCGGCATCTCGCTGGTGGCTATCGCCCGCGCCAGCCCACAGGCCGGGGTGGCCCGGTTGGCTGCGCTCGCAGGGTGAAAGCGGGTTTGAAGCCCGCGACGAGCGCAGCGAGCCAACTTGGATCCCCGCCTTGGGGCGGGGGGCGAGGGCGGGGTTTCGCAAAGCACTGCTTTGCGCCGCCAGAGCCGGCTGGCTGTGCAAAGCCAGCCGTGGAACGGGGGTGGGGGGCAAAACATTGGCCCACGGCTTGGGTTTCCCGCAGGGAAACTTAAGCCGTATACTGCGCCCCCTTGACTCCTCTTCCCCGGATGAACCATGGCCATCAAGTCTGACAAGTGGATCCGCCGCATGGCGGCCCAGCATGGAATGATCGAACCCTTCGAGCCCGAACTGGTGCGCGAGATCGACGGTAAAAAGATCGTCTCCTACGGCACCTCGAGCTACGGCTACGATATCCGCTGCTCGCGCGAGTTCCGGGTATTCACCAACATCTATTCGACCGTCATCGACCCGAAGAATTTCGATCCGAACTCCTTCGTCGAAATGGACGGCGACCACTGCATCATCCCGCCAAATTCCTTCGCCCTGGCGCGGACCGTGGAATATTTCCGCATCCCGCGCAACGTGCTCACCGTGTGCCTCGGCAAGAGCACCTACGCGCGCTGCGGCATCATCGTCAATGTGACGCCCTTCGAGCCGGAATGGGAAGGCTACGTGACGCTGGAATTCTCCAACACGACGCCGCTGCCGGCCAAGATCTATGCCGGCGAAGGCTGTGCCCAGGTGCTGTTCTTCGAATCCGACGAGGTCTGCGAGACCTCCTACAAGGATCGCGGCGGCAAGTACCAGGGGCAGGTCGGCGTGACTCTGCCGAAGATCTAGAGCGAAGGACACCGCCGTGCGCTTCCACTTCCCCGTCATCATCATCGACGAAGACTTCCGTTCCGAGAATGCTTCGGGTCTCGGCATCCGGGCCCTGGCCGGCGCCATCGAAAAGGAAGGCATGGACGTGCTGGGCGTCACCAGCTACGGCGATCTTTCCTCCTTCGCCCAGCAGCAGAGCCGGGCCTCGGCCTTCATCCTCTCGATCGACGATGAGGAATTCACGCCCGGCCCGGAGCTTGACCCCGCCGTGCTCAACCTGCGCAAATTCGTCGAGGAGATCCGCTACAAGAACGCCGAGATCCCGATTTTCCTGCACGGCGAAACGCGCACCAGCCGCCACATTCCGAACGACATCCTGCGCGAGCTGCACGGCTTCATCCACATGTACGAGGATACGCCGGAGTTCATCGCCCGACACGTCGTGCGCGAGGCCAAGGCCTACATGGATTCGCTGCCGCCGCCCTTCTTCCGGGCCCTGGTGCATTACGCGGCCGACGGCTCCTACTCCTGGCACTGCCCCGGCCATTCCGGCGGCGTCGCCTTCCTCAAGAGCCCGGTGGGCCAGATGTTCCACCAGTTCTTCGGCGAGAACATGCTGCGCGCCGACGTCTGCAACGCGGTCGAGGAACTCGGCCAGCTGCTCGACCACACCGGCCCGGTGGCGGCCTCCGAGCGTAACGCGGCACGCATCTTCAATGCCGACCACCTGTTCTTCGTCACCAACGGCACCTCGACCTCGAACAAGATCGTCTGGCACTCCACGGTGGCGCCGGGCGACGTGGTGATCGTCGACCGCAACTGCCACAAGTCGATTCTCCACGCCATCATCATGACCGGGGCGATCCCCGTGTTTCTGACCCCGACGCGCAACCACTACGGCATCATCGGGCCGATCCCGCTGGAAGAATTCAAATGGGAAAACATCAAGAAAAAGATTGAAGCCAACCCTTTTGCGCGCGAAGCCAAGGGTTCGCCGCGCGTGCTCACCATCACCCAGAGCACTTACGACGGCGTGATCTACAACGTGGAAACCATCAAGGGC
>JAUXUK010000017.1 GCA_030680805.1 Sulfuritalea sp. | reverse complement strand
CCATCGGGCGGCTGCAGACGCTGGGTGTTCGCCTGGCGATCGACGATTTCGGCACCGGCTATTCCAGCCTCGCCTATCTCAAGCGTTTCGCCGTAGACAAGCTGAAAATAGACCAGTCTTTCGTGCGCGACATCGTCACCGATCGGGATGACGCGGCGATTGTGCGCGCCGTGATCCAGATGGCTGGCAGCCTGGATCTGAAGGTCGTGGCCGAGGGAGTCGAAACTGAAGCAGTGGCCGCGGCACTGCGCGCGATGAATTGCGACCTGGTGCAGGGCTACCATTTCGGCCGGCCGATGCCGGCGGCAGAGTTTCGCCGTTTGATCGGCGTGGATTAGGCGCTTACTTGCAGGCTGCGGCCAGCCATTTGCCCGAGTAGCTTTGCTGCATGGTGGTCGGACCGCGCTTGGCATCCTGCATGGTGAATGTGGATTCACCCTTGTAGCTTTCCTCGCCCTGGTAGGTCATCGAGCCGGTGCCGCTCATCTTCTGCTCGCCGGTGCATTCGATCTTCCATGTCACGGTATTGCCGGAGGTCTTCACGTCCTTCTGTTCGCATTTCTGTTTGCGGTCTTCGTCGGATTGCGGCGGCTGGCGCTTCTCGGCCTGCTCCTTGGTGACGCAGTGTTTGACCACCACGCTCATCGGTCCGCCGGCGGCACCCGGCATCTTGATGCCCATGCCCTCCATCTGCTTGCGCTGGGCCTCCGACATGGCTGGCATGGCCGGCATGCCGCCGCCGCTCATCTGGCTGGTGATTTCCCACAAACCGGGTTTCATGGCATGGGCAGTGGTTGCAAGGCTTGCGCCCGCGGCAATTACGAGAGAGGCGAGTTTGCGCATGGAGGACTCCTTGGATGAGTGGACAAGTGAAGCATGATTCTGCACTTTCCGGCGATACGCGCCAAGCGCTTCATGCCAAAGGCACGTCGCGCGGTAGAATCCTTGCCTGCTCTGGGAGGCAAGCATGGCAACACTGATTCCCGGTATTGGCGGCTGCACCTTCGACACCGGCGGCGAGCGACGCTTCGCCGAACGGCTGGAGGCCAAGCTTGAGGACGACTATCTGTGCTGGTACAACATACCGGTTGGCCTGTCCTATGGGCACCCCGATTTCATCGTCCTGCACCCGCAGCGCGGCTTGCTGATCCTCGAAGTGAAGGACTGGAAGCGCGATACCGTTGTCCGGATCGACAAGCTCAATGCCACGCTGCACACCGATAGCGGGCCGAAGGAGGTTCAGAATCCGCTGGAGCAGGCTCGGCGTTATGCCGAGGATCTGGCCCGCGCGCTGCAAAAGGATCCGCAGCTCGTTATCGGGTCGGGGCGGGAAGCGGGGCGGCTGCGCTTCCCATGGAGCTACGGCGTCGTGCTGACCCGCATCACTCGCAAGCAGTTTGACGACGGCGGGTTGGAGACGGTGATTCCAGCCGATCGGGTCATCTGCCAGGACGAAATGACGGAAGGCGTCGAGCCCGAGGAATTCCAGCGCCGGCTGTGGAACATGTTTTCCCTGCAATTCAAGAGTCGACTCAGCCTGCCGGAGATCGATCGCGTGCGTTGGCACATCCATCCCGATGTGCGCATCGCGCCGCGCCAGGCCAGCCTGTTCGATGAGAGCATTCCCCCGGTCGATCTGATGCATGTGATGGACCTGCATCAGGAACAGCTTGCACGCAGCCTGGGGGAGGGCCATCGCGTCATTCACGGCGTCGCCGGTTCGGGCAAGACCCTGATCCTCGGCTATCGCGCGGAGTATCTGGCGCGGGGCGCCTGCAAGCCGATCCTGGTGCTTTGCTACAACCAGTCATTGGCCCGGCGTTTGGCGCGCGCCATGGCCGACAAGGGCCTGGATGGCAAAGTGCATACCCATCATTTCCATCAGTGGTGCCGCGCCCAACTCGTTGCTTACAACGCCGGCCTTCCGGAAAAGTCCGACGACGATCAGGGCGTGTTCTTCGACGCCATGGTGGATCGCGTCATGCGCGGCATCGAGCGCGGCCTGATTCCAACGGCGCAGTACTCCGCCATACTCATCGACGAAGGTCACGACTTCAAGCCGGAATGGTTCAAGCTGGTGGTGCAGATGGTCGACCCTGCAACCAACAGTTTGCTGGTGCTCTATGACGACGCACAGTCGATTTACGGCGATGCGAAACGCAAGAAATTCAGTTTCAAGAGCGCCGGCATCCAGGCCGTGGGCCGCACCACTATCCTCAAGCTCAATTACCGCAACACCGACGAAATCCTGCGTTTCGCCCGCGATGTCGCGCAAGGCATCCTCAAGCCGCTCGATTCCGATGAGGATGGCGTACCGTTGATCAACCCGCAATCCGCCGGTCGGATAGGGCCGCCGCCGATGGTTGTCAAGCTGCCCACCCTGCGCGCCGAAGCCGAGTTCATCGTCGAGCGCCTGAAGGAAGCGCATCGCAACGGCACGCCTTGGCGGGACATGGCGGTGATTTACCGCCACTATGAGCCGGTTGGCAAGGCGGTGCTTGGCACCTTGCGCGCCTTTGGCGTGCCCGTCACCTATTTCAAGGACGCCACGTTTGCACCGACCGAGGATGCGGTGCTGGCCGTCACCATGCACTCCTGCAAGGGCCTGGAATTTCCACTGGTGGTGATTCCCGGCGCCGACCGCATCCAGGGAGGCAAAGAGCTGCCGCCGGAAGAAGCGAAGTTACTTTACGTGGCCATGACGAGGGCGACGCGGGAGTTGGTTGTGAGCGGGGTGGAAAGCGCCGTTCCTGTTGAAACATCAGAAGTGTGAGGGTGCCATGCAAGCTTTTGTGCTTACGCTAAAGAACTATCGCTGCTTCACTGATGAGCATCCGCTAAGGCTCGAAATTGGTGAGGGGTTCACTGCGTTGATTGGCCCTAATAATTCTGGCAAATCTTCCGCATTGCGGATGATCTATGAGCTTCGCCACCTTTGGCAACCGCTAAGAGATCGGCTTCCAGAATGGTTTGCTAGACCTGAATTTGGTTTCGGAGGCGGCAGCATTCAGGATGCTGACGATATCTTTACCAACCTCAATGGGAGAGACATTGTCATCGAGTTTGAATTCCCAGAGGCGCCTCCGGACAACTACCCATATCTCTCGAAATTGATCGTTACGTTTCCTCGCGGAAGGTGGGGTGTCGCGCGATCTATGTTCTTTGTACGGCAAGGCGACAACGAACAAGCGCTACCAGCAGGACCGTGTAACTATTCAGAGAGAGGCATTTCGCACGCAAGCGTAGGTGAAATGGATACCGTCAGCTTTCGAGATGCAATGGCTGCACTGTCCGACTCCCTGTATATAGGGGCATTTCGCAACGCGATCAATCAAGGTGCTGGGCAGTATTACGATATCAACGTAGGCACAGGCTTCGTATCATTGTGGAACTCGTGGAAGGTGGGTTCCACGAAGGCAAACATGGACAAAACCTTGTCGGTCACAAAGACAATACAAGACCTTTTCGGATTCGATAGTCTTGAGATCAATGCTCACGCCAATGATCAGAATCTGGTAGTTGTCGTCAACGGGCGCTCGTATCTCTTGAATGAGTTAGGCTCCGGATTGGCGCAATTTATTATCGTTTTGGGAAACGTCGCAATTCGTGCGCCTGCATTGATCTTGGTTGACGAGCCTGAACTGAATCTCCATCCGTCGTTGCAGCAAAAATTTCTTCTGCAACTGGCCTCGTACGCATCGCAAGGAACGATTTATGCGACTCATTCGCTCGGCCTCGCAAGATCTACGTCGGCCAACATTTATTCATTTCAGTCGCGTGCTGGCGTGTCGCATGTCCATCGTTTCGAGGCTACGCCGGGTTTCGGGGAGTTGATGGGAGAGATGGGGTTTTCGAGCTACCGCGAACTCGGCTATGACCGAGTGCTACTGGTTGAAGGGGTAACAGATGCGCCGGTATATCGTGAGTTCTTGCGCAAGCTGAAAGCCGACCATAAAGTCCTCGTGATTCCGCTTGGCGGAAACCAATTGGCGCGGGGCGATGTCGAGCATGAGTTGCAGGAACTGAAGCGACTCTCTGACAAGGTATTTGCGTTGGTCGATAGCGAGAGGGTGTCGGAGGATAAGGCGCCATGCAATCAACGGATCGGTTTCAAGAGCGCCTGCGAGGCAGTGGGAATCCCCGTGCTGCTCACCGAGCGGCGCGCGACAGAGAACTACTTGGCGGATCGCGCAATCAAGCGGTTGTATGGTCCAAGCCAGAGAGAGTTTCTCCCGTTCGAGTCAAGAACAGATGTCGGACCTTGCTGGAAAAAGGGAGACAACTGGAAAATTGCTGCCGAGATGAACCTGGAGGAGATTCTTGCCACCGATGCCGGGAAGTTTTTGCGAGAGCAAGTGGTGAACTCATGATGGCTTATGAAACAAGAGGCGAAGACGACCGTAATGGCAAAGACCCTACGGAATTCCTGATCAGGTTTTAGTGATGACAACGCTGCGCAAGTTTTCTTCCAATTGTTCTATCCACCCCGCCGCCGCCTGGTATCTCGCCGACCTCGGCGAATTCCGCGGCAAGCAGGAGCTTTACACGCGCCAATCGCCGCAGCGGCTCAAGGTCTTGCGCGAGCATGCGCTGATCGAGAGCGCGGTGTCGTCGAACCGCATCGAGGGCGTGGCATTGGACGCCTCGCGCGTGCGGGATGTGCTGGTGGCGCCCAAGCCCCTGTTTCGAGACCGGGACGAGGAAGAGGTGCGCGGCTATCGAGATGCGCTGGACTGGATTCATCGCGAGTCGATGGGCATCGCCGTGAGCGAGGAAAGCATTCGCCGGCTGCATGCCATGGCGCGTGGTCAGATATGGGATGCCGGCCAGTATAAGGAAAAGGACGGCGACATCATCGAGCGCTATGCCGACGGTCGTGAGCGGGTGCGATTCCGGCCTGTTGCAGCGGCGCACACGGGGGAGGCGATGGCGACGCTGGTGGCCGACTGGCAGCGTTGCCTGGACGACGCCTGGGTGCATCCGCTGATCGCGCTCGCGGCATTCAATCTCGATTTCCTCTGCATCCATCCATTCCGCGACGGCAACGGCCGTGTTTCGCGTCTGCTATGGCTGCTCCAGTGTCATCGACTCGGCTACGAGGTGGGGCGCTACATCAGCCTGGAGCGGCTGGTGGAGGAAAACAAGGCGCGTTACTACGAGACGCTGGAACAGAGTTCGCAAGCTTGGCACGAGGGCAAGCATGATCCCTGGCCGTACATCAACTTCGTGCTCTACATCCTCAAGACTGCGTACAAGGAATTCGCCGAACGGGTCGGCGAAGTCAGCGCGCCACGTGGCTCGAAGCGCGAACTAGTGCTGGCAGCACTGGCTCGATTTGCCGGCGAGTTCAGTTTCGGAGAGCTGGAGCGGGCCTGTCCTGGGGTGAGTCGCGACATGATTCGGTTGGTATTGCGGGAACGTCGGGCCGAGGGGATGCTTGTTTGCGAGGGACGCGGCCCGGCGGCGCGCTGGCGGAAGAAGGGGTAATTACCTCTAGGTAAGGGTAATAGTTGAGGTAACGGACCCCGCTATTTCCCCTTGGCCCAGGAATCCTTCAGCGTCACGGCGCGATTGAATACCGGCGCACCGGGCCGGGAGTCGATGCGGTCGGCGACGAAATAGCCGTGGCGTTCGAACTGGAAGCGGTCTTCGGCAACTGCGTCTCTCAGTGCCGCTTCGAGTTGCGCGGTGATGACAAGCTTGGAGCCCGGATTCAGATCGGCGATGAAGTCGCGCCCGCCTTCACCCGGCGCCTCGACGGCAAACAGGCGATCGTAGAGCCTCACCTCGGCAGCACAGGCGTGCCGCGCCGAGACCCAGTGGATGTTGCCCTTGACCTTGTAATTGTCCGAGCCCGGCGTACCGGATTTCGAGTCGGCCATGTACTCGCAATGCACGGCCGTGATCTTGCCGGCGGCATCCTTGTCGGCACCGATGCACTTGACCACGAAGCCGTAGCGCAGGCGCACTGCGTTGCCGGGAAAGAGGCGGAAGTAGCCCTTGGACGGGACTTCCATGAAATCCTCGCGTTCGATCCACAGTTCCTTCGAGAAGGGCACCGGCCGCTTGCCCCATTCGGGTTTCTGCGGATGGTTGGGCGCGAGGCATTCCTCTTCCTGCCCCTCGGGATAGTTGTCGATGATGAGCTTCACCGGATCGAGTACGGCAATCCGGCGCGGTGCGGTCTCGTTGAGATGCTCGCGCTGGCATTCCTCCAGCACGCTGATGTCGATCCAGGAATCGGACTTGGTGACGCCGTTCATTTCGTTGAAGCGGCGGAAGGCCTCCGGCGTGAAGCCGCGGCGGCGCGCGCCGACCAGGGTCGGCAGGCGCGGATCGTCCCAGCCGTCGACGTGCTTTTCTTCGACCAGCTGGATCAGCTTGCGCTTGGAGAGCACGACATAGGACAGGTTGAGCCGGGCGAACTCGATCTGCTGCGGCAGCGGTGTATTGACGCAACCGAGCTCGGCCAGCCGTGCCAGCAGCCAGTCGTAGAACGGTCGTTGATCCTCGAATTCGAGGGTGCAGATCGAGTGCGTGATGTTCTCCAGCGCATCCTCGATGGGATGGGCATAGGTGTACATCGGATAAATGCACCAGGCGTCGCCCGTGTTGTGGTGCGTGGCATGGCGAATGCGATAGATCGCCGGGTCGCGCAGGTTGATGTTGCCGGAACTCATATCCACCTTGGCGCGCAGGATATGCGTGCCGTCGGCGAATTCGCCGGCCTTCATGGCGCGGAACAGGGCCAGGTTCTCGGCCGGCGCGCGCGAGCGGAAGGGCGAGTTGTTGCCGGCCGTGGTCAATGTGCCGCGGCTGGCGCGCATCTCCTCGGCCGTCTGCGAATCGACATAGGCGTGGCCGGCCTCGATCAGCTTCTCGGCGAAGTCGTACATCCACTGGAAGTAGTCGGAGGCGAAGTATTGATTCCCCTTCCAGTCGAAGCCCAGCCAATGCACGGCGTCGATGATGGAATCGACATATTCCTGTTCTTCCTTTTCCGGATTGGTGTCGTCGAAACGCAGGTGGCAGGCGCCCGCGTAATCCAGCGCCAGGCCGAAATTCAGGCAGATCGACTTGGCATGGCCGAAATGCAGGTAGCCGTTCGGTTCCGGCGGAAAGCGCGTGCGGATTTTCGCCCCATCCACCGTTGTGCCAGCGCCGAGTTTCTGCTGTGCAGCCGGTCCGGGCGCCCCGCTCCAGGAGCGCGACGCGTACTTGCCGGCCTTGAGGTCGGCGTCGATGATGTGACGAATGAAATTTGAAGGCTTGTCGATGTCGGCCATGATGGCAGTGTGCTTTGGTGCGAAGCCGCAATTCTACCGGCAGGCGTAAAATGGCGACAATGAATTGGACAAGCCTTCTCGCCATAGGTGGCGGCGCCGTATTGGGCGCCTGGCTGCGCTACGGGCTGGGGCTCTGGCTGAACCCGGTATTCGTCGCCGTGCCCATGGGCACGCTCGCCGCCAACCTGATCGGCGGCTATCTGGTGGGTGCGGCGGTGATGGTGTTCCACCTCAATGCCGAGATACCGGCGGAGCTCAAGCTGTTCTTCATCACCGGCTTTCTCGGCGCGCTGACCACCTTCTCGACGTTTTCCGCCGAGGTGGTGCACCTGATCCAGAACGCGCGCTACGGCTGGGCCGCGGGCGCAGCGGCCCTGCACCTGTTCGGCTCGCTCGTGATGACCGGGCTCGGCATTTTCACCATCCACAAGCTGGCGCAATGAGGTTCGACCCCGAGGCGCGGCGGGCGGCCCGGCCCGCGCTGAGCTATGACGAAGCGCTGCCGGTCAATGTGCGCCGGCAGGAAATCGGCGAAGCCATCGAGCGCAACCAGGTGGTGGTGATCTGCGGCGAGACCGGCTCGGGCAAGACCACGCAACTGCCAAAGATCTGCCTTGAAATCGGCCGCGGGCTCAACGGCCTGATCGGCCACACCCAGCCCCGGCGGATCGCGGCGCGCGCGACCGCGACGCGCATCAGCGAGGAACTGAAATCGGAGCTCGGCCGCCATGTCGGCTTCAAGATCCGTTTCACCGACAAGGTCACGCCGTCCTCCTACATCAAGCTGATGACGGACGGCATCCTGCTCGCCGAGACCCAGACCGATCCGCTGCTGCGCCAGTACGACACGATCCTGATCGACGAAGCGCACGAACGCAGCCTGAATATCGATTTCCTGCTCGGCTACCTCAAGACTTTGCTGCCGAAGCGGCGCGACCTGAAGCTCATCGTCACGTCGGCCACGCTCGATGCCGAGCGCTTCAGTCGGCACTTCGAGGGTGCGCCGGTGATCGAGGTCTCGGGCCGGCTGTATCCGATCGAGACGCGCTACCGGCCTTTCGACGAGAAGAAGGATACCGACACAGTGACGAAACTGAGCGACGCCATCGTCGATGCCGTCGACGAAGCGCATCGCACCGGCCCGGGCGACGTGCTGGTGTTCCTGCCCGGCGAACGCGAGATTCGCGAGGCCGCCGAGGCGCTGCGCAAACACCACCCGCCCGGACTCGAAGTGCTGCCGCTGTTTGCACGGCAGACCGCCGTCGAGCAGGGCCGCGTCTTCGCTTCGCATCAGGGGCAGCGCGTGGTGCTGGCGACCAACGTTGCCGAGACCTCGCTCACCGTGCCCGGCATTCGCTACGTGATCGACTCGGGCCTGGCGCGGGTCAAGCGCTACTCGCATCGCAACAAGGTCGAGCAACTGCAGGTCGAGCCGATCTCGCGCGCGGCGGCCAGCCAGCGCGCCGGGCGCTGCGGCCGCGTCTCGGCCGGTGTCTGCTTCAAGCTCTACGACGAAGAGGATTTCAACCAGCGCCCGCCCTATACCGAACCCGAGATCCTGCGTTCCAGCCTGGCCGGCGTGATCCTGCGCATGAAGTCGCTGCACCTGGGCGACGTCGAGGACTTTCCCTTCCTCGAAGCTCCGGCGCCGCGCATGATCGCCGACGGCTATAACCTGCTCGCTGAACTGGGCGCACTCGACGAGACCACCAAGGAACTGACGCAGGTGGGCTTCGAGCTTGCAAAACTCCCGCTCGACCCGAAGATCGGCCGCATGATATTGGCGGCGCGGGAGCACAATTGTTTGCGGGAAGTGCTGATCATTGCTGCCGCCCTGGGCACCCAGGACCCGCGCGACCGGCCGCAGGAGCACGCGGCCACGGCCGATCAGGCCCATGCCAAGTGGAAGGACGAGAAATCCGAGTTCCTCTCCTACCTCAAGCTGTGGGCCGCCGGCGACGAAATCTGGAAGCACGAGACCTCGAACAAGCAGCGCCAGTGGTGCCGGCAGAACTTCATCAACTGGCTGCGCCTGCGCGAGTGGCGCGACGTGCATGGCCAGCTGATGACGCTGTGCCACGAACACGGCTGGAAGGAAAACCAGATCCCGGCCAGCTACGAGTCCATCCACAAGGCCCTGCTCACCGGACTGCTCGGGCACATCGGCCTCGTCAGCGAAGAAGAGGGTACCCAAACCCGGAACTACCTCGGTGCGCGCGGCATCCGCTTCTACATCCATCCCGGATCGTCGCTGCTGAAGAAGGCCGGGCGCTGGATCGTCGCTGCCGAACTGGTCGAAACCTCGCGCCTGTTCGCCCGCTGCATCGCGAAAATCGAGCCGGAATGGCTGGAGCAGGTCGGCGGCCACCTGATTCGCAAGCATGTCTATGAGCCGCACTGGGAGAAGGGGCCGGGGCAGGTCGTGGCCTGGGAGCGCGTCACGCTGCACGGACTGATGCTGCATGCCAAGCGCCGCGTGCATTACGGGCCGAGCGATCCGAAACTGGCGCGCGAAATCCTGATCCGCGAGGCGCTGGTCGAAGGCCAGGTCGGCGAGGACTGGGTGCGCAAGTGGCGCTTCTTCCAGCACAACGCCAAGCTCATGAAGGAAATCCAGGCGCTGGAACACAAGTCGCGGCGACCCGACGTACTGGTCGATGACGAGCTGATCCATGCTTTTTACGACAGCCGAATCCCCGAGGGCATCATCACCCTCGCGGCCTTCGACCACTGGCGGCGCGAGGCAGAGGGAGCCAACCCGAAGCTGCTTTGCCTGGAGAAAGAGCAGTTGATGCGCCACGAGGCGGCGGGCATCACCACCGACGCCTTCCCACCGGCGCTGACCCATCGCGGCCAGAGCTTCAAGCTGGGCTATCACCACGATCCCGGCGCGGCGGATGATGGCGTCACGCTGGCCTTGCCGCTGACGGCACTGAACCAGTTGCCGGCGAATCGCTGCGAATGGCTGGTGCCGGGCCTGCTCAAGGAGAAGATCCTCGCGCTGCTGAAGACGCTGCAACAGAAGTATCGCCATCGCCTGCAACCGCTTGACGAATTCGCCAGCGACTTCTGCGAGACCGACCATGACCTCGACGAGCCACTGGTGCGCGCCCTGACGCGCGCCGTCGAGGAACATCTGGCCATGAAGTTGCCGCTCGATGCTTTCCGCAGCGGCGAGTTGCGCCCGCATCTGTTCATGAACTTCCGCCTCACCGACGAACATGGAGGCACGCTGGCCATTTCGCGCAACCTCGCCGAACTGCGCGCCGAGTATCGCGGCCGCGTCGAGCAGGCCTATGCCGCGGCGGAGGTGAAGCACGAGGCGGCAGCCGGCGACTTGTCGGGTCTCACCGACTGGACCTTCGGCGCGCTGCCCGAACTCATGGAAGTAAAAGTCGGCGCTGGCAGCACGGTGGGTTTCCCGGCGCTGGTCGACATGGGCGAGAGCGTGCGCCTCACTGCTTTCGACACCGAGGACAAGGCGCGCGCCGAACATCGGCGCGGCATGGCGCGGCTGTTCGCGCTGCAGCTGGCGGCCCAGGTCAAGGCCGTCGAGAAGCTGCCGGGCCTGCGCGAGGTCGCCTTGCAGTTCGTGTCGCTGGGGACCGAGAAGGAACTGCGCGAACAACTGATTGCCGTGACGCTGGAGCGCACCTGCCTGATGGACCCGCTGCCCACGGAAAACTCGGCGTTCGCGATACGGCGCGAGGCCGCACGCGGCCGCATCCTGCTCGTGGCGCAGGAGATCCTGCGCCTGGTTGGCAGCATCCTGGCCGAACATGCCGTGCTGGCGAAGAAGCTTGCGTCGCTGCAGAACGCCTTCCCGCAGGCCTGTGCCGACATCGGCGCGCAGCTTGCGGAACTGATGCCGAAGAAGTTCGTTGCCACCACGCCTTTCGAGCGACTGCAGCACTATCCGCGCTATCTCAAGGCCATCACCCTGCGCCTGGAAAAGGCGCGCAGTGATCCGGCACGCGACACGCGCTTGATGGCAGACTGGCAGGCGTTGGGCAAGCCGTGGGAGCGCGAACGCAATGCAATGCTCAAGTCCGGTCAATTGGGCGATGCATTTCTCGACGAATATCGCTGGCTGCTGGAAGAACTGCGCGTCGCGCTGTTCGCGCAGGAACTGAAAACTTCTTCGCCGGTTTCGGTGAAGCGATTGCAGAAAATGTGGGATACGCGGCTGCACAAATGAGCGGGCGAGAGGGACGGAAATGAAAGACGTATTTGCGGCCTTTGCCAGATCGCTGCGCAACCTGACGCGGGCCGACGTGCTTTGGCAGGCACTGTGGCCGCCGCTGGTGGCGCTGGGCGTGTGGATTTTCGTGGCCGTGGCGGTATGGGCGCATGGCGTGGCGCTGATGGCGCGCATCGTGCCCGAACTGCCCTGGTCGGGCTGGGAGTGGGTCGCGCACTGGGCGGCGATTTTCCTGCTGCTGGCGGCCTTCGCTTCGCTGACCTATTTCACCGCGATTTTTCTGGTGGCGGTATTCGCGCTGCCACGCCTGATCAGCCTGGTGGCGGCGAGCGACTATCCGGATCTCGGGCGCCATGGCGAAAACGTGTTCTGGGGCAGCCTCGGCAATACGCTGGGGGCCGGCGGGATATTTGTGCTTGGCTGCCTGGCGATGTTGCCGCTGCTGCTGATTCCGGGAGCGCTGCTGGTGCTGCCGCTGCTCTGGGGCAGCTGGTTGAACCAGCGCACCTTCCGCTTCGATGCCCTGGCCGAACATGCCACCCGGTTGGAATTGCAGCAGCTGGTGCGCGAGAATCGCAGCCGTTTCTATCTCGCCGGGCTGGGTACTGCGGCGGCGGCGCATGTACCGCTGGTCAATCTGCTGGCGCCTGCCTTTACGGCGCTGGTTTTCGTGCATCTCGGTCTGGCTGCTCTGCGGCGCCAGCGTCAGGAAGGAGGCATAGCTCTGTGAGCGAAACATTGAACGACTTATCCCCCATCCCCTTTTCCAGGAAAACGCAGTTTCAGTGCAGGCTAACGCCGGCCGTATCGGCGTTAAGCGTAGCGGCCGAAACTAAAAGGGGTGACTATGGCGCGCTACACTCGCAGGGTCTTGAAAAGGCTGCCTTGGGGCGGCCCGGCGGCCAGCCATGAAAGGCATCGGCGCCATCATCATCGGCGACGAGATCACGCTCGGCCGTCGCCAGGACAAGCATTTCGTCCGGATTGTCGAACTGCTCGCCGCGCGCGGGCTGACGCTCGACTGGGCGCTATACACCGGGGATGACCGGGCGCGCCTGACCGACACATTGCGCCGGACATTCGCCAGCGGCGACATCGTGTTCAGTTGCGGCGGCATCGGCAACACGCCGGATGATCACACCCGGCAGGCAGCCGCGGCCGCGGCCGGGGTCGAGCTGGTGCTCGATGCCGATGCGGAACGCGAGATCCGCGGCCGTTATGCGGAGATCGGTCGCGAGGTCAGCGACTATGCGCTCGACATGGGGCGTTTTCCGGCGGGCAGCCGCATCATTCCCAACCCCTTCAACCGCATTCCCGGATTCTCCTGGGGCGACCATCACTTCGTGCCCGGCTTTCCGCAAATGGCGTGGCCGATGATCGAGTGGGTGCTCGATACCCGGTATGCCCATTGCTTCAACCGGCGACCTTCAGCGGAGGCTGCGATCCTGGTCTGGAAAGGCATCGAGAGCGCGCTGACGCCGCTGATGCTGAACATTGAAACCGACTATCCCGGCCTCAAGGTATTCAGCCTGCCTTTCCTCGGCTCGACGGAAGTCCAGCGTCACGTCGAACTCGGCGTGCGCGGCGCGCCGGACCAGGTGCCTCCTGCCATGGCCGAAATCCGCCGCGGGGTGGCGGAACTGGGCTACGCCTTTGATGACAAGTGAGCGGGCTCGGCCATCGGCCTCGTTCCGACCGCCGGTTGTTTCGGCTACCCGGACGGTGTCGCCGTCAGGGCGGATTTGATATACGCTGGTTCCGTCGCCGACAGAGGAAGCCCTTACCGCCATGATCGACCGAGAAGACCACCTGCGCCTCCAGCGCGCCAAGCTGTTCGCCAACATCAGCCTGGAAAGCGTGGAGCACGTGTTGGAGCGCTGCCACCGGCTGGATCTGGAGCGCGGCGAACATTTGCTGGAGGCGGGTGCCGCCAACAGCCACCTGTATCTGATTCTGGACGGCGAACTGCGCGTCTATCTGGCTGATCGCAACATGCCGGAGCACGCCGTTTTCGGCACCGGCGATTGCGTCGGCGAGATGTCGCTGCTCGATGGCCAGAAGGCATCGGCCCTGGTGCTGGCGGCGAAGGATACGCGGCTGTTGGCGATGCCGCACGAGGTGCTCTGGGCCCTGGTCGATTGTTCGCACGGGGTGGCGCGCAATCTGCTGGCCATCATGGCCGGCCGCATGCGCAACGACAACCTGGCCATGGTCAATTCGCAGAGCCAGAGCCTCGAATTCGAGCAGGCGGCGAGCGTCGATGCGCTGACCGGGATTCACAACCGGCGCTGGCTGCTGGAAGCCTATCCGCGGGCCATCAGCCGCTGCGAGCGTAGCGGCGTGCCCTTGTGCCTGGTGATTGCCGACGTAGACTTGTTCAAGCGCTACAACGACCGCTTTGGCCATCTCGCGGGTGACGCCGTGTTGCGCCGCGTGGCGCGCCAGCTCGCCGACGGCCTGCGCACACAGGACCTGATCGCCCGCTATGGCGGCGAGGAATTCCTGATCCTGCTGCCGCAGTCCGGCCTTGATGAAGCCCTGGTGATCGCCGAGCGCCTGCGCGGCCTGGTGGCCTCCTGCGCGCTGGAGACCAGTGAAGGCAAGCAGGGCGTGACGCTCAGTTGCGGCGTGGCGCAGTTGCTCAAGGGCGAAACGCTGGAGCAACTGACGTCCCGCGCCGATGATGCCTTGCGCAGCGCCAAGGAGAATGGCCGCGACCGGGTCGAGACGGCCGAATAGAAGCGGTTAGCCCGTGCCGCCGACCGTGAGCCCGTCGATGCGCACCGTCGGCTGGCCGACGCCGACCGGCACGCTCTGGCCTTCCTTGCCGCAGGTGCCGACGCCCGAATCGAGCGCCATGTCGTTGCCGATCATGGAGACGCGCAGCATCGCCTCGGGGCCGCTGCCGATCAGCGTGGCGCCCTTGACCGGCGTGGTGATTTTGCCGTTCTCGATCAGGTAGGCCTCGGCGGTTGAAAAGACGAATTTGCCGCTGGTGATATCCACCTGTCCGCCGCCGAAGTTGGCGGCATACAGCCCCTTCTTCACCGACTTGATGATTTCGGCGGGATCGCGGCTGCCGTTGAGCATGGTGGTGTTGGTCATGCGTGGCAGCGGCAGGTGGGCAAAGGACTCGCGGCGAGCGTTGCCGGTGACTGGCACCTTCATCAGGCGCGCATTCAGCGTGTCCTGCAGGTAGCCGACGAGGATACCGTCTTCGATCAGGACGTTGCGCTGCGTCGGGTTGCCTTCGTCGTCGATGGTCAATGAGCCGCGGCGGTCGACAATCGTGCCGTCATCGACCACGGTGACCCCCTTGGCCGCAACACGCCGGCCGATGCGCCCGGCGAAGGTGGAACTGCCCTTGCGGTTGAAGTCGCCTTCGAGGCCGTGGCCGACCGCTTCGTGCAGCAGGATGCCGGGCCAGCCCGGGCCGAGCACCACCGTCATCTCGCCGGCCGGCGCCGGCTTGGCGGCGAGGTTGACGCTGGCCTGATGCACTGCGCGCCGGGCGTAATCGCCCAGCACCGCGTCCGTGAAGTAGGCGTAGTCGAAGCGGCCGCCGCCGCCCGAAGACCCCTGCTCGCGCCGTCGCCCGGTGCCAACCCCGTCTTCCATGATCACCGAAATCGACACGCGCACCAGCGGACGCACGTCGGCCGCCATGTGGCCATCGGCGCGGGCCACCAGAACGACTTCCCAGGTACCGGCGATGCTGGCCATGACTTCCTTGACGCGCGGGTCGGCGGCGCGGGCCATGGCTTCGAGGCGCTCCAGCAGCGTGACCTTGGCCGCGTCGTCGAGCGAGGCGATGGGGTCGTTGCCGGCATACAGCGTCGTGGGTTGTTTGCCACGCCGCAACAGCGGCGCCAGGCGCTGGGCGCCGGCCGCGGCGATGGCGCGGGTGGTGTCTGCAGCCGCTTTCAGCGCTGCCAGGCTGATGTCGTCGGAATAGGCAAAGGCGGTCTTTTCGCCGGAAATTGCCCGCACGCCGACGCCCTGTTCGATGTTGAAACTGCCGGACTTGACGATGCCTTCCTCGAGGCTCCAGGCTTCCGAGCGCGCATACTGGAAATACAGGTCGGCATAGTCGACGTGGTTGCCGAACAACTGGCCGAAGACGCGCTCGAGCATGTGCGGCGCCAGGCCGTGGGGCTTGAGCAGGACGCGTTCGGCAACCTCGAAATGGGGGATGGGGCTGGCGGGAGCGTTCATGGCTGTCCTTGAATGGAGTCCTACAGTATGCGGTGTTTCAGGGCCGGAAGGCTCGTCCTGACTTCGACCAGGCGTTGCCGATCCAGTTCGCCGATGACGACGCCCTCGCCCTTGTCCATGCGCGCCAGCACTTCGCCCCAGGGGTCGATAACCATGCTGTTGCCGTGGGTCATGCGGCCATTGGGATGCTGGCCGCCCTGCGCCGCCGCCACGACATAACACTGGTTTTCCACGGCGCGGGCGCGCAGCAGCATTTCCCAGTGGGCGCGACCGGTGGTCTCGGTGAAGGCGGCGGGAAGCACCAAAAGGTCAACGTCTCCAATGGCGCGAAACAGCTCCGGGAAACGCAAGTCGTAGCAGATGGCAACGCCGATGCGCCCGAGCGGCGAGTCAAAGGCGACGACCTGATCGCCGCGCTCGATGGTGGCCGCCTCGTCGTAGGCTTCGTCGCCCCTGGTGAAGCCGAACAGATGGATCTTGTCGTAGCGCGCCACGCGCTTGCCTTGCGGATCGAACACCAGGCAGCTGTTGCGCAGCTTGGCCGGGTCGTTCGCCATCAGCGGAATCGAGCCGCCGACCAGCCACAGGCTGTGTTTGCGCGCGGCATCGGCGAGGAAGTCCTGGATCGGGCCGGCGCCATCCACCTCGCGTGCGGCGAGCCGGTCGGCATCGGTGGCGCCGATCAGCGGGAAGTATTCGGGCAGGGCGACCAGTTGCGCGCCGGCTGCCGCCGCTTCGGCGATCAGGCGGCCGGCGGTGGCGAGATTCGGCGCCACGTCCGGTCCCGAAATCATCTGTATGGCGGCGAGGATCATGGAGAAAACCTTACCGCAGAGGCGCAGAGGCGCAGAGAAAAGGCAAAGGCAATGGCGAGGAAAGCATTGCTCCTGATTTTCTCTGCGTTTCCTCCGCGCCTCTGCGCCTCTGCGGTAAACGCCTCTGCATCTTTACTATTCATTTTGCATCCTCCGCCGCGTTGCGCGGTATCTGTCCCAGTTTCTCCACCTTCGGGTCGGCCCAGCTTCCGGTCACCGCGTATTCGAAAGCGAAGGCCTGGTCGAGGGGGTCGCGCAGAATCTTTTGTGCTGCCCAGACTACCGCGCCCGCGATCGGATTGGCGATCATCGCCCCGACGGCAATTGACTCGCCCACCGCGGGCTGAACACGGACCTTGATATCCTGGGTTTCCGTACCGAGATCGACCGTCCCGCCGATCAGCACTTTGGCCGACGGCCCCTGGATCTGGAGTTCCTTGGTCTCCATCACGCCGCGCGTGACGGTGAACTGGCCGCCAATGCTGTCGAAGGCAAATCCCTCGCTGAAGATGTCGCGAAAATCCAGCGTGATGCGGCGTGGCAGCGATTGCAGGCTGAGAATTCCGAGCAGGCGACCGACGCCCGGTTCGAGCTTGATGAATTGCCCGCCGGACGCATCGAGCTTGAGGCTGCCGTTGAGGCTCGGATAGTCAAGCGTGAAGGGCGATCCGTTCCAGGACAGGGCGCCCGAAAGGTCGGCGTTTCCGCGCTTCACGGTATCGGGGTAGCCGATGCGCGCCAGAAGCTTCTCGACGCTCTTCGCATTGAGTTTGAACTCGATGCGGGTATCGGCCTGAGTCGGACTGGGGCGCCAGCGGCCGGTGGCTTCCAGCATGCCGTCATCGTTCTTCGCTTCGACCCTGGTGTTCCAGTAGCCCTCGCGGTTCTCGGCGGCGATGCGCACGGTGCCGAGCGTGCGGTCCTTGAACGAAAGCTTGTCGACCGTGATGTCGAGGGCAGGAATCCGCTCGATGACCTCGTTGGTCCTGGCCTGGAGCGCGGCAGGCGTGGCGGCCGATTCGGGAATTGAAAACTGGCCGATCCGTCCCGTCAGTTTGCCGCTGCCGGCACTGCTCCATTCGAAGTTGCCGGCCAGCTCACGGCTTTTCAGTTCGAAGCGGGTGCTGCCGGCGCCTTCCGGCCGGCTGCCATTGACGCGCACATCGTGGAAGCTCTTGTCCTGCAGGGTCAGGTCGGCAGTGCGCAAGTCGAACTGGACCGCGGGCAGGAGCGGCAGCACCGATTCGCCCTGGCCATTTCCGTTGCTCGGGCCTGCGACGAGGCCGCGCCAGAAATCGGCATTGACGCGCGGCAGATTGACCGCAAGCAGCACGCTGCGTTCGGGCATGCTGGCACTGACATCACCCACTGCAAGCAGGCCGCGCGTGATGACCGGCGGCGTGCTGTCGCGACGACGCACCAATTGGAAGCGCAAGGCGCGACCGAGGCTGAGGTCGATCATGTCCTGCGCTGCCGCCGCTTTTGTCGCCGTGTCGCGAGCGCCGAGTTTTCCACCCGTGCGTGCGGCGGCATCCGGCGGCGGCTTGCGCTCGAAGTTGAAGGCCATCGTATCCGCGGCCGACTTGTTGAAGGGCTCCGGCAGGCTCGATGACAAGCCGACCAGGTTCGAGCTCAGTCTTACTTCGGCGGTTTTTTTCCTTACCCGCACATTGCCGGTCCACTTGGTGCTGCCTGACAGATGATCGAATACGGGTTGCGGGAACTGGCGCCGCAGTGTCGCCATGTTGATTTCTCCGGCGGCGTTCACCTGAACATTGCCTTCACCCGCCGTCCGCACATCGACGCTGAGCGGAGAGCCGAGCAGCGTGCCGCGAATTCCCCTGGCCTCCAGATGGTCGGCCGAGAAACGCAGCGCCCCGCGGACTTCAGCCAGGGGGGGAAGGTCGCTGTCCACAGTCAGGCGGTTGCCGTCGAAACGATAGCTGCCGTCGACCTTCGAGTGGGTCATCTTCCGCAAGGGCAAGGCGAGTTTGAGATCGAGTTCGCCACTGCCTTCCGCCTTCATGTCTTCGGTGAAATGATCAATGCGCTCGCCGACCGGGCTGGCCTCGATGAAGCGCAGGAACTCCGCGGTCGGTCCGGCTGCTTTGCCGGTGACGGTGAGCAGTTCCTCTGCCTGCTCGATATCGGCAATCTCGGCACGAACATCGTGCAGGCCGACGCCGAATATCCTGCCGCTCTTGCCGGTAATCAGCATGCGCTGGCCGGTGAACAGCAGGTCCCCTTCGATAGCGTTGATCTCCGGCCAGCTGCCGGCGTAGCGCAGGGTTGCATCGCGGAACTTTCCGCGCACCTCGAACAGGCCGCCCTTGCTGTCGCGGAACGGGAACTGGCGCAAGTCGCCCTGCAGCTTCAGCGTGGTTTCAGTGGCCTTGCCGCCGATGATGGCTACGCGCAGCCAGTCGCGCACGTCCTTGCCGACGGCGAGCGGCATGTAGCGCCAGACGGCGTCGCCGCTGCCGCGCGTGAGGCGGGCGACCAGATCGACTTCACCCGGGCCCTCGGCCAGCGCACGCCAGTTGCCGCTGGCTTCGCCGGCGGCATCCTTGTTCTGGAACGTGGCCTTGTTGAGGTTGACATGCAGCCCCGCAGGGGCGCCGGCGGCGAAGCGCCAGTCAAGGTCGGCGGCGAAGGCTTCCAGTTCCAGTTTTGGATCGGCGAACACGGTGGGCAATTCGAAACCGGCGCGCTGGCCATCCAGCCGCAGTTTGCCGCCCTTCTGGTTGCCCTCGATGCGCCCGCTGACTCCGGAAATGCCGGGGACGGGCCCGAGGGCGGTCAGCCCGAGACCTTCAAAGCGGCTCTTGATGCTCCATGATTGAAGTGCCGCGGGGTCTTCGGGCGCGCCTTTCCAGTCCAGCTTGAGGTCGAAGACGTGGCCGCGAGGTGCATGGCGGGCAAGCCGGGCACGCGTCGCGTCGTTCAGCGGCAGGTGGGCGGCGAGACTGGCCAGCGCGCCCAGATCGAGGCCGTTGGCGCTGGCCGCACCCTGCGGCGGACGATTGGCCGCGGCATCCTGCCAGTTGATCTTCAAATCTGTCGGTTGCAGCGCAAGACCGCCCCGCGTTGCCAGTGTCAGGTGCTTCAGTTCGGCTTCGAAGCCGCTGTCGAGACGTCGGCCCGCCAGCCGTCCCTCAAGCTGGAGCAGGTCCAGTTCGGGCAGATTCGGGCGCAGTTGCAGGCGCACGTCCGCCAGGCGGACATCGGCGGTAGCCGAGACCAGTTGCTTGTGGGTAAATCCCAGCCACAGCCTCAGTGCACCGCTGCCTTGCGGCAAGGCCACCGGATAGTCGACCCAGGGCAGCCAACCGGCCAGATCGGCGTAGTCCAGTTCGGCGTAGACGTCGCCCTTCCATGCTTCCAGCTGGTCCAGGTCGCGCCCCTTGAAGTCGCCACGGATGTCGATTCGTGCCGCCAACTCGCGCGGGGGTTGGGCGGTAAAGCCGAAGCGATGGCGACTGCCGCTGTTGTCGAGCTGAAAGTTCAGGCGTTTCAATTCCAGTATCGGCGCGCCGCGCAATTCATCCTGCCAGGCAATGCTCGCGTTGCGGATGACAACGCGATCCTGTGCCAGCAACCAATCGCTGAAATCGTCCTGGTCGCTGGCCTGTGGCGTGATTTCGAGTCCGGCGGCGAAGAAGCGGCCCTTGCCGTCACGGCGCAGCAGCAGCGTCGGTGAGTCCAGTTCCAGCCGCGCCAGCCGCAGCTGGAAATGCCACAGCGAGCTCCACGCCAGTTCGGCCTCGATCTGGTCGAAACCCAGCGCGCGTTGCCCCTGAGTGTCCCGGATCTCGAAGCCGTCAAGGTTCAGCGCCGGGCGCAGTCCAGCCCAATGCGCCTCTATCTTCCGGATACCGACCGGACGATTGATCGCCGTGCCGATCATTCGCTCGATATCGCCCCGGTAGCTGTCGATTTGCGGCAGGATTGCATAGCGCAAGGTCAGCAACAGCAGGGCGAAGGCGAAGTAGCCCAGCGTTACTCCCCAGAGCAGCGCGCGCAACAGAACACCCAGCCGGGGGTGGGCTAGCGGTAGGTCGCGCAGGCGGGAACGCAGGTTCGAAATGATGGACTTGGAGGCTCTTGGACGGGGCTGCGCTTGTTGCCCACGCTAAAATGGGCGGCCAAAGCGCTTCAAGCACAAATTCTAACCGATGCCCTCCCTCGTCGATATCCTCGAAACATCCCGTTACCTTGGGCGGCTGCTGGCGGCCAGGCCGGACTTGGCGGCCGAAGTCGAGGCCGCCCTGGATCTGCCGGTCACCGCCGTCGAGCTGTCCGCGTGGCTCTCCGCGCAACCGGTGACTGAAGACAACCTCAAGCCGGTGCTGCGACAACTCAAGCAGCGGGCCTACGCGCGCATCGCTGCGCGCGACCTTTGCGGTCTCGCGCCCCTGTTCGAAGTGACCGAATGCATGACCCTGATCGCCGAACTGGCGGTGAGGAAGGCGGTGGAGGTCTTGAGCGCCGGCCTGGTCGAGCGCTACGGCACGCCGCGCGGCGCCGATGGGGGCGCCCAGCAGCTCATCGTGATCGGCATGGGCAAGCTGGGCGGGCGCGAGCTCAACGTATCGTCCGACATCGATCTGATTTTTGTCTTTCCGGAAGACGGCGATACGGACGCAGTTAACGCAAATTCGCGTTCCATATCGAATTTCGAGTTCTTCACCCGCCTGGGACGTGGCCTGATCAACGCCATCGCCGAGGCGACCGAAGACGGGCAGGTGTTTCGCGTCGATATGCGTTTGCGGCCCAACGGCGATTCCGGGCCGCTGGTGTGTTCCTTCGAGATGCTGGAGAACTACTTCATCACCCAGGGCCGCGAGTGGGAACGCTATGCCTGGATCAAGGCACGTCCGCTGACGGGCGATCGCCACGAGGAACTGGAAAAGGTCCGCCATCCCTTCGTTTTCCGCAAGTATTTCGATTTCGGCGCCATCAATGCCATGCGCGAATTGCACGCGCAGATTCGCCGCGAAGTGGCGAAGAAGGACATGGCCAACAATGTCAAGCTGGGCCCCGGCGGCATACGCGAGATCGAATTCATCGCCCAGGTGTTCCAGCTGATTCGCGGCGGGCGTGATACGCCCTTGCAGATAAAACCGACGCAACTGGTTCTGAAACTGCTCGCCGAGCGCGGCATCCTGAGTCTCGACGCCGCCGTCGAACTGGCGTCTGCCTACAATTTCCTGCGACGTCTCGAACATCGCCTGCAGTACCTCGATGATGCGCAGACGCACAGCCTCCCGGTGGCGGCGGAAGATCGCGTGCGCGTGTCGAAGGCCATGGGCTTTGCCAGTTTCGAGGCCTTGCTCGAAGAGCTGGACGATCACCGCGCGACCGTGTCGCGCCACTTCGAGCAGGTTTTTGCCGATCCGAATCATGGCCAGCACGCGCTGGCGGGGCTCTGGCACGATGCCGGCGGCGAGGCGCAGGAAGACAGCTTCGAGCGCCTAGGCTACCGCAACCCGCCGGCCGCCGCACAGCGCATGGCGGCGTTGCGCTCCGGGCCGCTCTACCAGCAGATGTCGCAGGACATCCGCGGTCGCTTCGACGTTCTGGTGCCGCGCCTGATCGAGGCCGCCGCCGCGCTGCCGAATCCCGACGAAACGCTTTCGCGCGGCGTCGATCTGCTCGAGTCGATTTCGCGGCGCGCGGCGTATCTGGCCTTGCTGCAGCAGTATCCGCAGGCGCTGCAAAAGGTGGCGCAACTGGTCAGCAGCTCGAGTTGGGCCGCGGCCTACCTGCAGCGCCATCCGATCCTGCTCGATGAACTGCTCGATCCGCGCCTGCTGGAGGCCGTGCCTGACTGGCAAGCCTTTCGAGCCCAGTTGTCGGCGCTGCTGGAGGAACAGGAGCCTGATACGGAGCGGCAGATGGACATCCTGCGCGAGGTGCATCACGCCCAGGTGTTCCGCTTGTTGACGCAGGACATCGCCGGTCTGCTGACTGTGGAAAAGCTGGCCGACCACCTCTCGGAACTCGCCGACATCCTGCTCGATGCCGCGATCGAGCGGGCCTGGAAGAAAATGCCGAAGCGCCACATCGAGAGGCCGCACTTTGGCGTCATCAGCTACGGCAAGCTGGGCGGCAAGGAACTCGGTTACGCCTCCGATCTCGACCTGGTATTCCTGTTCGACGATTCGGCGCCCGAGGCCGGCGAGAATTACGGCCGGCTGGGTACCCGGCTCAATACCTGGCTTTCGGCGCAGACGTCGTCCGGGCAGTTGTTCGAAACCGACTTGCGGCTGCGGCCCAATGGCGACTCCGGCCTGGTGGTCAGCTCGATCGAGGCCTTCCGCAAGTACCAGCTCGAATCAGCCTGGGTCTGGGAACACCAGGCCCTGACCCGCGCCCGCTTTTCGGCGGGCGACCGCGCGGTGGGCGAAGCCTTCGAGCGCATTCGCTGCGAGGTGCTGCGCCAGCAGCGCGATCTCGCCAGGCTGCGCGAGGAGGTGCTGGCGATGCGGCAGAAGATGCTCGATGCGCACGGCACCAAGGGCGACGAGCGCGAGCGCGTGTTCGACCTCAAGCACGATCCCGGCGGCCTGGTCGATGTCGAATTCATCGTCCAGTATCTGGTGCTCGGCCATTCGCACCGGCACGCCGAACTCACCGGCAACCTGGGCAACATCGCGCTGCTGAAAATCGCCGCCGGTCTCGGCCTGATTCCGGCGGATCTCGCCGAGCAGGTGCGCAACGCCTACCGCGACTATCGCCGCATGCAGCACGAACTGCGCCTCAACGCCGCCCGCGCGCGGGTCGCGCCCGATCTGGTGCAGCAGCGCGTCGATGCGGTGCGCGAACTGTGGCGCCTCGTTTTTGAAACCTGACCGTATTTCTGGAGTGATTCATGCCCGTCAATTACGCCACCCCCGCCCCTGAAGCCCTGTTTCCCGTTGCCGGCGTTCGTCTCGGCACCGCCGAGGCGGGCATCCGCAAGAAGAACCGGCGCGATCTGACGCTGATCGAATTCGCGCCCGGCAGCCGCGCCGCCGGGGTGTTCACGCAGAACCGCTGCTGCGCGGCGCCGGTGACTTTGTGCCGCGAGCACCTGGCCGGCGGCAGCAGCATTCGCGCGCTGGTGATCAACACCGGCATCGCCAACGCCGCCACCGGCGAGCAGGGCATGCGCGCGGCGCGCGACACCTGCGACGCGGTGGCGAAGCTGCTCGGCTGCAAGGCCGACGACGTGCTGCCGTTTTCCACCGGCGTGATCCTCGAACACCTGCCGGTCGATCGTCTGATCGCCGGCCTGCCGGCGGCGCAGGCCGACCTCGCGGCCGACCACTGGCACGCCGCCGCGCACGCCATCATGACCACGGACACGGTGGCCAAGGCCGCCAGTCGCCGTATCACCAGCGCCGACTCTCTGATCACGGTGACCGGCATCAGCAAGGGCGCCGGCATGATCCGCCCCAACATGGCCACCATGCTCGGCTTCGTCGCCACCGACGCCGGCATTGCGCCGGACTTGTTGCAGAAGCTGGCGAAGGAAGCCGCCGAGGCTTCCTTCAACTGCATCACGGTGGATGGCGACACCTCGACCAACGATTCATTCGTGGTCATCGCCACCGGGGCGTCGGGCTGCATGATAGCCAGCGAGGCGTCGCCGCACTGGCCTGGGGTGCGCGACGCGGTGATCGGCGTGGCGACCGAACTGGCGCAGGCCATCGTGCGCGATGGCGAAGGCGCGACCAAGTTCATCACGGTAAAAGTCGGCGGTGGCGGTACGGCGGCGGAGTGCCGCCTGGTGGCCTACGCCATCGGCCACTCGCCGCTGGTGAAGACCGCCTTCTTCGCTTCCGATCCGAACCTCGGCCGGATTCTGGCGGCGATCGGTTATGCCGGCATAGCCGATCTGGATGCGGCGGGCGTGCGAGTCTGGCTTGGGAGCCGGGTTGGCAATGTGAGCGAGGAAGTGCTGGTTTCCGAGAACGGTGGCCGGGCCGACAGCTATCGCGAGGAAGACGGCTCACGCATCATGCAGGCCGCCGAAATTACCGTGCGTGTCGATCTCGGCCGGGGCGCTGCACACGCCATCGTCTGGACCTGCGATCTTTCGTACGACTACGTCAAGATCAACGCCGACTACCGGTCCTGACCGGTCTTCAAGGGGGTCTTTCGCGGCTACGTTACGGTTTCCGTCGCCGAGTCGAGGACAAAGCGATTGCGACCGGCGTGCTTGGCCTTGTAGAGCGCACCATCGGCCGACGCAATCAGGCTTTCCCGGGTCATGTCGGGTTGTGGAAGTGAAGTCGCGATGCCGATGCTCAGCGACACGTGACCGCCTTCTCCGCTGCTGTGGGGGATGGCCAGTTCGGCGACGCGCTCAAGAATTCGATTGGCAACGATGCTGGCTCCCATTGCATCGGTTGCGCTCAGGATCACGGCGAACTCCTCGCCGCCATAGCGGGCGACCAGGTCGCCGGGACGAAATACCACTTGCTCGAGGACCTTGGCGATCTGCTGCAGGCAGTGGTCGCCGGCCTGATGCCCGTAGGTGTCGTTGTAGCGCTTGAAGTGATCGACATCGATCATGAGCAGCGACAGGGTGCGCAGATCGCGACGCTCGCGCTTCCATTCGTTGCCGAGTTTTTCGTCGAAGGTGCGGCGGTTGGCGATGCCCGTCAGTCCGTCGCGGGTGGCCAATTGCTCAAGTGCGGTCTGCGCCCGGCGGTGATCGGTCATGTCGCGCAGGGTTTCAATGACGGCCAGCAGTTTGCCATCGGCGTCGTAGATGGGGCCGGCGTCGATGGCGAGATAGAGTTCGGTGCCGAGGCAGGGCATGATGCACCAGTTTTCGGCATGTACGCCGAACGCCGGGCCGGTGGGATCATCGTGGGAGACGTAGAGCGCTTCGACTTCTTCCATGCGACCTTGCACCAGCAGGTCGGCAAGGCAGGGTCGGGGCGAGTCGTAGAAGGCGCGCCAATGCTCGCGGGTGCCGATCAGTTCGGCCGCCGGTATGCCGGTCAGGCGTTCGCAGGCCTTGTTCCAGATCAGCACATTGCAGTCGGCGTCGAGCACGAAAGTGGGCACCACCAGATGCTGCACCAGGTTGACCGCGAAACTCTGGCCGAGGTCGCCGTCGCCGCCCGTCGCCGGCTTCCCTGCTTTTTTTGCAGCCATCTCCCCTCCCCCGGAACTGCCTTGTCCAATCCATCATTTTAGCAACTTCCATCTCGGCTAAGATGCAGGCTTCAATCCGTCGCGTGGGTGGGGGTTTCGACCCCATCGGCGCGCATTTGCCCAAGTGGAAAGGAAGGCGACATCATGAGTGAGCAGCAGGCGCGATTCGAGCGGGCCATGACGCTTTTTGACGCTGCCAACGCGGAAGACCCCCATCAGGAGGACGGCCAGCCAAAAGAGCTTCTCTACGCCAAACGCATGTCGGACATGCTTCAGCGCTTCGCGCCCGACGCATCGGAAGCGGTGAAACTGGCGGTCCGGGCGCAGCACATCCGGCGCTGGACCGTGCCGCGCAGCAGCTACCCCATGACGAAGGAAGGCTATTACGCGTGGCGCACGGGGCTGTACACCTTTCACGCGGAAACCGCGGGCGCCCTGATGCGGCAGGCGGGCTGCGACGAGGCCTTGATCGAGCGCGTCATGGCGGCGGTGAGCAAACGCGGCCTCAAGCTCAATCCGGAAACCCAGTTGCTGGAAGACGTCACGGACCTGGTTTTCATCGAACACTACATGCTCGCCTTCGCCAGCAGCAAGCCGGACTACGATGAAGAGAAGTGGCTGGTCATCGTGCGCAAGACATGGAACAAAATGTCGGAAGCGGCACACCGGTTTGCCTTGTCGGGCGCCATCAGGCTGCCCGAGGCACTGGTGCCATTGATCAACAAGGCTGTTGCTGAAACAAGGAGTGCGTCATGAACGTCGGTTTCATCGGTCTCGGCCTCATGGGTCGCCCCATGGCCCTGCACCTGGAGAAGGCTGGACACGCGCTGCATTTGTGGGCGCGGCGACCGGAGTCGCTGGCGCCCTTTGCGGCGGTTAACGCCAAGACGCATGCCACCCCCGCCGAAGTGGCACGGCACGCCGAGGTGGTGATCGTCATGGTCGCCGATGCACCGGATGTCGAGAAGGTCTGCCTCGGCGAGGACGGTCTGGCGGCGGGCGCCGCGTTGAAAAATGAGGCGGGCCTGGTCGTGGTCGACATGTCCACCATCAACCCGAACGCGGCGCGCAGCATCGGCCAGCGCCTGGCGGAAAAAGGCATCGAGTTCGTCGATGCCCCGGTGTCGGGGGGCGAAACCGGCGCCATCAACGCCGCGCTGACGGTCATGGTCGGCGGCACGCCGGCGGCCTTCGAAAAGGTGAAGCCCCTGCTGGAGAAGATGGGCAAGTCGGTGACGCTGATCGGCGACTCGGGCGCCGGCCAGGTGGCCAAGGCCTGCAACCAGATCCTTACCGGGGTCGGCGTGCTGGCGGTGGCCGAGGCCTTCAACTTCGCGGCAAAGAGCGGCGTCGATCCGGCCAAGGTGCGCGAAGCCCTGCTCGGTGGTTTCGCCTACTCGAAGATTCTGGAGAACCACGGCCAGCGCATGCTCGACCGCAACTTCAAGCCGGGCTTCAAGGCCTGGATGCACCAGAAGGATCTGCGCATCGTCATGGAAGAGGCGCACCGTCTGGGCCTCATGCTGCCCTCGGCGGCGGCGACGGCGCAGATCTTCAATGCCATCGTCGGCAGCGGCATGGGCGAGAACGATTCGATCTCCGCGCTCATGCTGCTGGAGAAGATGAGCACGCCCGAGGCCTGAGACATGAGGCTTGGGTTCATAGGCTTCGGTGCCATGGGCCGACCGATGGCGGAACATTTGCTGAGGGCGGGACATGAGCTATCTGTCTGGAGCCGCCGTCCCACCAGCGCCGACTTTCTGTTGGCGCAGGGCGCGACCTGGTGTGACTCGCCGGCCGCCGTGGCACGGGCGAGTGAAATTGTTTGCACCAACGTCACCGGCAGTGCCGATGTGGAGGCGCTCGCCAGCGAGCTGGCGCAAGGCTTTTCCGCCGGCGGCATCCATCTGGATTTTTCGACCATCGCGCCGGGCGCGGCGCGGCGCATTGCCGCCGCCTATGCCGGACGCGGCGTCGATTTCGTCGATGCGCCGGTGTCGGGCGGCAGTGGCGGCGCGCAGGCCGCCACGCTGTCCATCATGTGGGGCGGAAAGTCGGCGCTGGCGACACGGCTCCAGCCGATCTTCGAGGTGCTGGGCAAGACCATCGTGCGGGTCGGCGAGGTCGGCGCCGGCCAGGTTGCCAAGGCCTGCAACCAGATGGTGATGGTGGCGGCGATCGAAGCCTGTGCGGAAGCGGCACGGCTGGCCGAGGCCGCCGGCGTGGACTTCGCCAGGGTGCGCAGCGCAATGCTCGGCGGCTCGGCCGGCTCGCGCGTGCTGGACGTGTTCGGCGGCCGCATGGCGACCCGCGAATTTGTGCCGGGTGTCGAAGCGCGGCTGCATCACAAGGACTATGCGCTCTTGATGGACGCGGCGGTGGAGATCGGCGCCGCTCTGCCGGTGTCGGCGGCTGTATGGCAGCAGTTGAACGCAGTGATGGGGCATGGTTGGGGCAAGGACGACACCTCGTCGCTGCTGCGCGTGCTTGAAGCGGGCATCGAACCGGACCCGGCACGATGAGCGGCAGGGCGCTGGTTTCGGCCCCGAAGAAGGCCGCACTCGAACTCAACGCGATTTTCGAGAACGCCACCATCGGCATTCTGTTTACCCACAATCGCCGCCTGATCCAGGCGAATCGATTGTGCGCGGAGATGTTCGGCTACACCCTGAGCGAATTCGTCGATCAGCCTGCGCTGATGCTCTATGCCGACCAGGAGGCGTACTCGGCCCTGGGGCGTGAGGCCGGCCCGATACTGGCAGCCGGCCGTCCTTTCCGCGCCGAAACGCAACTCAAGCGCAAGGATGGCAGCTTGTTCTGGTGCCGCGTGTCGGCCAAGGCGGTTGATCCCCAGCATCCGCGGGACGGTAGCCTGTGGATGATCGAGGACATCGCCGAGGATCGCCTGATGATCGAGGCCCTCGAGCGCAGCACGCGCGAGTTGTCGGCCATTTTCGATACGGCCTCGGTGGGCATTGCAGTGGTGCGCAACCGCGCCTTTGTACGCTGCAATCGACGTTTCGAAGAGATTTTCGATCTGCCGGCCGGCTCGCTGGTTGGTAAATCCGCGCGTCGGCTGTTCAACAGCGAAGAGGAATTCCAGCGCGTCGGTGAACAGATTTATGCGGAGTTTGCCGCAGGAGTGATCCACCGTCGCGAGCAGTTGTTCACGCGTCGCGACGGCCGCGCGACATGGTTGCGCGTGAGCGGCAGCGCGTTTGACCCGGCGAATCCACAAGCCGGATCGGTCTGGGTAACGGAAGATTTCACGGCCACGCGCGAGGCGGAAGATCGCGCGCGGCAGGCCTACGAAGAACAGCAACTGATATTCGACAATGCGGCAGTGGGAATCCTGTTTGCGCGGGATCGCATGGTACAGCGCTGCAATCGACGCCTTGCGGAGATCTTCGGCTATCAGCCGGAGGAGCTGACGGGCCGCTCGACGCGGGTGTTCTACCTCAGCGAGGAAGACTATCAGGGCCACGGCGCCAGGGCGCTACCGGTGATGATGGCAGGCAATACCTACGTTGGTGAAACCCGCGTGCGGCACAAGGACGGCCACGCCTTCTGGGTGCGGGCCACCGGGCGCCGGGTCGCGAGTGAAACCGAGAGTATCGACCTGACCTGGATTTTCGAGGACGTCACCGAGCGACATCAGGCGGAGGAAGCCTTGCTCCGTGCTCGTGACGAGTTGGAACAGCGGGTGGTCGAGCGTACCGCCGAACTGGCCAGTGCCAATACCCAGTTGCAGGAGGAAGTGTTCGAGCGGATGCAGGCCGAGCAGCGCATCTGGCACCTCGCCCATCACGACGGCTTGACCGGCCTGCCCAATCGCACCCTGCTGCATGACCGGCTGGAGCAGGCATTGGCGCAGGCGCAGCGCAGCCGGCATCGCGTCGCTGTGATGTTCCTCGACCTCGATCGCTTCAAGACCATCAACGACAGCCTGGGCCACGCCATCGGCGACGAACTGCTCAAGCATGTCGCCGAAAAGCTGAAGAGCGTGGTGCGAGCCGTCGATACGGTATCGCGTCTGGGCGGCGATGAGTTCGTTGTCGTGTTGCACGAGGTGTCATCGCCCGATGACGTCGTGCAGGTGGCGGAAAAGATTATCGGCGCGCTGGCGTCGACAGTGAGCATAGAGAGCCACCCGCTGCGGGCGACGCCGTCGATCGGCATCAGCATTTTTCCGGATGACGGCGACGAGGTGTTCGGCCTCATGAAGAGCGCCGACACCGCGATGTATCACGCCAAAGCGGCCGGGCGCAACAACTTCCAGTTTTTCGCCCGGGCGATGAACGAGCAGGCCGAGCATTTCTTTACACTGGAAAACCGGCTGCGCCAAGCCATTGAGGCCGGGCAACTGCTGCTGCACTATCAGCCCCTGATCGATTGGCCGCGGCGCGCCGTATGCGGCATGGAAGCACTGGTGCGCTGGAACGATCCGCAGGATGGATTGATCGAGCCGGGGGAGTTCATTCCGATCGCCGAGGAAACCGGGCTCATCGTGCCGATCGGTGAATGGGTGTTGGCCGAGGCGCTGCGCCAGAATCGCGTCTGGCAGCAGGAGGGGCGTCCCCTGCTGCCCATCTCGGTCAATCTGTCGCCGCGCCAGTTCCGGCAGAAGAACCTGGTCGAGACCCTGCGCCGGGTCCTGCTGGATACCGGGCAGCCGGCCCGGTTGCTGGAACTGGAGATCACCGAAACGACGCTGATGCAGGACATCGATGAAACCCGCGACAAGCTCCAGGAGATCGCCGCCCTGGGGGTGCGTTTGGCGATCGACGATTTCGGCACCGGGTATTCCAGCCTGAGCTATCTCAAGCGTTTCCCGGTACATAAGCTGAAAATCGACCAAAGCTTCGTGCGCGATCTCACTGTCGACCCGGAAGACGCGGCGATCGTCACTGCGGTTATCGGCCTGGCGAAAAGCCTGGGCCTCGACACGCTGGCCGAAGGCGTCGAAACCCGGGAACAGCTGGATGTCCTGCTCGGCCTCGGCTGTGCACAATTCCAGGGCTATCTTTTTGCGCGTCCGCTGCCGCCGACCTTCGCTGACGGGATCTTCCAGCCGCCGCTGGTCGGGGGCTCTAGGGCATAATGGACGCATCGTTCAATCAACAACCTGGAGCACGGAAATGAGTCAGACCACCACGGCCAGCGGGCTTGTCATTGAAGAGCTGATTGTCGGCGAAGGCGCGGAAGCCTGTGCCGGACAGATGGTTTCCGTGCATTACACGGGCTGGCTCACCGATGGCACGAAATTCGATTCGAGCAAGGATCGCAACGAGCCCTTCGAGTTTTCGCTGGGCGCCCGGCATGTCATCGCCGGATGGGACGAGGGCGTGCAGGGAATGAAAATCGGCGGCACGCGCAAGCTGACCATCCCGTCATCGCTTGGCTATGGTGCCCGCGGCGCAGGCGGTGTGATTCCGCCCAATGCGACGCTGGTATTCGAGGTCGAACTGCTCGGGCTGGATTGAAGAATCCGGACGGGAGCTGGCCGGCGCCAGGCGCCGTCGCTGCCGCTGTCCCCTGAATTGCCGTGGCACTCTTTCTTCCCTCCCGCCTGCCGAACGTCGGCACCACGATCTTTACCGTCATGTCGCGGCTTGCGGCCGAGCATGGCGCGATAAATCTTTCGCAGGGCTTCCCCGACTTCTCGCCGTCGCCGCTCCTGCTTGATCGCGTCACGCACCACATGGCCGCCGGTGCCAACCAGTATCCGCCGATGGCCGGGGTGCCCTCATTGCGCGAGGCCATCGCGGAAAAGGTGGCGCGGCTCTATCTCGCCACCTATGATCCGGAAACCGAAGTCACGGTGACGGCGGGCGCGACCCAGGCGATCTATACCGCCATCGCCGCCTGCGTCAGGCCCGGCGACGAGGTGATCGTCTTCGCCCCGGTGTACGACTCCTACGTGCCGGGCATCGAGCTCAACGGCGGCCATGCGGTGTATGCGCATCTGCGCTTTCCCGAGTTCAAGCCCGACTGGGAAGAGGTCCGCGCACTCATCACGCCGCGTACGCGCATGATCATCATCAATTCGCCGCATAACCCGAGCGGGTCGGTGTGGTCGGCAGACGACATGGCCATGCTGGAATCGCTGGTGCGGGACACCAGGATCGTTGTCGTCAGCGATGAGGTCTATGAGCATGTGGTGTTCGACGGCAGTGACGGCCGCAACGGAAAGTTGCGCCATGAAAGCGTCACGCGCTACCCCGGCCTGCGCGAGCGCAGCTTCGTTGTCTCCAGTTTCGGCAAGACCTATCACGTGACGGGCTGGAAGGTTGCGTACTGTCTGGCGCCGCGCGCCCTGATGAACGAGTTTCGCAAGGCGCACCAGTTCATCGTGTTCACCGTGCATCACCCGGCGCAGCTTGCGCTGGCCGATTTCATGCGAGGACACCCGGAGTTTGCCGACAGCCTGGCGAGCTTCTATCAGGCCAAGCGCGATTTCTTCCGCCAGCAGCTGGAGGGCTCGCGTTTCGTCCTGCTGCCCTGCGCCGGTACCTACTTTCAGTTGGCGACCTACGCCGCGATCAGCGACGAGGCTGACACCCGCTTTGTCCAGCGGCTGACCAGGGAGCACGGCGTTGCCGCGATTCCCGTTTCGGCCTTCAACCCCGATGGCGATGATCAGCGCGTGATCCGTTTCTGCTTCGCCAAGAACGAAGCGACGCTGGCGGCGGCAGGCGAGCGATTGCGGGCGCTGTAATCGCCGTATCGCCAGCGCCGACTTTTCCGGCGATCACTAGTTGTTAAGTTGCAATAGGTTGTTCCCGCCAAGGCGAGAAGCAGGAGGCTTGTAATCGAGGGCCGAATGAGGCCGTCGAGAATTGTAATAAGCCAGGAAGGCCGGCAACCAAGCGGTGCGCTCGGCACTGTTGGCGTA
>JAUXUK010000044.1 GCA_030680805.1 Sulfuritalea sp. | reverse complement strand
GCTGCCGGCCCCAAGCGCGAGGACATGGCGGCGATCTGGGTCACCGATTTCTACAATCTGCAGTTGGTGGATGCGCGCACGGCCTGGTACGTGATCGGCTCCGACGTGCTGGGGCCGATGGGCCACGAGTTTGTGCCGCTGGTGACAAAAGAGGATGCCGCCGATTTCCTCAAGGATCACAAGGGCAGGCGCATCCTCACCTTCGAGCAGGTGACGAAGGATCTTCCCCTGAAACTGGACGACGGCAAGTTCTGAATCCGCCGGACTTGGCCGAGATCAAGGTTCGGCACGGATTCTCGGCTATGCTTCGCGGAGCGTCTCGCGCGTATTCCGATCGGGGATGATCCAGAAAATGAAACCTCATTTCACAAGCCGTCTTTCCAGTTTTCGCAGCGCCGTGCTGGCGGTTCCCGCACTGCTGGCTGTGGTTGCACTTCCGGCAGCCGCTGCCGATGCTCCTGCGCTGTATCAGCAACATTGCGCGGCCTGCCACGGCCCCGGTCGCCTCGGCCTGACCGGGCCGGCCATGCTGCCCGAAAGTCTCGCGCGCCTGCGCAAGCCCGAGGCGATCAAAACCATCGCCGAAGGTCGCGTCGCGACCCAGATGCTGGGTTTCGCCGATCGCCTGGCCAAGGACGAGATCGCCGCGCTGGCCGACTACATCTACACCGCCGTATCACCAGCGCCGAGTTTTTCCGAAGCTGACATCAAGGCCTCGCGCATCGTCACGCACGCCACGGGCAGCCTGCCGGCAAAACCGGCCGAGGTGTTCAAGGGCGTCGACATGATGAATTTGTTCATCGTGGTCGAAACCGGCGATCACCATGTCACGGTGCTCGACGGCGACAAGCTGGAACCGATCCACCGCTTCCCCAGCCGCTACGCGCTGCACGGCGGGCCGAAGTTCACGCCCGATGGACGCTACGTGTTCTTCGCCTCGCGCGACGGCTGGGTCACCAAGTTCGACATCTGGAATCTTCAAGTGGTGGCCGAAATTCGCGCCGGCATCAACACGCGCAACGTCGCCGTCTCGGGCGACGGCAAGTATCTCGCGGTGGCGAACTACCTGCCGCACACAATGGTGCTGCTCGATGCCGACCTCAATCTGCTCAAGATCCACGAGGTCTGGAACAAGGAGCGCAAGGAGACCTCGCGCGTCTCGGCGGTGTATGACGCCGCGCCGCGCCGGAGTTTCGTTGCGGCGCTGAAGGACGTGCCCGAGGTGTGGGAGATCAGCTACAACCCCAATGCCGACGACATCCCCATCGGCATGATCCACGATTTCAAGTACAAGGAAGGCAGCTTCATCCCCGGCTTCCTCAATCCGCGGCGCAGCATGCTGTCCGAGCCGCTCGACGACTTCTTCTTCACCCAGGATTATTCCGAACTCATGGGCTCCAGCCGAGAGGCCGGCAAGGGCCAGGTGGTGCACCTCGACGTGAGGAAGAAGATCGCCGACCTCAAGCTGCCCGGCATGCCGCACCTCGGGTCCGGCATCACCTGGAAATACACGCCGCCCGGGGGCGCGGCGCGCTCGGTGATGGCCACGCCCAACCTCAAGGAGGGCCTGATCACGGTGATCGACATGAAGGACTGGTCCACGATCAAGACCATCCCCACCCTCGGCCCCGGATTCTTCATGCGCAGCCACGAGAACACGCCCTATGCCTGGACCGATTCGATGATGTCGAAGGGCAAGGACACGCTGCAGGTGATCGACAAGCGCACGCTGGAGAAGGTAGCGGAAGTGAAGACCGATCCGGGCAAGACCCTGGCCCACGTCGAGTTCACGCGCGACGGCAAGTACCTGCTGGCCAGCCTCTGGGAGCGCAAGGCCGACGGCGGCGCGCTGATCGTGTTCGACGCGGCCACCTTCAAGGAAGTGAAGCGCATTCCGATGGACAAGCCGGTCGGCAAGTACAACCTCTACAACAAGATCAACCGGTCAGAAGGCACCAGCCACTAGGCGCTGTATCAGGGCTTCTTGCTCCACTTGCCTTCGGCGTCGCGCAGCCACCAGCCGGACTTCCAGCGCTTGTTCCAGCGCTCGCGCATCAGTTCCCACACCTCGGGCTGTGCATCGCGTCGGCCGTTGCCATCGGCGATCGTAAACACCAGAGTCTTGCGTTCGGTGTTTTCCAGGTCGATCAGCTTTTCGGCAATCTGCCGCTTGGCCAGTGACATCTTCACGCCATCGCGCAGGTAGATGAAGCCGTCATGCCCCAGCCCGATCTCGCCGGACTCGTAGAAGCGCACCAGCCTCGATTCGCGCTGTGTCATCGAGTGCATGGTAATGGCTACCGGCGGTGTGCCGATATCCAGGTTGATGGCTGGCTTGGCGGCGTCTTTGGCGGGCGCGGCCGCCGCAACGGGAAGCGCGAGGCAGGCAAGCAGGAGGGCGAATCGTTTCATCGGGGTCCTTGATCTTCTATTTTTCGCTGAGCAACAGTTTGAGGTCGGCGGCTACGTTGGCGGGCGTTTCGCCGTGCCGGAGCAGCAGTCGCAGCTTGCCCTTCGGGTCGAAGGCATAGCTGCCAGTGGAGTGGTCGATGCTGTAGCTGCCGGGCGTCGAGCCCGGCTGTTTGGCATAGAACACCTTGAAATCCTTCGCCAGCGCCACGATGGTTTTTTCATCGCCGTACAAGCCGAGAAAGGCCGGGTCAAAAGCAGGTACGTACTGGGCCAGCAAGGCGGGCGTGTCGCGCGCCGGGTCTACGGTGACGAACAGCACCTGCACCCGCTTCGCGTCTTCGCCCAAGAGCTTCATGGCGTCGCGCAGGGTCGACAGCGTGGTGGGACAGACATCGGGGCACTGGGTATAGCCGAAGAACAGCACCACTGCCTTGCCCTTGAAATCGCCCAACTGGCGCGGTTTGCCATGGTGATCGGTGAGGCTGAAGTCCTTGCCCCAGTCCACCATCGAAATATCGGTGGAGACAAAACGCTTCGGCTCGGAACAACCGGCGAGCAGCATGGCGAGGGACAGGAACAGGGCTGACAGCAGCTTCATGGGAACCGGAACAGGGGATAGTCAAAACGGCGATCAGTGTACCCGGTTTACCCTCCGACCTTGCCGTATACTTCCATACTTTTGGCGGGAGCAATAGTGAATATGCATAGCGTCGCGGTTTCCGGTGGGGCATCAAAAGCCCTTGCACGGGCATGGTTGTGGTTGGGGCTGATGGCGCTGATCGGTTCCGGCCTGCTGGCCATCCTGCTGGTGCTGTCGCGCACGCCGGGCATTCAGGACGTCTTCCCGCTGAAGGATATGTTCCGTGCCGCGCTGGTGGTTCATGTCGATCTTTCCGTGGCGGTCTGGTTCATGGCCTTCGCCGCGGTGATCTGGAGCGCGCTGGGCCGTGACGGCGTGGCCTGGATGGGCTGGAGCGGCTTCGCGCTCGCTGCTACGGGCACTGCGGTGATGACCGTATCGCCCTTCCTGCCGGGTGCCGAGCCGGTGCTCAACAACTACATTCCGGTGTTGCAACAAAACACCTTCTACGCCTCGCTGTGGCTTTGCGGCGCGGGCTTCGGCCTGGCCGTGCTGCGCGCACTGATCACCACCTGGCCGCGCCCTTTCCTTGGCGCGCCGCTGCAACTCGGCGCCTTCCTCGGTGCGGTAGCGGGCTTTTTGGCACTTGCTGCCTTTGTCTGGTCCTGGCTGATCGTGCCGCGCGATGCGGAAATCGAACCCAAGCTCTACTTCGAGGTGCTGTTCTGGGGCGGAGGTCATACCCTGCAATTCCAGCACGCGATCCTGATGGTGGTGGCCTGGTTGTGGATCGCCGCGCACCTCGGTCAGCCGCCCGTGGCGTCGCCGCGCGCGCTCTCGGCCATGTTCTGGATTGCCGCGCTGCCGCTGCTGGTGGTGCCGGCGATCTACTTCACGATCCCGGCGGGCGAACTGCCGCACATGGAACTCTTCGCCAAGCTGATGATCTGGGGCCATCCCTACATGGCGCCGCTGATCCTGGTCGGCTTCCTCAGCCTGTGGGCGATACGCAGGTCCGAGGCTCACGCCGCCAAGTCCGCCTTCATCGCTTCCTTCTCCCTGTTTGCCGTGGGCGGCGTGCTGGCCTACATGATCCAGGGCGCCAACGTGGTGATCCCGGCGCACTATCACGGCTCCACGGTAGGCGTGACGCTGGCCTTCATGGGCCTGGCCTACGTGCTGCTGCCGCAACTGGGTTTCGGCGAGGTCAAGGGTGGCATGGCGCGCTGGCAGCCCTACGTCTATGGCGGCGGGCAGTTGATACACGTCCTCGGCCTGGCCTGGTCCGGCGGCTACGGCGTGCAGCGCAAGGTGGCCGGCGCCGAGCAGGCCCTGACCACGCTGCCGCAGAAGATCGGCATGGGCATGATGGGTCTGGGCGGCCTGATCGCCGTGATCGGCGGCATCATGTTCGTGCTGGTCTGCCTCAAGGCGATGGCGCGGTGGCAGCGCGGATAACAGGGACAGCATTTTTCCTGAGTGCACGACGAGGAATACCGTTTGGACGAGTTGCTGCCCGCCATCGAAATCGAGACCGTCGCGATGCCGCGGTTTTCCGTCATCTGGATGCACGGCCTCGGCGCCGATGGCTCGGATTTCGAAGCCATCGTGCCTGAGCTGGGACTGGAGGATGGTCCCGGCGTCCGCTTCATCTTTCCGCACGCACCCCACATCCCGGTGACTTGCAATGGCGGTTACGTCAAGCCGGCCTGGTACGACATCGTTTCGCTGGACAGCAGCAGTCGAACCGTGGATGTCACCGGGCTCCTTGGTTCGCGACAGGCGATCCGGCGCCTCATCGCGCGGGAGAATCGGCGCGGTGTGCCGTGCCCGAATATATTTCTTGCCGGCTTCTCGCAAGGCGGGGCGGTCGCCTACACCACGGCGCTGAGCCACGCGGAATCGCTTGCAGGCGTCATTGCGCTGTCAACCTATATTCCCTCCGTGCAATTGCTGGAACAGGAGGCGACGGCGGCCAACCGGACCGTGGCGATCTTCGCGGCGCATGGCAGCGACGATGACGTAGTGTCGTCCGAGCTGGGCATCCGCGCCAGGGATTTCCTGACCGGTCGCGGCTATCGCGTCGAGTGGCATGAATACCCGATGCCGCACTCGGTTTGCCTTGAAGAAGTGCAGGAAATCGGGCGCTGGCTCAAGGACAGGATGGCTGCCTCGCGAGTCGCCGCCTGACGGCGGGCGCGCCGCCGTCCTCGATCCCGCGAACCGTCAGCGTGAAGTGATCAGCGAGGCCACGGTCCGGCTTTTCTTGCGCCACTCCCAGGGCGGTATCGGCGCGGCATCCTGCCATAAGCCTATCCGCCTGGCCTTGGCGTCGAACTCGGCGTACTCGTAGTAGCCCTGGTCTGCCAGCGACTGCTTGCGCCGGTAGTCGCGATCCCACCATGCCAGGCCGGCTTCGAGTTGCGCCAGTCCGGCATCGAGCGTCTTCGGGCAGGCAGGACAGGGAGGCGTCTGCAGCACCAGCTTGCCGACGATGCGTCCATAGCGGTCACGCTGGTGCCATTCGACCTTGACCTCCTTGCCCAGCGCCAGCGCGGAAAGATGCTGCTTCGATTCCTTGCTGAACGGCTGCGTGGATTCCGGCGCGTCGATCGCCTGAAGGCGGATTCTGTGCTGGATCCTGGCGTTGTCCATCACGATGACGGTGGCGCCGTCACTGATGCCACTGACCCTTCCTGCAATAGTGTCAGCGAGTATTGGTCCTGTCTGAAGCAGCAGCCCCAGTACAAGGAGGTAGCGAACCATGGACATGAGCAATCCATTCTTTCAGAAATTCAGTGCCGGCAGGTGTTGGCGGCGGGTACTCGTCCTGCCTCCGGGCATCTCTCAGGCGGGAAGCCCTGCATAAAGGTTTACGGCTGTATTCATGCGCTGCAGCAGATTTTCGCTTGTGATGAGCACCTTGCGTGCGGTGGGGGCAAAGCTCGATGCGCTCCGGTCTGCAATCGCTGCCCGCATTGCATTCCAATGGCGCTCTACTTTTTCCAGTTCGTCCTTTATCTTCTGCTGCTGCGGTGATGCCGAAGCAAGTTCAAGCAGCGCGGTGGAGAATTCTTCGTCGGTGCGTTTCAGTTCAGCCCGGCATTTGGACACCTGAATGCCCATGTTGCGGAACATGAAGAACTTGGCGGCGCGCTGCGACAGCATGCGTTCCCGCCCCGCCAGGTTGACCAGTTTGCCCTGCCGGGTGCCATCGTCCTGCTCGAAGCCCTGCGTCAGATTTTGTGCGGCTGCAAGCACATCCTCGTTCATGCTGAACAGTTCATGCGCGGCTTTCTTGCTGGGTTCCGAATCCAGCAATGCCCGATAGGGTTTCCACACCTCGCAGAGTTCGCCGTGGGCCGCACGACTCTCGGCGCTGTTCGCCAGGGAGTCAAGTTCGACGATCTGGCTGTCGAACATATCCATCGATTCCCTCAGGATCAGGCGTACCCGGCGGGACATGATGCCTTGTTCCAGCATCAACCATGACTTTGCCATGCGCTGCGACAACATGCGCTGGCGTCCAGCCATGTTGATCGCGTCGCAGAGCGGTCGAACATCGGCGTTTCGCTTGACGGCGGTGGATGCGGAGCTGACCACGGCGTAGCCGCTTCCAGTTGCATGCGGCAGACGCGGGCGACCGGGCAGGATGATCGATTGCGCGGAGTTTTCATCCGCAAGATAGCGTGCGATCTTGGCGTTTCTCAGGCTGACGCGGGACTTGTCCACTGCAATCAGACCCGCTTCGGTGAGATACCGCAATGCACGCGACAGCGTTTCCGGTTGCATGTCGAAGCGCGAAGCCAGCAATCGTTTGCTGATGCTCAGCGTCAACTGTGTTTCTCCGGTCAGGTCGCGGTTCGGACCCGCCAGCCACAGAAAGAATTCCAGCAGTCGGTGGCTGCCAGAATGGAAATGACTCGCGGCGAGTTCGGCTTCCATCTGAATCTGGCGGTGCGCCAGCACCTTGATGATGCGCTCCGCAACGCCGGGATCAAGCGCCATGGCGCGACGAACCTGCCCTCCTGCAATGCACAGCAGTTGTGTTGGTTTTACCGCCACCGCACCCGAATGGTAGAAGCGAGTGCCAAACAGCTCGGCCTCGCCAAATGACCGGCCGGCCTCAAGTACATCAATGATCTTCTCATTGCCGCGATTGGAGGATAGCGCCAGCTTCACCTGCCCTGACAGGAGGACGTAGATCACTCTGGCCGGGTCGCCAGGCCGGTATATGGCCTGGCCCCTCTGGAACGTCGCGCTGTATGATCCACGCATCAGTTCGTCAAGCAGTTCGGGCGCGAGCCCGGTGAACAGGGGAAGCTGCCGCAGCAGCTTTTTCCTGCCAACGCTGTTATTCGATGACATGTCTCCTCCGGATTGTCACGGCCTCTGTCGGGCCGCTGATCTTTGCTTTACCGCAGTTTGTTGCCGTTGATGCCCAAACGTTCCCGAAAGCCGGGAAAAGTCGGTGCTGGCGATACGGCATCCGCTGCGGTTTGCATTTTAACTCTACTGCTTCGGCTGGAAGGCCATCGAACGCGCCGAGATGGTGAAGGCATCCGAGAAGCACATGCCTTCCTCGGCGCCCTGATTCTTCAGCGAGGGGAAGATCGCCTCGACCATTTTCACCGAGCCGCAGGCGTAAATCTCCTTGCCGGCGAGATCGGGGAAGTCTGCCAGGATGGCTTCGTGTACCAGGCCGGTGCGACCGCTCCAGTTGTCCTCGGGCGCGGCATCGGAGAGCACCGGGATGAAATGGAAGTTCTCGTGGTCGCGCGCCCATCGTTGCGGCAGGTCCGGCAGGTAGAGGTCGGCCAGCCGGCGTACGCCCCAGTAGAGGTAGATCGGGCGCTTGAGGCCGCGATGGAAGGCATCCTCGACCATGCTCTTGACGGGCGCGAAACCGGTGGCGCCGGCGACGAACACGATCGGGCGCTCGGATTCGCACAAGGTGAAATCGCCGAGCGGGCCTTCGATCTGAAAGACATCGTCTTCCACCATCCGCTGGAAGACATGGGTGGTGAAGCGCCCGCCCGGCACCAGGCGTACCTGCAATTCGATCAGATCGGCCTGGTGCGGCGGATTGGCGAAGGAGAAGGCGCGGCGCTGGCCGTCGTCCAGAACGATGTTGATGTACTGGCCGGCCTTGAAGGGAATTCGATGGCCCTGGGGCAGCTTGAGCATGACGCGCATGACATCGTGACTCAGCTTTTCCATGCCCGCCACGCGGGCGCTGTATTGGCGGACCGCATTGGGCGCCGCTGATGCCGCGTACTCGATCTCGACGTCGCCCAGGGCGGTGGCGCAGCACAGCAGCACCTTGCCGGCCGCGAGTTCCTCGGCGGACAGTGCGCTCGGCTGATAGATGCCCGGATCGACATTGCCGCTCACCACGGTGCATTTGCAGTGACCGCAACCGCCGTTGCGGCATTCGTAGGGCAGGTTTATTTCCTGGCGCAGGCCGGCATCGAGCAGGGTCTCATCGAAGCGGATGGCCACCGCTAGGTTGTCCGGATGGAAGGTCACCATGGCTTCGGCCTTGGCAGCACCCATTCGCTTGGGCGGCAGCCACGGGGCAAGGAACAGCAGCAGCGTCAAGCCGATGACGCCGAACCAGAGATACAGCGGATCGACGACATAGACCAGCGCCAGCACCGGCATCTGGAACCAGTCGAACTGGATGTTGGTCGGCACCACCAGCATGTCGGCTTCGCCACCCTGGCTGACCACCGGCTTGACCAGCGCGAGAACGACGAACATCAGGGTGAAGGCAATCGCGATTTCGCGCGGCGGGTTGACGTGGGCGCGCGGCACGCGCTGCACATGGACCCAGGCGATGACGCCGGCGATCAGCGGTGCGCCGAGGTGGATGAAGGCGAGCAGGGTGAACAGGCGGCTGGTGACGTTGTCCTGGTAGATGAAATTGCGGATCAGCGTGCCATTGAACATCGGCAGCACGTCGAACCATTCGGCGGTGGCGACCACGACGAACTGCGCCAGCTTGTCCCACACCAGCATGAAGCCGTTGAGGCCGGAGATGTAGATCAGCCAGATCATGGCGATGCCGGTGGCCCAGGAGAACCAGCGGAAGCCGCGATAGCGGTCGTAGGCGAAGTGTCGCAGCATGTGCAGCAGCATGGTCAGGATCATGCCGTCGGTGGCATAGCGGTGAATGCTGCGCATGATGCCGCCGGCCCACCACTGCTCGTGGGTAATGCGCTCCACCGATTCGTAGGCATCATGTACCGCGGTATCGACGAAGATGTAGAGATAGAGGCCGGTACCGATCAGCAGCCAGAACTGCCAGAAGCTGATCGTGCCGAGGTGGTAGAACGGGTTGATCTTTTCGCCGAAGGCGTGGTTGAACAGGTTCTCCGCGCGCATGAAGAACCAGCGCACGAGCTTCTGAAGGAGGGTCAGCATGGTGTGTATCCGCGCAATAGGATGGGGGTTCGAGGTGGCGTGTTCAGATTTGTTCCGCAGTGGCCTGCTGGAAGAACAGGCCACCCTTGTCGGGATTGAAGTCGATCACCAGTACCCGCGCCGGCTTCAGCGTGACTTTCTCTTCCTTGACGAAATTGAAGCCCGGATTGACCAGGTTGTCGTTCATCTTGACCGAGAGATGGTAGGTGCCGGCCTTGACCTCGAAGCGCTTGTAGACCGTGGAGACGCCGTCCTTGGAAAGCCCGGTGGGATGCATCACGGTCTCGTACATCGGCTTGCCGTCGAGCTCCAGCACCAGCTTGATGTCGGAGCGTCCGCGCGGACATTCCAGCGGCGCGCGCATGTTGGGCGGCAGCCTGGCCAGTTCTTCGGGAGTGCGCTTGCGGCACTCGCGGCCGCCCAGGTGGCTCATCGAGAGCTTGATCAGGGCGACATCATCCGGTATCTGCTTGTAGGTTGGGGATGTCGCGAAATAGCCGATGAAGGCGGCGAATGCGCCATAAAGGATGATCTGGCCGACGATGGCGGCGGGTTTAGCCATGATGGATTTTTCTCCGGGAATAGGCGGGTGGTCTGCTGCTGCCGACCGTTCGGGTTTCAAGCTGAATTCTGAATTCTCTTACGGCGGCGGCCAGTTGGGTGCCTTCGCCGCGCGATGCGGGGACCACGCGCAGTCGATCCTGGGGTACGAGACTGCGCAAGTAGGGTTCGCGCTGGTGGGCAAGGCGCTCCTGTGTCCATTGCATGCCGAGGCGGAAATCGCAGCCGCCGTCGCGACAGCCGGTGACGACGATGCCATCGACGCCGCTGCGTAGCGCGTACTCGATGAAGGAAGGCGGCAGCATGCCGGTGCAGATCAGGCTGATGGCGACGGTATCCGTCGCGGCGAGACCGCGCACGTCGGCGCCCTTGTCGCAGCCGAAGACAAGCAGTTTGGTCTTGCCGGCAAGCTGCTCGATTCTGGCTTCCAACTGGCGACGCATGACATCGACGGGTTGCTGCGGCATGTCGATGCCTGTGACAAGCCTCTCCTGGCTGCGGAAGGGCGTCGATGACGGACAGGCGCCGGCGCAGATGCCGCAGCCGGCGCAGTTGTCGGCATCGACAATGGCGATCTTGTGGCCCGGCTTGTCGGGATGAATCGCCATGGTGATCGCCTCGTAGGGACAATCGACGTGGCAGCGGCTGCAGCCGTTGCAGTTGGCCGCATCGACCACGGCAATCGGCTGGGCGGCCGGGTGGGGCAGGAAGGGCAGGGCGAAGAGCAGGATCGTGGCGCCGAAGATCAGCGTCCACACGGCTGCGGGCGAGGTGATGTCGGTCAGCGGATGGATGAACAGGATGAACCAGTTCAGCGGCAGGTCGGTCGCGACCACGGCCAGGTTCGCTGGCGCCTGGCTCTGAGCCGGAATGAGCAGGGCCAGCGCCAGAAAGCTGGCCAGGGTCGCCAGCATCACGCGTCGCGACGGCAGGTAATCCACCCGGCTGATGCGATTGACGTGAGCCCAGAGGCCGAGGATCATCATCAGCGGGACGCCGATGTGGATGAACACCAGCACGGTGAAAAAGCGGTCGCTGATGGAATCCGGCGCCAGAAAATTGCGTGCCGTGGGTTCGTTGAAGAACGGCAGCCAGTCCAGCAGTTCCGTGGTGGCGATGGCGGAAAACTGCGCCAGACGGTCCCAGACGATCCAGTAGCCGCCGATGCCGGAAATATAGGCGAACCAGATCAGCGGTACGCCGGTCACCCAGGAATAAAGCCGGAAGCCGTAGTAGCGGCCGTAGGCCCATTCCCGCACCAGATGCAGCATCATGACCAGCACGAATCCATTGGATGCGTAGCGATGCAGGCTGCGCAGTATGCCGCCGAGATACCACTGTTCCTTCGACAGCCAGTCGATCGAACTGTAGACGCCTTCGATGCTGGTATTCAGCACCGTGTAGAGATAGAGGCCGGTGGCGACCAGTATCCAGAGGAAAAACAAACCCAGCGCGCCCAAGTGGCGCAAGGGATTGTCCGTGCCGCCAAAGGACGCATCGAGAAAATTCTCGATGCGTTCGAAGAAGGTCTGCGCGCTGCCGCGCATGGCGGAGAAAAAAATCACGTCGGGAGGTTCCTAGCGCCGGCACCAGTTAACCACTTGGCCACTGTGGGCTTATTAGTAGTTAATGATATACGGGCCGACCGCAATCCGACTTGACTGGCATCAATCCGATTGGATCTTGTCTTCTTTGCGCTTCCTCGTGAAGTTCCAGGCTACCCAGAGCATGAAGATCATGAAGCTGATGAAGCCGGCAATCTCGAAATACAGCGCATAGTTGGTGCGGTACTTCCCACTGATCGGGTCATAGACCGAGCAGAGAATTCTGATACGGTCGGCGATTTCAGCCAGGGTGCTGGTCTGGGGCGGGATGGGCGAGCCGGTAATCATTGCCTTGAGTGGTTCCGCGAGGTCCTCGGCGGTGAAGGTTTCGCCGTAGACCTGCCTGAATACTTTGCCCTCGGCATCGACGATGGTGACCTGGTTCATATGATCGAAGCCGGCGGTCGTCGCCACATAGCTGAAGCCGAAGCTGTTCGTCAGCTCATCGACGATCGCCGCCGCCGGGCTGAGGAATTCCCAGTTGGGCAGGTGGATGCCGTAGCTGCTGGCGAAAGCTTTCATCGCCTGGGGCGAGTCGAAAGGCTGGTTGAAGCCGATGCTGACGATGTTGAAGCGGTCCGCTCCAAGCACGCCGACCGTACCTTCGACGGCCTTCTGCAGGTTTTTCGTGGTGGTGGGACAGACCTGGAAGCAGGCGGTGTACACAAAGTTCACCAGCAGTGGTTTCCCCCGGTATTTGGCAAGCTGGGTGGGACGCTCCTGCCGATCGAGCAGCACATGGTCGCCGATGGGCTTGCCGATCACGCCCTGCGATCGTTGCAGCGCCGCCTTTTCGTCAAGCGTGGTGAGGGCCAGGCCGGTGCGTGCGCCTTGTGGCTGCTCGGCGAGTTTGGGTACAAATGCCTTGTCGGCGGGAAGGGCGCTGGTCGCTACAGCAATTGAAGCAGCCGCGAGAGCGGCACGAATGAACAAAGGAATCACGGGATGGACGCCGAGTTAGAACCGGGCGTCGATGATTGCAGCAGTGAGGACCAGAGTCAACTGAGCCAGAGAGGCATGGAAACAGGTCATCGCCGTTTCACGGCTGGTGTTCCGCATCAGGCGCCAGGCCTTCTGGATGAACAGGGCGCCGCCGGCAGCCGCGCCGGCAAAGTAGATCGCGCCAAGGCCGAAGGCCAGTGGCAGGAAAGAGGCTGCCACCAGCACCAGGGTGCTGGCAAAAATGATTTGTGCGGCGCGCTGGTCACCGACCACAACCGGCAACATGGGCACGCCCGCCGCCGCGTAGTCCTCGCGAAAGGCGATGGCGAGACTCCAGAAATGTGGCGGCGTCCAGAGGAAAAGCACGAACGCCAGGCTTAGCGGCACCGCGCCGACGTGCGGGTCCGCCGCGGTTGCGCCCGCCAGCACCGCCCAACTGCCCGCCAGACCGCCGAACACGATGTTGAGCCAGGTGCGACGCTTGAGCCACACCGTATAGACGATGGCGTAGAAGAAGGCGCCGAGGAAGGTGAACAGCGCCGCCCAGACATTCAGTGCGATCCACGCGGCGGCAACCGAAAGCGCCATCAGGCCGAAGATGACCACCAGCCATAGGGGCCCGTGCTGTATTTCGCCGGTGGCGAAGGGCCGCTTGCGGGTGCGCGACATCAGGGGATCGATGTCGTGTTCGTAATACTGGTTGAAGGCGCCGGCGCTGGCAGATGAAACCAGCACGGCAAGGGCCAGGGTGACGAGTTGCGCGAGGCTCAGGCTCGGACCCGCGCTGACCGACAAGCCGGCGAGGGCGGTGAAGGTGATGACCACGCCGATGCGCAGCTTGAACACTCCCATGATTGCACGGAAGGGAATGCCGGTGGATTTGTTGGGGGGCAGCGTCGATTCCATCAAGTGTGTGTTGGTGGTGTCGTTCTAGTTCTTGTCACTTCTGAAACCTGCTTGAATCGGGCCTGTTGGCCAAGCCCGATTCAGGCAGGTTCCCCGCACCGAAGTGCGGGGAAGCCTTATGCCTGATTCAACCGGTATTTAGCTGAGACCCCAGACTTCGGACAGGTATTTCCAGTTCACGAAGTAGTACAGCACGAAGCAGGTCAGCAGTGTCAGGGCCAGCACCACCGTGCCCGGAACGCTGATGTGCTCTGCGCTGCCCGTGCCGGAAGCCGCGGCAGCCGCGGACTGGTCCGGGATCGGGGTCGGCTTGTCGGATTCGACGCCACCGTCGAGCTTCTTGCCGAACAGCAGCGAGAGCACCACGAGGCCGATCCACAAGCCGCCACCGACGACTGCGATCACGCCGAAGATGCCGGTCATGCCCATCATCAGGTAGGCGGCACCCGGCCATTCATACTGGAACGGAGCGCCCGAGAAGGCCATGTCCCAGTGACGGCGGGAAACACCCAGGGTACCCGCGCCCATCATCACCAGCGACAGCACGATCATGCTGAGGCCGAAGAGGTAGGGCTGGATCTGGCACAGTTTCGGGAACAGCATTTCGCGCCTGAACAGGGTCGGCACCAGCAGGTAGGTGATCGACATGAAGGCCAGCGTGGTACCGACGACGACCGTGGCGTGGAAGTGGCCCGGCACGTAGAAGGTGTTGTGCATCAGCATGTTGATCTGCTCGGTGCCCAGCACGACACCGGAAATGCCGCCGATGAAGCCGAAGCCGACCAGGGAAATGAACATGCCCGAAAACACCGGGTTGCCCCAGGGTGCCTTGCGCAGCCACTCGAACAGGCCGTTGGTGTAGCCCTTCTGACGCTGCGCCGCTTCGATTGCACCCGGAACCGTGAAGCCGTGGATCATCGAGGCCAGTACCGCGAAGTACATGAAGTAGGAGGTGTTCAACACCTTCCATTCCGCGCTCATGCCCGGGTCGGACAGCAGGTGGTGCGCGCTGGCCAGTTGCAGGAACAGGATGTAGAGCAGGAAGGCGAAGCGGGAGAC
>JAUXUK010000002.1 GCA_030680805.1 Sulfuritalea sp. | reverse complement strand
CTTCGCCATGGGCGCCTCCTTCGGCGGCATCGCCGGCGGCATGTTCGCCGCGATGCAGACCTTCGTCAGCCCGGAAAGCTTCGTCCTCAACGAGTCGATCATGGTGCTGGCCATGGTGGTGCTGGGCGGCATGGGCAACATCTGGGGCGTGATCGCGGGCGCCGTGCTGCTCTCCTTCGTTCCCGAACTCCTGCGCTATACGGTAGAGCCGGCGCAGATCGCCCTTTTCGGCAAGCTGCTGGTCGATCCGGAAGTCTTGCGCATGCTGGTGTTCGGACTGGCGCTGGTACTGACCATGCGTTTCCGTCCCGCCGGGCTGTGGCCGGAAACCCGGCATCGGCGCGAGATGAGCGAGGGCCGGACTTAATTGCTGACAATGCCGAAACGAAATTCTTACACCTCACCGCAGAGGCGCAGAGGCGCAGAGGAAACACAGAGAAAATACGATCTTCTCTGCGTTGCCCTTCTCCGCGCCTCTGCGCCTCTGCGGTTGATTTTGGTTTCCGAACCATGACTGTCTTGCTCGAAGCCCGCCACATCGGCAAGCGCTTCGGCGGCGTGCAGGCGCTCAAGGATGTTTCGCTGACCATCAATAGTGGTGAAATCTACGGCCTGATCGGGCCCAATGGCGCCGGCAAGACCACGCTGTTCAATGTGTTCACCGGCCTCTACCCGCGCGATGGCGGCGAAGTGCTGTTTTGCGGCTCGCCCTTGTGCCTGCAAAGCCCGCATGAAGTCGCCGCCGCCGGAATCGCGCGAACTTTCCAGAATATTCGCCTCTTCGGCAACATGACCGCGCGTGAGAATGTCATGGTCGGACGCCATGTACGCACCCGCGCCGGCGTTTTCGGGGCGATGCTGCGCACCCGCGCGGAACGCGCCGAAGAAGCGGCAATTCGCCGCCGCGCCGATGAGCTGCTGCATTACGTCGGCATCGCCGACCGCACCGATGACTTGGCGCGGCATCTGTCCTATGGCGATCAGCGGCGGCTCGAAATCGCCCGCGCGCTGGCCACCGAGCCGAAGCTGCTGGCGCTCGACGAACCCGCCGCCGGCATGAACGCCACCGAGACCGCCGGCTTGCGCGACCTGATCGAGGGATTGCGCAGCGACGGACTGACCGTGCTGCTGATCGAGCACGACGTCAAGCTCGTACTCGGCCTTTGCGATCGCGTCGCCGTGCTCGACTATGGGGAAAAGATCGCGGAGGACGTACCCGAGGCGGTGCGCGCCAATCCGAAAGTCATCGAGGCCTATCTTGGCACAGGCACTGCTTGAGGCCCTGAACCTTCAGGTTCACTACGGCGGAATCGCCGCCGTGAAGGGCATCTCGTTTGCCGTCGAGGACAACGAGATCGTCTGCCTGATTGGCGCCAACGGCGCCGGCAAGACGTCCACGCTCAAGGCCCTGGCGCGGATGATTCCCTCGACCGGCGAAATCCACTACGGTAATCAGCGCATCGAAGGCATCCCCAGCCACGAGTTGATCGGCAAGGGGATTGCGCTGGTGCCTGAGGGTCGTGGCATTTTCGCCCGCCTGACGGTCGCCGAAAATCTGGCGATGGGTGCTTACCACCGCAGTGACGCCGCCGGCATCGCCAGCGATTTCGAGCGCATCTATGACCTGTTGCCGCGCCTCAAGGAACGCGCATCGCAAGTGGCCGGCACGCTTTCCGGCGGCGAACAGCAAATGCTGGCCATCGGCCGCGCGCTGATGGGCCGTCCCCGTTTGCTGCTGCTCGACGAACCCTCGATGGGGCTGGCGCCGCTGATGGTGGAAAAGGTGTTTGAAGTGGTGCGCGCCGTCGCCGCGGAAGGCATGACGATCCTGCTGGTCGAACAGAACGCCAGGCTTGCGCTGGAAGTTTGCTCGCGCGGCTACGTGATGGAGAGCGGCCTGATCACGCTGGCGGATACTTCGTCCGCGCTGCTTGCCGATACGCGAGTGCGCGCGGCCTATCTCGGCGAATAGTCGTCTGGAAAACACCGCTGCGCCATGCGCCGGCAATAGGCGACCAGATTCGGGTGCGCCGCCGCAGCGCGCTTGATCGGCGTTTCCAGCGGTACCATCAGGATGTTGGCGAGGAAGGCGGCGGCAACCGCATCGACCGAGCTTGCGTGCGGGCCGAGAAAGTACTCCTGCTCCCCGAGCAGCGTTGCCAGTGCATCGACATCGGCAATGCCCAGCGCATGAATCTGCTCCGGCGCGTGACGGCCCATGCCGTGTCCGTGCAATTCGGCACGAATGCCGCGTCGCGCCACTATCGGCACGATGACCCGCAGCGGCCACGGCATGGCGCCGAAGAAACCCGGGCGCGTCATCTCCCACCCTGCGTCAGACATCCATCGGTCGTGGAGCACGGTCCAGTAAAGATGTTCCTCGAGCATGCGCCTGATCGCCAGCGCTGTCGCATGCTGAACCGGCGTCAGCGCGTGATCCAGGGTGTCGCCGTACTTGCCCTTCAGATATTCGATGATCAGGCCGGAATCCGCCACCGCGGTGCCGTCATCATCAATCCACGGCAATTTTCCCTTGGGTGCCCGATGCAGGTCCACCGTGTAACGATTGCGGTAGGGCAGCCCGGTCATGCGCAGGTACAACTCCAGCTTCAGGCAGAAGGGGCTGGCGTTAGGCAAGCCGAACGCGGGCGGGAACTGGTAGAGGGTGATCATGGCACGGCGACCTCCGGTTGCGACGCAAACGTGAAAGCGTCGGCAAAGAACTCTTCGGCCGGCAAACCGCGCGCTGCAAACTCGGCGCGCGCGGCATCGATCATGGCCGGCGCGCCGCAGGCATAGACCTGATATGCGGACAGATCGGCGTGGTCTTCCAGCACGGCGCGATGCACCAGGCCGGCACGTCCCTGCCAGCTGTCTTGTGGTATCGCTTCGGACAGAACCGGAACATAACGGATGTTGTCATGCGCTTCGGCCCAGCGCATGGGCACATCGGGCAGGTACAGTCCGGCACGGTTGCGCGCGCCCCAGTAGATTTCCATGGGCCGCGTGATGTGGTTGTGGATGGCATGCTCGACCAGTGCCTTGATCGGTGCGAATCCGGTGCCGCCCGCCAGCAGAATCATCGGCTTGGTCGATTCCTCGCGCAGGAAGAAGCTGCCGTAGGGCCCCTGAAAGCGCAGGATGTCCTTTTCCTTCATGCCGCCAAAAACATGCCCGGTGAACTCACCGTCGGCAATCAGGCGCACATGCAACTGGAGGAAGCCATCGTCATGCGGCGCGTTGGCAATGGAAAACGCGCGGCGCTTGCCATCCTTCAGCATGAACTCGATGTACTGCCCGGCGAGAAACTGCAGGCGCTCGTTGGCGGGCAACTTGAGGCTCAGCACCATCACGTCGTCCGCGACGCGCTCGATCTTCTGCACGCGGCAGGGCATGATCTTGACCGGGATGTCCTTCGCCGTGCCGACTTCGCGACACTCGAGCACCAGGTCGGAGAGCGGCTTCGCGCAACAGAATAGTGCCAGACCGCCCGCGCGGTCAGCCGTCGATAGAGCCTGCTCCTGTGCCAAACCATGGTCCACCAGGCCGTCGACGACCTTGCCTTTACAGGCGCCGCAGGCGCCGTTGCGGCAGCCATAAGGAAGCGTCAGGCCGGCGTCGAGGGCCGCCTGCAGTACGGACTCGTTGCCGTCGGTGGTGAACACATGCCCGCTGGGCTGCAAGGTGACGCGAAATGAGGCGACTGGGGCCATGCGATAATTGTCCGATGCGTAGATTGCTGATCATTGGTTGCGGCGACGTCGTGCGCCGCGCGTTGCCCCAGCTCGTGCAGCGTTGGCACGTGCTGGCACTGGTACGCAGCCGTGACCCGGGGCTCGCAGCCTTGGGCGTTACGCAGATCGAGGGCGACCTCGACCAACCTGACACCCTGACGCGACTGGCCGGCATTTCCGATGCAGTGATTCACAGCGCGCCACCTCCTTCACACGGAACGGGTGACACACGAACACAGCATCTGCTTGCCATACTTCAGCGCGGGAAAAGTCTACCACGGCAACTTGTTTACATCAGCACCAGCGGCGTTTATGGCGATTGCGGCGGCTCCTGGGTAAATGAGACGCGCAGACCGGCTGCACAGTCGGCGCGCGCGGCACGGCGGGTGGATGCCGAAATGCGCCTGCGCCGCTTCGGCCGCGAACAGGCCTGGCGCTGTCGGGTCAGCATCCTGCGCGCACCGGGCATCTATGCGGCCGACCGCCTGCCGCTTGAGCGCCTGCACAAGCGGCTGCCGCTGATGCTTCACGACGAGGACAGCTACACCAACCACATTCACGCCGACGATCTCGGTCGAGCCTGCATCGCGGCGCTGGCGCGCGGACGGCCGAATCGGGCCTACAACGTCAATGACGACTCGGCACTGGCGATGGGCGAGTGGTTCGACACGCTGGCCGATACCTTTGCCTTGCCACGCGCGCCGCGCCTGCCACGCGCGGAGGTCCGCAACGCGGTGCCACCGATGCAGTGGTCGTTCATGAACGAGTCGCGTCGCCTCGACAACACCCGGATGAAGCGCGAGTTGCGTTTGTGTCTGCGCTATCCGACGGTGGCAGCAGGACTCTCGAACGCAGTTACCAAGGAAACAGCATGCTCTGGATAAAGGCCTTTCACATCATCTTCGTGGTGAGCTGGTTCGCCGGCCTGTTCTACCTGCCGCGGATTTTTGTAAACCTGGCCATGGTGCCGGCCGAAAGCACGGCTGAACGGGAGCGTCTGTTGCTGATGGCGAGGAAGCTTTTCCGCTTCGTCACGCCCATCGGCGTCCTTGCGGTGGGGCTGGGTCTTTGGCTATGGCTCGGCTTCGGCTTCAACGGCGGCTGGCTGCATGCCAAGACAGCGCTGGTGATCGGCCTCGTCGCTTACCACGTCTGGTGCGGCAAGCTGCTCGCGGAGTTCGCCGCCGGCAGCTCGACCAGGACCCATGTGTGGTTTCGGTTCTTCAACGAAGTGCCGGTGCTGGCACTGATCGCAATCTGCATTCTTGTCGTGGTGAAACCCTTCTGAACATGAACCACTATTTCGCTACCTGCCCGCGCGGGCTCGAAGCGCTGCTCGCCGAAGACCTCGCCGCTGCTGGCGGCAAGGATATTGCACCGGTGCCGGGCGGCGCCAGTTGCAATGGCAGCCTCGAAACCGGCTACCGCATCAACCTCGAATCGCGCATTGCAACGCGCGCCTTGTGGCGCATTGCGCGCGGCGGCTATCGCAACGAAGCGGAGGTCTATCAGCTGGCCTACGACATCGACTGGTCGCGGCTGTTTTCCGTGGATCGCTCGATCCGGGTCTATGTCACGGCGATCCGCTCGCCGCTCAAGAGCATCGAGTTCATCACCCTGAAGGTCAAGGATGCCGTTTGCGACCGCTTCCGCGCCGACACCGGGCGACGCCCCAGCGTCAACACGAAGAACCCGGAAGTGCGCATCCACCTGTTCATCACCGAACAGCAGGCCACGCTCTACCTCGACACCTCGGGTGAGCCGCTCTACATGCGCGGCCACAAGCTGGCCAAGGTCGGCGCGCCGCTCAAGGAAAACCTTGCGGCTGGCATCCTGCGTCTTTCCGGCTGGCAACCCGGTACGCCGCTGCTCGACCCGATGTGCGGCAGCGGCACCTTCCTCCTCGAAGCAGCCCAGATGTGCCTCGACGACGCACCGGGACTGTCACGCGACCCGGGCGATTTCGGCTTCGAGCATCTGAAGTCCTTCGACACCGGTCTCTGGCGCAAACTGCAACGCGAAGCGGCAGAGCGCCGCCGCGAAGCTACGGCACTGCCGCTTTTCGGCAGCGACATTTCAGCCGATGCGGTCGCCCGCACACAGCAGAATCTGGCCGGCGCAGGACTGGACGACCTGGTCACGCTGCAGCAGGCCGATCTGCTGACGCGCCCGGCACCCGCACCGACGGGCGTGATGGTGGCCAACCCGCCCTATGGCGAACGGTTGGGCAGCGAAGAGGAACTGGCGGCCTTTTACCCGGCGCTGGGCGATGCGCTCAAGCAGCGCTTCACCGGCTGGAGTTGCTGGTTTCTGTCCGCGGACACGAGACTGCCCAAGCTGATCAGGCTCCAGACCTCGCGCAAGATTCCGCTCTACAACGGCGCGCTGGAATGCCGCCTGTACAACATTGAAATTGTCGCCGGCAGCCGGCGTGGATAGCGCCTGTTTCCGCAGGGATCAGATCAGTGCCTTGACAGTCGGCCAGACGAACTTGGCGCCCAACACCAGAACAATCGACCACGCCAGCCACTTGCTGCGCACCAGCAGCATCAACAACTCGCCCAGACCCTGCGCCTGACTACCGGCCCCGGTTGCGGCCGAACGTCTTGCGCCGGATTCGGCCGAGCGATTTCCTCGCGTGATCGTGTCGTGCGAAACCAGCGGATCATCGAATGCGTCGATTTGCAGGCGCGCCTGATCACCTTCATCGACAAGACGGTAAGCCTCCTCGGCACGTACGTTCAGCTTTTTCGCCAGATCGATGGCGCGGACCATCTTGTTGGTCTGCGCCAGGAACAGGATTTCGGTGGCAACCTTGATTGGCAAGCCCTGCCGATCGCCGTCCCGTGCGTCCATGACCAAGCGGCTGAGAAAGGTGTCCAGCTCCGGGGTGCCCCACATGAGGCAAACCTTGCGGGTCAGGTGAACAATGTCTTCCAATGCCGCGCGGCATTCGACTTGGGTAACGCGCTCCGGCGAATCGGCGATCATTGCCTGCGATGACACCTGAAATACACGCTGCCACGCCGCGTGCCGTGTGTTCCCTGCAGCGAGGCCGCGGGGAACGGGAAAATATGATTATACGATGTCCAGATGCTGGATTCCGGTGTTGCGGTCCATGTCCTGCGACTGCTTGCTGTGCAGCTTGATCATCAGGCGCACTTCGTTCATCGAATCGGCAAAACGCAAGGCATCGTCATAGCTGATGCGGCCTTCTTCAAACAGGTCGAAGAGCGCCATGTCGAAGGTTTTCATGCCGAGCTCCTTCGACTTCTTCATGATTTCCTTGATTTCGTGGACCTCTCCCTTGAAGATCAGGTCGGCGATCAGCGGCGAGTTCAGCAAAACCTCTACCGCCGCCGCGCGGCCCTTGCCTTCCTTCACCGGAATCAGCCGCTGCGAGACAATGGCCTTGAGATTCAGCGAAAGGTCCATCAGCAGCTGCGGCCGGCGTTCTTCAGGGAAGAAGTTGATGATCCGGTCGATCGCCTGATTGGCATTGTTGGCGTGCAACGTGCCCAGCGCCAGATGGCCTGTCTCGGCGAAAGCAATGGCATGTTCCATGACTTCCCGGTCGCGGATTTCGCCGATCAGGATCACATCGGGCGCCTGGCGCAGGGTGTTCTTCAGCGCGATCTCCCATGAGTCGGTATCGACGCCCACCTCGCGCTGGTTAATCACGCAATTGCGATGGTCGTGCACATATTCGACCGGGTCTTCGATGGTAATGATGTGGCCATAACTGTTCTGGTTGCGGTAGCCGATCATGGCCGCCAGCGAGGTTGATTTGCCCGAGCCCGTGCCGCCGACAAACAGCACCAGGCCGCGCTTGGTCATCACCACGTCCTTGAGTACCGGCGGCAGCTTGAGATCGTCCATTTCGGGAATCTGCACGTTGATGGTGCGCAGAACAATGCCCACGCGCCCCTGCTGCATGAAGGCATTGACGCGGAAGCGGCCGATGCTGGCCGGCGAGATCGCGAAATTGCATTCCTTGGTCGCCTCGAACTCGGCGGCCTGTTTGTCGTTCATGATC
>JAUXUK010000106.1 GCA_030680805.1 Sulfuritalea sp. | reverse complement strand
CGAAGTGCTGGGCGCAATCGAGTCCGGTGTCGATTTCGAAAAGCGCATTGCGGCCATCTACCAGAACTGCCGCAAGCCTGATGAGATCGCCACCGCCTTCAACCAGCTCCAGCTCGAACTGAACCTGGAGATCAACGAATCCATGATGCGCACGCGCCAGCAACTACTGGAAAACTTCGACGACGAAGTCCGCGAAAAACTCAAGGTGCGCGATGAAGCCTCCCGGGCCTACCTCAACCGCTACGAGCGCCTCCTGATGCAGCTCACGCGGCATGAACTGCACGGTCAGGCCGAATTTCTTGGGGATGCAGCGTTTCGCCTGACGGCAAACCCTTTCCCGCAGCAAGCCGCCGCCATTCCGCTGGGCCTGTATGAACTGCCGCGCCGCTCCGGCGAGGCCCACCTCTACCGCCTCAACCATCCGCTCGCCGAAGCTCTGATGGCAAACGCCAAAAGCCGCGACTTGCCGCCTGCGGAGATTCATTTCGACTACGGCCAGCATGACGGCAAAGTCACGACCCTTGAGCCGTTGATCGGCAAGACCGGCTGGCTTGCCCTTTCCTTCTTCAGTGTGGAAGCGCTCGACCAGGCAGAAGATCATCTGATCTTCTCGGCCGTAACCGACGATGGCCAAACATTGGACGATGAAGTCGCGCAGCGCCTGCTGATGCTGCCGGTAACTTCGCCCCCTCTCCCGCAGGGAGAGGGCTGGGGAGAGGGTGGGGTTCAGGCAACCTTGGCAGCATTAACCCAACATCGCCAAACCGCCATTCAGCGCGTAATTTCCGAGCGTAACGCCCGCTTCTTCGAGGCGGAGGCCGACAAGCTCGACGGCTGGGCCGACGACCTCAAAATGGGTCTGGAACGCGAAATCAAGGAAATCGACCGCCTGATCAAGGAGGCCCGCCGTGCCGCCACGACTGCCCTTACGCTGGAGGAAAAGCTGGCCGGGCAGAAGCAGATCAAGGCGCTCGAAGCCCAGCGCAACCAGAAGCGGCGTTCCCTGTTCGATGCGCAGGATCAGGTGGACAAGCAGCGCGAGGAATTGATTGCAATCATCGAAGGCAAACTGAACCAGACCACAACCATGCAGCCCTTGTTCATGCTGCGCTGGGTTCTTTCTTGATGGCTCGCCTGGTGAGCCTCGCCGCGAGTACACTGGCGATGCCATATGGAAACCGCACCGCCATGTGCGGAAGGGAGCCACAAGAATGAAAAGCCGCGTTATCTCCGTGCAGGGAACTGACGTCACCATCGCCACCCGGCATGAACAGGACTACATTTCCCTGACCGACATGGTCAGGAACTTCGACGGCGGCAGCGCCCTGATCGAGCAATGGCTCAAGAACAAGGACACCGTGCTGTTCCTAGGCGTATGGGAACAGCTCAACAATCCAGTTTTTAATTCCCTCGAATTCGAGGGAATTAAAAACGAAGCCGGGCGCAACAGCTTCTTCCTGTCGGCCAAGAAGTGGATAGAGGCCACAGGCGCAATCGGCCTGCACGCCAAAGCCGGGCGTTACGGCGGCACCTACGCCCACCGCGACATCGCCTTTGAATTCGGTTCGTGGCTCAGTCCCGAGTTCAAGCTCTACCTCATCAAGGAATTCCAGCGGCTCAAGGATGAGGAGTCCCGCGCCACTTCGCTGGAATGGAGCTTCCAACGCACGCTGGCCAAGGTCAATTACAAGATCCATACCGACGCGATCAAGGAACGCCTGATTCCGTCGCGCCTCACCAAGGCACAGACCAGTGCCGTGTATGCAAGCGAGGCCGACCTGCTCAATGTCGCCCTCTTCGGCATCACCGCCGCCCAGTGGCGGCAGGCCAATCCCGATCTGGCAGGCAACATGCGCGACGCCGCCACCCTGGAGCAACTGGTTGTACTGTCGAATCTCGAAAGCATCAACGCCGTCCTGATTCACCAGCGCTTGTCCTCGGCGGAACGCCTGACGCAGTTGAACGCCATTGCCATCACGCAGATGCGCTCCTTGCTGGGGAGCGACACGCTCAAGCGCTTGCCCGGTACCAGCACGCATAGGAAGATCGAGAAATGAGCGAATCAACGGTTACGGCTTCGGAACAATTGGCAGGGAAGATCATCCAGCGGTTGATCGATGAAAAACTGCTGTCGGCCAACGACGGCAAGAAACTTGTTCCGAAGATCGCCACCGGCAAAGTGCGTGCGGAGGATTGGCGGCTTGCAGTCGAGAAGTCAGTTCCGGAGGTATCGAGCGATGAGCACCCTTCGTAAGCTGACCGTCGCCCACCTGCGCGGCTCGACCCAGCCGTTTTCTCTCAGCTTCGAGAAGGACAAGAAGCTGACGGTTGTCTATGGGGAGAACGGCAGCGGCAAATCCACCTTGTGCGATGCCCTTGACTTGCTCGGTAACGGACTGGTGGGCTCATTGGAAAACCGTGGCTTGGGCAGTGGCCTGAGCAAATACTGGGCTTCGATAGGCAAGACGCCTTCAGAAATCTCGGTCGTACTGGAAACAGCCAGCTCTACCCATAGCGCCCGCCTGGTCAAGTCGAATGTCGTCGTCGATCCGCAGAAGGAACGGCCCAGCGTTCAGGTGCTCCGACGAGGCAGGATGCTGACGCTGGTTACGGCCAGTCCTAGCGAACGCTATGAGGCGATTCGCCGTTTCATCGATGTCGGCGGCATCGAGGACGCCGAAAGCTCCTTGCGCGACGCGATCAAGAGCGCCGAACAGGGGCGCGATGGCGCGGCTTTGCGCTTGCAGGAGAATCGCGGCGAAATACACCGGCTATGGCAGGCGGCAGGCAGCCCGGACGACGACTTCCTCGGCTGGGCACAAGCCGAGGCCAAGCGCGCAGCAGGGGAATTTGCGCCCCAAATCGATGCGCTCGATGCCCTCATATCCGCTCATACACGGCTGACGGAGTTGCCGGCCCAATGGGCACAGGCTCAGCAACAGATACGGGATGCCGGGACCGAATCGGCGAGCGCTCAGGCCGCCTTCGATGCCGCACAAAACGGTATCGCCAGCGACGCCGCAGACATGGTGAGCGTGCTGGAATCGGCGCAGGCCTATATGCAGCGCCATCCGAATCCAGAAGCCTGTCCGGTTTGCCAGAGCGCCGAGAAAGCTCAAGGCTTGTCGGAGCGGCTACAGGAACGCATTGCCGGCTTTCAAGCGCTGCGGGAAGCGAGCCAAAAGCTCCGAAATGCCCACGCCCAGGTCGAACGGGCGAAACAGCATGGGGACAGCAAGTGGTTCAAGCCGGCCAAGGGCCAGTTCCAGATTTACTACCAGAATGGCGCGGATCATCCGGAGTACCAGCCGGACTTTGTTGCTGAAACTGCTGCAACGATCTACATGCTGGAACCGAAGAAGCGGACGGAGCTTGAAGACCCGATAGTCATTGCCAAGAAGGAAGCCGCCGTCAAGTGGTGCGCGAATGCTTCAGACCATGCGGCGAGTTATGGCGGCAAACCGTGGCGCTATGTGCTGATCCCGCATGACGAGATCGCGGAGAACATTACGCTTGAGGGGCTGGCGGTGAGATTCGGTTGTTGACATGAAAGTCGGCGCTGGCGGTACGGCGATAGAGGGAGCGACTGAGCCGGTTCCGGCGACGGATCAAGCGTCGCAACTGCTCTCCATCGTAGATCGGCTGGTAGCCGAAGTGCGTCCTGCCGGGCGCTCGAAGGCTGGTCTCGACAGCGCGCTGGACAAGGATCTCGGACTCGACAGCCTGGCGCGGGTCGAACTGCTGGCACGCATCGACCAGGCTTTTGGCGTTCGCCTGCCCGATGATCTGCTGGGTTCGGCGGAAACGCCGCGTGATCTGCTGCGGGCAGTGTCCACCGGCGTGCCCGCCGCGATCGGAGAAGCTTTTGGTCAAACGCAATGGGAAGCTCCGGCGCGCGTGGAGGCGGGCAGCCCCGACCACGCTGCGACCCTGGTCGAGGTGTTGCGATGGCACGTGCAGCGTCATCCCGAACGGCCGCATGTGCTGTTCCAGCGCAGCGCGACCGAGACCGATACGCTGACCTATGCGCAATTGCTGGTGGCTGCGCGGGAAGTGGCCGCCGGGCTGCGCCACGGCGGCGTTGCTCCCGGTCAATGCGTGGCCCTGATGCTGCCCACGGGGCTGGAATTCTTCCACAGCTTCTACGGCATCCTGCTCGCTGGAGCGGTGCCGGTGCCGATCTATCCGCCGACACGACCGGGGCAGATCGAGGATCATCTGCGCCGTCAGGCCGGCATCCTGCAGAACTGCGAGGCGGTGGCGCTGATCAGTTTCGACGCGGCGCGACTGGTGGCGCGGATACTTTCCGGTCTGGTGCCGACCCTGCGCGAAGTGACCACGCCGGAAGCACTGCGCGTCGCGGGCAGGACGGACTCGCCCGCTGCGGATCATCACGGCCATGTTCACGAGATCGCCTTCATCCAATACACCTCCGGTTCCACCGGCAACCCCAAGGGCGTGACGCTCGACCACGGCAACCTGCTGGCCAACATCCGCGCCTGGGGTCAGGCCGTTGAGCTGACGCCAGCGGACGTGGTGGTCAGCTGGCTGCCGCTGTACCACGACATGGGCCTGATCGGCGCCTGGCTGGGCAGTCTTTACCATGCCTGTCCGCTGGTGCTGATGTCGCCGCTGGATTTCCTGGCGCGTCCGGAGCGCTGGCTGTGGGCCATCCACCAGCATCGCGGCACGGTGACCGCAGCGCCAAACTTCGCTTTCGAACTCTGCCTGCGCCATCTCGATTCGGCCCGGCTACAGGGACTGGATCTGAGTTCCTGGCGCTATGCCGCCAACGGCGCCGAGCCGGTGGCCGCCGAGACGCTGGCGCGCTTCACGGCGGCGTTTCATCCCTATGGTTTTCGAGCCGACGCGCTGGCGCCGGTGTATGGCCTGGCGGAGTGTTCGGTCGGCCTTGCCGTGTCGCCGCCGGGCCGCGGGCCGCTGATTGATCGGGTGCAGCGTGAGGCGCTGGCTTCGGGCGAGGCCGTGCCGGCGGCCGCCGACGATGTCCATGCCCTGCAACTGGTGGCCTGCGGCCTGCCGCTGCCAGGCCATGAGGTGCGCATCGTCGATGATGCGGGTCGCGAACTGCCGCCGCGCCGCGTCGGCCGCCTTGAATTTCGCGGTCCGTCGACGACGCGTGGCTACTATCGCAACGAGGAGGCGAGCCGGCAGTTGATCCGCGACGGCTGGCTCGACTCCGGCGACCTGGCCTATCTCGCCGAAGGTGACATTGTCATCACCGGACGCATCAAGGACATGATCATCCGCGGCGGGCGCAATCTTTACCCCTACGAACTGGAGGAGGCCGTCGGCAGCATTCCGGGCGTGCGTCGCGGCTGTGTCGCGGTGTTCGGCGTTCCGGTGGCGGGGCAGGGCACCGAAAAACTGGTAGTGGTGGCGGAAAGCCGGGAGACGAACGGCACGACGCGGGAGGAGTTGGTCCGGCGCATCAACGGACTGACCGTCGATTTGCTCGGCACGCCGCCCGACGACGTGGTGCTGGCGCCGCCGCACGCCGTGCTGAAGACCTCCAGCGGCAAGATCCGGCGCTCGGCGACGCGCGACATCTATTGCGGCGATGGCTTCGCCCGAGGCGGCCGTTCGCTCTGGCTGCAAGTCGCGCGGCTCGGCATGGAGGGATTTTGGCAGGGTTTGCGCGCCGGCATGCGGCGTGGACTGGAACTGCTGTACGGCGGCTATGCCTGGTGTGTTTGGGGCTTGCTGACGCTGCCCGCCGTGGCGGGTATCCTGCTGCTGCCCGGCGTCGAGCGGCGTTGGCGCTTCGTCGCCATGCTGGCGAAAAACTGCGTTCGGTTGTGCGGAATTCGTTTGCGCGTCGATGGCCTGGAGCACTTGCCCGCCGATCCGGCGGTATTCGTCGCCAATCATGCCAGCTACATAGATGGCATCGCGCTGGCGGCGGCGCTGCAATTGCCCTTCTGCTTCGTCGCCAAGCAGGAACTGGCCTCCCATCCGCTGGCCGGTCCGCTGCTGAGTCGCCTTGGCGTGGTGTTCGTGGAGCGCTTCGACGCAAGGCAGGGCGTGGATGACGTGAGGCGGCTGTCCGCGTTGGCAGGCGGTCGTCCGCTGTTCTTTTTCGCCGAAGGCACCTTCACCCGCCACAGGGGCTTGCGGCCCTTCCGCCTCGGTGCTTTTCAGATCGCCGTGCAGAACCGGCTGGCGGTGACGCCCGTGGCACTGTCCGGTACCCGCGAACTGCTGCCTGATGGCCGCTGGCTGCCGCGACGAACCCCTCTGCGCATTGTCATCGGCGCGCCCATCGTTGCGCATGGTGAGGGCTGGGCTGCCGCGCTGCAACTGCGCGACGCGGCGCGGGCGGCTATCCTGCGTGATTGCAACGAGCCCGATCTGGAGGTGCGCCCATCATGAGCCGAAAAATTCTTGCCGAGGGCGTCAAGCCGCGCGAGGTCTGGGCCTGGGCCATGTACGACTTCGCCAACTCGGCCTACACGACGACGGTGGTCACGGCGATTTTCAACGCCTATTTCGTCGCCGTGGTGGCTGCCGGCGCCTCCTGGGCGACCCTGGCCTGGACCACGACGCAGGCCATCGCCAGTGTCGCCATCATGCTCACCGCGGCCAGCGTCGGCGCCTGGGCCGATCGCCACGGCGCCAAGAAGGAGCTGCTGGCACTGACCACGGTCGGTTGCGTGGCGGCCACCGCAGGCTTGTTCTGGGTCGGTCCCGGCGACGTGCTGCTGGCAGTCTGTCTGGTGGCGATCGCCAGCTTTTTTTTCGGCAGCGGCGAAAACATCATCGCCGCCTTCCTGCCGGAACTGGCCGGAGAAGACGACTTCGGCAAGGTGTCGGGCTGGGGCTGGAGCTGGGGTTATCTGGGCGGCATGGCCTGCCTCGGCCTGTGCCTGGCATGGATCGTCGCCGCCAAGGGGCGCGGCGAGGCGGCGGAAAGCTTCGTGCCCGCCGCCATGCTGATCACCGCCGCATTTTTCGCCGTGGCGTCAGCGCCGACTTTTCTGCTGCTGCGCGAGCGGGTGCAGGCCAGGCCCGTTGCCGACACCGGTGCCGAACTCTCCGTGCTGGCACATCGGCTGCTGGATACGGCGCGCGAGGCGGGCCGCTTTCCCGACATGGCTCGCTTCATGGTGTGCCTGCTGTGCTATCAATCGGGAGTCTTCGCCGCCATCGCGCTGGCCGCGATCTATGCGCAGGAGGCGATCGGCTTCACGGCGGAGGACAACATCAAGCTCTTCTTCGTGGTCAATGGCACGGCGGCTGTCGGCGCCTTCGCCTTTGGCTATCTGCAGGACCGGTTGGGGCACGTGCGCACCATCGCGCTGACCCTGGTGGGCTGGCTGCTGATGACCGGCATCGCCCTGGGTTCCGACAGCCGTGAGCAGTTCTGGGTGGCAGCCAATGTCGCCGGGCTGTGCCTGGGCTCCAGCCAGGCGGCTGCGCGCGCGCTGGTGGCGGTGTTCGCGCCGGCGCAACGGCGTGCCGAATTCTTCGGCCTCTGGGGCCTGGCGATGAAGCTGGCGGCAGTTGCGGGCCCCATGACCTATGGCCTCACCACATGGCTGTCCGGCGGCAACCATCGTCTGGCACTGGCCATTACCGGGCTCTATTTTGTCGGCGGCCTGATTCTGCTCATCGGCATTGATGAAAACAGAGGCCGCGAGGCGGCCCGGGCTAACTGAAGCGGCTTTCCGTCAGCGGCAGGCGGCAGCCACCCGGCGGATTTTTTCGAGGACGGCCGACGCTTCGTCCATGCTGGCGACAGCAATCTTGACGTCGTGACCGCTGCCAAAGCCACCTCCGCCATAGGAGATCTTCAGCTCGGTACGGGTGGCCTCGACGTACTGGACGATGCCCAAGTTGATCCAGCGCCGCTTGCCGGCTTCATCGACGGGTATCTCGTACAGGCAAAACGCGGTCGATCCCGGAGTGACGGGTTGGGCGTTCGCTACGCGTGTTCCGATCAGCGCGAATGCGGCGGCGCCAAGCAGGGGAATCGCGGCACGTCGGATCATGGCAATCTCCGGGTTGTGATTTTCCAGTGTAGCCCAACACTGGGTGGAAAAAAACGGAGCAATGGCCCTCACGCCAAAACAGGTTCGCCATTGCTTGCGCAAAGCTGAAGCCCACAGCATAATCAGTCACGGTAGCGACAGCCATGCGTCGGCGGGCGTATATAACTTTAGACAGAGATTGATGGCAGAAGACTTCATTCTTGAGACAACGGGTCTCGTCAAGGAATTTCGCGGCTTTGTCGCGGTCAATGGCGTGGATCTCAACGTCAGGCGCGGGCACATACACGCGCTGATCGGCCCCAACGGCGCCGGCAAGACGACATGTTTCAACCTGCTGACCAAGTTTCTCGAACCGACACGCGGCGCGATCCGCTTCAATGGCATCGACATAACCGGCGAAGTGCCCGAGAAGATCGCCCGTCGCGGCATTGTCCGTTCGTTTCAGATTTCCGCGGTCTTTCCCCATCTCACCGTGCTGGAGAACGTCCGCATTGCGCTGCAGCGCAAGCTGGGTACCAGCTTCCATTTCTGGAAGTCGGAACGCAGCCTCGATTGCCTCAAGGACCGCGCGATGGAATTGCTTGCCGCTGTCGACCTGCAGGGCTACGCTGACATGGTGACGGTGGAAATGCCCTACGGCCGCAAGCGCGCGCTGGAAATTGCCACCACCCTGGCACTCGATCCCGAACTCATGCTGCTCGACGAACCGACCCAGGGCATGGGCCACGAGGATGTGCACCGGGTCATGGAGCTGATCAAGAAGGTCTCGGCCAACCGCACCATCCTCATGGTGGAACACAACATGAAGGTGGTCGCCGGAATTTCGGACACCCTGACGGTGCTCGCCCGCGGCTCGGTATTGGCGGAAGGTCCCTACGCCGAAGTTGCCGCCAACCCGCTGGTGATCGAAGCCTACATGGGTACTGAAGTGGACGAACTGGCTTCGCCGGCGGGACACTGAGATGGGCGCGACCGAGTTTCTGCGGGTTTCCGATCTCCACGCCTTCTACGGCGAATCGCACGTGCTGCACGGCATGGATTTCACCGTGCGGCGCGGCGAGTGCATTTCGCTGCTGGGGCGCAACGGGGCCGGACGCACAACCACGCTGCGCGCCATCCTCGGCCTGACCGGCAGGCGTACCGGTTCCATCATGCTCAACGGCCGCGAAGTCATCAATATGCCCTCGCACCGAATTGCCCAGCTGGGTGTCGGTTACTGTCCGGAAGAGCGCGGCATATACGCCAGCCTCAGTTGCGAGGAAAACCTGCTGCTGCCGCCTCAGGTCGGCAGCGGCGGCCTGAGTCTCGATGAAATCTATGACTTGTTTCCCAACCTCAAGGAACGTCGTCACAGTCAGGGCACGAAACTTTCCGGCGGCGAGCAGCAGATGCTGGCCATGGCGCGTATCCTGCGCACGGGGGCCAGGCTGCTGTTGCTCGATGAGGTCTCGGAGGGACTGGCCCCGGTGATCGTGCAAAAGCTGGGCGAGGTCATCAGGATGCTCAAGCAGCGCGAGTACACCATCATCCTGGTGGAGCAGAACTTCCGTTTCGCCGCGCCGCTGGCCGACCGCATGTTCATTGTCGAGCACGGGCAGGTGATGGAAGAGATCGCGCAGAATGAGATTAGCGAGAAGCAGCACCTGCTGCAGGAGTACCTCGGGGTCTGAACTTCCGGACCGCGTCGATTATTACAAAAGAGGAGACATCATGATGAAACGCAAACTGCTGGCCCTGACCCTTTCCGCACTGATGATGCCGGTTGCCGGTTCCGCACTGGCGCAAACCACCGGCAAGATTTCCGGCGACGTGGTCAAGATCGCCGTGCTGACCGACATGTCCGGCGTGTATTCCGCGCTGGGCGGCAAGGGCTCGGTGCTTGCCGCCGAGATGGCGATCGAGGATTTCAAGGAGCAGTTCAAGCCGAAGTTCAAGATCGAACTGGTCTCCGCCGACCATCAGAACAAGGCCGACGTGGGCTCCAACAAGGTACGCGAGTGGTATGACACGCAAGGCGTGGACATGGTCACCGATGTACTGAATTCCGGCGTGGCCATCGCCGTTGCCAAGGTCACCACCGAGAAGAACAAGATCATGCTGAATACGGGCGCGGCGTCGACGCGCCTCACCAACGAGGATTGCGCGCCGAACAATGTGGTGCATTACGTTTATGACACCTACGCGCTGGCCAATGGTCCAGGCAAGGCGGTGACCAAGCAGGGCAAGGACAGCTGGTTCTTCCTGACGGCCGACTATGCCTTCGGCCATTCGCTGGAAAAGGACACCATGGACGCGGTCAAGGCCAACGGCGGCAAGGTGCTCGGCGCCGTCCGCCATCCGCTGAATGCCTCGGACTTCTCGTCCTTCCTGCTTCAGGCGCAGGCCTCCAAGGCCAAGGTGATCGGGCTCGCCAACGCGGGGGGTGACACCATCAACTCGATCAAGGCGGCCAACGAGTTCGGCATCACCAAGGGCCAGACCCTGGTCGGCCTGCTCACCACGGTGGTCGACATCCACGCCCTCGGCTTGCCGACGACACAAGGCATGATGTTCACCGAGGGCTTCTACTGGAACCTGAACAAGGAAACGCGCGAATTCAGCCGCCGCTTTTTCAGCCGGCACAAAGGCATGCCCAACATGCTGCCGGCGGGCACCTATTCGGCTGTGCTGCACTACCTGAAGGCGGTACAGGCGGCCGGGACTGACGACACGGCGGCGGTGATGAAGCAGATGAAAGCCACGCCGATCAACGATGCCTTCGCCAAGGGCGGCAAGATTCGCGAGGACGGCCGCATGGTGCATGACATGTACCTGGTCGAGGTCAAGAAGCCCGGCGAGTCGACAGAGCCGTGGGACTACTACCACGTGAAGCAGGTGATTCCCGGCGACGAGGCCTTCCAGCCGATGGCGCTGTCGCGCTGCCCCGCTGTGGCAAAGAAGTAGGCGTCACGCGGTAGTCCGGGAGTGATGTTCGCATGACGGAGATTTTCGGCGTTCCGATCCAGGCCCTGCTCGGCCAGTTGATGCTGGGCCTGGTCAACGGATCCTTCTACGCCGTTCTGAGCCTGGGCCTCGCCGTCATCTTCGGCATGCTGAACATCATCAACTTCGCCCATGGCGCCCTGTACATGGCCGGCGCCATGCTGGCCTGGATGGGCATGGAGTATCTGGGCATCGGCTACTGGTGGATGCTGGTGCTGGCGCCGATCAGCGTCGGCCTGATCGGCATCGCCATCGAGCGGCTGATGCTGCAGTGGCTGTACAAGCTGGACCATCTCTATGGCCTGTTGCTGACCTTCGGCCTGGCCTTGATGATCGAAGGCCTGTTTCGCGATCTGTACGGTGTTGCGGGCCAGCCCTACTCGATCCCCGAAGAGCTTTCGGGCGCATTGAATATGGGTTTCATGTTTCTGCCCAAATATCGCGTCTGGGTGATTGGCGCCTCGTTGTCGGTTTGTCTGTTGACCTGGTACATGATCGAGAAGACCCGACTGGGTGCCTATCTCCGCGCCGCAACCGAGAACCCGGGTTTGACGCAGGCGTTCGGCATCAACGTTCCCTTGATGGTGATGCTGACCTACGGCTTCGGCGTCGGTCTGGCGGGATTCGCCGGAGTACTGGCCGCGCCGACCACCCAGATCAGTCCGTTGATGGGCTCCAACCTGATCATCGTGGTCTTTGCCGTGGTGGTTATCGGTGGCATGGGCTCCATCCTTGGCTCCGTCGTTACCGGTCTGGGTCTTGGCTTGATCGAGGGCATGACCAAGGTGTTCTGGCCAGAGGCCAGTTCCACGGTGGTGTTCATGATCATGGCGGTAGTGCTCATGTTCCGCCCGGCCGGGCTGTTCGGGCGAGAGAAATGAGCAGGCGCGTCACCATCGCCTACCTCGTCGGCCTCGGCTTGTTGCTGCTGGCCCCGATGTTCATCTATCCGATACTGGTGATGAAGGTGCTGTGCTTCGCGTTGTTCGCCTGCGCCTTCAATCTGCTGCTGGGTTATACGGGTCTGCTGTCGTTTGGGCACGCGGTATTTCTTGGTACGGCGGCCTATGTCACGGGGCATGCCCTGAAGGTGTGGGAGCTGCCGACACTGGTCGGTCTGGCGGTCGGCACCCTTGCCGCGGCGGCACTGGGCTGGGCGATCGGCAGCCTTGCCATCCGTCGCCAGGGCATCTACTTCGCCATGGTCACGCTGGCCTTGGCGCAGATGGTATTTTTCCTGTTCCTGCAGGCGCCCTTCACGGGCGGCGAGGACGGGCTGCAGGGCGTGCCGCGCGGCACGTTGTTCGGCCTCGATCTGGCCAATGACATCAACCTTTATTACCTCGTGGTGGCCATTTTCGCCGGCTCCTTCTGGCTGATCCAGCGCACCATCCATTCGCCCTTCGGCCAGATCCTCAAGGCGATACGGGAAAATGAGGCGAGAACGATTTCCTTGGGTTACGACGTCGCCAAATACAAGTTGCTGGCCTTCGTGCTCTCGGCCGGGCTGGCAGGGTTGGCCGGCGCGACCAAGACCCTGGTGTTCAAGTTTGCCACGCTGACCGACGCCCACTGGCATACCTCGGGCGAAGTGGTGCTGATGACGCTGCTCGGCGGCATGGGCACGGTGTTCGGGCCGGTGGTGGGGGCGACCGTGATCGTCACGCTGCAAAACGAACTCGCCGACAAGGTGGGTTCGCTGGTCACGGTGATCATGGGCGCGATTTTCGTGATCTGCGTACTGGCCTTCCGCCGCGGCATCGTCGGCGAATCGCTGGCGCTTTATAAGCGCATGATCGGCCAGAAAGCCTGAGAGCTTGTGAATAAATCTACTGCGCGTGCCGGATCGGGGCTTGGGCGGCTCAGTTGGCAAACCCGGCTATCCTCGCATTTAACGACATATGCTCCGGTAGCTGCGCTCCGGCCGCACCCCGCTGCGGCCCGCGGCTACGCCCCGAAGGAAGTCCCCTTGGGGGACGATTTCTTCAAAAGCTCTGAGTCGGCGCGGGCAGGCAACGGCGAGTCAGGTCTTGCGCAGCAGCGCCACCAGCATCGCAATCGTCATCGACGTAAAGGCGACCAGCGACCATTCGGCGATCGACAGGCCGATGAATTTCCAGCCGGCTTCGGAGCACAGGCCGGAGGCTTCGAACATCAGCGGCCACTGGCTGCCGGCCCAATTGACGAAGGCTTCCCACCACGGCTGATCGGCCGTGCAGTTGACGCCCTTGGCGAAGCGTTGCAGCCAGGTCTGGTAGGCCGCAATCCAGACGCCGGTCAGCGTCGTGGCGAGCATGACCAGCGCCGCAGCGCGCCGCGTGAGCACTGATCCGGCCAGGGCCCACGCGGCAACGGCTTCGAGCGCCAGCAGCAGGTAGAGCATGCGCTGCAGGATGCACAGCGGGCAGGCGGCCAGATTCATGGTGTGAGCCAGAATCAGGCCACCCGCAACCAGGCCAACGGCGGTCAGACCCGTGGCGGCAAACAGTCCGCGCGGTGTGAATAGCAGGCGCAGAAACTGCATGGGTTATTTGCCCGAGCGTTCCTGACGCGCCTTAGCGACCACTGCGTCGGTGAGCTTCAGCAACTCGCTGTAGTTGGCCGCCGCCTCGTTGTTGATCAGGAACTTGCCATCCACCGCCATTGCGGGGACACCCGAAATGCGGGCGGCGGAGGCTTCCTGATCGGCGCGCTGCACCTTGCTCTGCATCGAGAAAGAAGCCAGCGCGTCGCCGAACTTCTTGCCGTCGATGCCTTTGCTCGCGGCCCAGGCGACTACCGCTTCGTCGGTCTTGAAATTGACGCGCTGTTCGTGGATGGCGATGAACACGGCGGCATCGAGCTTGGCCAGATCGCCGGTGGCTTCCAGTGCGAAGTAGATGCGGGAAAGGCGCGCCCACTCGGGACGATTGAAGCTTACCGGGACGCGGCGGAACGTGACATCCTTCGGCAACGTGGCCGCCCACGACGTGATCAGGGGGTGGAAGTCGTTGCAATGGTTGCAGCCGTAGGAAAAGAATTCGATGACCTCGATCTTCCCCTTGGGGGTCGCCAGCGGCGGATTGATCGGCTTGAACTCACGGCCGGCCTGCGGTTCCGCGGCAAGGCCGATGCTGGACAGGGCAAACGAGGAAATGAGGGTGGCAAACAGCCAGGCAACGAGTCGCTTCATGAAAGTCTCCAGTAAAAGTAGCTTCGAGTGGAATTGTATGACAGCGTTCCCCATACAATGCCTGAAACGCAAAAAATCTGAAGGAGCAGGGCGTCCATGGACCGATTGGCGGCGATGCAGACTTTCGTGCGAGTGGCTGAAGCGGGCAGCTTTACCGCCGTGGCCGACCAGATGAATGTGGCGCGCTCCGCGGTGACGCGCCAGATTGCGGCGCTGGAAGCACATCTGGGCGTCAAGCTGATCGCCCGCAGCACGCGCCGGTTGTCGCTCACCTCGGCCGGCGCGGCCTACATCGAGCAATGCCGCGACATCCTCGACCGCATCGACGAGGCCGAGGGCAATCTTGACGGCGAGCGCCAGACGCTGCGCGGCACCGTTCGCGCCAGCGTGCCCATGACCTTTGGCCTGCTGCATCTGACACCCCTGATACTTGAGTTCTCGCAGGCCCACCCCGACATCCGCATCGATCTCGACTTCAATGACCGGCGGGTCAACCTGATCGAGGAAGGCATGGACTTCGCGCTGCGCATCACCGATCGCCTGCCCGAAACCACCGTGGCACGCCGCCTTACGACCTGCCGCTCGGTGGTCGTCGCATCTCCGTCCTATTTGAAAACGCATGGCGAGCCCAAACACCCGGATGAACTCACGCAGCATGCCTGTCTCGCCTATTCGCTGACCTCCCGCTCGAGCTGGCCGTTCATCATCGACGGCGCCCTCCATTCCGTGGAAATCAGCGGGCCGATCACCGCCAACAACGGCAATGCCCTTCAGGAAGCCGCGATCCAGGGCATGGGCATACTCCATCAGCCAACCTTCATCGCCGCGGACGCCATCCGCGAGGGCAGGCTGGTACCGATCCTGAAGGCCTTCCCGACACCGGTGCTGGACATGTTTGCGGTGTTTCCGGGCACCCGCTTTGTGCCCCAGCGGGTGCGGGCCTTTGTCGATTTTCTTGCGGCACGGCTTGGTCCCGAGCCCTACTGGGATCGTGGCCTTGTTCTGGAGTAGCCCGTGATGGACATGCCGCGCAACGTCTTCAAGCAGATGCTCAGGGAACGGCGCTTGCAGGTCGGCCTGTTTGTCGGGCTCGCCAACGCCTACAGCATGGAGATACTGGCAACGGCGGGGTTCGACTGGTTGCTGATCGACGCCGAACACGGCCCCAACAACCCGGCCAGCGTCCTCGGCCAGTTGCAGGCGGCGGCGCCCTATCCGGTGAATCTGGTGGTGCGGCCGGTGAATCACGACGCGGCCCTGATCAAGCAGTATCTCGACATCGGCGCCCAGACACTGCTGGTGCCCATGGTCGAAAGCGTCTCCGAAGCGGCGGCACTGGTGCGCGCCGTGCGCTATCCGCCGCAGGGCATGCGCGGCGTCGGCACCTCGCTGGCGCGCGCCGCGCGCTGGAGCGGGGTCGAGGACTACGCCGCGCGCGCCAATGACGAGGTTTGCCTGATCGTGCAGATCGAGTCGAGGCAGGGCCTGGCGAATCTCGACGCGATCCTGATGGTCGAGGGTGTCGATGGCATATTCATCGGTCCGGCCGATCTCGCCGCATCGATGGGCTACATAGGGCAACCGGGGCATCAGGAAGTCAAGGTGGTGATCGAGGATGCGCTGACCCGGATTGCCGCCACCAGCAAGGCGGCCGGCGTGTTCGTGAGCGAGCCGCGAATGGCCCAGCACTATCGAGGCTACGGCGCAAGCTTCATCGCGGTCGGTGGCGACACCTCGCTGCTGCGCAAAGCGGCGGTCGAGCTGGCAGGTTCCTTTCGGGACGATGCGGCTAAACTCTGATTTTTGATTTGAAGGCACGTCATGAAGAACCCCGAACTCCTGCGCAATAGCTGCCTGATCAATGGCGAATGGCTGCCTGCTGGCGGCGCCACCCTTGAAGTTCGCAACCCGGCCAACGGCGAGCTGGTGGGTTCCGTCCCCGGTTTCGGCGCTGCTGAAACCCGCCGAGCGATCGATGCGGCGCACGCGGCTTTCCATCCATGGCGGGCGAAGACGGCGGCCGAGCGGGCGAAGATCCTGCGGCGTTGGTTCGAACTGATGATGGAGAATCAGGAGGATCTGGCGCGGCTGATGACGCAGGAACAGGGCAAGCCGCTGGTCGAAGCGAGGGGCGAGATCGCCTATGCGGCCTCGTTCATCGAGTGGTTCGCCGAGGAAGCACGGCGCATTTACGGCGACGTGATTCCCTCGCCGCTGGCCGACCGTCGTCTGATCGTGTTGAAGCAGCCGGTCGGCGTCTGCGCCGCCATTACGCCGTGGAATTTTCCGGCGGCGATGATCACGCGCAAGGTCGCTCCGGCGCTGGCGGCCGGCTGCACCATGGTGGTCAAGCCGGCCGAACAGACGCCGCTCTCAGCCTTGGCACTGGCCTGGCTGGGCCAACAGGCCGGCCTGCCGCCCGGCGTGCTCAACGTGGTGACCGGCGAGCCGGTGGCCATCGGCGGCGAACTGACGTCGAATCCGAAGGTGCTCAAGCTGTCCTTCACCGGCTCCACCGAAATCGGCCGGCTGCTGATGGGCCAGTGCGCGCCGACGATCAAGAAGATGTCGCTGGAACTCGGCGGCAATGCGCCCTTCATCGTCTTCGACGACGCCGATGTCGACGCCGCGGTGGCCGGCGCGATGCTTTCCAAATACCGCAACACCGGGCAGACCTGCGTGTGCACCAACCGCTTTCTGGTGCAGGAAGGCGTGCATGACGCGTTCGCGCAAAAGCTCGCCGCCGCCGTGGCCGGGCTCAAGGTCGGCTACGGGCTGGAGGAGGGCGTGACGCAGGGGCCGTTGATCGATGGCGCGGGGCTGGCCAAGGTCGAGGAACTACTGGCCGATGCCGTGGCGCAGGGCGCGCGCGTGTTGTGCGGCGGCAAGCGCCACGCCAAGGGCGGCACTTTCTTCGAGCCGACCGTGCTTTCGGGTGCGAAGCCGTCGATGCGTCTGGCGCGCGAGGAAATCTTCGGCCCGGTGGCGCCGATTTTCAGCTTCAGGGATGAGGCCGAGGCGGTGCGCATGGCCAACGACACCGAATTCGGCCTCGCCGCGTACTTCTACAGTCGCGACATCGCGCGCGCCTGGCGTGTTGGCGAGGCGCTCGACTACGGCATGGTCGGCATCAACTCGGGCGTGATCTCCAACGAAGTGGCGCCCTTCGGCGGCGTCAAGCAGTCGGGCCTGGGGCGCGAAGGATCGAAATACGGCATCGAAGAGTATCTGGAGATCAAGTATCTCGCGATGGCCGGCCTGTGATCGCCCGGTAATTGTGTGGTGAAACTACCCGCCTCGATGCGGGCACTGGGTCATCGCCCGTTCCGGCTGTACTTCTACGGTCAGGCGATTTCCATCCTCGGGTCGTGGATCCAGCAGGTCGCGCTGGCCTGGCTGGTGTATCGCCTGACCGGATCGGCGGCGCTGCTTGGGTTGGCGGCCTTCGCCGCACAGGCGCCCATCCTCGTCGTCGGGCCGCTGGCCGGGGCGTGGATCGACCGCCACGACCGGCGCCGGCTGTTGATGCAGGTGCAGGTGCTGCTGTTCATCCAGGCCTGCGCACTGGCGGCATTGACCTGGTTCGATCTGATCGGGCCGACGCTGATCATCCTCATGTCATTGTCGCTGGGCATCCTCAACGCCTTCGACACGCCGCTGCGCCAATCGCTGATTCCGCCCATGGTCGGCGGCCGCGAGGACCTGCCGAATGCGCTGGCGCTGAACGCCATGCTGTTCAACCTCGGCCGCTTTGTCGGCCCGCCGATTGCGGGGCTGATGCTGGCGTTTATGTCCGAGGCCGCATGCTTCCTGCTCAATGCGTTTTCCTATCTGGCCCTGCTGTGGGGCGTGGCGGCGATGCATTTGCCGGCGAACGCCAGGTCCGGCGGCAGTGTCGGCCATGTCTTCAAGGAGGGGGTGCGCTATGCCCTCGACACCTGGCCGATACGCACGCTGCTGATCGTGCTGGCGCTGCTCAATTTCACCGCCTCGGCCTATGCCGTGCTGCTGCCGGTGTTCGCCCGCGAGGTGTTCCACGGCGACGCGCGCACCCTTGGCCTGCTGTGGGGCGCGGCCGGTTGCGGCGCGTTTGCGGCGACGCTGGTGTTGGCGACACGCACGTCGGTGCGCGGCGGCCTGAATCTGGCGATTTCTTGCGTGGTGCTGGCGGCCGTGGCGCTGTTCGTGTTTCCGCTCACGGAAAATCTGGCGATCGCCCTGCCGGCTCTGGCGGCGCTGGGCTTCGGCATTTCGGGTGCCAATGTCGGCATCAACACGGTGATGCAGACCATCGCCCCCGATCGCCTGCGCGGCCGCGTGGTGTCATTCTTTTCCAGCATCCGCTTCGGACTCGACGCCGTCGGCGGCCTGCTCGCCGGCAGCGTCGCCGCGCTGACCACGGCGCCCGCTACCCTGCTTGGCGAATCCGCGATACTGCTGGCCCTTTGTGTCTGGCTGCTGCTCCGTGCCGGACGCCTGCGTCAATCGGTGACACCCTAAATGATTCTGTTCGGAGTTTTACTCGCCTTCCTCGCTGCCTCGGCGCTGATCACGATCGCGCCGGGTCCGGACAACCTGATGGTGCTGTCCGTCGGCATCATTCGCGGTCCTTAGGCGGAGATAGGCATCGGTCTGACATTGCATCTGGCAAGCACGGGGCGATAAACGCCGTATCGCCAGCGCCGACTTTTTCGCGCGTTGCCGGGATCCCGGATTGCGGCGAAATCAGCCGTCGAAGCGGGCCAGCAAGTCCATCAGGGTTTTCTTTTCCGCCGGGGTAAAAAGCGCGCAAACGCGCTTTTCGTGCTTGCCGACGCACTTGTCGGCCTGACGCAGCAGTTTGGCTCCGGCTGCGGTGAGGTAGAGGTGCTTGTGGCGGCGATCGGTCGTTGAGGCCAGCCGTTCGACGAGGCCGCGCTGGCCGAGCTTGTCCAGCATCGGGACCATGGATGAGCGGTCAAGGCGCACCGCGCTGGCGAGTTTGGACTGCGTCAGGCCGGGATTCTGCTGCAGCACTTCGAGTACCGAATATACGGCGGGGCTGACCCCGAGTTCGCCCAGTTCGCGGTCGAAATCCTTGAATACCGCGAGCTGCGCCAGACGCAGGTGGAAGCCGATGTTGCCGGTCAGGGAGCCGAGAGCGGTGGTCTTGCGGGATGCCGGCATGCGTGAAGGACAGGCAGTGAGGATGGCGGCAAGTGTGCCATGTAGATTTGAATCAAACAAGTTGACATCAAACAAGCTGCGCCTACAATCAACCCGTCGCTTGAGAGCTTTTCATTCCGGCGAACGCATACCCCACAAAAAACAGGAGGAGACATGAACGTGAAGAAACTTGCATTGGTAAAGGCGCTGGCACTGGTTCTCGCAGCCGGTTCGGCCTGGGCCGACATCACCATCGGCGTCAGCGTTTCGGCCACCGGTCCGGCGGCATCCCTGGGCATCCCCGAGAAACAGACCTTCGCCCTGTTGCCGCAGACGGTTGGCGGCGAAAAGGTCAGGTACATCGTGCTCGACGATGCCACCGACCCCAGCACGGCGGTCAAGAATGCCCGCAAATTCACCGGCGAGGACAAGGTCGATGCGATCATCGGTTCGACGGTGACGCCGGGTTCGATGGCCATCCTCGAAGTCGCGTTCGAAACAAAGACCCCGCAGATCGCCATGGCGCCGTTGCCGCCCGCGGGCGACAAGGCGCCCTGGGTGTTCACCACGCCGCAGAACTTCACCCAGATGGCGATCGCGATTGCGGACCATATGGCCGCCAACAAGGTCAAGACCATCGGCTTCATCGGCTACGCCGATCCCTATGGACAACTCTGGCTGAAGGCGATCCAGGGCGCGGCCGAAGCCAAGGGCATCAAGATCACCGCGTCCGAGGCCTATCAGCGTGCCGACACCAGCGTTACCGGGCAGGCGCTCAAGCTGATCGCCGCGAATCCGGACGCGATCCTGATCGCCGGTTCCGGCACGCCGGCCGTGTTGCCGCAAGCGACGCTCATCGAGCGCGGCTACAAGGGCAAGTTCTACCAGACGCACGGCATCGCCAATCGCGACTTCCTGCGCGTCGGCGGCAAGAATGTCGAAGGCACCATCTTCCCGGTCGGACCGATGCTGCTGGCCGAGCAACTTCCCGACAGCCATCCGTCGAAGAAGCCGGCGCTGGAGTACATCAAGGTGTATGAGGCGGCTCATGGCGCCAACAGTCGTTCCACCTTCGGTGGCCATGGCTGGGATGCCTATCTGCTGCTGAATCGAGCCGTGCCCGAAGCGTTGAAGAAGGCCAAGCCCGGTACCGCGGAGTTCCGCAGCGCACTGCGAGACGCGCTGGAGAACATCAAGGAGCTTCCGGCGGTGCATGGCGTGTTCAACATGTCGGCGAAAGACCACAACGGTTTCGATGGACGCGCCGCCATCATGGCGACCATCGAGAACGGCGACTGGAAACTGCTCAAGTAGGCTTGTCCTGAGTTTCGGCATCACCGGCCTCGCGCCCTTGCGCCGCGAGGCCGGCATTCGATGCGTTGCCTGATTTCCCGGTTTCGCAGAACCCAGATATCCGAGAGACCTCCGCCATGAAACAGATCGCAAGGAAGCCGGCCGAACTGTTTGCCCGGCCATCGGTAATTCTCGAAACCCGTCCCGACGGCAGCCGACTGATGCGGTCGGCCATCGCCCTGCCACCGAGTTCGGTCCGCTGCAGCGGCGAGTGGCTCGAACGCTGGGCGCGCGAAACGCCCGATACTATTTTTCTCGCCGAACGCGGAGCCGATGGCGAATGGGCGAAGGTCAGTTATGCCACGGCGCTCTCGCGCGTCAAGGCGATTGCCAACGCGCTGCTCGGGCTCGATCTCTCACCGCAGCGCCCGGTCGTGGTGCTCTCCGACAATGGCGTCGAGCACGCCCTGCTGATGCTGGCCTGCATGCACATCGGCGTTCCGCACTGCGCCGTGTCACCCGGCAATTCGCTGATGTCGCGCGACTTCGCCAAGCTCAAGGCCAACGTCGAGCTGCTGCGTCCCGGCGTGATTTTCGCCGATCCGATCGAGCGCTTCATGCCGGCAATCGAGGCGGTGAAAGGGCTGCATGACGGCATCGTGATTGCCGGCAGCAACAGCCAGCCGCAAACGGGCACTTATGCGTTTGCCGCGATGGAGCAGGCAGGCGCGGACCCAACGGGCAAGTATGCGGCCGTGCAGCGCGCCTTCAAGTCGGTGAGCCTCGACACCATCGCCAAGTTCCTGTTCACCTCCGGGTCGATCGGCGCACCGAAAGCGGTCATCACCACCCAGCGCATGATCTGCTCGAACCAGGAAGCCAACGCACAGATCTGGCCTTTCATGGCGATACAGAAGCCGGTGATCGTGGACTGGCTGCCCTGGAGCCACGTCTTCGGCGGCAATTACTGCTTCAACAAGGTGCTGTGCTGGGGCGGCAGTTTCTACATCGACGGCGGCAAGCCGGCGCCCGGCCTGCTCGAGAAGACGGTGCGCAACCTCACCGAGATTGCGCCGACGCAGTACTTCAGCGTGCCGCGCGCCTACGACATGCTGGTGCCGCTGTTGCGCGACAACGCGGCCTTGCGCAAGAATTTCTTCTCGCGTCTGCAGATCATTTTCTATGCCGGCGCGGCGTTGCCGCAGCACTTGTGGGAGGAACTGGAACGCCTGGCGCACATGGAACTTGGCGAGCCGGTGACCATGCTGTCGTCCTGGGGCTCGACCGAAACCGCTCCGGCCGCCACCGATTGCCACTTCCAGGCGGTGCGCTCCGGCGTGATCGGCGTACCGATTCCCGGCACCGAACTCAAGCTGGTGCCCGTAGCCGACAAGCTGGAGGTGCGCGTCAAGGGGCCGAACGTTTTTCCGGGGTACTGGAAGCAGCCGAAGCTGACGCGGGAAGCCTTCGACGAAGAGGGTTACTACATCATCGGTGATGCGGTGGAGTTCGTCGATGCACGGAAGCCCGAACAGGGGTTGCTCTTCGATGGCCGCGTGGCCGAGGACTTCAAGCTGACGACCGGCACCTGGGTGCATGTCGGCAGCCTGCGCGTGGCCGGCATCGACGCCTTGTCGCCGGTGGCACAGGACATCGTGGTGACCGGCCACGATCGCGACGAAATCGGCTTTCTGGTGTTTCCGAACATGTCCGAATGCCGCCGCCTGGCGGGCCTCGCCACCGATGCGCCGCCCGATCAGGTGCTGGGGCATCCGATGGTCAAGGAACGGCTACGCGAGGGGCTGCTGCGCATGAAACGCGAAGGCGGCGGATCGAGCACCTATCCCTCGCGAATGTTGTTGATGGCCGAGCCGCCCTCGACCGAAGCCGGCGAGATTACCGACAAGGGTTACATCAACCAGCGCGCCGTGCTCACTCGCCGTGCCGATCTGGTGGTGCATTTGTATTCCGACGTACCCGACAGCGGTGTCATCACGCTCGGCGCACATTGAAGGGCGATGCAGTGACTGAACATCTGATCAAAACCTCTTTCGCGGACAGCATCTACACCATCACGCTGGCCCGTCCGGCCAAGCGCAACGCCATCAGCGACCGCCTGCTGGCGGCGCTGGAAAAGGCCTGGGATGCGGCGCCGGAAGATGCCCGTGCGGTGATCCTGGCCGGCGAAGGCGAGCATTTCTGCGCCGGGCTCGACCTCTCCGAACACCAGCATCGCGAACCCTTTGGTGTGATGAAGCATTCGCAGGGCTGGCATCGGGTATTCAACAAGATCCAGATGTCCGGCATGCCGGTGATCTGTGTCATGCAAGGCGCGGTCATGGGCGGCGGGCTCGAACTGGCGACATCGACGCATGTGCGTATCGCCGAAGCTTCGGCGATCTATCAACTGCCGGAAGGCCGCCACGGCATTTTCGTCGGCGGTGGCGCTTCAGTGCGCGTGGCGCGCATCATCGGCCAGGGTCGCATGTGCGAAATGATGCTGACGGGCCGCATCTACAGGGCCGAAGAAGGGCAGCAGCTGGGCCTGTCCCACTATCTGGTGGACGCCGGCGCCGGCATGGCCAAGGCGCGCGAGCTGGCCGGCCGCATCGCGGAGAATGCGCCGATGGCGAACTACGCCATGGTCACCGCCATCCAGCGCATCAGCAACATGTCCACCGACGACGGTTTCTACGTCGAGTCGCTGACCGCCGCGCTGACCCAGACCAGTCCCGAAGTGGCGGCGCGGATCGGCAGTTTTCTCAAGCGCAAGAAAGGCTGATAGCAAAGGTGCGAGTTGCCCGCTGACGGCAAAGGGCGCATACCAGCCTTCCGTTGTCTCGTTCGCATCGACCTCGCCGTATCGTCAGCGCCGACTTTTTGTTGATGCCGTTGACATGAAAGGTCGTTGGCGGCGAGGCTAGGCGTGTGTCGACATCCCCAGTACTTTGGCCGACTTTTGCAGACGGGCGTCGAAACAGGCAAAGTGAAGCGGTTCGCTCATCGCGTCCTGCAAGCTGCGGGCGGCGGCTAGTTGAACACTGTCGTAGCCGCGCAGGGCGAAGGTGTCCGCATACTCACCGGCCAGTTCCACCAGCGGCTGAGTGACTTCGACGATGGCGTAGCGGGGCCAGTCGGTGCGCAGGCGCACGCGGACCGTCTCGATTGCTTCGGCATCGCTTGAGTTTTCGCGCGCTCGGCGCGACAGTGCCGCCATGATTTCAGCCCAGGCAATGCGACACACCGCGATGGCGGAGGCCGAGCGGGCCAGCGCCTGCATCTCGTCGCTGGAGTCTTCCTTGATGTACAGCTTGACCAGCGCCGATGTGTCGCAGAACAGGATCAACGCCGGTCCTCCAGCACCATCTGGCTGACCGGTGTTCCGCGTGGCGACATTTCCAGAGGCGCTCTCGGCCTGGGTTTGCCGCCGCTCCATGAAAGGGTGCCGCAGGCAATCAGGCCACGCAGTCCTGCCTCGGCCTGAAGCGGGATGCCGACGATGCGGGCAATAGGCTTGTTGTGGGACGTGACCTCGATGATTTCGCCCTGCTGCGCGCGCGACAGCACGCGGGAGAGGCTGGCTTTCAACTCGCGGATGGCGATGGACATGGCATGACTCCGGTACTTAGTGGACTCATTCTATGCCAATTATTAAAAAATATGACCCCATCGACTGGATGGGGTGTTTAGGCGTTACGCCTCAGCCGCGGGTGTTCGACTGCGGTGAAAACTCGGCCAGTTCGATCTTCGCCGCCGGCTTCCAGCCCTTCTTGCGGTGTTCCGCCACCACATTGGTGAAAATTCCGCCGCGCACGTAGAAGCGCGCCGTGAGGCGCATGAAGCGCGGCTTCACGGCTTTCGCCAGATCATCGAGGATGCGGTTGGCGACATCTTCGTGGAAATGTCCTTCGTCGCGGAAGCTCCAGATGTAGAACTTGAGGCTTTTGAGCTCGACGCACAGCGTGTCGGCGATGTAGTCGAGCGTCAGCACGGCGAAATCCGGCTGCCCGGTCTTGGGACAAAGACAAGTGAATTCCGGGATTTCCATGTGGATCTGGTAATCCCTGTGCGGCGCGGGGTTGGCGAAGGTTTCCAGCGCCTTGGCGCGGGTCTGGATGGCTGGCTTTGGCATGCTGGCTGGGTGCGGTAAGAGGGTCGGGACCGATTATAATGGCACGGTTCTCGAGTCACACTTTCGTCATCATTTTTCCGGTTCATCCCCCGTGCGTCTAAACAAGCTGAAAATGTCGGGCTTCAAGTCGTTTGTCGAGCCCACCACCGTGCTTTTCCCCGGCCAGTTGGCGGGTGTGGTCGGCCCCAATGGCTGCGGCAAGTCGAACATCATCGATGCCGTGCGCTGGGTGCTGGGCGAATCGAAGGCCTCCGAGCTGCGCGGCGAGTCAATCCAGGATGTGATCTTCAAGGGTTCGGGCAACCGCAAGGAAGTCAGCCGCGCCAGCGTCGAGCTGTATTTCGACAACGCCCAGGGTCGCGCCGCCGGGCAATGGAGCCAGTACGCGGAAATCACGGTCAAGCGGGTGCTCGACCGCGAAGGCAATTCAAGCTACTACATCAACAACCTGCACGTGCGCCGGCGCGACGTGATCGATCTGTTCCTCGGCACCGGCCTCGGCCCGCGTGCTTACGCCATCATCGGCCAGGGCATGATCTCGCGCATCGTCGAGGCCAAGCCCGACGAGCTGCGCTTCTTCCTCGAAGAAGCGGCGGGTGTCACCAAGTACAAGGAACGCCGCAAGGAAACCGAACACCGCCTGGAAGATGCGCGCGAGAACATCGCCCGCGTCGATGACATCCGCAACGAGCTGGAAACGCAGGTCAGTCACTTGCAGGGGCAGGCCACGGTCGCCCAGCAATATCGCGACCTGCACCAGCAGGTGTCGCGCAAGCAGACCCTGTTGTGGCTGAAGAAACGCAATGACGCCAAACACGACAGCGAGCGGCTGAATCGGCAGGTTGAAGAAGCCGTCAATCGTGTCGAGGCCGAAACCGCGCAACTGCGCGAAGTCGAGGCGCGCGTCGAGCACGCGCGCGAGAGCCATTATTCGGCGTCGGATGCCTTGCACGCGTCGCAGGCCGAGATGTTCGCGGCCAATACCGAAGTCAGCCGCCTTGAATCCGAAATCGGCCATCTGCGTGATTCGCGCTCGCGGCTGGAAGCCCGTCTGAGTCAACTGGGCGCGGAGGAAGCGCACTGGCGCACGCAGCACGGCCAGTTGGCCGAGGACGAAGCGCGCTGGAAGCTGCTGCTCGAAAACTCACGTACCCGTTCCGCCACAGCGGCCGCCCGGCATCAGGAAGCCGCCGCGCGTTTGCCCGATACCGAAGAGGCCGTGCAGGCGGCCGGCACCGATGTCACCGAAGCCCGCCGCGCCTTGAGCGAGGCCGAACAGGCGCTGCGTCTGGCCGACGCCGACAAGGGACACGCCGTTCGTGCGCTGGAAAATCTGGTCCAGCGTCGCAGCCGGCTGGAGCAGGATCGACAGGCGCTGGGCGCCCCCGATCCGGGCTTGCTGGCGGCTTCGAAAGAAAAAGAAACCGCGGCCGAAGCGGCACTTGCCGCCGCGCAGGAGCGCGTCGCCACACTACAGGCTTCCGTGCCGGAAGCCGAGGCGCGGCTGCGCACGGCCCGCGAAGCGCTGCAGGCGGCGCATCGCAGCCTTACCGAAACCCGCGCCCGCCATGACGCGCTGGCGCAGTTGCAGGCCAAGGTGGCGCAAAGCGGCGAGATCGGCGACTGGCTCAAGGCCCGCCATCTGGCCGACGCCAAGCCCCTGTGGCAGGCGATCCAGGTCGAGGCGGGTTGGGAAACCGCGGTCGAAGCCGTGTTGCGCGAGCGCTTCTCGGCACTCAGCGCAGACGCGGACACCGTGCGCGCGGCACTCGCCGCACCGCCCCCGGCGATTCTGACCCTGGCGTTTGCCCGTGCCTCCGCGGGCGCAGCACCCGCGGCCGCCAGCCTGCGCAGCAAGGTGCGCTGCGATGATCCGCGCTGGTCGGGCGTGCTCGACGAATGGCTGGCCGACGTCAGCGTTGCCGAGGATCTCGCGGCAGAGTTGCCGATTGCTTCGGGCCAGCGCGTCTCGCGCGCCGGCCACGTAATGACGCCCGCCGGACTGACGCTCTATGTGCCGGATGCGAAAACCCACGGCGTCATCGAACGCCAGCGCGAGATCGATGAACTGGCCGGCTTGCTGGCGACGCGTGCCGCGGCCGAAGAGGCAGCGCGTGAAGTGCAGCGCACGGCCGAGTTGCAGCTGACCGAGAGCCAGGGCCACCTCAGCGCCGCCCGGCGTTCGATGCAGGAAGCGCAGCAAGGCTTGCATGCGGCGCAGGTCGACGCTCTGAAGCTGACTCAGGCGCAGGCCCGCTTCGAGGAGCGCACGGCGCAGATCGACCGCGACCTGGCCGAGTTGCAGCGCCAGGACGAGACCGAGCAGGCCCGTCGCCAGCGCGCCGAGGCCGAGGGGGAACTGCAACGCGAACGGCTGGGCGAGGTGCGCGAGCGCCTCGAGCAGGCGCTGGAACTGCACCGGCTGAAGGATGCCGCCCTGCGCGAGGCGCGCGCGCTGGAAATCCAGCTCGGGCGCGAGGCGCAGGAAGCCGGCTTCTCCGAGCGCGAGTGCCTGTCGAAGCTGGAAGACAATGCACGCGCGGCGTCGACCGCGACCAGTCAACTGCACCGAATCGAAGCTGAAACCCAGGCTGCGCGCACCGAAGTCGCCGGCATCAGCGATACCGTGCTGCAGGAACAATTGCATGCCGCACTGGATGCAAAGCAGGGCAAGGAGTCGGCGCTGGCGGAACGGCGAAATGTGCTGGAAACGGCAGCCGGCGATTTGCGCGGCCTCGACGAACAGCGCATGAAGCTGGAGCAGGGCGTCGTGCCGCTGCGCGACAAGATCAACGACCTGCGGCTCAAGGCGCAGGCCGCACAGATGAACGAAGAGCAGTTCCGCGAGCGGCTGGCCGAAGTCCACGTGCTGAGCGAGGAGGACGAAGCGCCCTTCCTTGACGAACTCAACGCCGGCGGCGCCGACAGGCTCAAGGACAATGTCCTGCAAGGCGAGATCGTGCGACTGACGGCCGAGATCGAAGCGCTCGGTCCGGTCAACCTCGCGGCGCTGGAGGAACTCGCCACGGCCTCGGAGCGCAAGGGCTTCCTCGATGCGCAATCGGGCGATCTGAACGAAGCCATCGGCACGCTGGAAGATGCCATCCGGCGCATCGACCGCGAAACGCGCGAGCAGTTGCAGGAGACCTACAACGCCGTCAACATGCATTTCGGCACGCTGTTCCCGCAGTTGTTCGGCGGCGGCGAGGCGCGTCTGATCCTCACCGGCGACGAGATCCTCGATGCCGGCATCCAGATCATGGCGCAGCCGCCCGGCAAGAAGAACACCACGATCCACCTGCTGTCGGGCGGCGAAAAGGCGCTGACGGCAATCGCGCTGGTGTTTGCGCTGTTCCAGTTGAACCCGGCGCCGTTCTGCCTGCTCGACGAGGTGGATGCCCCGCTCGACGACTCGAACACGGTGCGCTTCTGCGACATGGTCAAGCGCATGTCGGTGCAGACCCAGTTCGTCTTCATCTCGCACAACAAGATCGCCATGGAAATGGCCCAGCAGTTGATAGGCGTGACCATGCAGGAGCAAGGTGTCTCGCGCGTCGTGGAAGTCGACATCGAAGAGGCACTGCGTTTCGCCGGCGAGCAAGCCGCTGCGTAGCGGCCGTAACCAAAACGAGGCGCAGAGAAGTTTCAGTGAAGGCTAACGCCGGTTGCATCGGCGTTAAGCGTAGCGGCCGTAACCAAAGGGTGGCTTGAATATGGCAATCAGCGAACTTCAAATCGCTTTGATCGGAGCGGGTGCGGTGGCTGTCGGCATGGTCTGGGGCTACAACGTCTGGCAGGATCGCAAGCACCGCAAGGCCGCCGAGCGGATATTCCAGGGCGGGCAGGGTGATGCGCTGCTGGGTGGGCAGCCTGGTGCGATGCCGGCCGGTTTGCCCGCGGACGACGTTGTCCGGCGCGAGCCCGGAGAGCGCCAAGAACCTGGCTTCGCAGAGGAAGCGAGTGAGGCCGGGGAGGCGTTCGACAGCGCAGCGGTCACTGAGCATGCGCTGGTCGCGCCGGAACCCGAGCCACAGCCGGTGCTGCCCATCGAGTGTGCGGATAGCGTGGCGGATTGCCTGCTGCATTTGACGGCTGCCGTCGCGGTGCCGGCGCCTGCGGTCTGGGCCATGCAGAACGCCTGGGCCGGGGAATTGAGCAAGCCATTGCACTGGCTGGTCAAGAACGAAGCTGATGGCAACTGGCGGCCGGTCGACGCCCACGACAGCGGACGCTACCGGGAGTGGGTGGCGGCATTGCAACTGGCTGATCGGCGCGGACCGGTTTCCGACGGCGAGGTCGCGCGGTTTTTTGAAGGCGTTCAGCAGGTGGCACGGCAGGCCGCCGCCGAGCTGGAGCTGCCTTCTCGCAGTGCAACCGTATTGCGCGCCGACAGGCTCGATCAATTCTGCGCCGGGGTGGACATCCAGTTCGTGCTGCATGTGGTCGAAGCCCTGGGCGGCGTTTTCCAGGGCACCAAGCTGCGCGGCGTCGCCGAGGCGGCGGGTCTGGCGCTGGAGGCGGACGGCGTGTTTCGCGCACGCGACGAGACTGGCGGCGAGATGTTTACCGTGGCCAATCTTGGCGCCGAGCGTCTTGATGCCGAGTCCATCAAGTCGTTGGCAACCCACGGCCTGACGCTGAGCCTCGATGTGCCGCGTGTAACGGATGGCGTGGCTGCTTTCGACCGCATGCTGGCCACCGCGCGGCAACTCGCTGCGACACTCGGCGGCGAACTGGTGGATGCCCAGCGCGTACCCTTGTCCGTGGCCATGATCGATGCGATCCGGGCGCGGACGGCCGAACTGCAGCAGGCCATGCGCGACGGTGGCATCGCCCCGGGTGGCATACGGGCGCTGCGCCTGTTTTCTTGATGCCTTTGCAGGATGCAGCGGCGAGGGCCGAAATCCTGCGCCGCGAAATCGAACGGCACAACCATGCCTACCACGTGCTCGATGCGCCGACCATTCCCGACGCCGAGTACGACAGGCTGTTTCGCGAGTTGCAGGCCCTGGAAGCGGCGGATCCAAAACTGGTTCGTGCCGACTCGCCGACGCAACGGGTCGGCGGCAAGCCCCTGCCATCATTTGCTCCGGTGCGCCATGCCTTGCCGATGCTGTCGATCCGGACCGAAACCGATACCGAACCGACGGGGGCAAGGTCGTTCGACGCCCGCGTGCGTCGCGAACTTGGACTGACTGACGCCGAGCCCGTCATCGACTATGCCGCCGAGCTGAAGTTCGACGGCCTCGCCATCAACCTGCGCTATGAGAACGGCGTGCTGGTGCAGGCCGCGACGCGTGGCGATGGCGAAACGGGCGAGGACGTGACGCAGAACATCCGCACCGTGCATCGCATTCCCCTGCACTTGAAGGGCACCGCGCCGCAGGTGCTGGAGGTGCGCGGCGAGGTGTTCATGAGCCGCCCCGATTTCGAACGCTACAACGAAAGGCAGCGGGCGCAGGGACGAGCGACGCTGGTGAATCCGCGCAACGGCGCCGCCGGCAGCATCCGTCAGCTCGATCCGGCGATGGCGGCGGAACGGCCGCTCTCCTTCTATGCCTACGGTCTCGGCGAGTGCCGCGGCTGGATGCTGCCGGCGACGCATGGCGAGGTGCTGGATGCGCTGGCGGCCTTCGGCCTGCCGGTCTGCGAGCATCGCGCGGTGGTGCAGGGCGCCGATGGCCTGATCGCTTTTCACGCGCGTATCCGCGAGCGGCGTGATGCGCTGCCCTTCGACATCGACGGCGTGGTGTACAAGGTGAATTCGCTGGCGCTGCAGCAGCGCCTCGGCTTCGTCACGCGCGAGCCGCGCTGGGCGGTGGCGCACAAATATCCGGCGGAGGAAGCGCTGACCACCGTGGAGGCGATCGAGGTGCAGGTCGGCCGCACCGGGGCGATCACGCCGGTGGCTCGTCTCGCGCCGGTCTTCGTCGGCGGCGTGACGGTGACCAATGCCACGCTGCACAACGAAGCCGAGGCGCGGCGCAAGGACGTCCGCATCGGCGACACCGTGATCGTGCGCCGTGCCGGCGATGTGATTCCGGAGGTCGTGTCGGTGGTCATGGAGCGGCGGCCGATGAGGGATTTGTTCGGCGGCCAGCCATTGCATGAACCCTTCGCGCTGCCGAAGACCTGCCCGGTGTGCCACTCGGCGATCGAACGGCCGGAAGACGAAGCCATCGCGCGCTGCAGCGGCGGCCTGTTCTGCCCGGCGCAACGCAAGCAGGCCCTGCTGCATTTCGCGGGCCGGCGCGCGATGGACATCGAGGGCCTCGGCGACAAGCTGGTGGAGCAACTGGTGGACCATGCCATCGTCAAGACGCCGGCCGACCTCTACAAGCTGGGCTTTCTGGCCATGGCGAATCTCGAACGAATGGCCGAAAAATCCGCGACGAACATCCTCGCCGCCATCGAAAAGAGCAAGACGACGACGCTGGCGCGCTTCATCTTCGCTCTCGGCATCCGCAATGTCGGCGAGGCGACGGCGAAGGATCTGGCGCGTCATTTCGGCAACCTGGACACCTTGATGGCAGCCGATATCGACGGCCTGCAGCAGGTGCCCGACGTCGGTCCGGTGGTGGCGGCATCGATTGCGCGCTTCTTTGCCGAACCGCACAATATCGAAGTGATCGAGCAACTGCGCGCCGGCGGGGTAAGCTGGCCCGAGGGCGTGCCGTCGGCGGTGGCCAACTCGCCGATCGCCGGCAAGACCTTTGTCCTCACCGGTGCGCTGCCGACGCTGACGCGCGATGAGGCGAAAGACATGATCGAGGCGCTGGGCGGCAAGGTCGCCGGCTCGGTATCGAAGAAGACGGATTACGTGGTGGCGGGTGCCGAAGCCGGCTCCAAGCTCGACAAGGCGCACGCCTTGGGCGTTACCATTCTGGACGAGACGCAATTCAGGGAGTTGATTTCGTCATGAGCACTATCATTCCAGAAACCGTGGCCAACCGAATTCTGTTGCTTCGCGGGCAGCGCGTGATGCTGGATGCCGACCTTGCAGAGCTGTATGGGGTGGAAACCAAGGTACTGAATCAGGCGGTGAAGCGCAATACCGAACGCTTTCCCATGGACTTCATGTTCCAGCTGACTGGCGCAGAAAAGGAAGAGGTGGTCACAAATTGTGACCACCTCGCAAGACTGAAGTTTTCATCATCACTACCCTACGCCTTCACCGAACACGGCGCCCTGATGCTGGGCAACGTGCTCAAGTCATCTCGTGCCGTCGAGGTCAGTTTGCTGGTGGTGCGCGCCTTCGTGCAAATCCGCATGGTGAAAACGGTTCGTCATTCCCGCGCAGGCGGGAATCCAGTGCTTCAAAATTGCTACGGGTATTCCTGGATTCCCGCTTGCGCGGGAATGACGGGCTTTGCCATGCGCTATTGAGAATCTACCGACATCGATTCCAAGCCAAGGAACAAGAAATGAAGAAAGTAACCAAGGCCGTATTCCCCGTTGCCGGCATGGGCACCCGCTTCCTGCCCGCGACCAAGGCCAGTCCCAAGGAAATGATGCCCATCGTGGACAAGCCGCTGATCCAGTACGCGGTGGAGGAAGCTGTCGCCGCCGGCATCACGGACATGATTTTCGTCACCGGCCGTTCCAAGCGCGCCATCGAGGACCACTTCGACAAGGCCTACGAACTGGAAAGCGAGCTCGAGCACCGCGGCAAGACCGAGTTGCTGGAGTTCGTGCGCAACATGATTCCGAAGAACATCAACTGCATCTACATCCGCCAGCCGGAAGCTTTGGGCCTCGGCCATGCGGTGCTCTGCGCCTATCCGGCGGTGGGCGACGAACCCTTTGCGGTGTTGCTGGCCGACGACCTGCTCGATGGCGATCCGCCGATCATGAAGCAGATGGTTGATGTTTACGACCACTACGGCAGCTCGGTGATCGGCGTGCAGCAGGTGCCGCGCGAGGACACCAAGAGCTACGGCATCGTGGACAGCGCGCCGATGAGCGACACGCTGGAAAAGATCCAGCGCATTGTCGAAAAGCCCAGACCCGAAGAAGCGCCATCGACACTGGCCGTGGTGGGCCGTTACATCCTGACGCCGCGCATCTTTCATCACCTCGCGCACATCGGCAAGGGTTCCGGCGGCGAGATACAGCTCACCGACGGCATTGCCGCGCTGCTGGCCGAAGAGCAGGTACTGGCCTATCGCTACAAGGGTGCGCGCTACGATTGCGGCTCCAAGCTGGGTTACCTTGAAGCGACGGTGGCTTTCGGTTTGCGCCACCCGGAAGTCGGCCGGGATTTTGCGGCGATGCTGAAGAGGATGGCATGAGCCCGCAGGAAGCACAGAAAATCTTCGACGAAGCCGATCTGCTGTGTTCGGCCGAAAACTCGGCGCTGGCGGTACGGCGAGTGGCTGCGGAAATCACCGCGCGCCTGGCTGACGCCAACCCGCTGGTACTCGCCGTCATGGGCGGCGCGGTGGTATTCACCGGGCAGCTCCTGCCGCAACTGATTTTCCCGCTGGATTTCGACTACCTGCATGTTTCGCGCTACGGCGACGTCACCACGGGCGGGCAGCTGGCCTGGATCGTCGAGCCGCGCTCCGATGTCGCGGGCCGTGTCGTGCTGGTGGTGGATGACATCCTCGACGAAGGCGTGACCCTCGCCGAGATCCGCAAACGCCTTCTGGCACAAGGCGCTACCGAAGTACTGAGCGCCGTGTTCGCCGACAAGAACCTGGGCCGCGCCAAACCGATATCCGCGGATTTCGTTGGTGTGCACCTGCCGAATCGCTACGTCTTCGGCTACGGCATGGACGTCAAGGGCGCCTGGCGCAACCTGCCGGCGGTGTATGCGGTGAAGGGGCTGTGAGCGGAGCGCGCACGGAAAATTTGGCGGCAAGGCTTGCGGGGCTTGCAACTTGAACGGATTTAGTGGAACAATACGATTTTTCAACCAAAGGGGAATTCAATGAACAAGAGCGAACTGATCGAAGCAGTAGCAGAACGTGCCGAACTTTCCAAGGCCGCAGTGAACAAGGCCATCGATGCGTTGACCGAAGTGATCACCTCCGTAATCTCGAAGGGCAATCCGGTTGCACTGATCGGGTTTGGTACCTTCAAGTCCGTGATGCGTTCCGCGCGCACCGGCAAGAATCCGAAGACCGGCGCCGTGCTGAAGATCGCCGCCAAGGCCGTTCCGAAGTTCTCCGCAGGTGCTGGCCTCAAGGCCGCTGTTGCCGGCAAGAAGCCGGTGGCCAAGAAGGCTCCCGCAAAGAAGGCACCGGCTGCGAAGAAACCCGCTGCCGCCAAGAAGCCTGCCGCCAAGAAGAAGTAAGCAGCTTAGTTTCATTGAAAAGGGCAACCCGCGGGTTGCCCTTTTTCTTTGGTGCTGGTCGAGCCCTCAATCCAGCACGTGGGAAACCAGCCCATCGGCCAGCTTGGGTTCGAACCAGGTCGACTTCGGCGGCATCACGTTGTTGCTGTCGGCCACCGCCATCAGTTGGTCCATGCGCGTCGGGTGCAGCGCAAATGCCACTGCCATCTCGCCCGAGTCGACGCGCTTTTCCAGTTCGGCCAGACCGCGGATACCGCCGACGAAATCGATGCGTTTGTCGCGGCGCAGGTCGGCGATGCCCAACAGCGGGCCCAGCACGTGTTCGGAAAGCAGCGACACATCGAGGCTCGCCACCGGATCGGCGGGAATCAGGTCGGGCTTGATCGTCAGCTTGTGCCAGCGTCCGGCGAGGTACATGCCGAACTCGCCGGGGTGGGCCGGATGCACGCGCTGCGCGCTGTCCTCGACCGTGAAGGCCGCAGCGAGCCGTGTCACCAGCGCCGAGTTTTCAAGGCCGTTGAGATCCTTGACGACGCGGTTGTAGTCCATGATCTTCATCTGGTGGTGGGGGAAGATCACCGACAGGAAGTAGCCTGCCGACTGTTCCTGCCCCGGCGTGCGGCGCGCGGCGGCGACGCGTGAGGCGGCAGCGGAACGGTGATGGCCGTCGGCGATGTAGAGCGCGGTCATGGCATCGAAGGTTTGCGTGATCGCGGTAATCCGCGCGGCATCCGTCAGTACCCATATCTGGTGGCGGATACCGTCGTCGGCGGTGACGTCAGCGGCCGGAGTTCCCTGCGCGATGGCATCGATCAGCGCGTCGGCCGTTGCGGAACCCGGATAGGCCAGCAGCACCGGGCCGGTCTGCGCATTGAGCGCCTCGATCTGGTGCACGCGGTCGTCTTCCTTGTCGGGCCGCGTGAACTCGTGCTTGCGGATGCGGTTGCTGTCGTAATCGGCGACACTGGCCGCGGCGACGAGGCCGGTCTGCACATGCGCGCCCATGGTCAGGCGATAGGCGTAGTAGCAGGGCGCGTCATCGCGCACCAGCACGCCGGCAGCCAACATTTTCCGCAGGTTCTCGGCGGCCTTGGCATACACCGCCGGCGCATAGGGGTCCGTGTCGCGCGGCAGGTCGATTTCCGGCTTGGAGATATGCAGGAAGGACCACGGCTTGCCCGTTGCGCGCGCCCTTGCTTCGTCGCTCGACAGCACATCATAGGGCGGGGCGGCGATCGCTCCCGCCTGGCCAGGGGCAGGGCGCAGGCCACGAAAGGCTCGAATCAGGCTCATGGAAATTCTCAGGCAGGGTTGGTGATCGCGCCGCGCAGCGCGGCATCGGCCTCGCGCAGCATTCTTTCAGTGGTCAACCAGTCGACGCAGGCATCCGTGACCGAACAGCCGTACTTCAGTTGCGAAAGATCGGCAGGGATGGGCTGGTTGCCGGCTTCGATGAAGCTTTCGATCATCAGGCCGACGATGGAGCGGTGTCCCGCCTTGCGCTGGTCGACGACCTGATTGATGCAGTCGTGCATGACAAGCGGCTGCAACTCCGGCTTCTTGTAGCTGTTGGCATGGGAGCAATCGACCACGATGTTGTGCGGCAGCTTGGCCTTGGCCAGTGCGTCTTCGGCCAGCGCGACGCTGACCGTGTCGTAGTTCGGCCGTCCGCCGCCGCCGCGCAGCACCAGGTGGCCGTAGCGGTTGCCGGCGGTGCGCACCACGCAGGAACGGCCCTGCATGTTGATGCCGAGGAAGCTGTGCGGGCTGCCCGCCGAAATGATGGCATTGACCGCGGCGTCCAGCGAGCCGTCGGTGCCGTTCTTGAAACCTACGGGGGCCGACAGGCCGGACGACATTTCGCGGTGGGTTTGCGATTCGGAAGTGCGTGCGCCGATCGCCACCCACGCAATCAGGTCGCCCAGATATTGCGGCCCGATCGGGTCGAGCGCCTCGGTCGCCGCCGGCAGGCCGATTTCACTCACGGCGAGGAGAAACTCGCGTGCTTTCTGCATGCCTTCCTCGATATGGAAGGAATCGTCCATGCGCGGGTCGTTGATGTAGCCCTTCCAGCCGGTCGCGGTGCGCGGCTTCTCGAAATACACCCGCATCACCAGCACCATGGTTCCGGACACTTCGTCGGCCAGCTTCTTCAGGCGCCGCGCGTAATCGAGGCCGGCGACCGGGTCGTGGATCGAGCAGGGCCCGACCACCACGAAAATGCGCGGATCGCTGCCGTCGAGGATGCGTTCCAGCGTGCGCCGTCCCGCCAGCACCGACTCAGCGGCGGCTTCCGACAGTGGCACGCGAGCATGGATTTCTTCGGGCGTGGGCATCGGCTCGAAGGCTTCGATATTGAGGTTTTCAGTTTGTTGCATGTCGGTTACCAGATACGTTTGACGCCATAGTCGGAAAACGCCCGGTCGGAACTGACCACGGGCAGCTTGCGGTTTTTTGCCTGCGCCACCAGCAGGCGGTCGAAGGGATCGCGATGATGCAGGGGCAGGGTTTCGATGGCGGCCACATCGTCGAGTTCAATGCCGAGCAGGCGAAAACCGTTTGCTTCGATATGGCTCGCCACATAACGGCCGACCGGCAACGCCAGCTTGATGCCGCCCTGGCCGGACTTGATCGCCAGTTCCCACGCCACCACGACACTGACAAGGATTTCGTTGTCCGGGTTGGCGATACAGGACTTGGCCTTGGCTGACAGCTTGTCGTCGCCCTCCACCCAATGCAGGAAGGCATTGGTGTCGAGCAGCGCAATCACCCCGTGTAGTCCTCGAATCCCTCGGGGATCGCGTCGAAGTTATCCGCCATGAAGAGGATTTGACCCTTGCCCGAACCGGGAATGCGTTTGCCCGCCGGACGCTGGATGGGCACCAGCATTGCCAACGGCTTGTTGTCGCGGGCGATGACGATTTCCTCGCCCATCATGGCTTTTTGCACCAGTTCGGAGAGATGGGCCTTGGCTTCGGCGATGTTGAATTGCTGCATGGCGGACTCCTTGTCTGTTGGTCATTCTAGATGACCAACAGCGGTGGGTCAAGGCTTGAGCTTGGGAAATTGCGGATGGCCGGGGCGCGCTTTGGATCGATTGAGGAGGGCTGGATGGCGGGTTATCGGCCGAAGCGGACGACCAACTCACCTCAGGCGAATGCGAACTTTCGACCCTAATCAGTCCAATCGGTTGCCGGCGTCATATGGCTGTTGAAGGTTTATTGCAGCCATTCAGTTTTCGAGATTCACTGCCTTTCGGCGCCCTCGAAGACTGCGCCAAAGGGCCTCTTCAGGCACCCGCTGCGTCATCTCGCAACGGCAGACCATCTCTGCGACTCGTCAGCGCATACACCATATCGCCAACAGATCGCCGGAACGATTCGTTTTCGACGAATTGCTTGTAGACCTGCGTGTCATCCTTGAGCAGGATCTGCATCACCCTTCCCAGCGCTTGATCGTGCGCCATGCGCGCCGTGTGCGGCGTGTTTTCCCTGGCGTTCTGGTAGGCCTTGTCAGCGGCCACCTGTGGCGCGATGGAGAGCTTCTCCCACGCCGCGTTGCTGTATGCAATCACCGACGAGAGAAAGCTATAGGTGCGGCAAAACACCTTGGCCTTACTCTTGAAGTCTACCTGGCCGTCCTCGTCAAGTGTGTCGGTGTAAACCGCCACGCACGCATCGAGGATCGGATCGAGTTGGTCGCGATCCGCGCCGCCGAGGAACAACTCCACCACTCGGTGCATTTGGTCCGGCGAATATACCTGCGCCGCATCCAGCGACGCCCTCAGGTCATGCAGCTTGTTGGGGTCCGTCTCCTCCGCGAGCAATGTTGTACGGTAGTAGTCCTGAAACGCGAAGACGATCGCCTCGCTGTTGTTCTGGAAGTCGAGCACAAAGCAGTCGTGTTTTTGCGGATGCGCGCGGTTGAGTCGTGAGAGCGTCTGCACCGCCTTGATGCCGGAGAGTGGTTTATCCACATACATCGAGTGCAGCAGCGGCTCGTCGTAGCCCGTCTGGAACTTGTCGGCGCAGATCAGGAAGCGGTACGGGTCGGTCTGGATCTTCCCGGCGATATCGCCGCTCGAAAACCCGTTGAGCGACGCCTCGCTCACCTTCGCGCCGTGGTACTCGTGCTCGCCCGAGAAGGCGACGATGGCCTGACAGGGGCTCTTGCGCTCCGCCAGGTAGGTCTTGAAGGCGTGGAAGTACTGGATCGCCCGCTCGATGCCGCTGGTGATCACCATCGCGCGTGCCTGCCCACCGATCTTGCCGGCCGCGAGCACCTGCTCGTGGAAGTGATCCACCATGATCTCGGCCTTGAGCCGAATCGCATGATCGTGGCTCTCCACGTAGCGACGCAGCTTCTTCTGCGCCCTCTTGGTATCGAACTCCGGGTCATCCTCGGTCTTCTTGACCAGCTTGTAGTAGCTGTCCACCGGCGTGTAGGCCTTGAGCACGTCGAGGATGAAGCCCTCCTCGACGGCCTGCTTCATGGTGTAGCTGTGGAACGGCCGGTGCTTGACCTTGCCTTCGGCGTCGGGCGGCAGCGGCTCGCCGAACATCTCCAGCGTCTTGTTCTTGGGCGTGGCGGTGAAGGCGAAGTAGCTGGCGTTGGTCAGCATCTTGCGCGCCGCCATGCGTCTTTCGAGGGCCTCGTTCACCGTGTCCTCGGCGTCTCGTTCCTCCTCGTCGTCACTTAGCGCCTGGCTCATCGCCGCCGAGGTCTTGCCACCCTGGCTGGAATGCGCCTCGTCGATGACGATGGCAAAGGTCTTGCCGCCCTCGGTGGCGATCTCGTCGAGGATGAAGGGGAACTTCTGCACCGTCGAGACGATGATCTTCTTCCCCGCTTCGATGAACTTGCGCAGATCGCCGGAGCGCGCGGCGTGGCCCACGGTCGCGCCCACCTGCATGAACTGCTTGATGGTGGTCTGGATCTGGTCGTCGAGCAGGCGCCGGTCGGTCACCACGATGACAGAGTCGAAGACCTCCTTCTCGCCGTGCTTCAGGCCGATGAGCTGATGCGCGAGCCAGGCAATGGAGTTCGACTTGCCGCTGCCCGCCGAGTGCTGGATCAGGTAGCGGCGGCCGGCGCCCTCGGCGCGCACATTGGCCAGCGCCTGCCGCACGAGGCTCAACTGGTGGTAGCGCGGCCACACCTGTTTGCGCTTCTTCTTGCCGGTTCGCGGGTCCTTCTCCTCGACGATCTGGGCGTAGTTCTCGAGGATGTTGGTCAGCCCCGCCGGGGTGAGCAGCTCTTTCCACAGGTAGTCGGTCTTGAGGCCGTGCGGGTTGGGTGGGTTGCCGGCGCCGTCGTTGTGGCCCCTGTTGAAGGGCAGGAACCACGAGCCCTTGCCCCGCAGCTCGGTGCACATCCGCACTTCGCTGTCATCCACCGCAAAATGCACCGCGCAGCGGCCGAACTCGAACAGCCGCTCGCGCGGATCGCGGTCGCGTTTGTACTGTTCCACGGCATCCTCGACCGTCTGCTTGGTCAGGCTGTTCTTCAGCTCGAAAGTCGCCACGGGCAAGCCGTTGATGAAAAGGCCAAGGTCCAGCGCACGGCGCGTCTCGTCGCTACTGTAGGCAAGCTGGCGCGTGATCGAGAAACGGTTCAGCGCATGCAATGCCGCCGCCTTCGCGTTGCCGGGCGTCGGCGTTCCGTAAAACAGATCGAAATGTCCGGCAGGGTGGTGCTCGATTCCCTTGCGCAGCACGTCAATCACGCCGCGTTTGCCGACCTCGCCGGAGAGGCGGGAAAGGAACTTGATGCGGTTGATGTCCTTGGCGTCGTTCGCATCGGCCAGCGCCAGCTTCCGGAATGCCTCGGGCTGGGTTGCGCGAAGAAAAGCAAAGAGCTGCGGCACGTCGAGCGCGTGGGCGCGGTCGTAGTCGTTCGGGCTGCCGGCGGTGTAGCCGGTGCCGCCATAGGGCGGCGGGGGTTCGGCCGCCATGTTCGGCGGTACGGCAAGTCCGTCCATGCCGGTCATGTGGCGCATGATCAGCGTTTCGAGACCCTTCTCGCTGGTATCCGTGACCATCCAAACCCTCCCAATCAACGACCCATCAACCAAGCCAAAACTCTCAACTTGTTGTTTTATTGTGAGATTATTACCCCAAGCACGCCGACAGCCTCACCGCAATCAACGACCCATCAACCAAGTCAGGCCCAGCGCGGCACATACGCCCGGAGCTTGTCGCCAACGCTTTCATTCACCAACCGGATCATCCCTGCCTCCAGCGCCTCCTTTATCAGGCGGGAGGCCATCGCCTTGTTGGCAGGCTCGATGCCGAACCGTCCGCGCACGGAGGCGTTGTTCAATTCCTCGCGATTCACATACCGCAGACAGGCGTGCAGATACACCGCCCGCACCCGGTCCGCCTTGTCCATCTTGCTTAGGGGGCGATGAGCAAACAGTACCACCCGGGTATGGTCCTCGATGGCCTCCGCCAAAGGAGCAGGAAGTTGATAAAGCTCGGTTTGAAAAACAATCTTGTCCCAGCCGCTGCCCCGTTCCTCGCAAATGCCGATGCGGCGCATCAGCGACGCCAGGGCCTCATTGCGCGACCGTGGCGGCGTATCGACGAAACGCTCGGTTGCAACCAGCGGCACGCCGGGATTCGTGATTTCGATGCGGTCGGCAAAGATTTCCACCATCGGTCCCGTTCCGGAAATAAAGAAATCCTGGTGGATCAGCGCATTCGCCACCAGCTCGCGCACCGCAAGCTCCGGATACATCGGCACGTCCTTGCGCAAGGCCTGACCGATCACCTCGTTGGACGGCAGCAGGCCGTTCACAAAACCGATCAGCCCCTCGAAACCGCTGGCATAGCCCTTGCCGCCCACCTGTTCGCGCCCACCTTCGGCCCGGCTCGCCCCCTTGTACTGGATCACCCGCATTGCCTTGCGCTTGAGCTGGGCGAAGTCATCCAGGCGCTTGGCGAACAGGATTGCGCCAAGGTTGCAGATGTCCCAGCCCCCAGCCGGGCAAGGCGCGATCAGTTTGTCCTCTTCCAGCGCAGCCAAAATGCCGGCGCGGTTGTCCGGCAGCGGTTTCGCCAGCAGGTCGAAATAGGCAGGGTAATCCAGCAGCTTGAGGACCGCTTCGTCCCCCTGCCGCTCGCTGGCGATGCCGCTCTCAAAGGGCGCCGTGTCGAACAGCCGCCACAGCGCGCGTTCCTTCTCCGCAAAATCCTTGAGCCGCTTCTTGTAAGTGCCAACGCGGATGAACTCCTGCCCCTGGAACTGCACCGGCTGGCGGAACGCCCGCTCGATCTCCAGCAGCACCACCGGCAAGCCATCCACCCTCACCGCGAAGAAGCGGAAATGGATCTTCGGCGCCAACGCGCGCAGCAGCCAGTTTTCCAGCTCCTCGTTGCCGACCTTGGCTGCGGCCGGCGAAAAGCCCGTGCCCACCACGGCATGATCGCCATCGCGGATGCCCCACACCAGATAGGCAAACGCCTTGCCGGCCAGAGCCGCCGAGTTCGACAAGGCCGACAGATACTCGCCGATCTGCTGCGGCTCGGCATCGTTCTCCTTGAACTCGGCCCACTCGGTCTCCTGCGGCAGCTTGCACAGCTCGCGCACCAGGCTTACCAGGTAATCGGCCGGGCGGTCGGTAGTCATGCGACGGCTTCCTCGTCAGCGGCTTCGGTATCCATGCCCAGGTCGGTGGCGTCCTCGACGGTGTCGGGCGGCACATCATCGGGCAGCCGCGCCGCCACCTCGCGCACATCGAGCTTGCCGGTCACCACGTCGACCACGAGGCGGGTGCGGTATTCGCGCAGGAGCTCGATCTCGCGTTCGAGGCGGGAGATGGTTTCTGCAAGTGGCTTGGTAGCCGAATTCACAAACTCGAGTATCTGCTCCTGTTCCGTTCGGAGCGGCACCGGAATCACGAATTTGCCAAGGTCGGCCATTGATAGATTTGGCTGCGCCGATTGGACGGCGCTCAGCCAAATGAGCTCTTTTATTCGCGGCGACTGAAGCCACAGTTCCAGGAAGTGGGGAACGACGCGGCTGTTCGGGCGAATAAATGCGACGGCTTGATTCGTGTTTGCGGGAAGCACGTCTTCAGGTACCAAAGCCGTTTTACCAAGCGTCGCACCTGCTATTACGAACAGGATGTCATCTTGCGCAAGCTGAGAGCGTCTGATCACATTGTTCGTTTCTTCATCGATGAAACAACGAGGTTTCTCCGTGATTCGTCCTGCGCTGATGTTTTCCGCCTTCAGAAAGCGCACGGGGCCAAACTCAAGAATCTCGCGCCCTTCAGTCGAAGGAGTCGTCCCTTTCGAAATTTTCCGGGCACATTGCTTCACCCTCGGGGCGTCCCAATGCTGCGGAATGTCGCCGAGCCAGGGGATGCCGGAGGGTTTGAGGGGGACGGAGGGGTCGAGGCCGCGGGTGACGGCGCGGTGGATGATGGCCTGCTTCTGCTCGCCCAGCAGCGCGATCACCTTCCGCTTCGCCCGGATCGCCCGCTCCAGCCGCCCATTCGCCCAATCCAGAAACCGCACAATTGCCGCCTGCTCGTCGGGCGGGGGGAGAGGCATGAACGCGCGACTCAGGCGCTCGTAGTCGATGTTCTGTCCCTCACGAATGCCTGTTACGAACAACGTCAGACTGCTGATGAAGTCAGACGACTTGAAGTACGCCCTGAAGTATCTCGGTTCAAAGCCGACGCGCGGTCGAAGCACTGTGTATGCGGGGCTGATGATGCCCCGTGCATGGGAGACCTCTATGCCTCCCTGAAATGACCTGAGGCTGATGACGAAGTCACCAACCTCGACGAGCTTGAGATTCTCGAGACCGTTCATTGCTGTCACTGTGCGTAGCCCGTAGTCCTCCTTTCGCACGACGCCTTTGCTTTGAGTTGCCGCGAGGAGCGTTTCATTCGGGAATCCCTTCTGCGACCGTTCCCTGAACAGGAACTTCATTCGGCGGGAGCCCCAATGCCCCGGCACCTGCCCAAGCCACGGCAGCCCTGACTCCTTGTACTCCGCGTAGGGCTTGAGGTCGGCGATCATGCCGTCCCGCCAGCGCCGACTATTGCGTGCAGCAAGCCTTCGGACTCTTTCTCGATGGCGAGGATGTCGGCGCTGATTTCTTCGAGCGTGCGCAGCGGCTGCGGTTTGTAGAAGTGCCGGGTGAAGCTGACCTCGTAGCCGATCCTGGTGGCGCCTTCCTTGATCCACGCATCCGGCGTGTAGGGCAGCACCTCGCGGCGGATGAACGCCTCGATGCCGCCGTCTTCGAGCAGCGGCACTTGCTCGGTGTCGCGCAGGTCGGCGTCCGGCTCGTACTCGACGACGGCGGACTTGCCGTCCACGGTCGCCTCGAACAGGCCGCACAGCGGGTCGGCCTTGGCCTTGCCGGGCTTGTGCAGCTTGGCGATGACGGGCGGGGCGGTCTCGACGCGCCAGCTCACGGCCTTGAGGATCTGCTTCAGGTCGGCGGCGGCGAGCTTGATGCCGGCCTTGTCGAGCGCCGCGTCCACGCGGTCGCGGAACAGGTTGTGATCCTCGAAGAGCGCGTCGCCCAGCGCCGCGCGCAGCTGGGTGGCGACTTCGACCAGGCGGCCGTCGCGCTCCCAGGTCTTGGGGTCGAGCAACTTCTTGCGCTTCTTGTCGGGCAGGCCCTTCCTGGCGCTGGCGCCCTCTTCGTCGTCGCCTTCGTCCTCGTCGTTGCCCCAGTCGGCCAGGCGCTTTTCCAGCGCGGCGGAAATCTTGGCGAAGCGGGTGAAGAGGTCGTCGCCGAACTCGTCGTAGAGCACCGCGCGGATGTCCTCGTCACCCGAGGTGAAACGCAGCGTCTCGATGGCCTTGAGCGTGAGCTGGCTGTGCAGGCGCAGCGGGCGCTCGACCGTGACCTTCCAGTAGCCGAAGGCGGCGTTGGGGAAGATCTTCGACTCGGGCGTTTCCTTGAAGTCGAGGAAGCTGCGGCTGATGCGCTCGATGTCCTCGGGCGAGAGCTCGCAGTTCTTCTTGCCGAGGTTCTTGCGCAGCGGCTTGAACCACTGGCTGGCGTCGATAAGCTGGACCCGGCCCTTGCGATGCGCGGGCTTCCTGTTGGACAGCACCCAGACGTAGGTGGCAATGCCGGTGTTGTAGAAGAGGTTGAGCGGCAGCGCGACGATGGCCTCCAGCCAGTCGTTCTCGATCAGCCAGCGGCGGATGTTGCTCTCGCCCTGGCCGGCGTCGCCGGTGAAGAGCGACGAACCGTTGTGGACCTCGGCGATGCGGCTGCCAAGCGCAGACTTCCCGTTCATCTTCGAGGCCATGTTGGCAAGGAAGAGCATCTGCCCGTCGCTGGAGCGCGTGACGAGCGACAGCTCCTCGCCCTGGTGCATGACCTTGAAGCGCGGGTCGCGCATGCCATCCTTGCCGCCCATCACCTCGAGATCCTTCTTCCAGCTCTTCCCGTAAGGCGGGTTGGCGAGCATGAAGTCAAACTCCTGGGCGGGGAAGGCGTCGTGCGCGAGCGTGGACCATTCCGCGCCGCCGACAATGTGGTCGGCGCTTTCGCCTTCTCCCTTGAGCAGCATGTCCGCTTTGCAGACGGCGTAGGTCTCCGGATTGATTTCCTGGCCGTAGAGCAGGCATTTGACCTGCTGCCTGCGCTTGTCGGCGATACCGATGAGCGTCTCTTCCGCCACTGTCAGCATGCCGCCCGTGCCGCAGGCACAGTCGTACAGCAAATACATGCCGGACTTGATCTCGGCCTCGATGGGCAGGAAGACGAGGTTCGCCATCAGGCGCACGGCATCGCGTGGTGTCCAGTGTTCGCCCGCCTCCTCGTTGTTCTCCTCGTTGAACTTGCGGACCAGTTCCTCGAAGACGGTACCCATCGAGTGGTTGTCAATGCCGGCCGGCGAGAGGTCAATGTCGGGGTCGAGGAACTTGCTGATCAGCGTGCCGATGGCATCGGCCTTCGACAGCGTCTGGAGCTGGTTGCGGAACTTGAAGTTGTCGAGGATGTCCTGGACGTTGGGCGAGAAGCCGTTGAGGTAGTCCTCGAAGTCGGCCAGCAGTTGCTGCTGACTGCCGCGCGACTTGAGGTCGCGCAGCGTGAACTTCGAGGTGTTGTAGAAAGCCTGGCCCGCAGCATCGCACAGAGCGGCGCGCTGTTCGGTTATCCCTGCCTCATCGAGCATTCTTTTTGTGGCGAGAACTTGATGCTTGGTCGGCTCAAGCACCGCGTCCATGCGTCGGATGACGCACATTGGCAGAATTACGTCAGGGTACTTGCCGCGTTTGAATAGGTCGCGCAGGACATCATCGGCGATGCCCCAGATGAAGGATACGATTTTGTTGTGCGTTGCCTGATCCACCGTCGGGGTGCTCCCTATATTTAGCCGTGCAGCATATCATGGGCAGCACCAGCGATTCCCGCTACTCAGCCCAATCGCGTGAGGTGTATGGCTGGTGAAGTTTCTTGGATTCAACCGGTGGATGCAACACTCCTTCTGCTTACGCAGTTTCTAGTGTGTTGCATCCACCGGTTGAATCCAAGCCGAAAGCCCGTCATCCCGTATCACCAACCGCAATTGCTTCGCCTGAACCCACCCATCGCCGTCTCACCAGCGCCGTCCGCAAGGGATACCGTCTCCGGCTTCGCCGTAGGCATAACTTTTCTACTCAGCGCTTGAGGCGCCGGAAGAGTTCCTTCACCGCCGCCACGCGCTCATTGAGCGCGGTGCTTGGCTTCTGCCATATGAGCTTGTCCGGGCCGGCGAGCTTGAAGCTGCGGTCGGACTGGATCAGCAGGATGATGTCGGCCGGGTCGATTGGCGGATTTGGCACGAATTGCAGGCTGATCGCGGCCGGGCCCGCATCCAGCTTGGCCAGGCCCAGCGCGCGGCCGGTCAGGCGCAGGCGATGGGTTTCCATCAGGGCCAGCGTCTGCGCCGGCATTTCGCCGTAGCGGTCGATCAGTTCCTCCTGCATGTCGCGCAGATCGTTTTCACTATCGCAATTGGCCAGACGCTTGTAGAGCGTCAGGCGTTCATGCACGTCGGGGCAATAGTCGTTGGTCAGCTGCGCCGGCACGCGCAGGTTGATTTCCGAGGTGATGGACAGCGGCTGCGTCAGGTCGGGCACCTTCTCGCCGGCCTTCAGCGCGCGCACCGCGGCGTTGAGCATGTTGGTGTACATGGCGAAGCCGATTTCGTGGATCTCGCCGCTCTGCGATTCGCCCAGCACCTCGCCGGCGCCACGGATTTCGAGGTCGTGCATGGCGAGGAAGAAGCCGGAGCCCAGCTCTTCCATGGCCTGGATCGCTTCGAGGCGGCGCTTGGCCTGCGCCGTCGGCTTGGCGTCTTCGTGGGTCATCAAATAGGCATAGGCCTGATGGTGCGAGCGGCCGACGCGGCCGCGCAACTGGTGCAGCTGCGCGAGGCCGAACTTGTCGGCGCGGTTGATGACAATGGTGTTGGCATGCGGGTTGTCGATGCCGGTCTCGATGATGGTCGAGCACAGCAGCAGGTTGTGCTTCTGCTGGGTGAATTCGCGCATCACCCGTTCCAGCTCGCGCTCCGGCAACTGGCCGTGGCCGACCACGATGCGCGCCTCGGGCAGCAGGGTTTCGAGGCGTTCCTTCATGTTGACGATGGTGTCGACTTCGTTGTGCAGGAAATAGACTTGGCCGCCGCGCTTGAACTCGCGCAGGCAGGCTTCGCGCACCTGGCCGTTGGACCACTTGGTGACGAAGGTCTTGATCGCCAGGCGCTTTTGCGGCGGCGTCGCGATCACCGAAAAGTCGCGCAGGCCTTCGAGCGACAGGCCCAGGGTGCGCGGGATCGGCGTCGCCGTCAGCGTCAGCACATCGACCGAAGCGCGCAGCGCCTTCAGGGCCTCCTTCTGGCGGACGCCGAAGCGGTGTTCCTCGTCGATGATGATGAGGCCGAGGCGCTCGAACTTCACATCCTTTTGCAGCAGGCGATGGGTGCCGATCAGGATGTCGATCTTGCCCTGGGCCAGCAATGCCACGGCTTCGTCCTGCTCGGTGGCGGACTTGAAGCGCGAAATCTCGGCGATCTTCACCGGCCACTCGTGACCCACCTGCGCAAAACGGTCGCTGAAATTCTGGTAATGCTGCTCGGCCAGCAGCGTGGTCGGGCACAGGATCGCCACTTGCCTGCCGTCGGCCACGGCAACGAAGGCGGCGCGCATGGCGACTTCGGTCTTGCCGAAGCCGACGTCGCCGCAGACCAGGCGGTCCATCGGTTTGCCGGATTTCATGTCCTCGATCACGGCGTTGATGGCGGTCTGCTGGTCGGGGGTTTCCTCGAAGCCGAAACCGTCGGCGAAGGCTTCGAGGTCATGTTGCTTGAAGCTGAATGGGTGGCCCTCGCGCAGCGCGCGCTGGGCATAGAGGTGCAGGAGTTCCGCGGCGGTGTCATGCACCTGCTCGGCGGCTTTCTTCTTGGCCTTTTCCCACTGGCCAGAGCCGAGGGTGTGCAACTGGATGGCCTCGGGGTCGGCGCCGCTGTAGCGCGAGATTAGCTGCAACTGGGCCACCGGCACGTAAAGCTTGGCCTCATTGGCGTATTCGAGATGCAGGAACTCCGTGTCGCCCTCGCCGAAATCCATGTGCAGCAGGCCCAGGTAGCGGCCGATGCCGTGGCTCTCGTGCACCACCGGATCGCCCACTTTCAGTTCGGACAGATCGCGCAGCCAGCCTTCGAGATTGGCGCGCCGGGCGTCGGAGCGGCGTCCGCGCGGTCTTGCGGTGGCCGCGTACAGTTCGTTCTCGGTGACGATCGCGATGCCGTCAAGTAGGAAGCCGCCGGAGAGCGGTCCGACGCCGAGCATGAAGGCCGCATCGCTGGCGAGGAAGGCCGCGAAGTCCTCACAGGGCGCGGCCGACAAGCCGTACTCGACCAGGTAGTCGTTCAGCGTCTGGCGCCGCCCGGGCGATTCGGCCAGCAGCAACACGCGGCCGGCATGGAGGGCGAGGAAGCCGCGCAACGCGGCGAGCGGATCGTCGGCCTTGCGATTGACGGCCAGCGAAGGCAGTGTCGCCGCCGCATTCGCCGTATCACCAGCGCCGACTTTTCCCAGGTTGAATTGAGCTAGCGACTTCGCCGCGACATAGAACTCCTCGTCGCGCAGGAACAGCTCGGTCGGCGGCAGCACCGGGCGTGAGCGGTCGCCGCCGAGCATCTTGTAGCGGCCTTGCAGGTCGGTCCAGAACTCGGCGATGGCGGCAGGCACATCGCCGTGCAGCAGCAGCGTCGCGTCCGCCGGCAGATAGTCGAACAGCGTCGCCGTGGTGTCGAAGAACAGCGGCAGGTAGTACTCGATGCCGGCCGGCAGGATGCCGTTCGAGACGTCCTTGTAGAGGCTGATGCGCGAAGCGTCGCCCTCGAAGGCCTCGCGGAAGCGCTGGCGGAAGGTGGTGCGGCCGGCATCGCCGGCGGGAAATTCGCGCGCCGGCAGCAGGCGGATTTCCGGCACCGGATACAGCGTGCGCTGCGAATCGACATCGAAGCTGCGCAAGGTTTCGATCTCGTCGTCGAACAGTTCGATGCGGTAGGGCAGTTGCGTGCCCATCGGGAACAGATCGACCAGGCCGCCGCGCACGCTGTATTCGCCGGCGGCGACGACCTGGGTTACATGTTGGTAGCCGGCGATGGTGAGCTGCGCGCGCAGCTTGTCGAGGTTCAGCCGTTCGCCCTTCTTCATGAAAAAAGTATGGCCGGCGAGAAAGGCGGGCGGCGCGAGGCGCGTGATTGCCGTCGAGGCGGCGGCGATCAGCACTTCGCACTCGTTGCGCGAAACCGCATAGAGCGTCGCCAGCCGCTCCGAAATCAGATCCTGGTGCGGCGAGAAACTGTCGTAGGGCAGGGTTTCCCAGTCCGGCAGAAGATGAACGCGCAGATCGGGCGCGAACCAGGCGATTTCCTCGGCGAGGCGCTGCGCTTCCAGCGGGCTCGCCGTCACCACCGCCAGCAAGTGGCCAGGCCGCGCGAGCTGGGTCAGCGCCAGCGCGTCGGCGGAAGCGGAAAGCGGCGGCAGGTCAAGGCGCTGGCCTGGTTTGGGGAGGGTGGGGAGGGACAGCAGGGGAGTCACGGCAGGGACAGACTGGCGAACAGCATGAAGGCGCGCGATTATACGCGCCGCCAATCACCGCTTCAGTCGATTACAGCCAGCCCATGCGCCGGAAGCGGAAGAAGAGGAGGCCGCAGACGCCAACGATGACGCCCAGCGCCATCGGGTAGCCGTATTCCCATTGCAGTTCCGGCATGGCTTTGAAGTTCATGCCCCAGATGCCGGCAAAGGCGGTGGCCGTGGCGAAAATACCGGCCCAGGCGGCGAGCTTCTTGGCTACGTCGCTTTGTTCGATGGCCACCGAGGACAGGCTGACCTGAATTGCGGTGCCGATGGTGTCGCGAACGGTTTCGAGCTGCGCGTTGATGCGAACCAGATGGTCGTAGACGTCGCGGAAATAGTCGCGGCTGTTCATGCAGACCGGCGGCACGCGGCCGCTGGTGAGCTTGCCGACGGCTTCCATGAGCGGCGCCACGGCATGCTTGAGGACCATTACCTGACTCTTGAGGTCGTACAGCCGCTTGATGTTCAAACGCGCCGTACCCTTGTCGAAAATGTGTTCTTCGACGGCTTCCAGTTCGGACTCGATGGAGTCGATCAGCGGAAAATAGCGATCGACGACGGCATCCATGATGGCATAGAGCACGAAACCGGCGCCCTGCTTGAGCAACTCGGGCTCGCGTTCGCAACGCTCGCGCACGCCGAGCAAGGTCTGGCTGCTGCGGTTGCGTACCGACAGCACGAAGTTCTTGCCGACGAAAATGTCGACCTCGCCGACCGCTATCTCGCCACCTTGCGGCTCGAGCGAATGGACCACCGCGAACAGGCTTTCGCCATAGCCGTATTCTTCGATCTTCGGCCGCTGATGGCCGTTGTGCGCATCCTCGACGGCCAGCGGGTGCAGCGAGAATTCCTCGCGCATTTTCTCCAGCTCTTCGCGAGTCCCGTCGCGCAGCGCGACCCAGACGAAGCAGTCTTGCCGCTCGAGGTAGTCGCTGATCTGCTCGATGTCGAGATCAGCCAGCTTGCGGCCGTCCTGGTAGGCGACGCAGTTGATCAGCATGATGGGCTCCCGTTCTTATAGCGGGCGAGCATATCACTCGCGCCGAATTGCCTGCGCCCGCATGCCATCGGACAGGAATCGGGCCGATTCCGGCAGGCACAGACCGGGCCTTGTCGCGGTACGAAACGCACAGTCACCACGGAAGATGCCGAGGCACTGCTGACGCTTGCGGTGTCCCGCGTCGGCAGGCGGTGACAGCAGCGCTGGCGCTACCTCACGTACGGCCCGAAGGCCACATCCATGAAGATGGCGCCATCGAGCGCTGTTTTCCATTGATTCGAAACATGCGTCTTGACCGACGCAGCACGCAAACCCCGGCCATTTTCCGTATTGCCGATGAACATCACGAACTGGCTGTTGGCTGAGAAGCTCAGCCTCGGCTCCACCGGCGAGTCGTTCAGGAACGAGACGGTTCCGTCCGCGAGATTCATCAGCGTGAGGCGCTGGGTCCCGCTGTCGCTGGTCAGATAGGCAAGGGTTTCGCCATTGGGCGATACCGCGGGAGAAAAGCTTTCCCTGCCATCCTTTGTCACAAGTTCCGCTTCACCACCACTCAGGGATGCGCGGTATATCCGCCGGATGCCGCTTCGATCGGAAGAAAAGTAAAGCTGCCGGCCATCCCGGGAAAACGAAGGATGATTGTCCTGGCTCGTCGTGCTCGCGATCAGGCGCACGTTCGTCCCTTGCGGCGATACCGTGTAGAAAACGGAACCGTTGTCCTGTTTCGCCATGATCGCCAATGTGGCGCCATCGGGCGACCAGGCAATGCTCATCGTCTTCGGACCGACCGGAAGATTGAGCGCTACCGTCCGTTTTCCGGTCGCCAGGGACTGGGTGAACGCGACCGGATGGGGATGTTTCAATTCCGGCTTCGAGTATTCGTAGGAGACATAGGCAATTGAAGCGCCGTCCGGCGACCAGACCGGGGAGGAGACAGACAGCCTGGAGGCCATGGCCGTCTGGACGTTGGCCCCATCGGAATCGGCGATCTGGAGCTGATAGCGGTCGGCGCTGCGCACAACGTAGGCAATTCGCCCCGAAAACGCGCCCGGCTCGCCCGTGAGTTTTTCGTAAATGAAGTCGGCCATGCGGTGCGCGGTCTGGCGCGCCTGGGTGGAGGCGTGTACGTAGCTCATGCCGCCGAGCGAGGCGCCCTGCCGCGAGTCAAACAGGCGCACACGGGTTTCGTGACGACCGTCGCTTGCCGGTGCAACGCCTCCGGCGACATAGAAATTGGCACCCCGGGCGCTCACGTCCGCGAGCTTGTCGGCGGCCGGACTCATGGTTGTCGCCATGCCTGGAGCCACCAGGCGAAACCCCGCGCCGCGTTCGAGGTCTTCGCGCAGCACCGAAGCCAGGATTTGCGCGATGGCACGGTCGCCGCCGAAGTCAGGTACTGCAATTCCGATACGGCTATTGCCGGCACCGGCTGCGGAGGGAAAGGAGGGTGATGAAGTTCCCGGCGGCAGGCCCTTCAGCTTCTGTCGCGCGAGGGGGATGAAGCGCCCGTTGGGATACAGCTTCAGGTAGTCCTCGAAGTCCTGTGCCTGCCTGCTGTCCCTGATTCCATCCCAGAACTCCTGCTCGATTTCTTCCGCGGTCTGCAAACGTACCGGTTCGGGCTTTATGCCGCCGACTTTTTCGGCAGGGCGAAAGTAGAAGTCCCCGGTGAGCGAAGACGATTCCCAGGGCGTCTGGGCATCGCCGCTCCTTTTGATGACATTGGTGCGCACGCGCTTGAACACGTCTTCGATCTTGATGCCGGGGACATCCATCGCCGTCAGCAGTTCCGACGTGTAGAGGCCGTTTCTTCCTTCACCGTCGGCGGCAACCTTTCCCGGAGCCGTGGCGTAGGCGATCAGGGTGCCGGTGGGCGCATTGATCTGGGCCAAACCCTGCCCGCCGCCCCTGAAGCGCCGCTCGAAGGGGTTGTTGCGGCAGGCGTCGAGGATCACCACCGACAGGCGCGCCGGAGAGAGCTTGTCGAGCAACTGGTCGACATCGACCGCTTCGCTGCTCACCGAGGTTTCCGTGCGGATCTCGGCATCGAGTGGAATCAGGTAATTCCGGCCGCGCACCTGCATGCCGTGGCCGGCATAGAAGAACAGGGCTTCGCTGCCGGCCTGCACCATGTCGCCAAACTCGGTGAGCGAACGCAGCATTTCGCGGTAGCGCATATCGGTGCGAACCGTGACGTCGAAGCCGAGCTTTTTCAGCTTGGCTGCGATGTCCCGCGCGTCGTTGGCAGGATTTTTCAGTGCGGCGGCACCAGGGTAGGCCGCGTTGCCGATGACCAGCGCGATACGCTTTCCGCCGCCTCCGGCCCCCTCGGCTATCGCGAGATTACGCTGCGGCTCTGCGGCAATGGACAGCGCAGCAAACAGGCCGAGCCAAGCCAGGACCGCCAAGCGGGGAAGTGCCGAACGCATGAAGAGGCTCCAAATGGTCGCGCCTGAATCGCCTACAGACCTTCGAGAATCTTCTTCTGCTTTTCCTGATAGACCTCGTTGCTGATCAGGCCTTGATCGAAGAGCTTCTTCAGCTCCTCAAGCTGGGTCTTGACCGACGCGGAGGCGGGAGCTGCTTGCACGGCAGGAGAGGCTGCGACGGGCGCAGCGGTTTCGGTTTTGGCCGGCGGCCGGACGGGCGCCGGTTCGGGTGAAGCCGGAGTCGGCGTCTTTGCGCTGAACAAGAGCGCCTTCAATACGCCGCTGGCTTCCAGAACCTCTCCATTGGAGACTTTCGGCGGCCGCCCGAACAAATGATCGGCATCCATTTTGTCGATGCTGTCGAAAATCTCGAAGCGATATTCGCTGCCCTTCTCGCTGGTAAATGAAAAAACCATTTGCCCCGGCGAGTATGTCGTGTCGATCTTGATCAGCGTGCGGCCGGGCTCGATCAGGACCTCGCCGGTTTCTCCCTTGCCGAGTTCCGTCACGCGCCTTCCATTCACTTCGACGCGGGCTTTCACCACGGACAGGCGGCCGCTGCTGCGTTCGAATTGCAGCTTGGCCTTCAGCGCGGCTTCGGCAGGCGGTGCGTCCGCGGCATGGGACGAAATGGACAAGGCCAGAGCGGCGAGCAGCGCGAATCTATTCAACAGGGCAGGCATTTTGTCTCTCCAAAGAGAACGATTCTGTTTAATGAGGCTTTGCGGCCAACCCATTCTAGCCAAGGACTTGCAGAAAATCCGGCGCGGGCGACGACCCGAAGGTCGCGCGGAGCAAGCGAGTTGCCCTATGCTCCGGCATGCAGCCGCACAGGGATCCGCTGCGGGCCGAAGGGCTTGCCGAATACACCGAAACGCCCGGCAATCGCGGTGCCGCAGTGGCGACAATGCCCGGTCTCGTCGAGTTCATAGCCGAGGATGCGATACCAGTCGCGTTCGATCACCGTCTTGCCGCAGCCGGGACAATAAGTGGCGTCGCCGGCCTTGTCGTGCACGTTGCCGGTGTACACGTAGTGCAGGCCGGCCTCCATGGCGATGCGGCGGGCGCGGGTGAGCGTCGCCGGCGGCGTGGCGGGAATGTCGTCCATTTTCCAGTCAGGATGGAAGGCGCTGAAATGCAGCGGCACGTCGGGACCGAGTTCCTTCGCCACCCAGGCGGATAGCGCCTTGAGCTCGGCGTCGCCGTCGTTCTTGCCGGGGATCAGCAGCGTGGTCAGTTCCAGCCAGCAATCGGTTTCGTGATGGACCATCGTCAGAAGGTCGAGCACCGGCTGCAGGTGTCCGCCGCACAGATTCACGTAGAACTCGTCGGTAAATCCTTTCAGGTCGACGTTGGCGGCGTCCATTTTCGAATAGAACTCGCGCGCCGGATCGAGGTGCATGTAGCCGGCGGTGACGGCAACGGTCTTGACGCCCAGCGCATGGCAGGCGTCAGCGGTGTCCATCGCGTACTCGGCAAAGATCACCGGGTCGTTGTAGGTGAAGGCCACGCTCTTCGCGCCGTTCTTCTGCGCGGCGCGGGCAATGCCTTCGGGCGTCGCGTCGTCCATCAGGCGATCCATGTCGCGCGATTTCGAGATGTCCCAGTTCTGGCAGAACTTGCAGGCCAGGTTGCAGCCGGCGGTGCCGAATGACAGGATGCTGGAGCCGGGATAGAAATTGTTGAGCGGCTTCTTCTCGATCGGGTCGATGCAGAAACCCGAGCTGCGGCCGTAGGTGGTGAGCAGCATTTCGCCGCCCTTCATGGCGCGCACGAAGCAGGCGGCGCGCTGGCCTTCGTGCAGCTTGCAGTTGCGCGGGCAGAGGTCGCACTGGATGCGGCCATCGTCGAGGCGATGCCACCAGCGGGCGGGCACGCCCTCTATCGGATCGTGGCTTCTTTCCATTTCTGCACCTCGTAGCGCTGCAGTTCTACTTCGGAAGACCACCAGTCGGCCGGCAGGCCGGCCTTCTGCTTGAGGTGGGCCATGAACAGGCGCGGCTCGGGCAATTGTTCCCAGACTTGCGGCAGGAAGGTGCTCCTGCGCTGGCCCGCGATCAGGATGACGCCGTCGACATGAGGCCGCAGTTGGCGCAGGGCGTCGGCTTCGCTGCTGAACTTCATCGGCTGTGGCGCGCTGAGCAGCGAGACTTCGACGCGGGTGTGCGGCAACTCGGCCAGCGTCAGCGGCGGGAAGCGCGGATCGCTGAAGGCCGCAGCGACGGCGTTGGCGCGCACATCGTCATCCAGCGCACGATGCGCTTCGAGCGAACCGATGCAGCCGCGCAGTTGTCCGTCTTGCATCAGCGTGACGAAGGTGGCGCCGGGCTGGGACAACGCGGGATGGTCGGGTTCGGCCTGGGTCGGTTGTTTGAGCCTGGCCGCGATGGCATTGCGGGCACGTACCAGCAGGGCAGGGCCGAGCGTGTCGGACTCGGCCTCCGGTTCGAACAGCGCAAAGGAGGCATAGCCGACCACGCGCCCCTTGTCGCCGGCCGTATCGCCCGAATTGCATTGCGCGACGCGCTCGATCCTGAGGCCACGCCGCCGCCCCACGGCGAGCAGGCCGTTGATCGGCAGCGCGCCGCAGGCCTGGTCGAAGCTGGTGAGCGGGTCCAGGGCCAGGATGTGCGCCACCGTGGCGTTGTCGATGGATTGCGCTTCGCGGTAACTGTGAAAGTGCGAGAGATCGGAGCTGATCACGATCAGGGTCTCCGGCCCGCCCCAGAGGCGATCCAGCACTGCGGCCACTTCTTCGGCGCTGGCATCGCCTACCGCCAGCGGCACCAGTTCAAATTCGCCGAGCACGGTTTGCAGGAAGGGCAGTTGTACCTCCAGGGAATGTTCCTCGGCATGGGCGGCGTCGCTGACGACGACTTGCGGCAGATCGGCCAGCGCATCGAGCGCGGCACGGTCGAGAGCGATGCTGCCCAGCGGCGTGGCGAAAGCCGTGGCGCTGGGCGCCGCCAGGCCGCGCACGGACACCCGGTGGCAAGGCCCGAGCAGGACCACGCGGCGGATGCGGGCTGCCAGCGGTGCCAGCAGAGCATAAGCGTGGCCCGCGGTGCCGCCGGAATAAATGTAGCCGGCATGCGGCACGATGATGGCCTTGAGCAGGCCGCTATGAAAACTCGGCGCTGCTCCGCCTTGCGTGCCTGGGCTTCCGCTTCGCGGGCAGGCAACGGCGGTGAGGCAGGTCAGGAGGTCATCGCGCAGGCTGGCGGGATCACCCGGATAGAACATGCCGGCAACGGCCGGCGGACGAGTCGCGGTGGCAGGGTTCATGGTCAATGCCTCCTGGCTGTCGTGACCTCTTGACGTGAAACAACATGTTCGGAGCGGCTGGTGATAGTCGAGCGCAGCGAACTGATCAGAAGCCTCCCCGCGAGGGGAGGATGGGAGGGGCGGGCCTTCAATTCGCTTTTCGCGTGTTTCATCATCAATGGGTGCTACTCACTGCCATGAGCGTTACCGCGGGGTGCCGCGAAAGCGCGGAGCGGCGTAGGGGTGGGTGTTGCGGAAGGCCTCGAACAGCTTCCAGCGCACCACGGGAATGCGCGAAATCAGCCGCAAGGGCACGGAATAGATTTCGCTGCTCTCCAGCGCGACGCAGGTGCGCGTGGCATCTGTCGCGCTCCGGCGGTCATGTGCGTGTTCCGCTATCTCGCGAAAGAGGGCGTAGGAACCCCAGTATTGGCCGCTGCCGAGCACCTGCGCGTCACCCCCGTCGCCCGTGGCGAGTCGCCCCCTGCCGATCAAATGCATCTGCTCGGGGTCGCCGGTGAAGCGTTCACCGACCGCCAGTTCGGTGATCCTGCAGCTCTTGGCGAGGGCGAACAGCGTGGTGCTGGTAACGGCATCGCTGAACAGGTAGGTGTGCCTGAGCTTTTCCTCGATCCTGCGCACCTCGACCAGCTCGGTGTTGGAAAAGAAGCGCTCGATGAAGCCGCGGTAGAGGTCGGCCGGGAGACGCAAGGCCTGGACGAATCCCACGGAACGATAAGTTTCCTCGCTGACCTGGCTATGGATGGCGGCTGATTCGGCGAGCAGCGATCCGCTGAACAGGAAATGCGAGTTGCCGGGTTCCTGGGTGAGTATTTCGACTTTGCCGGCCAGCAGGAGGTAAATCTCGCGGGGGATTTTTCCCGCCGGGGTAATGATGGTTTCCGGATTGAAGGTCACGATCCGGTTGTTCAGGAGCATGTGCAGCCGCTCCATCGGTACCGCCGGAAAATAGCTCTTGAGGAACTCGCTGGCGTCGCGCAGCAGGAAGTTCTGCTCGCCCGGAATCATCACATCCAGCGTGCCGAACGGGGCCCCCGATCCGATGCGCCGCTCGGCATCGGTCAAATCCCGCGAGGTATGCGCCAGCAGCAGCCGGTTCGATTCGTCTGACGCGAAATCGATGGCGTTGCCGTGGATCATGCCGCCGCCGATGTCGATCTTCTTGATGTCGGCAGGTTCCAGGTAGGCGGCCTTGACCGCTTCGGCGGCATCGGCACTCATGCCGGGCGCGGCGGCGTCGGAACAGATCATTGCATCGAGCACGGAGAAGGAGGCGATATCGGCGAGGTGGGCATAGGTCCGGTAGCCGCCTTCCCACAGCACGCGGAAATTGAAGATGGTGGTTTCCACCGGATGCGGCGAAACAATCGGCCGCACCTCCAGCCCCATGATGTCGTTCCACTGGCCTTCTTCCAGATCGTGGATGTCGAAGTAGCGGCCGAACTCGCTCTCCGGTATCGACAGCAGCGCGCAGAACTTCCGTGTCACCGAGGCGCGCACCAGCGGCGTGGCGAAATACTGCAGCGGCTGATCGCACTGGAGCAGGGTAGTGAGCCCGGCGAAATGATCGTCGTGGCAATGGGTGTGGAAGATTCCCGCCACTTCCTTCTTGCCGATGCCCAGCGCGTCGAGGCTGTAGTGGATGTTCGGCCCGGCATCGATCAGATACACCCGCCCCTGGTGGATGAGGACGCTGCCCATGGCCGGGCGGTTGTAGTCCCAGCCGTCGCCGTCGCCGGCGTGAATCACGGCGAAATAGTGGCGGTCGATGGCAACATGGCTCAGCGGGTAGGGGCAGGGGTAGGTCTCGTCCCGGCCGAGATTGAGGTCAATTTTCACGGCGTCGCCGGCGTGGCGAATCTCGAACACGTTGTAGGCGAGGCGCTCGATCTGCACGCCGTCTGCAATCTCGACGGGCCCGCTGGTGACCGGGAGGCAGTCGACAAATGCATCGGGCAGGGCGATCTGGCCAAACGCAAATTTGAGTTTGACGCGCATGAGCTCGTTGGCCGCGGCAGCGTCAATCCCTTCCTGCATCATCTCCTCGGCGGAGATCAGGCCATAGTTGCCGCGGTGGATGTAGCGCAGTTGGGCGGCGAGTTGTTCCGGGGTGCCGATCAGCTTCGGCTTCCTGCCGCTATTGTTGGGATGGTTGGGAATAAGCATGCCCTGCCGATAGAGCATCTGCAGGATGGGGAACTCGGCCAGATTGCACAGGTGCCCGTTCTGGATCATCGAATCCGACAGCAGGATGGCGTTGGGACCGGTCTCGAAGGTCACGCCGTTGCGCTCGGTGGTCTGGATGATGCCGCGCCGGAACAGGTGCTTGACGCTGTCGGCGGGTGCGCCGCACAGCAGGGTCAGCCCGGCCTGCGGAATCTCGACATAGTAGATTCCCTTGGCGACGACGAGTTTGTGTATCGACATGGCAGCTGGTTTCCGATTGGCAAGAACATCGTCTTTCATTTGCTGCTCGCTTTCGGAATCAACGATCCGGGGCATCAGATCAACACAAGGCCGCCGACCAGACCCGCCGCGATGGCGGCCAGACCAGGCAAGGCAAGGCGGGCCAGGGCCGGACCGCCGATCACGACCACCAGCCCGGTCTTGAAGGCGAGGTTGGAAAGGGTTGCCAATATTATCGCCGTTATGGTCTGTGCGGCCGACAGTTTTTCCATGCTGAACATGCGCAAGGAAGACAGGGTGATCGCATCGACATCGGTCAAGCCGGAGGCCAGCGCCAACAGGTAGAGGCCGCGGTTGCCGGCCACGTCCTGCAGCCAGGCGGACAGCATCAGGATCAGCGCGTAGAGGGCGCCAAAGGTCACCGCCGTCCTGATCTCGGTCGGGTTGGTGACATTGGGCATCGGCAGCGCGTCGCCGCCTTCGAGCTGGCGCCAGCCCCACAGGGTGGCCGCTATTCCCAGCACGATGCCGCCGCCGAGCACGCTGAACAGCGGCCCGGCGATTTCCGGCGCGACGGCGAAGGAAACCACGCCAAGGCGCACCATGACAACAATGTTGGCAAGCAGGATGACCACCATCGCGGTGCGCCCGAGATCGGCATTGGCACGTGCATGGCGGGCGAAGATCATGGTGGTCGCGGTGGATGAAGCGAAGCCGCCAAACAGCCCGATCAGCACGGCGCCATGGTGTGTCCCGGCCAGTCGCAGCGCCGCGTAGCCCGCCAGCGATACGCCCGAGATCAGCACCACCATCCACCAGATGTTGTGCGGATTCAGCGCCTGGTAGGGGCCGAAATCCCGGTCCGGAAGTATCGGCAGGATCACCAGCGCCAGCACGCCGAACTGCAGGATCGAGAGCAGATCGACATGCGTCAGGCTTTTTGAAATACCGTGCAACTGGGCCTTGAAGTACAACAGGATCGTCGTCGCGATGGCCAGCATGACCGCGGTCGAGGTGTAGCCGAACCAGACCATCGCCCCCAGCGCGTAGCAGACCATCAGCGCGACCACCGAGGTGGTTCCCGGATCGCCGGTGTCGAGCGGGTCGGAGACATGCGCGGCGATCATCATGGCGGAAATCGCAATCAGGCCGGCAGCCAGAATCCAGCCGCTGTCGGTGATCTGCGCCAGCAAGGCGCTGACGCAGCCGAGCAGCCCCACCAGGGCAAAGGTGCGCAAGCCGGCCTTTAGATCGGACTGGCGCTCGCGCTCAAGGCCGATCAAGAGGCCGATGCCGATGCTGGTGGCAAAGGCCTGCAGGGTTTCGTATCCGGGTTCTGCGGCGAACATGTTCTGTCTTTCGCGATTTACCTTAAGCCGATTGTATAGAATTGAGACATGAACTATTACGCCTTGGTTCCAGCCGCCGGCACCGGTTCGCGCATGGGCGATGCCGCGCTACCCAAGCAATACCTGCCGCTCGCCGGTCAGCCCATGATCCGGCATGCGTTGGCGACATTGTGCGCCACACCGGCGATCGCCAATGTATTTGTGGTGCTGGCGCCGGACGATACGCTGTGGCCCGCCGCACAGATGGCCGAGCTCGGCCCGAAACTGCGCGTTCTGCGCTGTGGTGGCGAAGCCCGTGCCCAAAGTGTCGCCAACGGCTTGCGTCGGATGGCCGTTGAACTCGGCGACATCGGCAACGACTGGGTCCTGGTGCACGATGCCGCGCGGCCCTGTCTCACGGTCGCGATGGTCGAGAAGCTGATTGCCGAGGTCGGCGAGGATGATGCCGGCGGCCTGCTTGCCGTGCCGGTCGCCGATACCCTCAAGCATGCCTTCAACGGCTGCCGGATCCTGCAGACGGTGTCGCGGGAAAACCTGTGGCAGGCGCAGACGCCGCAGATGTTCCGCCATCGACTGTTGCTCGATGGGCTGGCTGTTGCGCCGAAGGTGACGGACGAAGCCAGCGCCATCGAAGCGCTCGGGCTCTCGCCACGCCTGGTGGCGGCGGATGTCAGCAACCTCAAGGTCACCTATCCGCTGGATCTCCAGCTTGCCGAGTGGATACTGCAAAACCGGGCGCGGGCCTGAATATCCGGCCGGTATTGAAGGGCACGACGAATATTTGACTGGAATAACGAGGTCGCGGATACTTCTCTGCTGCCTCAAGCAGAATCAGGCGGAGCACGGCCGAGCCACACGGGAGGATCGCTGACCATGAACCATCGACCATGGGCGCCACGGGCGCTCGGATTGCTGTTGAGCCTCGGGCTGCTGCTGTCCATGGCCCCGCTGGCGGCCCAGCAGCCGCCGCTGCGCATGGCATTGATCCCGTATTTGTCGCCGAATGTCCTGGTGCCGCTGTTTCAGCCCCTGGCCAGGCATTTCGAAAAGGACACGGGGCGAACGGTCGAGTTGTACACCGCGCCCAACATCCGCTCTCACGTTGAACGCATACTCAAGCCGGAGTTCGACATCATCTTTACCGCGCCGCACATGGGACGTCTGTCGCAACTCGACGCCGACTACGTGCCGATCGGCAGTTTCGAAAGGCCGCTCAAGGGGATCATTACGGTAAGGAAAAACGGGCCGATCGACAACATCGAACAGTTGAAGGGACGCAGCGTCGCCATCAACGACCGGTTGGTACTGAATTCCATATTGACCCTGCAAGAGCTCGAAAAGCGCAGTATCGGTCTGAATGACCTGAAGCTTGTGACCGCGGCATCCCAGAACTCGGCCATCCTGTCGGTGGCTACCGGGGATGTCGACGCGGCGATCACCGTCAATTTTGCATTGGGCCTGGTGCCGCCGGACAAGTTGCAGCTGGTACGCGTGTTGTTCGAGACGGGCGACGTCCCGTCCATGCCCAGTACGCTGATCCTGGTGCATCCCCGGATGCCGAAAGATCAGCAGGCAAAGCTCAGGAATTCGCTGCTGCGCTTTGCCGAAACCGACGAGGGCAAGAAGTTTCTTGCGGCCAGCAGCTACAACAACGTGGTCCCGATCAACCCGGCGCATCTGAAGAACCTGGATATCTATCTGCCGGAACTGCGCCGCTTGCTGGCGATCAAGCCGGGGTCCTGAGTTGATGAGTTTACGTTGGCCAAGCGTGTCGCTGCGCTGGAAACTCATCCTCGGCAGTTTTCTGATCGAGGTCGTGATGCTGACGGTGCTGGTCATCAGCAACGTTCGTCTGATCGAAACAAGCCTGCAGGAACAAGCCGAGCTTCGCCTGAGCGAGCTTTCGGTACTGCTCAACGCGTCGATTGCTCCCGAGATGGCGACGCTCGACTACGGCCCGATTCAGGGTGTATTCAGCGAAAGCAGGCGCCAGGAAGGCATTGTTTACTTCGTCCTGTTCGACCGCAGCGGCAAGCGAGTCGCCAGCGATGGCTGGGCCTTGGACAAACCGCTTCCCGCCGTCCAGCAAGAAATCGACATCAACAGCAGCGAGCGGCGATTCGATACCCGGATTCCGATCGGTATCGGCGGCCAGTCCTATGGTCACCTGCAGTTCGGTGTTTCAACCGAGTTCATGCATCAGGCACGCGAGAAACTGGTGCGGCAAAGCCTGGCGATCGCTTCGCTGGAAATCGTGCTATCGATCTTCCTGCTGGTCCTGCTCGGCATCTGGCTGACGCGCCATCTGTCCCGGCTCGAAGCCGCCAGCCTCGCGGTGGCACGGGGAGATTTCGATGTCACCGTGAAGGTGGCAAGCGATGACGAGATTGGCCGCGTCGGGCGGGCTTTCAACCGGATGACGGCAGAGATCAGGCGCGAGCTTTCCGCGCTGGGCAACAGCGAGGCCCGCTTCCGCAGCCTGACCGAGCTTTCGGCCGACTGGTACTGGGAGCAGGACGCCGAGTATCGATTCACCGATTTTCAGGGGGGGAGCAAGGACCGGCGCGATCAGATGAAGAAGGATTTCCTCGGCAAGACGCGATGGGAACTTGCCGGGCTTCTCGTATCGGATGGGGCATGGGCGCAACACAAAGACCTGCTTGAAGCCCGTTTGCCATTCCGCGACTTTGAATACGAGTATGTCGCCGCGGACGGGGGTTCGTTTTTTACAACAACCAGCGGCGCGCCGTTTTTCGACACCGACGGCAGCTTTGCCGGCTATCGAGGCGTCGGCAAGGACATCACCCAGCGCAAGCAGGTGGAGGCTGCGCTGGTCCGCAGCGAACGGCTGCTGCGCTTGTCGCAGCAGGCGGCGCAGATCGGCAGCTACGTCATCGATCTGGCGAGCGGCCGCTGGGAAAGCTCACCGCTGTACGATGAAATCCTGGGTATCGACGCGAGCTTCACACGGGATCTGGCGGGCTGGCGGAGCCTGCTCCATCCGGACGACCTCCAGCGGGTGAAGGACGAATTCAAGGTCACGATGAAGAATGGAAAAGCATTCTCGCGCGAATACCGGGTCATTCGTCGCCGCGATGGCGAAACGCGCTGGGTGGTCGCCTGGGGCGATTTTGAATGTGACAGCGCGGGCAAGCCCATGCTGCAAATCGGGGCCATCCAGGACATCACCGAGCGCAAGACGGCAGCCGACAAGATCGAGCAACTGGCCTTCTTTGATTTGCTGACCGACCTGCCCAACCGCCGGCTGCTGCTCGATCGGCTCCATCAAGCGATGGCCGCGAGCGCCCGCAGCGAAAAATGCGGTGCGCTGCTGTTTATCGACCTGGACAACTTCAAGACCCTCAACGATACGCTTGGCCATGACATCGGCGATCTGCTGCTGCAACAGGTCGCCCGCCGCCTGGTCACCTGTGTGCGCGAGGGTGACACCGTGGCTCGCCTGGGCGGCGACGAATTCGTGGTGATGCTGGAAGACCTGAGCGGAAACATGCAGGAAGCCGCCACCCAGACCGAAATCGTCGGCGAGAAGATTCTCGACGCACTCAATGAAACGTACGAACTGGCGAATTACAGGCATCACAGCACCCCCAGTATCGGCGTCACCCTGTTTGTCAATCATCAGGACACCATCGACGAGTTGTTGAAGCGGGCCGATATGGCCATGTATCAGGCCAAGGCGGCAGGACGCAACACCCTGCGTTTCTTTGATCCCGACATGCAGGCCGCGGTCACGGCGCGGGCCGCCATGGAAGTCGACCTGCGCAAGGCCATCGTCGAGAAGCAGTTTCTCCTGCACTACCAGGCGCAGGTGAATTCATCCGGCCGGGTGTTCGGCGCCGAAGCACTGGTGCGCTGGCAGCATCCCGAGCGCGGGCTGGTGTCGCCCGCGGATTTCATTCCCCTGGCCGAAGAAAGCGGACTGATTCTGCCGCTCGGCCATTGGGTGCTGGAATCCGCCTGCGAGCAACTGGTGATATGGGCGGCAAAGCCGGAACTTGCCCATCTCACTGTCGCGGTGAACGTCAGCGCGCGCCAGTTCAGCCTGCCAAATTTCGTCGAGCAGGTGCTGGCCGTGGTCGATTTTTTCGGTACCCGGCCCGACAGGCTCAAACTGGAACTCACCGAGAGCCTGCTGCTGGACAATGCCGAGGACATTATCGCGAAGATGCTGGCCCTGCAAGCCCGCGGTGTCGGCTTCTCGATGGACGATTTCGGCACCGGGTATTCATCGCTTTCGTACTTGAAGCGTTTGCCGCTGGATCAGTTGAAGATCGACCAGTCATTCGTGCGCGACGTGCTCACGGATTTGAACGATGCCGCCATCGCCCGCACCATCGTGGCTCTGGGGCACAGTCTCGGCCTGGCGGTCGTTGCCGAGGGCGTGGAGACCGAGGCGCAGCGCGAGTTTCTCGAAGCCCATGGCTGCCATGCCTATCAGGGCTATCTGTTCAGCCGGCCGCTGCCTGTCGCAGGCTTCGAGGATTTTGTGCAACGGATTTGAACCGAGGTGGAGCTTGGCGGGTTTGCCGCCGTCGCATGTCGATACACTATCAAGCCTGGGAAGAGAACGGCTTCTTCCGCGGTTGTTGTGAAAGGGATTGCCTGAAATGAAGACTCCATTCCGCGTCGGTCAGGGCTATGACGTGCATGCGCTGACACCGGGTCGCAAGCTGATTCTGGGCGGCGTCGAGATTCCCCACCCTCAGGGCCTGCTCGGACATTCGGATGCGGATGTGCTGCTGCACGCGATTACCGATGCGCTCCTTGGTGGCGCCGGCCTCGGCGACATCGGCGGCATGTTCCCCGACAGCGACACGCAGTGGGCGGGGGCCGACAGCCGCACGCTGCTTCGTGGAGCCATGAGCGCCGTGCGGGCGGCCGGCTGGCAGGTGGGCAATGTCGACGCCACCGTCATTGCGCAGGCACCGCGCATCGCAGCCCACGTGGCGGCGATGTGCAGCAACATCGCGGCCGATCTCGGCATTGCAAGCGAGTGCGTGAATGTCAAGGGCAAGACCAACGAGCGATTGGGTTTCGAAGGCCGCAGCGAAGGCATTGCAGCGCATGCCGTGGTGCTGCTGCTGCACGTGGAGTAGCCCCGCATGACCGAAGCTCGCTCGCGGCGAGTGTTCTTTGCCCTCTGGCCGGACGATGAGGCGGTTTCGCACCTGTCCGCGCTGGCGCACGATCTGGCGGCCCGTGGGGGCGGCCGGGTGATGCGTCCGGCAGCACTGCATCTGACGCTGGCCTTCGTCGGATCGGTGACCCCTGCGCAGCTTGTCGATCTCGAACGGATCGCCGCCGGGGTGCGCGCCGAGGCCTTCGATCTCAGCCTCGACCGTCTCGGCTTCTGGCCGCAGCGCGGCATCCTGTGGGCCGGGTGCCGCCAGACGCCGCCGGCCCTGAAGCGGTTGGCCGGGTCGCTGGCCGCCGGGTTGACCGACGCCGGTTTCGTCATCGACCCGCGCTCCGCTTCGGCGCAGGTGCCGCACATCACGCTGGCGCGCCGCGCGCGCTGTGCCTCGCTGCCGCGGCTGGGAACGCCGATCGGCTGGCGGGTCGGCGAATTCGCCCTGGTCGAAACCCATCTGCATCCTTCGGCGGCGAGCTACCAGACGCTGGCGTGCTTTCCGCTTCAAGAGCCGGACGCCGGTTAGAATCCGGCCATTGATTGGGAGTAACCGTGGTCAATCTGTTTCGCCCCAGAAAAACAACGCCGCGCCTGGAGCGCCTGCGCAACCTCAGCCTGTTCGTCAACCTGACGCCGGCCGAGTTGCAGATCGTCGATGGCCTGCTGCACGAGCGCGACTACCTTGCCGACGAAGTGATCTTCGACGAGGGCGAAGAGGGTCAGGCGATCTACATCGTCGCCTCGGGCGAGGTGCTGATCAGCCGCCATGATCAGGGAGACGCAGGCCGTGTGGCGCAACTCGATCTGAATGAGCCTGCCGGTTTCCATCCGCGACGGCGGCAGGGAGACACCGGCCGCCTGGCCCAGCTTGGTCCCGGCACCTTCTTCGGCGAACTCGCCCTGCTCGACAATTCGCCACGTTCGGCGCAGGCGCGCGCCGCCACCGCCTGCCAGCTGATTGTGTTCTTTCGCGACGATTTTGTCGGGCTGCTCGAAACGCACGCCCGCATTGCCTCGAAGATTTCGCGCGAGCTGGCGCGCCACCTGGGGGCCCGCATGCGTGACATGGCCCTCGCCGCTGGTGGTCACCAGCACCTGTGATGCGCGAAGCGTCGTCCGCGAACGGCACGGTGGAGGAGGGCCATCACGGCTCCGGCCCCATCGTCTGGGCCTCGATCATTGCGATCACCTGCCTGCTGTTGTTCTTCTTCCAGAAAATCCTGTGGCTGGTGGTGCCCTTTCTGCTGGCGCTGATCCTTTACTATTTCCTCTATCCCTCGATGCAGGCGCTGATCTATCGCGGCATGAGCCGCGAGGCGGCGGCCAGTGCGGCCACTGTGGGGTTTCTTGCAGCGTTCTCGGTCGTCGGCGTGGCGCTTGCCCCCTGGGTCACCAGCCACGTCGCCGGCTGGCAGGACGCCGTCATCGGCTACGTCAAGGGCGGCCTGCAATTGCTCGACCAGTCGCTGCGAGCGCTGGAGAGGCATTGGGCGCCGCTGGCCGATGCCCATCTGGCGGACACGGTGGCGGGGCGATTGGCGCAGGGCGCCGGCAGCCTTGCCGATCACCTCGAGCCGGTCGCCATCGGCATCATGGCCTGGGCGCCGTCGCTGATTCTGGCGCCCTTCCTCGCGTTCTTCTTCCTGCGCGACGGTCGTCGCTTCCAGCGCTTTCTGGGCGGCGCGGTACCCAATGCCTTCTTTGAAAAGACCCTGTACCTGCTGCATGAAATCGATCGCACTTCGCGCGCCTACTTTCAGGGGCTGATCAAGCTCACCGTCCTCGACACCCTGACGCTGGCCGCCGGCCTGTGGCTGCTGGGCATTCCCGGCCCCTTCGCGCTGGGCCTGATCTGCGCCGTACTGGCGTGGATTCCCTACGTCGGTTCGATCCTCGGCGGCTTGCTGGTGGTGCTGGTGGCAGCGACCGATTTTCCCGATGCGCCGGCCATGGCCTACTGGGCGGTGGCCCTGTTCATTCTGGTGCGCCTGCTCGATGACTTCGTCTATATGCCGCTCACCATCGGCAAGAGCCTCGCCTTGCATCCGCTGGTGACGGTGCTGATGATTTTCGTCGGCGGTGCGGTCGCGGGCGTGTCGGGTTTGATGCTGGTGCTGCCGGTGCTGGGCGTGGTCATGGTGATCGGCGAGACCATCGGCGTCATCGCCACCGATCCGCGCCTGATGGCGCGCCACCGCCACGCGCTGACGCTGCGGCGGGAACAGGCCAGCGCAGACCTTTAAGCGGGTGGGTCGTTGCGATTTCGCATGTGATAGGCGAGATCGTTGAGCGATTTGTCCAGCGAGGCGCGTAAGCCTTCGTCGGGAATCACCTCAGCCATCGCCTGCCGCATGCACAGCATCCATTGCTCGGCTTCGTTGCTGCCGATCGGGAAAGGCATATGGCGCGCACGCAGCTTGGGGTGGCCGAATTTCTCCACGTAGAGCTGGGGACCGCCGAGCCAGCCACACAGAAACATGAACAGCTTTTCCTCGGCGCTGGCAAGGTCCGAGGCGTGCAGCTTGCGGATGCCGTAGGCCTCGGGCAGCGTATCCATCAGTTCGTAGAAACGCTGCACCAGGCCGCGCACGGCGGGCTCCCCGCCGATGCGGGAAAAAGGGGTGGCGATTTCGTTCATGAGGCGGTGGTGGATGGCGGGTTGGCAGGGAGCAGCACAAGGCGGGCAATCAGCCCGCCGCCTTCGCGCGCCAGCAGTTCGAGGCGTCCGTTGTGGGAGCGCGCGATGCGGTCGACGATGGCCAGGCCGAGGCCGGCACCTGCCGCGTTGGTGCGGGCGGATTCGAGCCGGGCGAAGGGGCGCTTCACGCGTTCGGCATCTTCAGGCGGAATGCCGGGGCCGCTATCGCGCACCTCGATGCTGAACTCGCCGGCAGCGGCGCTCAGCGCCAGTTCCACGGGCGATTCGGTGCCGGCGTAGCGCAGCGCGTTGTCGATCAGATTGCTGATGGCGCGGCGCAGGGCCTGCGGCCGCACAGACATCGCGCCGCGAAAACTCGGCGCTGGCGAGACGGCGAGTTCGACAGCGAATCCCCGCCGCCGGTATTGCGCGGCGAGTTCTTCCAGCAGGGCGGCGACATCGACCTCCTGCAGGGCTTCGCCGCTTTCCGAGCGGGCGAAGTCGAGGAACTGGCCGATGGTCTTGTCCATCTCCTCGATGTCGGCCGTCATGCCTTCGCGCAGGCCATCGTCGGCGGCCATTTCGATGCCCATGCGCAGGCGGGTCAGCGGCGTGCGCAGATCGTGCGAAATGCCGGCCAGGATCAGGGCGCGGTCCTGGTCGAGCTGGGCCAGATCGGCGCTCATCTGGTTGAAGGCCCGGGCGACGGTCGCCAGTTCGGTGGGGCCGCCTTCATCGAGGCGATCCGCCGTCTCGCCAGCGCCGACTTTTCGCGCCGCCTGCTGCAAGGCCTTGAGCGGGCGGGTAATGCGGAACACGATGAACCAGGCGCCGAGCAGCGACAGCAGCAGCGCGGCCACGCCCCAGCCCAGCCAGCTCAGCGGAATCACGCGATCAATGCGCTCACGAGGCAGGGCCAGCCAGTAGTCACCTTCGTCGCTGTCGTCGATCCGGAAATTGACGAACAGGGCCCGTTCGCCTTCCCGCTCCAGCGTCAGCCGGGTCCTCGGTCCGAGCTGTTCCCTGACCAGCTCCTCGACCCGGCGCAGAAAGGCCCGGTTGGGGAGGTCTTCGACACGATCCGCCGCATCGGCCGGATAGATGTGGATGCCTTCGCGGTCCGACAATTCGCGCAACAGGTCACGGCGCGCCTCGGGACGGGCCGAGATCAAGGCGGCGCGGGTCAGGTTGGCGACGCTGACCAGGGTTTGCGCCAGTTGCCGTGCGCGCGGCTCGCGCTCGTAGGTGGTGAAGATGAAGAACCATGCCGCGACGGAGAGCAGCATCAGCAAGGCAACCAGAAGAAAAGTGCGCCACAGCAGCGTGCGCGGCAGGAGTTTCACTCGTGTTTCGTTCCGTCAGGAACGAAAACATAGCCGAAGCCCCACACCGTCTGGATGTAGCGCGGCTTGGCCGGATCTTCTTCGACCAGCTTGCGCAGGCGGGAAATCTGCACGTCGATGGCGCGATCGAATACCTCGTATTCCCGGCCTCGCGCCAGTTCCATCAGCTTGTCGCGGCTCATCGGTTGCCTTGGATGTTCCAGCAGGACGCGCAGCAGGCCGAACTCGCCCGAAGTGAGCAGGGTTGCCACGTCGTCGCGTTCCAGCTCCCGCGTTGCCAGATTGATCCGCACCTTGCCGAAACTCACGCTTTCCTCCGTGATGGTCGGCGCGCCCGGAGGCGGAGGCGGCGCCTGGCGGCGCAGCACGGCATGGATGCGCGCCACCAGTTCGCGCGGGTTGAAGGGCTTGGGCAGGTAGTCGTCGGCGCCGATTTCAAGGCCGACAATGCGGTCGACCTCGTCTCCTTTGGCCGTCAGCATGATGATGCTCACCGGATTGGCCGCGCCGCGCAGGCGGCGGCAGATGGCCAGGCCGTCTTCCCCGGGCAGCATCAGGTCGAGCACGATCAGGTCGTACAGTTCGCGCTCCAGCGCGCGGTCCATGCCCGGTGCATCAGGCACGGCCTTGACGGTAAAGCCCTGATCGGAAAGATAGCGCTCGAGCAACTGGCGCAGCCGCAGGTCGTCATCGACGACCAGAATCTTGGTCTTGGTTTCGTTCATGGGCTAGGAGCCTATGTCAGTAGGAATCATACCCCGCGCCGCCGGGCGTTGGGATGCGATGCGAGGCGGAGGGAGTGCGGCATGGTACCACCATGCAAACGACCGACAACGTGGCAGCGCGCCCAACGCCCGGCGGCCCTTCGGGTTGAGACCAGGATCGGCGTCTGCGGCGTTGCAGCGCGCAGCCTTGGAACAACCATTGGCCGCGCACTGCGCCTTGCATCCAGCCGATCCTGGTCTCAACGCGGGGCATGATTCCTGCTGACATAGGCTCCAATCCTAGCCGGATCGACGGCTTCCTGCCAGCGGGCTTTACAAACGATTACAAAGGCCGGCGGACGGCAACACTTGGCTTACAGGCCCTGCCGAGAATGCAAGCGTGCCGGAAGAACGGCATCGATAAACCGGAAACCAGGCATCAGAGGCAATCATGAAAGCACTATTCTTCAGCATGGCCCTGGCCGCAGGGCTGGCCTTGTGGGGCGCGGAACCGCAGGTGGGTGTCGATCACCTGATGGCCGCCAGCCACGTGGCGGGCCAGCAGGTTTACAATATTTACAGTATCTTTCGCTGATGACGACAAAAGGTTGGTTGTGAACACAATGGGCAGGGCGAGATGGGCCGGTGTGGCAAGCGTGCTGTGGTTTCTGGCTACCGCGGCTGCGGCACAGGGGCCGTTTCGACAGCAGCAGGGCCGCAATGCGGGTGGCGGTCCGCAGCGGATGATGCCTGCCGAGCAGCGTCCCCAGCAGTTTTCACCGCGCGACGAATCGAGAGGTGGTGGGCGCCTGTCGCCCGAAGAGCGCCGCCAGTTGCGTCGCGACGTCCATGAAGCCGGCCGCGATCTTTATTCTGACAAGATGCCGCCCGGTCGTCGGGAATCGCGACGACCGTAGCTTCCCCTGCACCGGACTTCAAGTCTTCGGTGCGCAAAGAAAAACGCCCCCGGAAATGACATTACCGGGGGCGTTTTTCATTGTGCCGGCAGCGCGGCTTACCCATTTTCCGGTAGCCAAAATACGCAGACCGGGGTATTCCTGCGGTCACCTCAAGCAGATATGTTTTGCGCATGCAGACCGAGAACTACATCCATTCCGGCTGGCGCCGGAACGCCTTGCGTTAGGTGCACGCCATGATTGGACGAGACCCGGGCCTATTGCAGCCGGCTGAAGCCGGGCGGGATTCGTTTCGGGTTGCCGCAACCTCTGGAAACGGGGACGAGTACGGCACCCTGATCGTTGATCGCGCAGGAAGGGTTCTCAGTTGCGGCGAGCCCGCCGGGCAGATATTCAGGATCAGGCATGCCCAGATGGTGGGGCGGCAAATACCGGAGTTCATCGATGGGCTGTTCCTCAACGGGAGTTCTCCGAGTTACAGCGCGCGCCATCTGGTTTACCTGTGTTCGGACGGCGAGTGGCGGAGGTTTCAGGCGACCGACGCCCAAGGTGCTCATTTCGCGGTGGAACTCAATCTGTTGCGGATCGTCACCGACGGGCAGGAAATGTTCTTGCTCAACGTACGCCGCGCCGGAGCAGATCGATGCCTTTGACGCCCAGCGTGACAGGCGTCGGGGCGACCGGCTATCCGTCGACCTCGGGCGCGGTTCACGAAGCCGAGCCGGTTGAGTGTGATGGCGGCAGGAACAAGAGCTTGCTGGAGGGGGTGGTGCGGGTCAGCCGCGGATGGGTGGATCGGATTCCGCCGAATGACCCGCAACGCCAGCGCGCAGCCCGTGTCGGATCGCTGGCGGAGGACTTGTTGCGAAAGGAAGATTATTCGCCGGCGGCCATGACGACGACAAACGCTGCCATCTGCGTGAATTGCCGTCGCCTGAATGCCTCGCAAGGGAAATGCCTTGGACAGGCGCTGGATCGATGCCTGCTGCTGAACGGGGGCGCCTGATGCAGTCGAGTTTGCAGATTCTTGAAGGAGATTATTGCTTTTCATTGCCGGCGGATTCCGCCGCAAAACCTGAAACCCATGAGGAGACCAAGATGAAAACCCAAAACGAACTACCCAGGAAGTCCAAAGGCAACGGCTCATCGCGACCAGTGCCTGAATTGGTTGCGGCCGATTCCCAGGATTGCCCGCGCGAACAAATGATCGCCGAGGCCGCCTACTACCGTGCCGAACAGCGTGGCTTTGCATCAGGCAACGAGATGTCGGACTGGCTGCAAGCCGAGACTGATGTCGAAGGGATCCTGCGCAACAGCCAGTAAGCATCAAGGCGGAAATTCCGGGCGTCAGGAAAGAGGACATCAAGCTGTCGGTGGATGGCGTGCTGGAGGCGGTGCTGCCCAAGAAGCAGGGCAGTGCGGCGACCAAGATCGCCGTTTCCTGACGCTTGTTCCGGGGTCGATCGCGGCGTCCCGGTCGAGTTGTCAGGCGACCGGGAGGAAGCGGGACATCGCACCCTTGCCCTCGGGCACTCATTGCGTGTCGCGCCTTTCCTGCCGTTGCCCGCAGGATGGCATTCAAACTTCCGACGGGCCTTGCCGCAAGCAATGTCCTCAGCCCGGGCGCTAGCGGGGTATAGTGGATATGCAGCCGGAGTGGGTGGTCGCGGCTGCCAAACGCGATGAATTTCCCCAGGGCCAAGCGAGGAAAGAGAAGTCCATGGCAGCGAAGAAGAGCAGGAATCAGATGTCTGCCAGTCCGGTCGAGAAAGCGCCCGCAACGAACGCGGCCTTCACCGTTGTCGGCATCGGTGCTTCGGCCGGCGGGCTGGAGGCACTGGAAGTATTTTTCAAGCATGTGCCGCCGGCCTGCGGCCTGGCTTTCGTCGTGGTCCAGCACCTCGATCCGACCCACAAGGGTGTCATGGCCGAGTTGCTGCAACGGTCCACCGCGATGCCGGTGGAGCAGATCAGGGATCGCATGAAGGTCGCGCCGGACCATGTCTATGTGATCCCGCCCAACCGCGACCTGTCCATCCTGCATGGCGTCCTGCATCTGCTGGAACCGGCGGCGCCGCGCGGCCTGCGCCTGCCCATCGATTATTTCTTCCGCTCCCTGGCGGCCGACCAGCAGGAAAACAGCATCGGCGTGATCCTCTCCGGCATGGGCTCGGACGGCACGCTGGGCCTGCGCGCGATCAAGGAGATGGCGGGGGCGGTATTCGTGCAGACGCCGGCGACGGCGAAGTTCGACGGCATGCCGCGCAGCGCCGTGGATGCGGGGCTGGCCGACGTGGTCGCGCCGGCCGAGGAACTCGCGGGACGGATCATCAGCTATCTGCAGCATGTCCCGCTGCTCCCGATCCGGTCCGCCGACGAACTCGAAGACAAGGACCAGAGCGGTCTGGAGAAAGTCGTGCTGATTTTGCGCGCCCAAACCGGCCATGATTTTTCCTTCTACAAGAAAAGCACCATCTACCGGCGCATCGAGCGGCGCATGGGCCTGCACCAGTTGCCGCGCATTGCCGACTATGTCCGCTACCTGCGTGAAAATCCGCAGGAAGCCGGCCTGCTGTTCAAGGAGCTCCTGATCGGCGTCACCAGTTTCTTCCGCGATCCGGCGCTGTGGGAACAGCTTCGTAACGAGGTCATCCCCGGCTTGCTGGCCGCCCGCCCCAATGGTGGCGTGCTGCGCGCCTGGGTGCCGGCCTGCTCGACGGGCGAGGAGGCGTATTCGCTGGCAATCGTCTTCCGCGAGGCGCTGGACACGCTGAAGCCCTCCGCCCGCTATTCCCTGCAGGTGTTCGCCACCGACCTCGATCACGATGCCATCGACAAGGCGCGCGTCGGCGCCTATCCGGCCAATATCGCCGCCGACGTCGACGAGGAGCGCCTGCGGCGCTTCTTCGTGCAGGAAGAGCGCGGTTACAAGCTGAACAAGGAAATTCGCGAAATGGTGATCTTCGCCCAGCAGAACCTGGTGATGGATCCGCCGTTTACCAAGCTCGACCTGCTGTCCTGCCGCAACCTGCTGATCTACCTGGACGCCGACCTGCAGAAGAAGCTGCTGCCCCTGTTCCATTACAGCCTCAACCCGGGTGGCGTCCTGGCGCTGGGAAGTTCCGAGACCGTCGGTGCCGCGACCGACCTGTTCGCCGCACTGCCCGGCAAGAACCGGCTCTACCGGCGCCAGGACAACCTGCTGCGGGCGACCCCGGTCGACTTCCCGCTGACCCATGCCCGCAGCCGCGCCGAAGCGGCGGTTTCATTGCAGTCGCCGTCTTCGCCGCCAGCCGGTTCGGCGGCCAGCCTCCAGGCCGAGACCGAGGCGCTGCTGTTGCGGCGCTATGCGCCGGCCGCCGTGCTGACCACCGGCCGGGGCGACCTCGTGTATGTCAGCGGCAAGACCGGAAAATACCTCGAGCCGGCGGCCGGCAAGGCCAATCTCAACCTGTTCGCCATGGCCCGCGAAGGATTGGCCGGCGCCTTGAACGGGGCCTTCGCCAAGGCCGTGCGCGAAAACAGTACCCTCGTGCTGAAAGACCTTGCGCTGGAGACCAACGGCGCGGGCCAGCGCGTGAATCTGACGATCCAGGCCCTGACCGAGCCGGCGGTGCTGCGCGGCATGGTGCTGGTGGTATTTGCCGACGTTCCCGCCGTGCCTGTGGTCAAGGCCTCGGGCAAGGCGGCGCGGACCAGCGCCGACCAGTCGCGCATTGCCGAACTGGCGCAGCAACTGCAGTTGGCGCACGAGGAATTGCAGACGACCCGCGAGGAAATGCAGACCTCGCAGGAGGAGCTCAAGTCCGCCAACGAGGAATTGCAGAGCACCAACGAGGAGTTGCAGAGCACCAACGAGGAACTGACCACGTCCAAGGAAGAAATGCAGTCGATGAACGAGGAACTGCAGACGGTCAACCACGAGCTGACGGCCAAGGTGGAAGAACTGTCGCAGGCCGGCGACGACATGAAGAATTTGCTCGACAGCACCGACATCGCCACCCTGTTCCTCGACGACCGGCTCAAGGTGAGGCGCTTCACCGCGCAGACGACCGGGATCATCAAGCTGATTCCCGGCGACGCCGGCCGGCCCGTGACGGACCTTGCCACGGAACTCGACTATCCGGGTCTGGCCGCCGATGCGCGCGAGGTGCTGCGTTCGCTGGTATTCATGGAGCGGCAGGTAGCGGCGCGCGACGGGCGCTGGTTCAGGGTGCGCATCATGCCCTACCGTACCCAGGGCAACCGCATCGACGGTGTGGTGATCACCTTTATCGACATCAGCGCGGCCAGGACACTCGAGGCGACACTGCGCGAGGCGCTGGCAATGCTGCAAGGCCGCTGCAACGAGCAGGATACGCAACTCGACCAGTCCAGGGCTCTGGAAGGCATCTTGCGGCAGGCCCAGGAGGTGCTGGAACAACGCGTTGCGCATCTGGAGACGGCGCAACCGCACCGGGGCGGCGGCGAGCCGCCGAAGGGACGGAAGTGAAGCGTGACCCGCCTCGGGCGCCGCCGCCGAACGATGGCGCCGAACTTCGGCGCCGCGCCGAAGAGCTGCTGCGCCCCGGGAAGCCTTCGCCCGGTGCGATTCAGCTTGACGCGGCGGATACGCGGCACCTGCTGCATGAACTGCAGGCGCACCAGATCGAACTGGAGTTGCAGAGCGAGGAATTGCGCCGCTCGCAATCCGAGATCGAGGCGGCTCTGGAGCGTTTCGCCGATTTCCATGATTTTTCCCCGGCGGGTTTCTTCAGCCTGGACCGCGACGGGGCGATTGCCCGGCTCAACCTGACCGGCGCGCGCCTGCTCGGACAGGAACGCGACCGGCTGGCCGGCCGGCGCTTTTCCGCCTTCGTCGCGGCGGCCGACCGCCCGCGATTCAAGGCCTTCCTGCAAGGCGCATTCGCGGGCGAGGCAGCGCAGAACTGCGAACTGGAACTGGCGATAGCCGGGCTGGCGCCGCAGACAGTACAGATCACCGCAACACTGTCACCCGACCGGCAGGAATGCCGCGCGGTCGTGGTCGATGTGACCGGGTACAAGCGCATCGAGCAGGCACTGCGCGAATCCGAACGACGCTTTCGCGACGTGGCCGATATTTCCGCCGACTGGATCTGGGAGGTGGATCTGGCGGGGCGCTATACCTACGCCTCGGAGAGCGTTCGGGTACTGCTCGGTTATGCGCCGGAAGACATCATCGGCAGGACGGCCTTCGACTTGATGCCGCCCGATGAGGCGCTGCGTGTCGGCGCGGCGTTTGCGGCGATCGTCATGCGCGAGGAATCCTTCCGCGATCTGGAAAACATCGTCCTCGATTCGATCGGGGGGCGCCATGACACGCTGAGCAACGGGACGCCGATTCGCGATGCGGCCGGAAGGATGATCGGCTACCGCGGCGTCGATCGCGACATCAGCCGGCGCCGGCAGGCCGAGGAAAATCTGGCGCTGCTGGCCGCGAGCCTGGATAAACGGGTGGTCGAGCGCACCAGGGAACTACGCCGAGTGTCCGCGCAACTGACCATGTTCGAAGAGCGCGAGCGACGCAAGCTGGCGGAGGACCTGCACGACAACCTGGGCCAGTTGCTGGCGGTGATCAAGATCAAGCTCACGTCGCTGCCGGACGACCTGCCGCAAGCCGCGCTCGGGCAGGTCGTGGACCTGGTGGAACAGGCCGACCGGGCGGCGCGCAGCATCACCCAGCAACTGAGTCCGCCGATCCTGAACACGCTTGGTCTCGGGCCGGCACTGGAATGGCTGGGTGAGGAAACAGGGCGCTCTTTCGGGCTCAAGGTGCATGTCGATGTCGGCGAGTGCGGCAAGCGCCTGGTCGATGAGGTGCAGGCGGTGCTCTATCGCGCGGCGCGCGAACTGTTGATCAACGCCGCCAAGCATGCCGGGGTGAAGGAAGCCAGCCTCACCTGCCTGTGCCACCACGAGCGCCTTGTCCTTGTGGTGAGCGATGCCGGAAAGGGATTCGAACCGGCAGAACACATCGGCGCCGGGCATGGGCACGGCAGTTTCGGGCTGCGCTCGATCCACGAGCGGATGATCAACCTCGGTGGCGAGGTCGATATCGACAGCAGCCCCGGCAACGGCACCACGGTCACCCTGAGCGTGCCCCGCATCATTGAGGGAAAGGAGATCTGCGATGATCCAAATAATGCTTGTCGATGACCACACCATGGTGCGCGACGCCCTGCAGTCAGTGCTGGAGCAGGACAAGGGTTTCAAGGTGGTGGCGACAGTCGGCGATGGCGAGACGGCATTGCGCCTCGCGGGGGAGCTATTGCCCGACGTGGTGGTGATGGATGTTGCGCTGCCGGGGATATCCGGCATCGAAACCGCGCGACGGCTGCGGGCGAAGCACCCGGAAATCAAGGTGCTGGCCTTGTCCACCTACCTCGATCGTCGCATCGTCCAGCAGATGCTCGACGTCGGCGCCCGCGGCTACATCGTCAAATCGGCAGCGGGCTCCGAACTGAAGCGGGGGATTCTCAGCCTGATGGACGGGGCCAGCTACCTCTGCCCGCAGGTCACCGCACTGGTCACCGACAGCCTGCGCAACCGGCGCAGCCGTTCCGCCGATCCGGACGAGAATCCGCTGTCGCGGCGTGAGCTTCAGGTGGCGACCTTGCTGGCCGACGGCAAGACCGCACCGTACATTGCCGCCGAATTGCACATATCGCCGAGCACGGTCGACGTGCACCGGCGCAATCTCATGCGGAAACTTCAGTTGCACAACGTGGTTGAACTGACGAAATATGCAATTCGCACCGGCCTGATCCTGCCCTGAACCGTTCTCAGATAGGGCTTCTTCGTCCGGTTCACCCGAAAATACCCCCAAGTCGGTAGCCCGAATACCTGTCCGCGGGTATTTGCATCCTGCATGCCATGCATAGAATAACTTAGGGTGCGATCGGCTTTCGGTCTTTCATGGCGGCTGTGCAGCCGTTCCGTGTCCGGCAGTTCGAGCCCTTCCGGAAAATGTTTCCGGAAACCCTTCGGCGTCCGCGCCGACCACGACGGAGAGATATTGAATGCCAATAGCCAAAGTCCAGGCGCGTACGAAGAAACTGGTGCCCACTGCCGCCGAATCGAAAACCCCGACCGCGGCCAGACGCGTAAGGCTTTCCAGAGCCGTTGCCGCAAAACCCGCGGCAAAGTCCCTGGTCGCGGCACCTTCCAAATCCAACGGCCAGAAGCAGAAGAAGCCCAAGCCGGTCTCCCGCCGCTACACGATCACGGAAGCCGAGTACGCCCAATTGGGCGCATTGAAGACGCGCCTGATGCTCTCCGGCGCCAGCGTCCGCAGAAGCGAGCTGTTGCGGGCTGGTCTGCTGCTGCTCGGGGGGCTGGACGACGTCCAACTGAACAAGACATTGGCAAAGGTCGAAGTCATCAAGCCACGCCGTGCGCCGAAGGCCGCCAGCTAGCAGCGCCGGATTCGCGCGGGATTCCATGCCGGCTCCGCAGACAGGGGAGGGGTGTATGATTCCTCGACTGAATGAAATCGTCGGTCTGCCGCTATCAACCTCACCGGCGGAAATGGACCGTGCGAGCGAAGCGTTTTTTCAGGAGCTTCTTGGCAAGGCTTCCGGCGGTGATGCGGATGCGCAACGGCAACTGGTCGCGTTGCGTGTCGCCCATCTCAACTGGGCCTACGCCAATCAGGGGGCTGGATCGATGACAGGGAATCCGAACGTACTGTCCGCTGTGGCCGGCCGTCCAGGTGGCAGCCCGGCGTTTGCATCGTCACTCCGATGGAGTTGAGGCCGGACGATCAGGCTCGCAAGGTTCAACTGGAAAAGGAACTGGACGAGGCATCGCATCCCGTGACGGCCGCAGCCTTGTCGCGCGATCGCCATGGCGAGTTCTTCGAGTTCGCTCCCAGCGCCTGCTTTGCGGTGACCGGGCAGGGTGCGATCACCGATGTGAATCGCGCCGGTGTTGCGCTGCTCGGGCTGGCCCGCGAAGAAATGGTGGCGACGCCTTTTTCGCGATTCGTGGCACCTGCGGACCATGCGTTGCTGAGCGCGCATCTTTCCGCTCTGGCCTGCCGCGATGGGCCATTGACCCTGGAAATCACGCTGCTGCACGCGGACGGATCGCCGTTCTTCGCGCAGATGGATGGGCTTCGGCTGTTCAGGGACGGCGTGCCGCTGTTGCTGCTGCTCGTGCTGACCGACATCGCCGCGCGCAAGACGGCCGAAACGGCCTTGCGCGAGCAGGAAAGGTTTTTCCGCCTGATCGCTGAGAATCTCGGCGACTTCATTGCGGTGCTCGATCTGGAAGGGCGCCGCATCTACAACAGCCCTTCCTACAAGAAGCTTTTCGGCGCTACGGAGAACCTGATCGGCACGGATTCGTTCGCCGAGGTCCATGATGAAGACCGGCCGCGCATCATCGCCGCCTTCAAGGAAACCGTCAGAAGCGGGATCGGCCAGCGCAGCGAATACCGCTTCCATCTGGCGGACGGCAGCATCCGGCAGATGGAATCAGTGGGCGGGGTGATCCGGGACAGCGAAGGCCGGGTGGCGCGGGTGGTCGTCGTTGCTCACGATGTTACCGAACGCAAGCTCGCGGAAGCACAGCTGCAGATAGCCGCCGCGGCGTTCGAGGCCAGTGTCGGCATCATGGTCACCGACGCGGATTGCGTGATCCAGCGGGTGAATCAGGCTTTCTCGGTGCTGACCGGCTACGCCGCGGATGCGGTCATCGGGCTGACGCCGGGCCTGCTCAAGTCCGGACGCCATGACGCCGCATTCTATGCGGCGATGTGGGAGAGCATTCATCGCACCGGATCATGGCAGGGAGAGATCTGGAATCGTCGCAAGAGCGGCGAAATCCATCCGGTATGGCTCACGATCGCGACCGTCAAATGCGGCGATGGCTCGACCACGACGAATTATGTCGCGACGATGATGGACCTCAGCGAGCACAAGGCGGCCGAGGAGCAGATCCGGCACCTGGCGCTCTACGACGATCTCACCCAGTTGCCCAACCGCAGGCTGCTGATCGATCGGCTGCAATGGGCGCTGGCGGCCTGCGCCCGCAGCGGACGGCGCGGCGCGCTGCTGCTGATCGACCTCGACAACTTCAAGAAACTCAATGACACGCACGGTCACGACCATGGCGACCTGCTGCTGCAGCAGGTGGCGCAACGGCTGAACAGTTGCATCCGCGAGGTGGATACGGCAGCGCGCCTCGGTGGCGACGAGTTCGTGGTGCTGCTTACCGACCTCAGCGAAAACGGGGCCGAGGCAAGGCGGCAGGCCGAAGCCGTCGGGGGAAAAATCCTCGCCACGCTCGATGCGGTCTACGAGCTGCTCGGCAAGGAGCACAGCAGCACGCCGAGCATCGGCGTCACGCTGTTTGCGGACCAGCGCACCAGCGTCGATGAACTGCTGAAGCAGGCGGACCTCGCCATGTATCAGTCGAAGGCGGCTGGGCGCAACACCCTGCGCTTCTTCGAGCAGAGCCTGTCGGCCTAGGCGGCGGCCATGAAAAACGCCCCCGCAGATTGCTCTGCGAGGGCGTTTCGTTTGCAAAGCAAAAAGTCGGCGCTGGCGACACGGCGCACGGGATGTTTTCCGCGTGCCGTTCGAATCGCTCAATGCGCGATCGGCTTGAATTGCGGATCGTCGAAATAGGTGGCGTATTTTTCCAGCGCGCCGATCACTTTCACCGCGCCGTCCTCGCGCTTGACTTTCTTGACCTTGCCGGCCATCTGTTCGGCGCCCGACAGCAGCTCGGCCACAACCAGATGCAACTGTGCGTCGGCCTTCGGTTCAAGCTTGCAGTTGGCAACGATGTTGCCGACTTCGCCTTCGACCTTGCTCGCCAAGGCTCCGTAACCGGCAGGCTTCATGCGGTTTTCGTGGATATCGTGCAGCGAGGCCTCGACCGCCTGGCGGATGCTTCTCATCGATTTGCGCAGGGCCTCGTCGGTTTCCCATTTCTTTCCGGCATTCAGCTGCAACTTTGCCGGCGCGCCGTGCTCGGCGTGCGCGTCGTGCTTGTGCTCCGCCGGCGCCGTGTGACCTGTGGCGGCCAAGGAAAGGCCGGCGGCAAAAAGGATTGCGCCCAGTGCGCGCGATGTCTGCTGTTTCATGTTTGCTTCTCCATTCAGTTGAGCGATGTCCGCTGTCGCGCCCTATGCGTCGAAGCGTGGACCTCACCGACTTGAACGAGCGGCAGACGGAAATGTTCCTTCGGCGTCAATCGCGGTGCAACTGCTCGATGGTCGACGGTCCGACCGGCTGTGCCAGCAGCAGGCGGGCCAGCTTCTCGCGCTGGGGCGCTTGCAGCAGCTCGCGCTCGCGCAGCAGTTGCGCGATAACCAGTTTTTGTTGTTCCTCCTGCAGGCGGGCGATGGCCGTGCGCTCGGCGTCGACCAGCGCCTGATCCGGCGTTTCGGCAAAGATCGCGCCGATCATGCGGTCGCGGTGGGTGCGGATCTGCTCGGCACCGGTACCGAGTTGCTTGAGGAAGGCGGCCTCCGACTCGTGCCAGCGGTGGAGTTGATCCGTGCCGAGTTGAAGATGGCGTGACAGGCTTTCGCCGGCCGCTGGCGCGGCGGACGGCGCCATGGCGCGGTAGGCGACGGCGCCGAGTACGCCGAGATTGACGAGGACTGACAGGACGAGCGCGATGCGCAGATGGGTCGGTTTCATTTGACGTTTCCCTTGGCGTAGCAGGATTCGAGGCCGATGCACAAGTTGCCCGGCGGCATGGTGTCGAAGACGCGCAGGGCAGCCATGCGCGGTGCCGTCGCAACGCCGCCGGTGACCAGCGCCGAGCCCATGAAGACGCCTGCGGCAATCGACGCTGCGGCACCCATCGCAACCGGCAGGCCAGCCCACCAGTCGCGCCGCTGGCGCGCCGCCGGTGCGCGGGGCGCCGCAGCGAGGCGGCCTTCGACGACACCGGCCAGATCGAACCCAAGGGCTTCCACGGGTAGCGCCCTGAAGCCGGCCGAGAGTGCCTGCAACTCGGCAAAGCGCGCGGCACAGACGGGGCAAGCCGCGAGATGGGCGGCGACGCGCTGTCGCCCGTCGGCATCGAGTTCGCGGTCCAGATAGGCGGACAGTTCGGGCAGATCGGGGGCGTGCATGGCGCTTGGCTGTTCATTCATCGCGGTGTTCTCCGGTGTGGCGTTGGTAGCCGGCGAGGGCTGCGCTGCGGGCGCGGGCAATGCGGGATTTGACGGTGCCTTCGGCGATGCCCAGCGTGGCGGCAATTTCGGTGTAGGACATCTCTTCCAGTTCGCGCAGCAGCAGGATTTCGCGGTGCTCTGCGGGCAGGTCGCGCAGCGTGCGCTCGAGCAGTTCGATGCTCTGCCGGTCGGCCAGCAGTTCGTCGGGCCGCCGCGCCGGATCGGGTAGCGCATGGCCTTCGTCTCCGCCGGGAAGATCGTCGATGGAAACGAATTCGACATGCTTGCGTCGGCGCAGCACGTCGAGCGCGGCATTGTGCGCGATGCGGAACAGCCAGGTGCGGAACTGCGCCTCCGGCCGCCAGCCCGGCAGGGCCTGATGCGCTTTCATGAAGGTCTCCTGAGTCAGATCCATGGCTTCATCGCGTGCGCCGATCAGGCGCAGGATGAAACGGAACACGCGATCCTGATAACTGCGGACGAGCGCAGTGAAGGCTCGATGGTCGCCTTTCTGCGCACGGGCGATGAGTTCGCTTTCGGCTTCATCGGCCATTCGGGTCATTCGTTCCGTAGCATCGTAATTACCAAACGAACAGGCGGCGAAAAAGTTCCATCGCCTTTTCTCGGCGGGATTCGCCACAAGCGACGTTCAGCACCGCTTGGCGCGCAGCGGCGCCAACAAGTCATTCAGGCCATTGTGATCAACTTCATGCATCAGCGCCAGCAGGCGGCCAATCTCCCCGGGTGGAAAGCCTTCGCGGGCAAACCAGTTCAGGTAGTTGCCGGGCAGATCGGCGATCAGCCTTCCCTTGTACTTGCCAAAGGGCATTTCGCGGGTGACAAGCAGTTGCAGATCTTCGGCGTGCATTCAGGTCGGATGGGGCGGAACGGGACGAGATCGAATCGTCCCATGAAAAACGCCCCCGTGGATTTCTCCACGGGGGCGTTTCGTTTGCAAAGCAAAAAGTCGGCGCTGATGAAGCCCCTGCGCAGCAGGGCGGTCGAGCAAAGTACGCTCTCCTCGCCGCTGCGGATGGCGACACGGCGATTTCTCGCCGATTCGCAGCGATTACAGCGTGACGGTATCCGCGACTTCCTTGAACTCGGCGATCTGGTCGAAATTCATGTAGCGATAGACATCGGCGGCCTTGGCATTCACCGCCTGCACCTGCTCCAGGTACTCGGCCATGGTCGGAATCCTGCCCATCAGCGCCGTCACTGCCGCCAGTTCGGCGGAACTCAGATAGACGCGGGTGTCGATGCCCAGCCGGTTGGGGAAGTTGCGGGTGGAGGTCGACACGGCCGTGCTGCCCTTCTTGATCTGCGCCTGGTTGCCCATGCACAGTGAGCATCCCGGCATTTCCATGCGCGCACCGGACTTGCCGAGGATGGCGTAGTAGCCTTCCTCGTTGAGGATCATGGCGTCCATCTTGGTCGGCGGGGCGATCCAGAGGCGAGTGGGAATATCAGTCTTGCCTTCGAGCACCTTGCCGGCGGCGCGGAAATGGCCGATGTTGGTCATGCAGGAACCGATAAAGACTTCGTCGATCTTCTCGCCGGCGACTTCGGACAGCACCTTGACGTCATCCGGATCGTTGGGGCAGGCGAGGATGGGTTCCTTGACGTCGGCCAGGTCGATCTCGATCACGGCGGCGTACTCGGCATCGGCATCGGGCTGAATCAGCGTGCCGTTGGCGATCCACGCTTCCATGGCCTTGACGCGGCGGCCCAGCGCGCGCCTGTCCTCGTAGCCTTCGGCGATCATCCACTTCATCAGCGTGATGTTGGAGCGCATGTACTCGACGATCGGCTCCTTGTTCAGGCGCACGGCGCAGCCGGCGGCGGAACGCTCGGCCGAGGCGTCGGTGAGTTCGAATGCCTGTTCCACCTTGAGGTCGGGCAGGCCTTCGATTTCGAGGATGCGCCCCGAAAAGATGTTCTTCTTGCCCTGCTTGGCCACGGTCAGCAGGCCCTGCTTGATGGCGTAGAAGGGAATTGCATTGACCAGATCGCGCAGTGTGATGCCGCGCTTGCCGGCTTCGGCCAGCGAGCCCTTGAATCGCACCAGCACCGATTCGGGCATGTCCAGCGGCATGACGCCGGTGGCGGCGGCGAAGGCGACGAGACCGGATCCGGCCGGGAAGGAAATGCCGATCGGGAAACGCGTGTGCGAATCGCCGCCGGTGCCCACGGTGTCAGGCAGCAGCAGGCGGTTGAGCCAGGAGTGGATCACGCCGTCGCCGGGCTTGAGTGAAATGCCGCCGCGCGCGGTGATGAAGGAGGGCAGGGTGCGATGCGTCTTGACGTCCACCAGCTTCGGATAGGCAGCGGTGTGGCAGAAGGACTGCATCACCAGGTCGGCGGAGAAGCCCAGGCAGGCGAGGTCTTTCAGTTCGTCGCGGGTCATCGGGCCGGTGGTGTCCTGGCTGCCGACCGAGGTCATCTTCGGTTCGCAGTAGGTGCCGGGGCGCACGCCTTTGCCTTCGGGGAAGCCGCAGGCGCGGCCGACCATCTTCTGCGCCAGCGAGAAGCCCTTGCCGGAATCGACCGGAGGCTGCGGCAGGCGGAACAGCGTGGAAGCGGGCAGGCCGAGGAACTCGCGTGCCTTGGTGGTGAGGCCGCGGCCGATGATCAGGTTGATGCGGCCGCCGGCGCGCACTTCGTCGAGCAGCACTTCCGACTTGTAGTCGAAGCTGGAAATCACAGCACCGTTCTTCTCGACCTTCTTGTCATAGGGATAGATGTCGACCACGTCGCCCATGGCCATTTGTGCGACATCGCACTCGATGGGGAAGGCGCCGGCATCTTCCTGGGTGTTGAAGAAGATCGGCGCGATCTTGCTGCCGAGGCAGAAGCCGCCGTAGCGCTTGTTGGGGACGAAGGGGATGTCATCGCCGGTCCACCACAGTACGGAATTGGTGGCCGACTTGCGGCTGGATCCGGTGCCGACCACGTCGCCGACATAGGCGACCGCGTGGCCCTTCTTCTTCAGTTCCTCGATCAGCTTCATGGGTCCGCGCTCGCCGGGTTTCTCGGGCGTGATGCCGTCGCGGGCGTTCTTCAGCATCGCCAGTGCGTGCAGCGGAATGTCGGGACGGCTCCAGGCGTCGGGCGCCGGGGAGAGGTCGTCGGTGTTGGTTTCGCCGGTGACCTTGAAGACGGTGACCGAAATCTTCTTCGGCACGTCGGGGCGCTGGGTGAACCACTCCGCATCGGCCCAGGACTGCATCACCGCCTTGGCGTTGGCGCTGCCGGCCTTGGCCTTTTCGGCGACGTCGTGGAAAAAGTCGAACATCAGCAGCGTGGATTTCAAGGCCTTGGCCGCGGTGGCGCCGACCACGGTGTCATCGAGCACGTCGATCAGCGGCTTGACGTTGTAGCCGCCGACCATGGTGCCGAGCAGTTCGGTGGCCTTTTCGCGGGAGATCAGCGGGCACGTGTCCTCACCCTTGGCAACGCGAGCGAGGAACTCGGCCTTGACCTTGGCCGCGTCATCCACGCCGGCCGGAACGCGATGCGTGATCAGGTCGACCAGGACTGCCCCTTCGCCCTTGGGCGGAGTCTTCAGCAGGACTACCAGTTCTTCGGTCTGCTGCTTGGTCAGCGGCAGCGGCGGAATACCAAGGCTGGCGCGTTCGGCGACGTGTTGGCGATAGGCTTCAAGCATGATGAATTCCTCTTGTTGGGATCAGTGGGAAACGGTTTGCGGAGCTTGCGTGTCGGGATGAAAAAATCTGTGGCTGGCTTCGGGCGGCAAATCGGCGCCCGTGGCGTGAGCCCGCCGCAACAACTCCCAGTAGTAACGAAATGAGGCGCGGTCGTGCAGCTTGCCTTCCCAGGCAATCGGCCCCCAGTGGGCGCTCTGCGCGGCGAGCAGGATGCCGGTGGCTTCGGTTACCTCGTCAAAATCCGGGCGCATGGCCTCGACGATGGGCTGGATCTGGCGCGGGTGAATGCTCCACATGCGCAGGAAGCCGAACTCGTTGCGGGCGCGACGCGCGTCTTCGCGCACCACGTCGGGATCGTTGAGTTCCGTGGTGACGTTGTGCGTGGGGATCACGCCATTGCCCAGGGCTGCGGCAGAGACGTCGCACTTGGCGCGCGCAATCAGCGGATGCGAGAACTGGCCCGGTGAGCGCATGGCGCTGCCGGGAATTGCGCCGTGATGCGCGCTGACGAAATCCATCAGGCCGAAGTCGATCGATTCGACGTGGGGCAGGGCGGCGATCTGCCAGACCTCATGCAGCGCACCGGGTGTCTCGATCAGGACATGGACCGGTATTGGACGTTCGATGTTGTAGAGCGCACGCACTTGGTCGAGGGCGACGATCTGCGTCAGCGCATCGTCGGCGTTGGCGACTTTAGGCAGGACGATGTAGGCTAGTTGCTGGCCGGCGCGACCGACGATGATTTGCAGGTCTTCCCGCCAATGCGGATGCGTCACGTCGTGAATGCGGGCGCCCAGCCTGCCGTAGCCGTTGGCCGGGGCCAGCAGCAGGTCGGCCACCATGTTCGCATGCTCGGCCTCGCGACCGGCGGCCGCTCCATCCTCGCAATCCGCGGTGACGTCGAACACCGGCCGCTCGTCGACCAGCAATTCCGTCTGCAGGTGCAAGGCCTTGCGAATGGTTTTTTCCGAGCCGGCAAAGTGTTCGCAGGCGGCGAGCGCGGGGAAGGGCTTCTCCCCACGATACAGCACGGCGGCAGGATGAAGGGGTGGGCTCACGTCGGATTTACCGCAGCGTGCTCCACTGCATCCCGCCGCCTGCCATCAGCCGAGGAGGCTGGCGACGCCGGCTTGCTCTTCCTGCAGTTCGGCGAGGGTCTTGTTCATCATGCCGCGCGAGTAGTCGTCGACGCTGAGGCCTTCGACGCGCTTGTACTCACCGTTTTCGCAGGTGACGGGCACGCCGTAGATGATGTCCTGCTGAATGCCGTAGCTGCCGTCGGAAGGAATGCCCATGGTGACCCACTTGCCGTTGGTACCCAGCGCCCAGTCGTGCATGTGGCCGATCGCGGCATTGGCCGCCGACGCGGCGGACGATGCGCCGCGCGCGGCGATGATCGCTGCGCCGCGCTTGCCGACGGTGGGGATATAGGTGTCGCGATACCAGGTTTCGTCACCGATGGCGGCGGGGGCGGCGGCGCCGGCCACGGTACAGAAGCGCAGATCCGGATACATCGTCGGCGAGTGGTTGCCCCAGACGATCATCTTCTCGACATCGGACACGGTCTTGCCGGTGCGCGTGGCAAGCTGCGACACGGCGCGGTTGTGATCGAGGCGCAGCATTGCGGTGAAGTTCTTCTTCGGCAGGCTGGGTGCTGATTTCATGGCGATGTAGGCATTGGTGTTGGCCGGGTTGCCGACTACCAGAACTTTGACATTGCGCGAGGCGACGTCGTTCAATGCCTTGCCCTGCTCGATGAAGATCTTGGCGTTTTCCATCAACAGGTCCTTGCGCTCCATGCCCGGGCCGCGCGGCTTGGCGCCGACCAGCAGTGCGTAATCCGCATCCTTGAAGGCGACTTTCGGATCATCGGTGCCGACCATGCCGGCCAATGTCGGGAAGGCGCAATCATCGAGTTCCATCATCACGCCCTTCAATGCTGCCTGGGCCTTCTCCATCGGCAGTTCCAGCATCTGCAGGATCACGGGTTGATCCTTGCCCAGCATTTCGCCGGCGGCGATGCGAAAAACCAGGGCGTATCCGATTTGCCCGGCGGCGCCGGTCACTGCAACTCGAACGGGGGCTTTTGCCATTTGTAGAACTCCTGTATCAATTTGAATCGATTGGACAAGACTGCAAGAAAGCGGATCGATCTGGAGGCGGGGTGCAAAACGCAACTTTACGCCGATACGGCTGGACCGTTGCGGTGAATCTTAAATCCTGTGCTGCGCTGTGTCAATATCTGTCAAATGTCTTATATAAGACATAAGATGTGGTGTGGACGAGTCATTGAAAATGTGTTCAAATGCCGTTCATGCCGGATTCTATTGCGCCTCCAAAAGGGGCTTCCTCCGGGGCGGCGTCCTCGCCGACCTTCAGTCCGCTCTACCGCCAGATCAAGAGCCTGCTGCTGCAGCGCCTCGAATCCGGCGAGTGGCGACCGGGCGAGGCCATTCCCAGCGAAGGGGAACTCGCGACACGATTCAACGTCAGCCAGGGAACCGTGCGCAAGGCCATCGACGAAATGGCGGCCGAAAACCTTCTGATACGCAGGCAAGGCAAAGGCACTTTCGTCGCCTCCCATGATGATCCGCGTGCCTTCTTCCGCTTCCTGCGGCTGGTGCCACTGGCCGGAGGCATCGAGCAGGCCCAGAGCGTCCCCCTCGAATGCTGGCGCGCCAAGGCGGGTCCCGAAGTCGCCCGCATGCTCGAACTGAACATCGGCGATCCGATCAACATCGTGCGCCGCCTGCTGCAGTTTGCCGGCAAGCCAGTGGTGGTGGATGAAATCTATTTGCCGGGCAGCATATTCGGCACCGTTACCCTCGAGATGCTGCGCGACTATCAGGGCTCGCTCTACAGCTTCTTCGAAAACCGTTTCGGCATCCGCATGATCCGCGCCGAAGAGCGCCTGCGCGCCGTGCCGGCCGACCGCGCCAGTGCCGAACTGCTGCGCGTGCCGGAGGGCAGCCCGCTGTTGTCGGTCGAGCGCGTGAGCTTTTCCTACGGCGACAAGCCGGTCGAGTGGCGGCGCGGGCTTTACTCGACCAACGACCACTGCTATTTCAACGAGCTCGGCTAGGCCGACAGCGCATAAAAATTGTTTCAACCTGACACGGTTTGTTTTATAGTGCAGCGCATCAAATTCGGAGATTCCTTCTTATGCCAGAGATGAGCAAACAGCGCCCGAAATATTTGGCGCTTCATGAAATCAGGCTGCCCCTGGCCGGGTTTGCGTCGATATTGCACCGCGTCAGCGGAGCGGGCCTGTTCCTCATGCTGCCGCTGCTGATCTGGTTGCTCCAGTTGTCTCTCGGCACCAGTGCGGAGAGCGTCGCGATGTTCTCCGCGGTCACCGGCAATCTGCTGGTCAAGCTGATTCTGGTGGGGCTGCTGTGGGCTTTCCTGCACCACTTCTGCATGGGTATCCGCATCCTCCTGATTGATATTCATGTCGGTGTCGAAAAAGAACAGGCGCACGCCTCTGCCGTAGCCGTCATGGTCATCAGCCTGACGCTGACCCTGATCTTCGGCCTCAAGCTGCTGGGAGCCTACTGACATGAAGCGACTTGTTGTCGGTGCCCATTACGGCCTCATGGACTGGCTGGCACAGCGCGTCACCGGCGTTGTCATGGCCGTCTATACCTTGATCATATTCGCGGCAACGCTGGGCGGCGCAGCCGCTTCGCGTGAAGCCTGGCACGCCTTCATGGCCAACGGTTTCATCCGCTACATCACCTTCCTGTTCATCATCAGCCTCTGCTACCACGCCTGGGTAGGCGTGAGGGACATCTGGATGGACTACCTCAACTCCGCGGCGGTTCGCGTCATCCTGCATGTACTGACGCTTCTCGCCCTGGTCGGCTATGCCGGCTGGGCCGTTCAGATCATTTGGAGACTGCAGTGAGCTATACCGTTCGCAAGTTCGATGCGGTGATCGTCGGCGCCGGCGGTGCCGGCCTGCGCGCCGCGATTCAATTGTCCGAGGCGGGCTACAAGACCGCCGTGCTGACCAAGGTTTTTCCGACCCGCTCGCATACCGTCGCGGCGCAGGGCGGCGTCGCCGCCAGCCTGGGCAATTCCGAGGAAGACCACTGGCACTGGCACATGTACGACACGGTCAAGGGCTCCGACTGGCTCGGTGACCAGGATGCCATTGAATTCATGTGTCGCAAGGCCAACGAAGTGGTGGTCGAACTCGAGCACTACGGCATGCCTTTCGACCGCCTCGACAACGGCAAGATCTACCAGCGTCCCTTCGGCGGCCACATGTCGAACTTCGGCGAAAAGCCGGTGCGCCGCTCCTGTGCGGCCGCTGACCGCACCGGCCATGCCATGCTGCACGCGATGTACCAGCGCAACATCAAGGTGAATACGCAATTCTTCGTCGAGTGGCAGGCGCTCGATCTGGTGCGCGATGCCGCGGGCGATGTGCTGGGCGTTACGGCGATGGACATGGAAACCGGCGAAGTCGTCGTATTCCACGCCAAGGCGACCATTTTCGCGACGGGTGGAGCGGGGCGCATCTATTACTCTTCGACCAATGCCTTCATCAACACCGGCGACGGTGTCGGCATGGCGGCCCGCGCTGGCATACCGCTGGAAGACATGGAATTCTGGCAATTTCACCCGACCGGCGTCGCCGGTGCCGGGGTGCTGATTACCGAAGGGGTGCGCGGCGAAGGCGGCATCCTGCGCAACTCGGCGGGCGAACGCTTCATGGAGCGTTATGCGCCGAATGCCAAGGACCTGGCCTCGCGCGACGTGGTATCACGCGCCATGACCACCGAGATCAACGAAGGCCGTGGCTGTGGGCCGAACAAGGATTTCGTTCTGCTCGACATCACCCACCTGCCGCCGGAAACCATCATGAAGCGCCTGCCCGGCATCCATGAAATCGGCATCCAGTTTGCGGGTGTCGATTGCCTCAAGGAACCGCTGCCGGTGGTGCCGACGTGTCACTACCAGATGGGCGGCATTCCCACCAACTACCACGGTCAGGTAGTGGTGCCCAAGGACGGCAACCAGAGCACCCCGGTACAGGGCTTCTATGCTGCCGGCGAGTGTGCCTGCGCGTCGGTGCATGGCGCGAACCGACTGGGCACCAATTCCCTGCTCGACCTGCTGGTGTTCGGCAAGTCGGCTGGCGAAACGGCGGTGAACGACCTTCGCGGCAACGTCAAGGCGCACAAACCCCTGCCGCAGGAAGCCATCGACAAGACTCTTGCGCGGCTCGATCGCCTCAATCATCAGAAAGACGGCGCCGACGTGCATGAGACGCGCTTGTCCATGCAGCGCACCATGCAGAAGCATGCCGGCGTGTTCCGCTTCAAGGACATGCTGGCCGAAGGCGTCAAGCGTATCGACGAGATCGCCGGGCAGGTGGCGCAGACCCAAATCAAGGACAAGTCGAAGGTATTCAACACGGCCCGCATCGAGGCGCTGGAACTCGACAACCTGATCGAAGTCGCCAAGGCGACCATCACTTCAGCCAATGCCCGCACCGAGTCGCGCGGCGCCCACGTCCGCGATGACGCGATCGACACGCCGGAGACTCCCGATGGACGCGACGACAAGAACTGGCTGAAACACACCCTCTGGTACCGAGAAGGCAGTCGTCTCGACTACAAGGCGGTGCAAATGAAGCCGATGAGCGTCGACACCATCGAGCTGAAGAAGCGCGCCTACTGACAAGGAACCGACGATGACGAATGCCACCCGTACCGTCCAGTTCAGGATCTACCGTTACGATCCGGACCAGGACGCCAAGCCTTACATGCAGGACATCTCGGTCGAGATCGACTCGACCGACCGCAAGCTGCTCGACGCCATGGTCAAGCTCAAGGCGCATGACGATTCCATTTCCTTCCGCCGCTCCTGCCGCGAAGGCGTCTGCGGCTCCGACGCGATGAACATCAACGGCAAGAACGGCCTGGCCTGCCTGACCGCGATGGACAGCTTCCCCGAGGGCAAGCCGATCGTCCTGCGCCCGCTGCCCGGCCTGCCGGTGATCCGCGACCTGATCGTCGACATGACGCAGTTCTTCAAGCAGTACAACTCGATCAAGCCCTACCTGATCAACAACGATCCGCCACCCGAGCGCGAGCGCCTGCAGTCGCCGGAGGACCGCGAGGAACTGAATGGCTTGTACGAGTGCATCCTCTGCGCCTGCTGCTCGACGTCCTGCCCGTCCTTCTGGTGGAACCCGGACAAGTTTGTCGGCCCGGCCGGCCTGCTCGCCGCCTACCGGTTCATCGCCGATACGCGTGACCAGGCCACCAGCGAACGTCTGGATGATCTTGAGGACCCGTATCGCCTGTTCCGCTGCCACACCATCATGAACTGCGTCGATGTCTGTCCCAAGGGCCTGAACCCGACCAAGGCAATCGGAAAAATCAAGGAAATGATGGTCCGTCGGGCCGTCTGAGAATGGATGAGAATCGCAAGGCGCGCATCAATCGCCTGAAATGGCATTGCCGGCGCGCCCTGCTGGAACTGGATCTGGTGTTCGACCGCTTCTGGGAGCGTTATGAAGACACTCTCGATGAGCAAGGCGAAGCGGCGCTGGAAAGTTTGCTGGAACTGCAAGACCACGATCTGTGGGCGCTGGTAAGTGGCAGGGAAGCCGCCGACGATCCGCAACAGGCGGCAATGATTGAGCGGCTGCGGGAAGTATCACCCGCAGCTGATTTTTGAGTAGCAGTCGCATTTCAACGGGCCTTAAAGAGGATCTGACTATGAGCACGAATCGCACAGCAAGCCTGACCATCGATGGCAAGACCGTCGAATTTCCGGTGATGACGGGCGTACATGGCAACGATGTCATCGACATCCGCACGCTGGGAGCCAAGACCGGGCTGTTTACCTACGACTCCGGTTTTCTCTCGACGGCAAGCTGCCAGTCGAAGGTCACCTTCATCGACGGTGACAAGGGCGAACTGCTGTATCGCGGCTATCCGATCGAGCAATTGGCGGAAAACTGCAACTTCCTCGAAGTCGCCTGGCTGCTGAAGAACGGCGAACTGCCGAACGCCAAACAGAAGAGCGAATTCGAAACCACGATCAAGAAGCACACCATGGTGCACGAGCAATTGGTGCGGCTCTATCAGGGCTTCCGCCGCGACGCGCACCCGATGGCGGTCATGGTCGGCGTGGTCGGCGCGCTATCGGCCTTCTATCACGATGTCACCGATTTCGCCGATCCGGAGGATCGCAGTATCTCGTTCAACCGACTGGTCGCAAAATTGCCGACCATCGTGGCCATGGCCTACAAGTACAACACCGGCCAGCCCTTCATGTACCCGCGCAACGACCTCGACTACACGGCCAACTTCATGCACATGATGTTCGGCACGCCCTGCGAGGAATACAAGCCGAACCCGGTGCTGGTGCACGCGCTGGATACCATCTTCACCTTGCATGCCGACCACGAGCAGAACGCCTCGACCTCGACCGTGCGCCTGGCCGGATCAAGTGGCGCCAACCCCTTCGCCTGCATCTCGGCCGGCATTGCCTGCCTGTGGGGCCCGGCGCACGGTGGCGCCAACGAAGCCTGCCTGCAAATGCTCGAGGAAATCGGTGACGTCTCGCGTGTCGGCGAGTACATCAAGCGCGCCAAGGACAAGAACGACAGCTTCAAGCTGATGGGCTTTGGCCATCGCGTGTACAAGAACTTCGACCCGCGCGCCAAGCTGATGAGCAAGGTCTGCGCCGATGTCCTGAGCGAGTTGGGTCTGGAAAACGACCGCCTGTTCAAGCTGGCCAAGGAACTCGAAAAGATCGCGCTCGAAGATCCCTACTTCGTCGAGAAGAAGCTCTACCCGAACGTCGACTTCTATTCCGGTATCGTGCAAAAGGCGCTCGGCATTCCGACCTCGATGTTCACCTGCATTTTCGCGCTGGCCCGCACCGTCGGCTGGATGACGCAGTGGGAAGAGATGATCACCGATCCGGAATACAAGATCGGTCGTCCGCGCCAGCTCTACATCGGTGCCGCTCGCCGCGACGTTACGCCGCTGGCCAAGCGCTGAGTCGTTTGCCGGATCAATTGAGGGGCGGATGACGCCCCTCGTTTTTTTCTCATTCAGGATCAGGTGATGCAATGATGAAGCAGATGCTGGCCAACTCGTATCTGTTCGGCACCAACACGCCGTACATCGAAGCCTTGTACGACGCCTATCTCGCCAATCCGGCTTCCGTAGAGCCCGTCTGGCGCGACTATTTCGACAAGCTCGGCACGCTGCCGGGAGCCGGCAACTACACCGGGCCGGATGTCGCCCACTATCCGGTGATCACGTCGTTTGCCCAGCGTGCCAAGGACGGTACCCTGCAGGAGTCGTCCCGTGCCGCGAGTTCCGACGGCAGGCAGATCAAGGTGCTGCAGCTGATCAATGCCTACCGCTTTCTCGGCAATCGCTGGGCGCAACTCGATCCGCTGAAGCGCAGCGAACGCCCATCGATTCCGGAACTGGAGCCGTCCCACTACGGATTCACCGAGGCAGATCTTGGTCAGGTGTTCCAGACGGGATCGTTCGCCGCCGTGCCCGAGAACGCCACCCTGCGGGAAATCCTCGAAGCCTGCCGGCAGACGTTCTGCGGGACCATCGGCGCCGAGTTCATGTACCTGTCCGATGTGGGCCAGAAGCGCTGGCTGCAGAACAAGCTGGAACCGGTTCGCTCGACCCCGGCCTACAGCCCTGAAGACAAGAAGCGCTTCCTGGTGCAACTGACCCATGCCGAAACGCTGGAGCGCTACCTGCACACCAAGTATGTGGGCCAGAAGCGCTTCTCGCTCGAAGGCGGCGAAGCGCTGATACTCGCCATGGACCAGCTGATCCGTACCGCCGGCATCGTCGGCGTGCAGGAAATGGTGATCGGCATGGCCCATCGCGGCCGCCTTAACGTGCTGGTCAACACTCTGGGCAAGCAGCCCTCGATGCTGTTCGACGAGTTCGAAGGCAAGAAGAAGCAGGCGCTCTCGGCGGGCGACGTTAAGTACCACATGGGCTATTCGTCCGACGTCGGGACCCCGGGCGGCCCGGTGCACCTTACGCTGGCATTCAATCCATCGCACCTCGAGATCGTCAACCCCGTCGTTGCCGGATCGGTCTATGCCCGCCAGGTACGCCGCGGCCCCGACGGCAAGCGTCAGGCATTGCCGGTGTTGATCCATGGCGACGCCGCCGTCGCCGGCCAGGGCGTCAATCAGGAGATGCTCAATTTCTCCAATACCCGTGGTTACGGCACCGGCGGCACGGTGCATATCGTGGTCAACAACCAGATCGGCTTTACGACCTCGGATCTGCGCGACTACCGTTCCTCCTTGTATTGCACCGACATCTTCAAGATGATCGAGGCGCCGATTTTCCACGTCAATGGCGACGATCCGGAAGCCGTGGCGCTGGTGACGCAGATCGCCATGGAGTTCCGCCAGGAGTTCAAGAGGGACGTGGTGATCGACATCGTCTGCTTCCGCAAGCTCGGCCACAACGAGCAGGACGAGCCGATGGTGACGCAACCGCTGATGTACCGAAAAATTCATTCGCATCCCACGCCGCGCAAAGTGTACGCGAACCGCCTCATCGCAGAGAGCGTCATTTCCGCCGACGAGAGCGACCAGATGATATCCACCTTCCGCGATGCGCTCGATCACGGTTATCACACCAACCAGACGATACTGTCCAATTACCGCCCGCCGTTCGAGACCAACTGGAAACCGTTCAAGGGAACCAAGTGGAACGAGAACGACGACACGCGCCTGCCGCTGGAAACGTTGAAAATGCTGGGTGAAAAGGTCACCACCATTCCCAGGGATTTCAAGCTCCATCCGCGGGTGCAGAAGATCATCGAAGACCGGCGCCAGATGGCGCTGGGCCAGATGCCGCTGGACTGGGGCATGGCGGAAATGCTCGCTTACGCCAGTTTGCTCAACGAGGGTTACTCCATCCGCATCTCCGGACAGGATTCCGGCCGCGGCACGTTTTTCCATCGCCATGCCGTGCTGCATGATCAGAACCGCGAGCGGTGGGACCAGGGCATTTACGTTCCGCTGCAGCACGTGAGCCCGGACCAGGGCGATTTCGTCGTCATCGACTCGGTGTTGTCAGAGGAGGCGGTGCTGGGTTTCGAATATGGCTATGCCACATCCGTGCCCAACGAACTCGTGATCTGGGAAGCTCAATATGGTGATTTCGTCAACGGCGCGCAGGTGGTGATCGATCAGTTCATCGCCTCGGGCGAGGTCAAGTGGGGCCGCATGAACGGGCTTACGCTGTTCCTGCCGCATGGCT
>JAUXUK010000103.1 GCA_030680805.1 Sulfuritalea sp. | reverse complement strand
CTTCGCTTTGACGCTCGCCGCCACGGTGCTGGCGGCGGCGACCGAACCGCTGTTCCCGGCGCTGATGAAACCCCTGCTGGACAAGGGCTTCGGCCAGGGGGGCAATGACTGGCTGGCGTGGCTGCCGCTGGCCATCATCGGTATCTTCATATTGCGTGGCGTGGCGGGCTTTTTTGCTTCCTACGGCATGTCCTGGGTTTCCAACCGCGTCATCACCGACCTGCGCCAGCTGATGTTCGAGCGCCTGATGCGCCTGCCGACCAGTTACTTCGATGCCCACGCCTCGTCGGTGCCAGCCACGCGCATCGCCTATGACGTGAATGGCGTCGCTGCCGCCGCGACCTCGACGCTGACCGTGCTGATCCGCGACAGTCTTTCGGTGGTCGGTCTGGTGGCCTGGCTGCTCTACCTCAACTGGAAGCTGACCCTGGTCAGCCTCGCCGTGATCCCGCTCACGGCGCTCGTCGTGCGCGCATTCTCCAAGCGGCTGCGCAAGCTTTCTCTGGCCGCGCAGGAAGGCATGGCGCAGATGAACGAAGTGCTGCAGGAATCGATACGCGGCCAGAAGGTGGTCAAGATTTTCGGCGGCGAGCAGCATGCGACCTCGCGTTTTTCCCGGGTCAATAACGCGCTGCGCGGCTACGGCATGCGCCAGGCGATTGCCGCCGCGGCCGTCGCGCCGATCACCCAGATCTTCGCCTCGGTGGGTTTGGCAATTGTCGTCTACGTGGCCCTGCAGCAGTCCGTCGGCAACGAAACCACGGTCGGCGGTTTCGTTTCCTTCATCACCGCGATGCTGTTGCTGCTGGCGCCCCTCAAGCATCTGGCCGACATCAATGCACCGCTACAGCGTGGCCTGGCTGCGGCCGAAAGCGTGTTCCGCCTGCTCGACGAAGTGCCCGAAGTCGACACCGGCACCGTGACGCTCGGCCGCGCCCGCGGCGAGATCGAATTTTCCGCCGTCGACCTGCGCTATGCCGGTGCCGAGCGCGATGCGCTGGCCGGCATCGACCTCGCGATCCGTCCCGGCGAAACCGTGGCACTGGTCGGCCCCTCGGGCGGCGGCAAAACCTCTTTCGTCAACCTCGTGCCGCGCTTCTATCACGCCAGTGGCGGGCAGATCCGCATCGACGGTCAGAATATCGAAACCCTGACGCTTGAATCCCTGCGTGGCAACATCGCCCATGTCGGACAGGACGTTTTCCTCTTCGACGACACGGTGGCAGCGAACATCGCCTACGGCGGCAAACGCGACGCCAGCCGCGGCGAGATCGAAGCCGCCGCCCGCGCCGCCCATGCGCTGGAGTTCATCGAGGCCATGCCGCAGGGCTTCGACACCATGATCGGCGAGAACGGCACGCGCCTTTCCGGCGGCCAGCGCCAGCGCATCGCCATCGCCCGCGCCATCCTCAAGGACGCGCCGATCCTGATCCTCGACGAAGCTACGTCGGCTCTCGACAGCGAATCGGAGCGCGCCGTGCAGGAGGCGCTGGAAACCTTGATGCAGGGACGCACCACGCTGGTCATCGCGCACCGCCTGTCCACCGTCGAACATGCCGATCGCATCGTCGTGCTGTCCCATGGGCGCATCGCCGAAATCGGCAATCACGCCGAGTTGTTGGCCGCCAACGGCGTTTATGCCAGCCTTTACCGGCTGCAGTTCGCGGAGGCTGTCTGAAGATCCTGCACACGGAGGCCTCCTGTGGCTGGGGCGGCCAGGAGATCCGCATCCTCGAAGAGGCCAGCGGCCTCATCGCCCGCGGCCACGAGGTCAGCGTGGCCTGTCCGGCGCAGGCGCGGATGACGGCTGAGGCAGCGCGCTTCGGCGTGCCGGTGGTGGCGCTGCCCATCGAGTTCAAGACCATCGCAGGATTCCGGGCGCTGCGCCGCTGGCTGGCCAGCCAGGCACCGGACGTGGTGAACACCCACAGCTCGGCCGATTCGTGGCTGACGGGTCTGGCCTGCGCCACGCTCACGAATCCGCCGGCCATCGTGCGCACCCGCCACATCTCGGCGCCGGTGTCGGGCAATGTCTTCAACCGCTGGCTTTACCGGCAAGCGAAAGGCGTGGTCACCACCGGCGAAAGTCTGCGCCGCCATCTGCTGGAGACCCTCGGCCTCGATCCGGCGCGCGTGACCTCGGTGCCCACAGGCATCGACATCGAGCGCTTCGCCCCTGCGGACAAGACCGCCGGCAAGATTGCGCTCGGGCTCGATCCGCAACAAGAGCACCTCGGCATCGTCGCCACGCTGCGCAGTTGGAAGGGCCACCTGTTCCTGCTCGATGCCTTCGCGCAACTGAAGCGGCCCGACATTCGTCTGTTGATCGTCGGCGAAGGGCCCATGCGCGGACCAATCGAGGAAAAGATCGCGGCCCTCGGCATTGCCTCGCACGTCACGCTCGCCGGACAGCGCAGCGATCCCGAACACTGGCTGCAGGCCATGGACGTGTTCTGCCTGCCGTCCTACGCCAACGAGGGCGTGCCGCAGGCTATCCTGCAGGCCATGCTCTGCGGCCTGCCCATCGTCACCACGCCGGTCGGAGCGATACTCGAAGCCGTCAGCGACAACGACACGGCACTGATCGTGCCGCCCAAGGATGCTAGCGCCCTGGCCGCCGCCATAGGCCGCCTGCTCGACGACAGGGGCCTCGCGGCGAAGCTCGGCGCTGAAGCACGCCGTATCGCCAGCGCCGACTTTTCGCGGGAAGCCATGCTTGACCGCATGGAGATTGTCTTCAAGAAAGCCTGCTCATGACCAATGCCATCTCCGACCTGCTCGCATCCGCGGAAGCACAACTGCCGGCATTTCAGCGCCTGGTGGCAGGTATTCCCTACGAACGCAAAGGCATCCCCAATTCGGAGATGTTCTTCCTCTGGCTTTGCGCCCAGGCCGTGCGGCCGAAGCGGATCCTGGAGTCTGGTCGGGCCCGGGGGCAAAGTACCCTGGTGCTGGCACGATGTTTCCCCGAAGCCGAAATCATCAGTGTCGAGCACGACCCTGCTTCGCCGGATGTCGTGGTCGCCGCCGAGCGCCTCAAAGGCGAAGCCAATGTCCGTCTGCTGTTCGGCGATGCGACCCGCCTCCTGCCGAAGGTCGCGCAGCCCGGCGATATTGCCCTGGTCGACGGTCCCAAGGGTTTCAGGGGTGTGCGCTTTGCCCTTGCGCTGCTTGCCAGCGAACGCCTGCCCATGGTCTTTGTCCACGACGCCGGTCCGCAAACTGCAGAACGGGATTTCTTTGAGCAGTACCTGCGCGGCGTCCGCTATAGCGACGAGCCCGATATTGTTCGGGTCAGCCACGAACTCGATGACGAAGAAGCCATGGAGATTCCGCCCGCCAACCGCTTTGCCGCCGTGAGCGGGCGCCCCGGTTACGGTTACGGTTTGGCATGCCTCGCCCATGAACCAGGCGCCGGATATTCCTTGCTCCGAATCAGAGCCGCGCTCGCCGGTTTGGCAAGCCGCTTCGCGAAATAATTCCAAATGACGCCCCTCGACTGGACCACAGTGTCCGACGATCCCAACAACCGCGAGGCCAAGGCCGCCGTGCGCGCATGGCTGAAGACCGCGCAGCGGGTCCATACCGACAATGACCTGCTCGGCCATATCGAGAGCCTGGTGCGCGGAAAACGCGTGCTCGACATCGGCGTCGTTTCCCACAGCGCGCGTTACTTCGACCTGCCGGACTGGCGCCACGGCCGTATCCACAAGGCGGCTGCATATTGTGTCGGCATCGACATCCTCGAGCCACTGGTGAATGAACTCAACAGCCGCGGGTTCAACGTGCGCTGCGTCGATGCCACCTCGGAAGCGGACATGGGCGAGCGCTTCGACGTGGTCTTCATCGGCGACGTAATAGAACATGTCGACAACGCCGTGCTGCTGCTGAAGTTCGCCGCGCGCCATCTGGCACCCGGTGGACGCCTCTTCGTCACGACGCCCAATCCCTTTTCGCGCAAGTTCTTTCGCCAGTTCAAGCGCGATGGCGTGATGGTCGTCAACCTCGATCACATCGCCTGGATCACGCCGACGCTGGCCATGGAACTGGCGCGCCGCGCCGGCATCGCCCTGGCCGCCTATCATCTCGTCAAGCCGTTCTCGCCGCTGGCCCTGGCTGTCAAGCGGCTGATCGGGTGGCGGCTGGAACCCGTGGAATTCTCCTTTCCGGACTACCTCTATGAGTTCGTCCGCCGCGACTGAAAGCGAGCTCCCGGAGCCGCGCGACATTCTCTACATCAACGTCTCGCGCATCGGCGACACCCTGCTGGTGACGCCGGCCGTGCGTGCCCTCGCGGCACGCTGGCCACAGGCCCGCATCCACCTGCTGGCGCATCCCAAGCGGGAGGAGGTAGTGCGCCATCTGCCTTTCGTCCATCGCACCGGCCCCGTCAGCAAGCAGCGTGCGCGCTTCATGGGCTGGCTGCCCGGCAAGCCTTACGACCTCGCCTTCGTCTGTAATTTCGATGCGCCGCTGATCGAGTACGCGCTGCGCGTCTCGCGTCGCGTGGTGGCCTTCCGCCAGCCCGACGAAGCGCTGAACGCCGAGCTTTACCGCGCCGTCGAGCATCCGGCGCTGCAGACTGCTCATGCCGTCGACATCCAGCTGCTGCTGCCCGCCGCGGTTGGCGCCGCGCCTGCCGGCAAGGCGCTGAGCTATCGCGTTACCGCCGATGAACAGCAGTGGGCAGGGCGCTTTCTCGCGGAACATGGCATAGCGAACCGCCATCCGCTGCTCGGCCTTCAAGTCGCGAGTTTCCCCACCAAGGCATACCGTGACTGGCCGCCGGCACATTTCAGCGAGCTCTGCCGACGCATTCGCGCCGCGTGGCCGGAATCGCACTTCCTGATTTTCGGAGGCGATCTGGAAAAGCAGCGCACCGAAGCACTGGCCGCCGAACTCGGCAACGCGGCAACGCTCTGCGCCGGCAAGCTCAGTCTGCGCGAAACCGCGGCGCTGATGAGCCGTACCGATCTGTATGTCGGCGTCGATACCGGACCGACGCACCTGATGGGCGCGCTGCAGCGGCCGATGGTGGCGCTCTACCATGGCTATTCGCCGAGCCGCCTGCTGGCGCCGCTCGACCATCCCTGCCTCCACGCCATTGACCACCCGCTGGCCGATCGCTGCACACCCGAAGCCGAGATGGCCGACATCAGCGTCGATCGCGTCTGGGCCGCCGTGCAACAGGCGCTGCAGGAACGCGCGACGGAAACACGCGCCTCATGAAGTTCGCCCTGTTCACCACCAACCTTGCCGGCGGCGGCGCCGAAAAGGCGCTGGCCAAGATCGGCAGCGGTCTCGCCGCGCGGGGGCACGAGGTGGACTTCATCGTCTGCGAAAGCGCTGGCGACCATGCCGGAAAATACGCCCCGCCGGCCGGTTGCGGCTTTCATGCCTTGTCCGCCCGTGCCGGCCACGGCTGGCTGGGCAAGCGGCGACTGGCCTGGCGCCTGCGCCGCCATCTCGCATCGCACCCTCACGATCTGCTGGTATCGACGCTGCCCTTCGCCGACGAAGTGGCGGCGCTGGCCGGCGCCCCGCGCCACGTCTGCCGCATCGCGAACACGCTGTCGGCGGAGATCGCGCGACTGCCTGCCGCCAAGGCACAACGCCGTTCGGCGCGCTATCGCAAGCTCTATGGCGCGCGGCAGTTGGTGGCGGTGTCGCAGGGCGTGGCCAACGATATGCATTCTCACTTCGGCATCGAGGCCGAACGCATGCGCGTGATCGGCAATCCCTTCGATCCGGCCGCCATTCGCTTGCTGGCCGCCGAGCTCTATCCCGCCCGCCCCAGCGAACCCTACATCCTGCACGTCGGCCGCTTTGCCGCACAAAAGCGCCACGACCTGCTACTCGCGGCATTCGCACAGGCGAAGCTGCCACATACATTGGTGCTGCTGACGCCGCCCGATGCGCGGCTTGCCGCACTGATCTCACAAACCGGTCTGGAACGCCGTGTCACCATCGCCGACTTTCAGGCCAATCCGTATCCGTGGATGGCGGGCGCAGACTTGCTGGTGCTGTGCTCCGATCATGAAGGCCTGCCCAACGTGCTGATCGAAGCGCTGGCCTGCGGCACGCGGGTGGTCAGCACCGACTGTCCTTCCGGTCCGCGCGAAATTCTCGGCGGCGAACTGGCGCAATGGCTGGTGCCGTGCAACGATGCCGTGGCACTGGCAGCGGCGATGTGTGCCGCTCTCGCGGCATCCAAACCGGCGCCTGACGTCGTTGCCGTGGCGCTGGCTCCCTACGGCGCCGACCACGCACTCGACGCCTGGGAAGCCCTGGCGCGGGAGCACTGCTGATGTGCGGCATCCTGCTCACCGTCGGTGACGCCTTCTGCGCCGATTTCGACGCGGCGCTGGCGACGCTGAAGTCGCGCGGCCCCGACGCCAGCGAAGTGCTGACCCACGGCGATGCGCAGCTCGGTCATGCGCGCCTCGCCGTGATCGACATCGACGGCGGACGCCAGCCGATGACGGCGGCCAACGGCCGGCTGGCCATGGTCTACAACGGCGAGATCTACAACTTCGCCGCCTTGCGGCGCGAACTCGAAGCGGCCGGCCGTGCTTTCAGTACGCGCTCCGACAGCGAGGTGCTGCTCACCGGCTACCTGCACTGGGGCGAAGCCGTGGTGGAAAAGCTTGACGGCATGTTCGCCTTCGCCATTCACGACAGGAATGACGGCAGCGTGTTCCTCGCCCGCGATCGACTCGGCATCAAGCCGCTGTTCTGGGGTGAGCATGCCGGCGGCCTGGTGGCGGCCTCGACGCTGGCTCCTTTCTTCGCGCTGACGACCTTCCCGAAAAGGCTCGACGCCGAAGGCCTGCGCGACTACCTCGCCTTCCAGACGCCGCTGGCTCCGCGCACCCTGGTGCGCGACATTCGCGCCCTGCCGCCGGGTGGCTGTTTGCGCTGGACGCCAGGCAGCGGAGCGGCGACGCGCCAATGGTGGACGATTCCCGATGCGACGGAACGCGCACCCGATCATGAAGCGCTCGTCGCCGAAACCGACCGTCTGCTGGCGCAGGCCGTCAAGGACCAACTCGTTGCCGACGTGCCGTTGGGCGCCTTCCTCTCCGGCGGCATCGACAGCAGCCTGGTGGTGCATTACATGGCTCAGTCGGGGGCCAGACCGCTGAAAACTTTCAGCGTGCGCTTCGCCGAAGCCGGATTTGACGAGAGCCCTGCCGCACGCGCCGTGGCAGAGCGTTACGGCACCGAACACCACGTCCTCGACGCCCCGCAACTCACCGCCGACACCTTGGCTGCGGCGCTGGCCGATCTCGACCAGCCTCTCGCCGACCCGGCCTACGTTCCCACCTGGGCGCTGTCGCGCCTGACGCGGCAGCACGTTACCGTGGCCCTGTCGGGCGATGGTGGCGACGAACTTTTCGGCGGCTATCCGCGCTTTCTCGATATCGCCGACCGTCACCCGGACAGCACAGCCAAGCGTCTGCTGCGCGCCATGCTGAAGCACGGCCTCGCCCCTGCCAGCCTGACCCGCCGCGCGCTGACCGGCGCCGACCTGCTGCTTTACCGTCGCGTCGAACTGGGCGACTACCCCGGCAGCCGCAAGGATCTACGCCGCTATCTGGCGCCCGAGCTGGCCACCGCCTGCCGACCGCAAGCCACGCTGGAGTTGTGGCGCGAGCTCGCGTCCCGACATGGCGGCTACGACCGCGGCGCGCTGCTGCGCGCCGACCTATGGACCTATCTCTCCGAAAACTGCCTGGCCAAGACCGACCGCGCCAGCATGGCGCACGGCCTCGAAGTGCGCGTGCCGCTGCTCGCCAACGCCCTGCAGGATCGCATGCTGCGCCTGCCGGCCAGCGTGCATTTCGACTCCGGCGGCGGCAAGGCCCTGCTGCGCGCACTGGCGCGCCGGCACCTGCCCGAAGCCGTCTGGAACCGCGAGAAGCACGGCTTCTCGGTGCCGCTGCGCACCAACTATGGCGGACCCTGGCGTGAGTGGTGCGACGCCCGCATCGCATCCGCTCCCTTGCACGCGCCGTGGCTGGCCACCGGCCCGCTCACTGCCTTGTGGCAGGAAGCTCGGCAAGGGAAAGGCAACGTACGCCTGATGTACACTTTCGCCGTGCTGCTGGCCTGGCTCGAAAACCATCCGCTGGAACTGACGTGAACCTCATCAAGCATCTTCTGTTTATCGTGCAGCAGCGCCGCGCCGGCAACCGGGTGTCCTTCTCCGCCTATATCAAGGGCCACGATCTCGTCGTGCTGGGACGGGGCTGCAAGATCCACGCCGATGCCTCTGTCGATGCCTCGCGCAGTCCCGGCGTGAGCTTCGGCGACAAGGTGACGCTGAACCGCTATGCCTACGTGCAGGGCGGCAATGGCGGCGTGCGACTGGGCGACCGGGTCGAGGTCAACAACTACTGCATCGTCAATGGCACGGGCGGTGTCGATATCGGCGCAGACACACTGATCGGCCCCGGCGTCCGCATCATTTCCTACCAGCATCGCCATGCACGCGACGCAACGATCCGTTCGCAGCCGGTGGATGCACGACCGATACGCATCGGATGCGACGTCTGGCTTGGCGCGAATTCGATCATTCTCGCCGGCGTCACCATCGGCGACGGCGCGGTAGTAGCGGCCGGCGCAGTAGTACGCGAGGATGTGCCGGCCTATGCAGTAGTCGCCGGAGTTCCGGCCACGATCAAAAAGTACAGGGAATAGACCATGCGCAAGAACGGCCGCACGGCACGCAAGCTGAAGAAGCTGGCCTGGCGCTTCAGGCAGCCCGACTGGGCGGACAACCACGGCGTGCTGCTACCGGTGAAACATGCGCTGGTGTCGCCGGGCATCGCCCGCGAAATTTATATGGGCGACTACGAGGCGAAGGAAATCGAGATCATCTCGAAGCGCCTCGCGACCAATGATGTGGTGTTCGAAGTCGGCGCCGGGCTCGGCTTCCTTTCCGCATACTGCGCCAAGCTTGTCGGGGCGGCAAACGTGTTCGCCTACGAGGCCAACCCGGAGCTGATTCCGCTGATCCGCGAATCCCACGCCAGGAACAATGTCGCACCGACGCTGATCAACGCCCTGCTGGCGCAGGGCGACGGCGAACGCGAGTTCCACCTCGAAGACGACTTCTGGGCTTCGTCGGCGCATCGCACCGGCGGCCGCTCGATCACCGTCAAGCAGCTCGACCTCAACAGCGAACTCGCGCGAGTCAGGCCCAGCTTCCTGATCGTGGACATCGAGGGTGGCGAAGCGGAATTCTTCGCCGGCGCCAACCTATCGACGGTGAAGAAGATTTGCGTCGAAACCCATCCTGACGTGCTCGGCGACCGCCTGCTTTCGGAGATGTTCGCCGGGCTGGTGGCGCAGGGATTCGCGCTGGACTTTTCGCTGATTCGCAAGAATGTGTTCTTCTTTCATCGGCCCGAATGACCGTTAGAGATGTCCTGCTGATCGCCCACGGCAGCCTGCATCCGGCAGTGCGCCGCGAGATGAAGGCGCGCGGCCTGAGCCTGCGCGAAAGTCGGCGCTGGCAGGATGCCGACCGCAGCGAACCCCAACGCATCCTCGGCGCCTACACCTGGTTCTACGAAGGCCTGCGCCATCCGCTGACGACATGGGGCATGCATCGCTTTCTGCGCCGGCAGGGCATCCCGCTGTTCGTCTGGAACCAGGATGCGCCGCACTACCTCAATCGCGCCGCGTGGCGACTGGACTGGCTGGACCGCGGGCGCCTCTACGACATCTACGCGACGCACAGCCTGGTCGACGCGAGACGCCGCTTCGCCGACAGCCAGCTCTACCTCGCCAATGCCGCCGACACAACTCGTTATCACCTGCACGGCGCAACGCTCGCCGAACTGCGCGACCCGGCCCGCTATGAACATGACGTCAGCTTCTTCGGCGCCATGGACGGTCTTCGCTACAAGGAAATGCGCAGCCGCCAGGAGTTCTTTGCGGCGCTGGGCGAGCGGCTGGCCGTGCGCGGTATCCGCTTCCTGTTCCGCGAATCGGCCGGCATGAGCGTCGAAGAGCAGGTGGCCCTGATTCAGAAGAGCCGCATCAACCTCAACTTCGGCGCCTCCTGCGACTATGGTGCGCCACTGGCATCGGGCCTGCCCGAGCGCTGCTACGGAATTCCGGCTTGCGGCGGCCTCCTGCTCTGCGACCGTCGCACGCATGCCAAGGACGACTTCACGCCAGGGAACAACTGGGCCGAGTTCGACGGGCTGGATGATTGCGTCGCGCAAATCGAGTTCCGGCTGGCGAACTTCGCTGCCGCGCGTGACTTGGCCGAACGCTGTCACGCCCACGTCATGGCGCACCACACTTACGCCCATCGCGCGGCGACCCTGCATGAAGCGCTGCTGGCATGGCACGAAGGCAAGCGGGGGAGGCTATCGTGAACCAGCCGCTGCTCTCGCTGGTCGTCCCGGTCTACAACGTCGCACCCTACCTGCCGCGCTGCCTGGAGAGCCTCGCCTCACTAGCCCCGCAGCCCGACGAGATCATCGTCGTCGACGACGGCTCGACCGACGACTGTCCGGCCATCCTTGCCGGGTTCGCGCCGCGCCTGCCGCAGATGCGCGTAATCCGCCAGGAAAACGGCGGGCTTTCGGCCGCGCGCAATACCGGGCTCGACGCGGCGCGCGGCAAGTACCTCGCCTTCGTCGACTCGGACGATTTCGTCTCGCCCGACGCCTACGCCGAGGCGCTGCGGCTGGCGGAAGACGAACAACTCGACATGGTATTGCTGAATGCCAACTATCACTTCGAGAACCGTGAAATGGATTACGCGATCTATGCCGACGCGGAACCTACGGACGTCATTCCCGGCTGCGAATGGCTGCGCCGGCGCCTGCGCGCCGGGCGCTTCCTGCACATGGTCTGGATGCACCTGTACCGCCGCGACTTCATCGAGGCCAACGGCTTCCGCTTCATTCCGCGCCTGATCCACGAGGACGTGATCTGGACCACACAGGCGTTGCTGGCGGCGCGGCGCGTGCGCTATACCGGGCATATCGCGGTGCATTACCGCATTCCCCTGCGCAGCTTCACGCCCGAGCAGAGCCAGCGCCGGCTGCAGGCCATCATCGACAGCAGCGTGGTGAACGCTGAAGCACTGGGCGCTATGTGCGCTACGCTGAACGACGATCCCGAACTGCACCGGCTGCTCCAACATCACATGGTCGATGGCGCCCTCTCGGTGTTCCACAAGCTGCCGAAGATGTCCGACCGGCAGGCCGCGGCCGCCACCTTGCGCCGCCTGCGCAGCGATGGCTTCCTGAGTCTGCTCTGGCGCCACGCCCGCGACAGCGCGCAGCGTCGCCGTGTCGCACGTCACTGGCTGCGCTCATGGCTGGGCGGCACGGGAACATGATGCCGGCAGCCACTATGACATGGTTCTGGAAAGTATGGCTCGCCGCAGTCGTATTTGTCTTCCCGATCCCGCATACCATCGCGCTGCGCAACCTGCTGCTCGCAATCGGAATCGGCGCGCTGCTATGGACCTCTCGCACGTCCCTGCCGAGGCCGGCGCCATGGCTGAAACCCGCCGCCTGGTGGCTTCTTGCGCTCACGGCCTGGATCGTTTTTCACTCGGCTGCCGTAGCGCCAGAGCCGACTCTCGCGCTCGACCAGTTCCGCGCCAACTGGCTGATGCCGCTTCTGCTCGGCGCGCTGGCCGCCTGGGCTGCAACGCAGCTGCCGCGGGAAGAGACGGCGCGGGCGGCGGCGATCGCACTCGCTGCGCACATGATCTGGCTGCTTGGGTGGCAGTCAGCGATCGGGTTTGACACCGGCTCCTGGCCCTTCAAGAAAACACCGTTCGGAGCCTATGACTACCATGGGACGCTCAACAGCTTCTTTCTGGCCCTGCTCCTGACGGATCGACTGGTTTGGACTATGAGACGATATTCACCGCTGGCCTTTGGTCGGCGATCCGGTTGGGCGTTGCTGTGCCTGTCGCTGATTTCAGACCTTGCACTGCAATCGCGCAATAGCACCGTCATTTCCCTTTCCCTGCTTCTGCTTGCCTGTCTGGTGTTGCTCAATGGGCAATCGCGTCAACGCAATATCGCCGCAGCCGCAATTGGGTTGGTGATGCTGCTCGGCGTTGGGACGCTGAGCTTCGACAGCCGCTGGCAAAGCCTGCGCGAATCTTCTTTCGTCGGCTGGTCATCACCCAGCACTTACTGGATGGCTGCCGATAACTCCACGCAGCCGGTCACTCCCTCCGGTGCGCCACTTGAAACATCCGCCTACTTGCGTGCCGCGTGGGCACGCAAGTCACTCGACTTCATTGCCGAGCACCCACTGGGTATCGGCTTTGGCCACGATGCCTTCGGTCGCGCGATTGCGCTAAAGCACGGCCACGCCGGTTTGGGCAGCAGCCACAGCGGCTGGTTGGATTTTGCGCTTGGAACGGGATTGCCGGGGTTGGCACTGCTGCTGGCTGCGGCTGGAATTGCAATTCGTGACGGATGGAAGCAGTTCCGCGACCGACAGGACGCGCAGGCGCTGCTGCTGGCATTCTTCGTCGGCGGCTACCTGCTGCGCTGCCTGCTCGATGGTCACTTGTCGGGTTGGCGACTGGGGCTGTTCGCATTCATCATCGGGGTGCTGCTCGCGGGCATGAAGAATCCGCGGACGGATTCATGAAGCTCGTCCAGATCAACCTCCAGTCTCACTTCGGCGGCGGCGAGGTCTACACCGCCTTCCTTTGCCGCGCCTTGTCGCAGCTCGGCGTGCCGACGCGCTTGCTGGTGCATCCGGGCGCCGGGTTCTGGGACCGGCTCGGGTTGCCTGCCGACACCGAACGCATTGCCGTCGCCGATGCGGCCGATTTGCCGCATCACCTGCCCGCCGGACCCGTCTGGCTGCTGTCGCACGGACCCCTGCCCTCGAGCTTACGTGTCGCGGTTCCGGGGCGCCTGCGCAGCGCGATCGCCCACATGCCGGTGCAGGGGCGCGATCCCGCCGCCTTTGCCAATCATGATCGCGTCTATGCTGTCTCCGGCTGGGTGAAAGACGGACTGCTGGCGACCGGGCTGCCGGCTTGGGACCAGCCGTTGTATGGGGTGGCCGATGTCGATGCCCGGCCCGGTGGTGGCTCGCAAATACTCCGCACCAGCCGCTACGACTGGGATCGACGCAAGGGTCGCGACCGCCTGCTGGGCGTGATCGAACCTCTCGTCGAAATGCTGCGCCCGCATCCGGCGTTCGAACGGCGTCCCGGCCTCACGCTGGGAATCGTTTCGCGCCTGACCCCGATCAAGCAGTTCCCGCTGCTGTTCTCGCATCTGGCGTCGGCGCTCGCGCGCCATCCGGAAGTGAATCTGGAAATCTTCGGCAGCGGCGGCTATGCCTCGGTGCGCGATCTCGACCGCGCGCTCGCCGCACTGCCGCCCGGGCAGGTGCGCTTCTGGGGCCAGCAGGGCAACGTCGCCGCGATCTACCCGCAGCTTGACTACCTGCTCTCCGGCCTGCCGGAAAAGGAAGCGCTGGGCCTCAACATCATCGAGGCGCAGGCCTGCGGCACGCCGGTGATCGCCGTGCATGCGCCGCCCTTCACCGAAACCGTGACCAACGCCCTGACCGGTTTTCTTTACCGCGATCCGCGCCAGGATGGCGGCGCCGATTTCGGCCGCCTGCTCGACGAATTGCGGGCGGGCCGGGCCAGGCCGAAACCGGAACTGGCCGACACACACCTCGCGCGCTTTTCCTTCGAAGCCTTCGTCGAACGGCTGCGCCCGGTGGTGGCCGACGCCACGGCTTATACCAGCCGGGAGTAGAGCGCCATCAATTGCGCCGCCATCTGCGCCAGGTCGAGATGGGCGACGCTGGCGCGGGCGGCATCGCGCATCGACGGCGCGCGGCCGCACAAGGCATCGAGACTAGTGGCGAGAGCCCTCTCGTCGCCGGCGGAAACTACCAGGCCGTTGTCCGTCGTGACTAGCTCCGCCGCACCGCAGGTGGTGGTGGTGACCAGCGGCAGGCCGCAGGCCAATGCCTCCAGCGCGGCATTGGGAAAGGGATCGTAGAGCGTCGGCAGGGCGAACACATCCGCAGCGCCATAAAACGGCTTGACGTCGGTCTGCGCGCCAAGGAACAGCACGCGCTCATCGACGCCCAGGGTTTGCGCCAGCTTGCGCATCAGCATCTCGTCCTTGTCGCGGCCGACCACCCAGAGCCGGGCATCGCTGCGCGACATCTGTGACAAGGCACGCAGCAGGGTCGGCAAACCCTTGCGCTGGTAGCCGGAACCGACGAAGAGCAGCACAGGGGTCGACGCGCCGACGCCGGTCTTTTCGCGCAAGGCCCACCCCTGCTCGTCACGTAGGCGCGGATGGAAGGCGTCCAGATCGACGCCGCTGTAAATGACATGCAGTTTGTCGTCGGCGACGCCGAAGCGGCGCGCAATATCGTCCCGCACCATGCGCGAATTGCAGATCACCGCGCGCAGTTTCGGATGACGAAACATCTCCGCCTCGGCCGCGAGCGTGTAGCGATGCCATGGCGCAAATCTATCGAGCGGCTTTTTGCGCAACTCCAGCCAGGTGGCGTGGACCCCGTCGCCGGCGCGGTAGATGTCGCAGCCGGGGATCCGCTCGTGGCTTTGCACCAAGTCGAATTGCTTCTGCGCCATCAGTCGCTGCACGCCGCGGGAAAATCCGGCGTCGCGCCAGGTGCGGCCGAGATAAAGCGGATCGACGCGCACGCCCTGCAGGTCGCCCTGCCATTCTCGCGCCACGATCGAGACATCGACGCCCTTCGCCCTGAGCGCTGCCAGAGCGCGCTCGATGAAGCGCTCGGCACCGCCGAAGGGCGTGTACTTCTGGCGGACGATGGCGAGCTTCATGCCGTTCCGCCGCCGGGCCGTCCCAAGGTGGAACCATCAATGGACGGAGCCGCAACGCGGCGAACCTCCGTCACCCCCTGCCCTGGGCAGGGGGTCGGGGGGATGGCCAATAGTTCCTCGCAGGCAGCAAGTACCTGTGCCACAGGCAACGTTGTCAGGCAGTCGCTGACCTTGCTGTCGTTGCAACCGGCCAGGCCGCAGGGACGACAGGGATGCGTGTTCGAGGCAACGATCCTGTTTCCTTCGCCCCACGGCCCCCACTCCATATCGCCCGAGGGGCCGAAGATGGCAACTACCGGCGTACCCATCGCAGCGGCGATGTGCATCGGTGCCGAATCGACGCCGACAAAAAGCCTGGCGCGCGCCGTGAGGGCGGCGAGTTCCTTGAGCGAGAGCTGGCCTGACAAGTCAAAACTCGGCGCTGGCGGCGACCCGAAGGTAGTGCAGAGCAAGGCGATCTTGTCGCGCGCCGCCCGCACCTCGGCGATCAGCGCCTTCTCATTCGCATCCGGCGCCGAAGTCAGCACAATGGGCAGGCCTTTCGCTGCCAGTTCATCGCACAGGGCCGCTACCCGATGCGCGGGCCAGCACTTGAAGGGCCAGCGCGAGGCGGGATGGACATGGACGAAACCGCCCGCCGGCGCGCCGTGCTCGGCAAGCAAGCCGGCGACACGCGCCTCGGCCTTCGCCCCCGGCACCAGGGTCACGGCTTTGTCCGTGGCCGTCGGTTCCAGCCCCAGGGCGCGCAGGCTGTCGAGGTTGGTTTCGACGGTGTGGCGCTGCGGGTGGGACTGCGCCGGATAAAGGTGGGTAAAACTGTTCGCCCAGAAGCCGTCGCGCGATCGGGGCGCGACCGACCAGCGCGGCTGCAACAGGCGCACCAGCCAGGTGCCGCGCGTATGCACCGAGAGGTGCACGACAAGATCGTAGCGCCGCGCCCGCAAGCGGGAAATCAGTTTCCATTCGGCAGCGGCCTGCGTCCACAAGCCTTGTCGCTTCCAGTTGCGGTCGATCAAATGCAGTTGCGCCAACGCGGGGTGGTCCTCCAGCATCGGCGCGGTATCGGCGTAAACCAGGGCATCGACCTCGCATTGCGGGGCAAGGCGCTTGAGCATCGAAATCACCGGCGAGGCGAGCAGGACGTCGCCGTGATGGCGCAGCTTGGTCACCAGCACGCGGCGCACGCTGGCCGGAGAGAAGACTTCAATGGGCATACGCCCATTTTGCCAGACGAGAGCGGCAATTAACGGCGACGGCTGTCATCCCGCAAGGGGATACCGTCCCCGGTCAAGCACGGGGACATAAAACACATTCAGTTTGCAAGCTTGTTGCTTGACCTGATTACACTTTTACCGGAAACTTGCAGCCATGAGCGTTTCCCTCGATCCCCTTGAGCGCAAGGTCGAACAGATACTGGCCGTGTGCGCCAGCCTGCGCACCGAGAATCACGCCCTGCGTGCCCACGTGACAGGCCTGGAAACCGAAAAAGCCGCGCTGGCACAGAAGATCGAAATCACCCGCGAACGCCTCGAAGCATTGATGACACGGTTGCCGGACGAATGAGCGCCCCGCACGACCGCCCGAAGGGGCGCAAGCCACAACGAACCGGAGCCGTGCAACGGCGAACCGGCGTCACCCCCTTCCTTGGGGCGAGGCAGGGTTTCGCGGAGCATGCTCCGCGCTGCCGCAGCCGGCTGGCTATGCAGAGCCAGCCGTGGGGCGGGGCGGGGGGAAGGCACTTATGAATACCCTCGAAGTCAAGCTGATGGGCAAGGAATACCGTGTCGCCTGCGAACCCGCCGAGCGCGAGGCGCTGCTTGCCGCGGTGGCCTTTCTCGACGACAGGCTCAAGGAAATTGGCGAAAAAACAGGCACCGGCGGGCGCGCCAGCGGCGAGCGTCTCGCCGTGATGGCGGCGCTGAATCTGGCCCATGAATTGCTCGCTGCAAAGAACACTCCGCCGGACGTTGCCGCAGCACTTGAAAGCGAATCGATTCAGCGTAGAATAAATTCCATCGAGGCCAAGCTCGACGAATCGCTGGCGCAGCACGAACAGTTGTTCTGACCCGTCTCCGCGCCGGATTCGCGAATGAGCTGCTTGGCTTCCCGGGGTTTCCCCTGCGGTGTTCGCCAAGGCCAACCATTCCTTGAACCAATATCCATTGGCACCGGCCGCAGCCCAAAGACGCCGCTGTTGTGATCGCTCCCGGTGAGCGAACCTGAAGCGGCAGGAACGTGGCCTCTCTGAACCCAGGTTCAGAATGCCGGCCAAACGGCACTCGCGGGGGAATCTTTCAGCAGGGCGCGGAATTCTCCGCGCCCTTTTTTGTCGCGCTTGGGACCGATAATGTCGGCACTGGTTTTCACTGAGACGTTGCCTTGAATCGATGAGCGATCAAGCCCCTCCGCCGCGCGATCAACTGCGAGAAGTCTTCATCGGCCGCCAGCCTATCCTCGACAAGGATCAGGGGCTGGCCGGCTACGAACTGCTGTTCCGCGCCACGGCGGAAAACTCCGCCCATGTCGATAGCGCCACGGCAGCGGCCAGAGCGACGGCCGACGTGGTCTGCAAAGCCTTCGCTGAACTTGGCCTGGCCAATGTCTTCGGTCAGGCGCGCGCCTTCATCAATGTCGATGCCCTGTTTCTCGAAAACGATCTGGTCGAGTTGCTGCCAAGAGACATCGTGGTGCTCGAAATCGATGTGGCCGCCTTCGATGACCCGTCGCTGCTGCCGCGTTGCCAGGAGCTCAAGAACAAAGGCTATGCCTTCTCCATCTCCGGCGTCACCGATGTCGGCGACCACCTTTGGCCGCTGGTCGACCTCGCCACCTGGCTCAAGATCAATGTCGACGGCCTTCCCGGCGACCAGCTGCAAACCTCGGCACGGGCGCTGGGTACCACGCGCCGCACCTTGATTGCCGGCCACGTCGAATCGCAGACGCAGATGGAACTCTGCCGCCTGCTCGGCTTCCAGCTGTTTCAGGGCTACTACTTCGCCAGACCGGTGGTCGTTGAAGGGCGCAAGCTGGATGCCTCGACGCAGGGCCTGCTGCGCCTGATCAAACTGGTGGCCGACGAAGCCGACCAGGCCCGTCTCGATGCCGCCTTCCGCACCGAACCGGCCCTCGTCATCAATCTCCTGCGGCTGACCAACTCGGTCGGCGTCGGCGCACGTGCACGCATTACCTCGGTGCGTCATGCCATCACGGTGCTGGGACGTCGCCAGTTGCAGCGCTGGCTGCAACTGCTGCTGTTCAGTCGCGGCGCGAATGTCGATCTGGCGCACAACCCGCTGCTGCAGCTGGCCGCCCTGCGCGGACGCTTCATGGAGCTGCTGGTCGAGAAGCTGCACCCGGGACAAAGGGATCTGGGCGACCCGGCCTTCATTACCGGCCTGATGTCGGTAGTCCCCGCCGCGCTCGGCATGTCGATGACCGATGTGCTGTCGCAGATTGCCGTCGGCAACGATGTGCGGCTGGCGCTGACACACCGCGAAGGCACGCTGGGCAAGCTGTTCGCGCTGACGGAACGCTACGACGACAATGACATCGCCGGCGTCCAGGCATTGCTCGGCCCTTACGGCGCCGCAGCCAGCCTTGGCCAGCTGGGAGAAATCCTTGGTGAAGCGCTGCTTTGGGTGCAGCAACTCGGGGTGGATGCAGACTGATGGCACGTTACTGGCTGATGAAAACCGAGCCCACGGTGGTGGGCATCGATGACGTCTTGGCAATGCCGAAGCAGACCGTCGACTGGTGGGGCGTGCGCAACTACCAGGCCCGCAATTTCATGCGCGACCAGATGAAGGTCGGCGATGGCGTGCTCTTCTATCACTCGTCCTGCCCCGAGCCGGGCATCGCGGGGCTGGCCGAAGTCGCGCAACTGGCCTACCCGGACCGCACCCAGTTCGATCCGGAAAGTCATTACTTCGACCCGAAATCCACGCCGGAAAATCCGCGCTGGGTGAATGTCGATGTGCGCATCGTGAAGAAGACGCGGCTGGTCGGCCTCGACGAACTGCGCGCTCACCCTGAACTCGCCCATCTGCGCGCCTTGCAGAAAGGCAACCGCCTGTCGATCACTCCGGTCGATCCGGCGGAATGGAAGTTCATCACCGGCAAACTCATGAAGGCGTCGAAGTGACGCTCTGGTGGCTCGCCTACCCGCTGCTGGGCGTCTTCGCCGGCTTCGTTGCCGGCCTGTTCGGCGTCGGCGGCGGACTGACGATTGTCCCGCTGCTGTTCATGATTTTCACGGCGCAGGCCTTCCCGGTCGAGCACAGCATGCACCTGGCGCTCGGCACCTCGATGGCGACCATCGTATTCACCTCGATTTCCAGCATGCGCGCCCACCACGGGCATGGCGCGGTGCGCTGGGACATCGTCAAGAGCTTCGCGCCGGGACTGGTAATCGGCACCCTGTCGGGCTCCTTCCTCGCTACCTGGGTGCCGACGCGGCCGCTGGCGATGGTGTTCACCGCGATTGTCTACTACGCGTCGCTGCAGATGATGCTCGACTTCAAGCCCAAGCCGCACAGCCAACTACCCGGCACCGCCGGCATGGTCGTTGCCGGCACGTTGATCGGCGTGGTGTCTAGCCTGGTCGCCGCCGGCGGCGGCTTCCTCTCCATCCCCTTCATGGTGTATTGCAACGTGGTGATACACCATGCGGTCGGCACCTCCGCGGCGCTCGGCTTTCCGATCGCAGTGGCCGGCACCGTCGGCTACATCGTCAGCGGCCTGAAGACCCCGGGCCTGCCGGAGTATTCCCTGGGCTACGTCTACCTGCCGGCCTTCGTCGGCGTCGTTGCCATCAGTTTCATGATGGCGCCGGTCGGGGCGCGGCTGGCGCACAAGCTGCCGGTCAAGCAGCTGAAGCGCGCCTTCGGTGGCTTCCTCGCACTGCTGGCGAGCAAGATGCTGCACGGCCTGCTGACCGGCTGAATTTCGCGCCACTCGCGGGCCGGTGAAAAGCCTCCCCGCGAGCGTCTTGCCCCTACGGCCGAACCACGGTCCAGCCCTGCCTGCCTTTCTCGATGATTTCGATGACGCCGGCCTTGACGTAACCGACCTTCGAATGCATGTCTGCCTTGGTCAGTTTCTGGCCGGTCATCGTGTTCTCGCACATCAATACATTGGCGCCGTTCGCCAGTGCATCGTCGATGCGGTTCGCCAGCGGTGAGTCGAACTTGAGCAGGCCGGACCCATGGCCGAAGACCACCAGTTCGATATTGACCTTGTCCTTGCCATATTCCGCCTGGACGTTCTTGATGACGTTCAGGGCCTGGTTCCAGGTCTTGGTATCGCCGTCGCTGACCTGGATGACAACGCCCGGTTTGGCCGGCTCAGCCACCGCGGCGGGGATTCCGGCAACAAGCAGGGTGCTCGCAAGCACGAGCTGGACAAAAGTTCTGCGAATCATGGTGGCTCCTCTCTGGTTGGACAATCAGGCCGCGCCTGGTCTGCAAGTTCCGGCGTCGTGATTCCTAAGACGCAGGCAGGGCCCGGTTTATTCCCTCGGCCCCTGAACGCCGCGAGGGAATAAATCCGCCGCCTGCCGCGTCATAATGCGACGAGAGGGTGAAAATCGATGAAATGGCTGCAATCGCGCGAGCAGCGCGAACTGGTGGAGCAGATCAAGGCAAGCCGCGTGCGGCTCTATCGCCTCGCCTTCGCCTGGTGCCACGACGCGGTCCTCGCCGACGACCTGGCCCAGGAAGCCCTGACGCGCGGCCTGTCCCGACTCGATCAGCTGCGTGAGTCGGCACGGCTCATGAGTTGGTTGTTCGCGATTCTCAATCGCTGCTGGATCGACCACCTGCGCGCCAGGCGCGAGGATCTCGATGACGAGGCGCTCGCCGAACTCCCGTCCGATCTGCCGGGACCGGAAGCCCATGCCGAACGCCAGGAAACGGTCAACCGGGTGCGGGCGGCGGTTGCGACCTTGCCGCTCGGCCAGCGCCAGGTACTGACCCTGGTCGATCTCGAGGATTTTTCCTACGCGGAGGTCGCCGACGTGCTGGCAATACCGATCGGCACGGTCATGAGCCGCTTGTGCCGCGCGCGTGGCGCGTTGAAACAGCTTCTTCTGGAACCGCCGGCGGCGCAACAGCGCCTGAGGAGCGTGAAATGAACAATGGCAAGGATTTTTCCGACGAGCGCCTGAATGCCTTCGTCGACAACCAGCTCGGCACCGAGGAATGCGACGAAATCCTCGCGGCGATTGCGACGGATGTCGAACTCGGTCAGCGCCTTTGTGCGCTGCGCTCGGCCAAGGAACTGGTGCGCCATGCCTATGGCCAGATGCCGGCCGCGCGCCACACGCCGCACCGCCACCTTCCATTCTGGGGTGGGGCACTGGCCGCCGGCGTAGTCCTCGCCATCGGCGTGCTGATCGGCTGGCAGGGGCGCCACGCAGCGACAATGAGCGAAACGCCCGGATCGATGGTGGCCTGGACTGACCGGCTGTTTGCGGCGGAACCGGCGCGCATCCTGATCCATCTGGACAGTTCGCGAGCAGAGCAAATGGATGCGGCGCTCGACCTCGCCGAAGCCTATCTGGCCAAGACCGGCAACGCCCGCATCGAGATCATCGCCAACAATACCGGCCTCGACCTGCTGCGCGCGCGCACGACACCTTATGCCGCGCGCATCGCTGAACTCAAGGCACAGCATCAGCGCGTCGGTTTCGTCGCCTGCGGACAGACCATGGCGCGCTTGCAGCGCGTTGGCGAGGACGTGGCGCTGGTCCCCGAAGCCGCAGTCGCAAGAACAGCCATCGAGCACGTCGCCGGACGCGTGCAGCAGGGCTGGACCTACCTGAAGATCTGATCGGCCGAAGCCGCAGCCGATCAGCCCGGACGTACGGTGCTGGCGTCCTGCCCGAACAACACCTTCTTCGCCTCCTCGGTCACCACCGGCGCCGGATTGATTTCCTTCGCCAGGGCGTAGGCGCGTTGCGTCGCCGGGCGCTCACGAATCGCCGCGAACCAGCGCTTGAGATTGGGAAAATCATCGAGGTTCTGCCGCTGCCGCTCATGCGGCACGATCCACGGGTAGCAGGCCATGTCGGCGATCGAATAGTCGCCGGCGATGAATTCGTGGTTGGCCAGCTGCTTGTTCAAGACGGCGTAGAGGCGCGCGGTTTCCTTGACGTAACGCTCGATGGCGTAGGCAATCGGCTCCGGCGCGTATTGCGTGAAATGATGGTTCTGCCCCGCCATCGGACCGAGCCCGCCCATCTGCCAGAACAGCCACTGGATGGTTTCGGTGCGCCCGCGCAAGTCCGGCGCGATGAAGCGCCCGCTCTTGTCGGCGAGATAGAGCAGGATCGCGCCGGACTCGAACAGCGACAGCGGCGCGCCACCATCGGCGGGCTGGTGATCGACGATGGCCGGCATCCGGTTGTTGGGTGCGATCTTGAGGAAGTCCGGGGCGAACTGCTCGCCCTTGCCGATGTTGATCGGCACGATGCGATAGGGCATGCCGGCCTCTTCGAGAAACATCGTGATCTTGTGGCCGTTGGGGGTGGTCCAGTAGTAGAGATCGATCATGTGGTCTGCTCCATGCGTTGCACGATGCGGCGCGTGGCTTCGCGCGCCCAGAGGGCGTAGATCGGCGGCCCCGGGTGGAAACCGTCGCCGGCCATGGCCGAGGCATCCATCATCTCATGGCCGAGGGCGAGGAACTCGCAGCCGGGGCGGCTCGCCGCGACGTGCGCCAGCACCCGGTCGAAATCGCGCGCGCGACTGCCGACATACCAGCGCAGCGGCTGCGGCAGCGCCGGAAAGCGGTGCATCGGCGGCAGGCCGGACAGCAGGATGTGGCGTGCGCCAAAGCGCGATTGCAGCACGGCGATCAATTCCAGTTGTGCGCGACGCCACGCGGCCAGCGACACGCGCCCGGTGACGTCGTTCACGCCCAACGAGGTGACGACCACGTCGAACGCCTCGTCCGACAATCCTTGCAGATGATCCAGCATGTCGGCGGTAGTGGCGCCGGTGAAGGCCAACAGCTTCCAGTGCAAGCGAAAAGTCGGCGCCAGCGACACGGCGAGTTGTCCGGAAAGGGCCTCGTCCTGCGTTCGGGCGCCGACGCCGGCGGCGGCCGAGTCGCCGAGGATCAGCAGTCGCAGCGGCAAGCCGTTGCCGGCTTCCCCCTCGCGCGGCCCGTCGGCTTCCGGCAGCACGGGCACCGTGCGCCGCACGCGACGGCCCTGTGCCAGCAACACCGGGCCGAGCGCGACGGTGGCAAGCGTGTGGCGCAGGCTCACGGCTGGTTGTGCGTGCCGGTGCGCACCGCCAGATAGACCTCGCGCAGAAACAGGCTGAGTCCGGCAATCATCGCCAGCATCGCGGCGATGAAAAGCGTCGCGACGGTGCGCGCCAGATCGACACCGAGCAAGGCGCCGAGAAATGCGCCCGCCACCACCAGGCACACCAGCAGCGCCGAGAGCACCGCGCAGAAGATTGCGTGGTAGACCAGCCGGCTGCGCCTTATCAGCATGCCGATTTCCTCGCCCGCGGTGGCGGCCACGTCGGGCGCCTGCGTCGGCAGTCGTTCCTGCACCACGCGACGGCGATCGACAATCCGCCCCAGCCGCGTATTCAGGGCGTTGATCAAGGTCGCGATTGCGGTCAGCAGGAAGACAGGCGCCACCGCCAGCTGGATGACGTGACTGATGTCGGCGAGTTGGGTGTCCACGGTGTCAGGCTCTTGTCTGCGTCAGCAAGCGTGAAATCTGCTCGTCCTTGTCCTGCCACAACTGCTGCACCCAGCGCTGGAATGCCGCACGCACCTCGGCATCGCCCGCGTAATCGCTGTGCATCAGGTGCTCGGGGACCGGCAGGATCTGTACCCGCACGGTCACGCGCTTGAGTTTGCCGCACAGAAATTCCCAGAAATTCGGCGCGCCATCCGGATAAACGATGGTGACGTCGAGTATGGCCTGAAAGCGATCACCCATGGCGTTGAGCGCCAGTGCGATGCCGCCCGCCTTGGGCTTGAGCAGATGCCGGTAGGGTGATTGCTGGCGCTGGTGCTTGGCCCGCGTGAAGCGCGTGCCTTCGAGAAAATTCATCACGCTGGTCGGGATCAGTGCGAACTTTTCGCAGGCGCGACGGGTGGCCGCCTGATCCTTGCCGCGCATTTCCGGATGCAGCTTGAGGTATTCCTCGCTGTGGCGGCGCATGAAGGGAAAGTCCAACGCCCACCAGGCCAGGCCCATGACCGGCACCCACTTCAGCTGGTCCTTGATGAAGAACTTCAGCAGCGGAATGCGGCGATTGAACAAATGCTGCAGGACGAAGATGTCGGCCCAGGTCTGGTGGTTGCTGTTGACCAGGTACCAGTTGTGCGGATCGAGCCCGGCGATGCCTTCGACATCCCAAGTGGTGCGCTGGGTCAGCGCCATCCAGCCGCTGTTGCAGGCGATCCAGATCTCCGCGATGGCCACCAGGACCGGATCGATCCACAGGCGCACCGTCTTGAATGGCAGGATCAGCTTGACGATCGCAAACAAGAGCAGGATCGGCACCCAGAACAGCGCGTTGAGCGCCAGCAGCAGTGAGGCGATCAAACCGATCAGCGGCGCCGGCAGGAAATTCAGCATGCCGGCCTCAGCATCTCAGCGGCCGGTCATCGGCGAATAAGTTTTCCGCAGGATGTTCTTCTGCACTTTGCCCATGGCGTTGCGCGGCAGTTCGTCGACCAGATAGACCCACTTGGGCACCTTGAAATTAGCCAGCTTGTCCTTGATGGCAGCGATGATACCGGACTCGGTCAGCGCCGCCCCGGCGGCATTCTTCTGGCGCACCACCACCGCCGTGACCGCCTCGCCGAAATCGGGATGCGGCAAGCCGATCACCGCCGACTCGACCACGCCCGGCATGGCGTCGATCAGTTCCTCGATCTCCTTCGGATAGACATTGAGCCCGCCGGTGATCACCAGGTCTTTCGAGCGACCGCTGATCGTGACGTAGCCCTCCGCATCGAAGCTGCCCATGTCGCCGGTTCTGAAATAGCCATCGGCGGTGAATTCTTCTTTGGTCTTTTCCGGCATGCCCCAGTAGCCGACGAAGACGTTGTCGCCCTTGACCTGAATCTGCCCGACGGCGCCCGGCTTGATCGCCGTACCGCCAGCGCCGACTATCTGCAACGAGGTCCCCGGCAACGGGAAACCCACCGTGCCGCCACGTCGCTCGCCATCGTAGGGATTCGAGGTAAACATGCCGCCTTCGGTCATGCCGTAACGTTCGAGGATCGTATGGCCGGTACGCGCCTTGAACTCATCGAAGGTTTCCTTCAGCAGCGGCGCCGAACCCGATACAAACAGCCGGATGTTGCGGCAGGTTTGGCGACCGAACACGGGGTCGAGCAGCAGGCGCACGTAGTAGGTGGGCACGCCCATGAACACGGTGGATTGCGGCAGCAGCTTCATGGCGCGCGCGGCATCGAACTTCGGCTCGAAGAACATCGCCGAGCCGTTGAGCAGGGTCGTGTGGCAGGCGACGAAGAGGCCATGCACGTGAAATGTCGGCAGCATGTGCAGCATCACGTCGCCGGGCTGAAAATGCCAGTAGTCATGCAGGGTCCTCGCGTTGTGCGCAAGGTTGCCGTGGCTCAGCATGGCGCCCTTGGAGCGCCCGGTGGTGCCCGAGGTGTAGAGGATCGCCGCGAGGTCGTCCTTCGCTCGCGGTACCGTGGCGAAGGCATCGGCATGCCGCGTCGCGGCGTCGATCAGCGAGCCGCACCCGTGGTCGTCGAGCTCCAGGACGTGGGGCACGCCGGCCTTCGTCGCCAACTCATTGGCCAACTCTGCGGCCAGCATGCGCTGCTGCGGCCGGCAGACGAACAGGCCGGGTTTCGCGTCGCCGAGGAAGAATTCCAGCTCGTGGCGCTGATAGGCCGGATTGAGTGGCAGGAAGACCATGCCGGCGCGAATCGCGGCCAGATACAGCACCAGCGCCTCGGGCGTCTTTTCCACCTGCGCCGCGACGCGGTCGCCGGGCTTCAAACCCAACGCCACGATCAGGTTGGCCATGCGCCCCGAGGCGCGCTCGACATCGCCATAGGTCCACACCCGGTCGTCGGGCAGGACCATGCAGGGCGCCGCGGGGTCCTGCGGAAAATGTGCCGCGAGCAGGCTGTAAAGATTCTGGTTCACTTGACGTTTTCCGGCAGCCACATGACGATGTCCGGGAACATGGCCAGCAGCACGATGTACAGCCCCATGATGGCGATGAAGGGCATCACGCCGCGCATGATCTGGCGGAAACTGATGTCGGGCGCGATGCCGTTGATGACGAACAGGTTGAGGCCCACCGGCGGCGTGATCAGGCCCATTTCCATGTTGATGGTAAGCACGATGCCGAACCAGATCGGGTCGAAGCCGGCAGCGAGTATCCCGGGCATGATCACCGGCGTCACCATCAGGATGATGGCCACCGGCGGCAGGAAGCAGCCCAGCACCAGCAACAGAATGTTCACCCAGAGCAGGTAGACCCATTTCGACAGACCCAGCCCGACCAGCCATTGCGCCAAGGTCTGCGTGATGTGCAGGTAGCTCATGACGTAGGTGAACAGGAAGGCCATGGCGATGATCATCATGATCATGCAGGACTCGCGCGCGGTGCCGAGCAGGATTTCCTTCATGTCGCGCCAGCGCCAGACGCCGTAGATGAACACCACCAGCACCAGCGAACCGGCGGCGCCGACGCCCGCTACCTCGGACGGCGTGCCCCAGCCGCCGTAGAGCGCGATCATCACCACGGCGATCAGCACGGCGAAGGGCAACAGCCGCGGCAGGGTTTCCATGCGCTGCCGCCAGGTGAAGAACTCGGCCTGCAGCAGCTCGCTCGCCGCGCGGCCGGCGCGCGCGGCGGCGACTTCGCGCGTCGCGGCGAACATCACCCAGAGGGCGAACAGCAGGGCCAGCAGGATGCCGGGGATGACGCCGGCGATGAACAGCTTGCCGATCGACTGCTCGGTGATGATGCCGTAGATGATCAGCGTCAGCGAGGGCGGAATCAGGATGCCCAGGGTGCCGCCGGCGGCGATCAGCCCCGAGGCAAGTTCGGCGGAATAGCCGCGCTTGCGCATTTCGGGAATGCCCATGCCGCCGATCGCGGCGCAGGTGGCCGGGCTGGAGCCGCACATCGCGGCGAACACCGAACAGCCGAAGACATTGGCCACGCCGAGGCTGCCGGGCAGCTTGTAGAGCCAGCGGTGGGCCGCCTCGTAGAGATCGGCCGCGGCGCGCGTCTTGCCGATCGCGGCGCCCATCAGGATGAACAGCGGAATCGTCAGCAGGGTGAAATTGTTGAGCTCGCTGTACAGCGTCTCCGCGATGTTCTCGAGGTTGTTGGCCGGCATGAAGAAGAACATGAAGGCCAGCGCCACGCCGCCCAGCGCAAAGGCGATGGGCATGCCGGAGAACAGCAGCAGCAGCGCCGCGCCGAGATACAGGATGCCGATTTCAAGCACGCCCATGACGCCCTCCCGCCATGATCGGCGCCAGTCGTCCGTCGATGATCTGCACCAGGTATTGCAGCGCCAGCAGGCTCATGCCGAGCGCGATGAAGCTGAAGGGGATCCACAACTTCGGTCCCCAGGTCGAATTGCTCACCCAGCCCTCGCTCCAGGCAATGCCGGTGAGCCGCCAGGCATTGACCGCGACGAAGCTGCACAGGCCGGCGGCACCGAGGTCGGCGAGCAGCAGGCGCCAGCGGTTGAGGCTGGCTGACATCAGGTGGTCGACGATGTCGATGTTCACGTGGGCCCTGGCGGCCAGCGTGTGGCCCGCGGCCATGAAGGTCGCGGCGATCAGCATCAGGATGCACAGCTCCAGGCTCCAGTCGCTGGGCGCGTTGTAGATGTAGCGGGCCATGACCTCGCCGGTGAGGAGGACGGCCGAAACCGCCACCAGCACTCCGGCGAGGTAGCCCAGCCACAGGTTCAGCCCGGTCACCGTCGCGGCGAACGCCCGCCACGCATCCCGCAGGGCGGGTGTCACTTGACGGCCACGGCCATCTCGAGCAGCTTCTTGCCGTTCGGGACCTTCTCCTCGAAATCCTTCCAGGACGAGGCGCGGGCCACTTCGCGCCACTTGGCGAAGGCCACCTCGTTCATGTCGTGCACGCCGTCACCGGCCGCCTTGTACACCTCGGCCAGCTTCTGGTCGTCGACCTTGGCCGCATCCATGCCGAACTTCTCGAGGCCGGCGCCGACATCCATGACGATCTTCTGCTGCTCCGGCGTCAGCTTGTCGAAGCTCGCCTTGGACATCATGATCGGCTCGAACATGAACCAGAAGGTCTTGTCGCGCGCCGTGGTGACGTGCTTGGCGTGCTCGTGCAGGCGGAAGGAGATCAGCGAGGTGCTGGACGTCAGCGCCGCGTCGAGCACACCCGACTGCATCGCGCTGTAAATTTCCGAAGACGGCACGTTGGTCGGCGAGGCGCCCGCCGCCTTCAGCATGACGTCCATTTCCTTGCTGCCACCGCGGAACTTGAGTCCCTTGACGTCGTCCGGGGTGATCACGGGCTTGCCGCGCGAGGCAATGCCGCCGGCCTGCCAGACCCAGGTGATGATCTTGACGCCCTTCTCTTCGACGATGCGCGTCAGTTCCTTGCCGATCGGCGCGTCCTTCCAGCGCAGGCCCTGCTCGTAGCTGGTGACCAGCGCCGGCATCAGGCCGATGTTGAGTTCCGCCACTCGCCCGCCCGCATAGGCCAGCGGATACAGCGACATGTCGAGCGAACCGTTGGCCATCGCGCCCCACTGCTCGACCGGTTTCACCAAGGAGCCCGAGGGATAGATCTCGAACTTGAGCGCGCCCTTGGTCTGCTTCTCCACCTCGGCGGCGAACTTGCGCACCATGCGGTCGCGGAAGTCGCCCTCGTCGATGCTGCCGCCGGGGAACTGGTGGGAAATCTTCAGCGTCTTCGCCTGCGCCAGCACCGGGGCGCTGCCCAGACCCAGCGTTACCGCGCCGATTGCCGCCAGGGCGCCTTTCAGAAAGTTGCGTCGCATGTCCGTTCTCCTCGTTTAGTTTTGTTTCTGCCGTGCCAGACGCCTGACGGCGGCCGATGTGGCAATGGAGCCCTCGCGGGCAAAGCTCTCGACGTTGTGTTCCAGCTCGTCGAGGTCGTACAGATAATTCACCATGACACCGAACGACTGCTTCATGCCGTTGGGCGACGCGTCGCCCAACGCGTTGATGCGTTCGAGACGGGCGCCGTTACCCAGATGAAAACGGGCGACGGGGTCCAGCGGCAGCCTGCCGTCACCCCTGCTGGCCTTGGCCAGTGTCAGGTAACGCGCCGCGAGCTGTGCCAGGGATTCATTGACCTTGCGCGTCAGGGCGCGATCCTTTGCCCATTCGCCGGTGGCGAGTTGCGCAAGCTCGAGTTCGAGTCCCGCCGCCGCAAGCTCCCGCGGGTTCTTTTTGGCCCAGGACGAGAATCCCGGCAGCGGCGACAAGGTGGCGAAGTGCTTCAGCTTCGGAAAATCACGCTGCAGGTCGTCGATCACGCGCTTCAGCAGGAAGTTGCCGAAGGACACGCCGCGCAATCCTGTCTGCGTATTCGAGATCGAATAGAAGATCGCCGTGTCGGCGCGGCGCGCGTCGAACACCGGTGCGTGCTCGTCAAGCAGTGCCTGCACGCTGTCGGCGAGATGGTCGGTGAGTGCCACCTCGACGAAAATCAGCGGCTCCATCGGCATGCGCGGATGGAAAAAGGCATACAGGCGGCGATCCGAATCGAGCCGGTTCTTGAGGTCGGTCCAGGAACGGATTTCATGCACGGCCTCGTACTTGATCAGCTTCTCCAGCAGCACCGCCGGCGAAGCCCACGTGATGCGCTGCAGTTCGAGAAAGCCGACGTCGAACCATGCCGCCAGTCGCGACTCCAGTTCGCGATCGAGCGGCGACAATTCCGCGTCTTCATCGAGATAGCGCAGCAAATCGGCGCGCAGATCGACGAGGAACTTGACGCCCTGCGGAATGGCGTTGAACTGGGTCAGGATGCGAATGCGCGCCGAGCGCAGGGCCGCACGGAGCTCGGCCTCGGCATCCCATTGGCGCTCGGTATCCACCGCGCGCTGATAGGCCTCGTGGGCGGCTGCCACACGCGCCGGAGCCGGTCCGAATTCGAGCGAAATCAGGCGCAGGAAGGCGTGACGCCCGGTGTCATCGAGTTCGAGATAGGTCTGCGCCAGGGCCGCGGCCCGGGTACGTGCGGAAACTTCGCCACCCTTCGCCTCGGCGCATTCGCCGAGTTGCCGGCGCCACTCGGCGAGCTGCTTCGGACGGACAGCCGCCGTGTCGCCAGCGCCGACTATTGAACGCAGCCGCTGGACCAGCCCATCAGCCATCCATCGCCTCCGTTGCCAGTGACATTTCACGCAGCGCATCGAGCTGCGCCAGCAAGTGTCCGCGCATCACCCACTCCGCCGCATCGGCATCCTGCCGGTGCAGTGCTTGCATCAACGCACGATGCTCTGCCAGCGACGCGGCAAGCCGGCCTTCCAGGCGCAGGGAATGGTGGCGCGACAGCTTCAGGAGTTTTCTCAAATCGCCGATCACGATCTGCAGCCAGCGGTTGCCCGCGCATTCCTGCAACTGATCGTGAAAGACGTAGTTGGTTTCGTAGTAGCGATTGACGTCGTCCGCTGCCGCATGCCGCTCGAGTTTTTCGTGCAGGGCATCGAGCGCCTTGAGCTGGGCCGGCGTACGCTTGCTCGCCACTTCATGCGCGACGCGGCCTTCCAGCGTCGCCATGATCGGAAAGATTTCTTCCAGGTCACGCAAGGTCAGTTCGGTGACGAAGCAGCCCTTGTGCGGCTGCAGGTCCACCAGCCCCTCGGCCGAGAGAACTTTGAGCGCTTCGCGCAGCGGCGTGCGGCTGATGCCCAGCTGCTCCGCCAACACCGCTTCATCGAGCCGCTGACCCGGGGCCAGTACGTGATTGTAGATCTGCTCGCGCAGCAAATCGATGGCCTGCTGCGACAATGATGAACGGTTAATCTTTGTTTTCACGTAGTTTTAGTAATTGCATACGATATTTTGTATACAACATAGCGTGCTTCGCTGGCGGGGGTCAAGCTGCACCGCAGCAAATCGCTATTGCGGGATCAACTGGGAGAAGTCGTCAATCGCCGGATAGTCGCCGGTGTGCTTTTCCGGCTGTTTGGTGTCCGGCCGCTTCACCGCCACCAGGTGCGCAATGCCAAATTTCCTTGCACTGTCGAGCACCGGCAGGCTGTCGTCGACCAGCAACGTGCGCACCGGATCGAAGGGCTCGATTTCCTGCAGTCGCTGCCAGAAGGCCTGCTCCTCCTTCGCGGCGCCCAGCGCATGCGAACTGATGATGGCATCGAAGCGCGGCGAAAGCCCGGTCCTGGCCATTTTCAGCGTCACGCTCTTGTGGTGCGCATTGGTCGCCAGCACCACGCGCCGGCCGCTGGCGCGCACCGCATCGAGGAAGGCCGGTACATGCGGATGGATGCCGATCAGGTGCGCGACTTCTTCCTTGAAGCGCATGATGTCCAGTTCCAGCTCGGTCTCCCAGAAATCCACCGAGTACCACTCCAGCGTCCCGGCGCGGCCGTGATAGCGCGCCATCAGTTCCTCGCGCCCGGCACCCGCCGGCAGCCCTTTCGCTTCGGCATAGCGCTGCGGCAAATGGGTCTGCCAGAAATGGTTGTCGAAATGCAGGTCGAGCAGGGTGCCGTCCATGTCGAGCAGGACGGTATCGATCCGCGCCCAGTCAAGCATCATGGGCGGACATAGGCATAGCCCTGCTGCTGCAGGCGCATGACTTCGACATAGCCGGCCTTGGCGTAGGCGATGCCGTCGATCATGTCGTCCTTCGTCAGGTGCTGCGCCGTCATCGAATTGCCGCAGGCGACGAAGCGCACGCCGGTCGACATCGCGTCCTGCACCTTGTTCGCCGTCAGCGCGTCGGCCTTGAGCATGCCCAGCCCCGGGCCGATCACGACCACCGAGACCTCCACCCGGCCCAGTTCTTCCTGCACGTTGTTGATGTTGGCGAGCACGGTATTCCACTTGCGCGAATCGTCTTCATTGACCTGGAACACTACGCGATCCCGCCCGGCCGCAGCTTTGCCAAGCGCAGCGTCCGCCGCGAACACGGCGGAGGCCGTCGGCATCAACACGGTCATCAACGCCACTATTGCCAATTGCCTCGGCTTCATGTCGGTTATCCTTTGCAGCAAATTATTGACTTCACTCTGCCACAAATTCCCCATGGAGCAAATTGATTGTGTCGTCATCGGCGCCGGCGTCATCGGCCTCGCCGTGGCGCGCAGGCTGGCCGCCGGAGGCCGCGAAGTGCTGATTCTTGAAGCCGAAAGCGCGTTCGGCACCGGCATCAGCGCGCGCAACAGCGAGGTGATCCATGCCGGCATCTACTATCCGGCGGGATCGCTCAAGGCCACGCTGTGCGTCGCCGGCCGCCACATGCTCTACGCCTACTGCGCAGAGCGCGGCATCGAACACCGGCGCTGCGGCAAGCTGATCGTAGCCACCAGCGAGCAGCAACGCATCCAGCTCGACCGCATCGCCTCCGGCGCCCGCGCCAACGGCGTGGACGATCTCCGGCTTCTGTCGCGCACCGAGGCCCGTGTGCTGGAGCCGGCGCTGGAGTGCACGGCCGCGCTGCTGTCGCCTTCGACCGGAATCATCGACAGCCACGCCCTGATGCTCTCCTTTCTGGGCGACGCGGAACGGAATGGCGCCGTGCTGGCGTTGAACAGCCCGGTGCTGGACGGCGAGATCGTCGCGGACGGCATCGTCCTCGCGGTTGGCGGCGGCACCGATGAATCCATGCAGCTTCACGCCGGCACCGTGGTGAATTGCGCCGGGCTCGGCGCCCAGGGCATTGCGCGCCGCCTGCGCGGCCTGCCGCCGCAATCGGTGCCGCCGCTGCACTATGCCAAGGGCAACTACTACTCGCTGGCTGGTCGCGCCCCGTTCTCGCGACTGATCTACCCGGTGCCGGAAGCCGCCGGCCTCGGCGTCCATCTCACGCTCGACCTCGGCGGGCAGGCGCGCTTCGGTCCCGACGTGGAGTGGATCGAGAACATCGACTACGCGGTGGCCCCCGAACGCGCCGACGCCTTCTACGGCGAAGTCCGCCGCTACTGGCCGCAACTGGCTGATGGCGCGCTGTTCCCCGCCTACGCCGGCATCCGGCCGAAGCCGCACGCGCCGGGAGAACCCGCCTGCGATTTTCTGGTGTCGGGTCCGGCCGATCATGGCGTGCCGGGGCTGGTCTGCCTCTATGGCATCGAGTCGCCGGGGCTGACGTCCTGCCTCGCGCTGGCCGACCATGTCGTCGGCCATCTACCGCTTAACGTGAAACACCTCATCCAGCGCGACTGGTGATAGTCGAGCGAAGCGAGCAAATCAGTAACCCCCCGTGAGGGGGGCATGGGGGGTGGGCGTTCAGTTCGACTTTCGCGCGTTTCATATTCTGCGGGTGGAGCTTGCTGCCATGAGCGTTAGCGGCCCGTAAAGCGCGGCGGCCGCTTTTCGAGAAAGGCCGCCAGACCTTCGGCGTAATCCTGCGTGTCGAGGAAAGCGAACGAGGCGCGCTTTTCCTCAACACTCAGCGGCCGGTCTTCCATCAACCGCGCGATCCACTGCTTGTGCCAGCGCGCCACCAGCGGCGCGCCGGACGCGATGCGCGCCGCAGTCGCCTGCACTTCCTGCTCCAGCCCGGCATCGGCCACCACCCGTGTCAGCAATCCTTTGGCATAAGCCTCGGCCGCGCTCAGAAGTCGTCCCTCGAGCAAAATTTCCTTCGCCACCGCCGGGCCGGCGAGCTTGAGAAAACCTGCCAGTTCGCCGGGGTACATCGAGAAACCCAGTTTCATGATCGGCGCACCGAACTTCGCCCCTTCGCCCGCAACGCGGAGATCGCAGGCACAGGCGATTTCCAGCCCGCCGCCGACACAGGGGCCGAGGATCGCGGCTAGCGTGGGATGCGGACAGGACTCGATGGCAGCGAGCGCCTCGCCCACCACCTCGTGATACGCCAGCGCCCGGTCGACATTGGCGCGCGCGGTGCGGAATTCTTCGAGGTCGCCGCCGGCGGCAAACACCACACCTTCGCCGCGCACGATGACACAACGCAGGGACGTGTCGGCCCCCAGTTCGCCCATGACTTCGCGCAGCCGCAACCACATCGCGGCATTCAGCGCATTGAGTTTTTCCGGATTGAACAGCGTCACCGTGGCGATGACGCCCTCACGTTGGCAGAGGATGTTGCCGGCCAGCGAAGCTGAATCCCCGGCACGCAGAGCGCTCTCCGGATCGATTTCGTCTTTTCCTCTAGTCATGCATCTGGCGGCAATCACTCTCGCGGGCAAGGATCAGAATGATGCCAGCGACGGCCATGGCGCCGACCATCAGCGTAAAGCCGGCGCGATACGCCGCCGCATCGTAGAGCCGCACGCCGGCTTCGATGGTGCCGCTCCAGCGCCGGTCGAGCATCCAGCCCACCGCCGGCTGCAAAAGCATGCCGCCGATCAGCGGCCCCATGTTGCACACGCCCGAGGCTGTGCCCACCAGCCGCAGCGGCACCGATTCCTTGGCCCAGGCGAAGCCGATGATGATGTTGCCCGAGGCGAAACCGGTGGGAACCAGCAGCGCGACGAGCGCCCACAACGGCAGCGGCAGGAAGATGATTGCCGACCAGCCGAGCAGCGCGACACCCGACGCCATGAGGTACAGCGGCTTCCTCATGCCCATGCGCTCCGACCAGTTGCCCAGCATGGGTCCGCCCAGCGCCCAAGCCACCAGCAGGAGCGAGGTAACCGCCGCCGCCGCCTTGGGGTCCAGGCCATGCACCTGGCGCAGGAAGGGTACGCCCCAAAGCCCGGCGAAGGTCAGCACCGCGCCGGAAAAACCGATCGGCACCGCCGTCAGTATCCACACATTGCGATAGGACAGTACTTCCATCAAGCCATGCAGCACCGAGGTTCCCGCATGCGCGCCATGTTCGCCCTGAAAATGACTGGCATAGCCGCGCTCGACCGGATCGTCGCGCACGCGCAGCCAGGTGACAACGCACAGCAGCGCCGTCAGCGCCGCCGAAACGCCCATCACCGGGCGCCAGCCAAAGGCCTCGACCAGAAAGCGCAGCGGCACGCCCGCCACCACGCCGCCGACTACACCCATCAACAGGGCCATGCCCGAGGCCAGCGCATACTGCTGCGGCGCGAACCAGTGACTCGCCAACTTCAGCATCGAGACGAACGCCACCGCCACCGAAGCGCCGATCAACAACCGCCCCATGTTGGCCCAGAAGATGTCGGGTGCGAAGGCGAACAGCGCCGTGCCCAGCGCCGCCACGCCCGCCCCGGCAGTGAGCAGGCGGCGCGGACCCCAGCGGTCGGCGATCATCCCGGTCGGCACCTGCATCGCCACGTAGGAATAGAAATAGAAAGCCGAGAGATTGCCCAGCGCCGCGCCGGTGATGGCAAATTCGGTCATCAACTGGTCGGTGATCACCGCCGGCGCGACGCGCAGGTAGAAGCCGATCAGGTAGAGCAGCGCGCCGAGGCCCCAGACGGACCACGCAAGCGTGGCCGGTGGAAAGTTTTTCTGAACGCTCACGCCGGGAAGGTCTCCGCCCACCACAGCCGCGCCTTCAGGCCCCAGGTCGTCGCATAGCCGACCACGCGAAAGCGCACGTTGCCCGCCGCATCGACCACGAAATGCGTCGGCACCCCACGCACCCCCCAGTTGATCGCGTGGCGACCGTCGGCATCGATCAACGCGGGCAGCTCGATGCCGCGTTCCTTCAGGTGTTTGGTCACCGTCGCCGCATCGCCCGACTGCATGGCCACCGAAATCACGCGATGATCCTGCGCCACGGAAACGATGTTGCCCTCCTCGGCCTTGCACACCGGGCACCATGTCGACCAAAAAACCACCAAAGTCGCCGCGCTGTTCGCCGTCTCACCATCCGCTACGGCGAGGAGAGCGTCTTTTGCTCGACCGCCTTGTAGCGCAGTTGCTTCACCAGCGCCGACTTTTCGCGCCAGATCAACAACCGCCCCATCGTTTCGGGCACCAACCAGCGGTGGCGCCGCACCTTCGGGCAGGCCGCGCGTCTGCCAGTACTGCGCGCCGAGAATGACGGCGATGATCAGGCCGATTTCGAGCGCATGGCGCGGCTTGAATGCACGCCGCAGGCGATCACTCAACGCCTGCGCCTTGCGCGCCTGGGTTTCCGCCCCGCCGGACGGCGTCAGCATTGCTCCCACGGCAGGCCTTCGAAGCGCCAGCCGTTCATCGCACCGCGGTGATGGGTGTCGTCGAGTTCGCCCTCGAAACCGTGCAAGACGTTGAACACCCGCGTGAAGCCGGCGGCCTCGAGGGCGTGGCCGGCATCGACCGAACGATTTCCGCTGCGACAGATCAGCACCACCGGACGATCGCCCGAATGGCCGGCAAGCTTCTTCACTTCGCCGACGAAGTGCGGGTTGACCTCCCAGTCGGGGCCGTCGTTCCACGACACATGGCTGACACCGGCCGGGTGGCCGACGAAAAAGAATTCCATTTCGCTGCGGCAGTCCACGAACAAGGCACTGGGGTTGTCGTGCAGGAACTTGGCGGCTTCCTTGGGGGTCAGATGATCCATGATGTGCTCCACTCGGTCTGTTGGACCCGTGATTGTAGCCAAGCGCGGTATAGTAAGTTGATGAATCCACTTTCCCCGCCCGGAGCCATGATTGCCGGGATACTGAAAAAACTCCTGCCCTGCGTCTGCGCGCTGCTGGCGCTGTCGGCGCGCGCCGAACCCGACCTCGGCGCACCCGAGGCCGCCGCCCAGGTGCAATCGGGCAAGCTCACGCTGATTGACATCCGCACGCCGCCTGAATGGAAGGAAACCGGCGTGGCCCGGGGCGCGAAACAGGTGAACATGTTGCATCCGCAAGGAGCGAAGGGCTTTGTCGACCAACTGCTGGGCGAAGTGAAAGGTGACCGCAACGCACCCATCGCGCTGATCTGCCGCACCGGCAATCGCACCACCCAGGTCCAACGCTACCTGCAAAGCGTCGGCTTCACCCAGGTCTACAACGTCAAGGAAGGCATGGCCGGCAGTGGCGCCGGGCCGGGCTGGATCAAACGCGGTCTGCCGGTGGAGGCCTGCACGCAGCAGTGCTGAACCGACGGCGACGGCGAGACGGCGGTATAATCCGTCCCTGCTTCCGAGGAGCGCTGCAAGGTGGATGGCCCCCTGACTTGACGGGCCGCGACCCTAGGCTCGGAACCTGATCACAACGGCGCTCACCCACCCTTGGAGTATTCCACCGGGGCACAAGGTGAGCCGTCACGCAGCAAGGCTCCCCGCCCCGGTCATGGATTGGAGAGACGCATGACCGCCGCTTTTCCCACCCGCTGGCAACCCGACCGCAGCACTGAATTGCGCGAACTGCTTGCGCAACGCATCCTGATTCTCGATGGCGCCATGGGCACCATGGTGCAGCGTCACGGTCTGGTCGAGGCCGACTATCGCGGCTCGCGTTTTGCCGCGCATGGCAAGGACCTGAAGGGCAACAACGACCTGCTGTGCATCACGCGGCCTGATGTGATCGGCGGCATCCACGCCGAATACCTCGCCGCCGGCGCCGACATCATCGAAACCAACAGCTTCAACGCGACGAAGGTGTCGCAGGCCGAGTACGGCCTGGCCGATCTGGCCTATGAGCTGAACGTGGCTTCGGCGCGGCTGGCGCGCGAAACCGCCGACAAGTTTTCCACGCCGGACAGGCCGCGCTTCGTCGCCGGCGTACTGGGGCCGACGTCGCGCACGGCGTCGCTCTCGCCCGACGTCAATGATCCCGGCGCGCGCAACATCACCTTCGATGCGCTGGTGGCCGATTACGTCGAAGCTGCGCGCGGCTTGACGACCGGCGGTGCTGACATCCTGCTGGTGGAGACGGTCTTCGACACGCTCAACGCCAAGGCCGCGCTGTTCGCCATCGAGCAGTTCTTCGACGAAGCCGGGCGACGCTGGCCGGTGATGATCTCCGGCACCATTACCGACGCTTCCGGGCGCACGCTGTCAGGGCAAACCGCCGAGGCCTTCTGGAATTCGCTGCGCCATGCGCGGCCGCTGTCCTTCGGCCTCAACTGTGCGCTCGGCGCCAAGGAACTGCGCCAGTATGTCGAAGAGCTGTCGAAACTTTGCGACTGTTTCATCTCGGCACACCCCAACGCCGGCCTGCCGAATGCCTTCGGCGGCTACGACGAAACGCCGCAGATGCTGGCCGACGAGATTCGCGAATGGGGCGAAGCGGGCATCATCAATATCGCCGGCGGTTGCTGCGGCACCTCGCCGGACCACATCCGCGCAATTGCCGAGGCGCTCAAGGACCAGAAGCCGCGGACGATCCCGCAGGTCGAAAAGAAGCTGCGCCTGGCCGGACTCGAAGCCTTCAATGTCGGCGAAGACAGCCTGTTCGTGAACGTCGGCGAGCGCACCAATGTCACCGGTTCCAAGGCCTTCGCCCGCATGATCCTCGAAGGCCGCTTCGACGACGCGCTGGCGGTGGCCCGGCAGCAGGTCGAGAATGGCGCGCAGGTGGTCGACATCAACATGGACGAGGCGATGCTCGATTCGCAGGCGGCGATGGTGCGTTTCCTGCATCTGGTCGGCTCCGAGCCGGACATCTGCAAGGTGCCGCTGATGCTCGACAGCTCGAAGTGGGACGTGATCGAGGCCGGCCTCAAGTGCATCCAGGGCAAGGGCATCGTCAA
>JAUXUK010000097.1 GCA_030680805.1 Sulfuritalea sp. | reverse complement strand
CCTCGGATCTGCGCGACTACCGTTCCTCCTTGTATTGCACCGACATCTTCAAGATGATCGAGGCGCCGATTTTCCACGTCAATGGCGACGATCCGGAAGCGGTCGCGCTGGTGACGCAGATCGCCATGGAGTTCCGCCAGGAGTTCAAGAAGGACGTGGTGATCGACATCGTCTGCTTCCGCAAGCTCGGCCACAACGAGCAGGACGAGCCGATGGTGACGCAGCCGTTGATGTACAAGACCATCGCCCAGCATCCCGGCACCCGCAAGCTGTATGCCGACAAACTGGCGGCGCAGGGCGTGATTGGCGACGGCGATGCCGACCGGATGATCAAGGACTACCGCTCTGCACTCGACGAAGGCCGCCACCTGATCGACCCGGTGATCAGCGACTACCAGAGCAAGTTCTCGATCGACTGGACGCCCTACATCGACGTGCCCTACACCGAGAAGTGCGATACCACGGTCTCGATGACCGAAATGCAGCGCCTGGCCACGCGGCTCACCACGATCCCGCCCAATTTCACGCTGCATTCCCGCGTGCAGAAGATCATCGACGACCGCAAGCTGATGGGCGAGGGCAAGGCACCGGTGGACTGGGGCATGGGCGAGAATCTGGCTTATGCCTCGCTGGTCGCCGCCGGCTTCAACATCCGCGTCTCGGGCGAGGACGTCGGTCGCGGCACCTTCTTCCACCGCCACGCCGCCCTGCACGACCAGAACCGCGAGAAGTGGGACGAGGGCACCTACTGGCCGCTGCAGAACATCCACGAGCACCAGGGCCGCTTCATGTGCTTCGACTCGGTGCTGTCCGAGGAAGCCGTGCTGGCCTTCGAGTACGGCTTCGCCACGGCGGCGCCGAATGAGATGGTGGTCTGGGAAGCGCAGTTCGGCGATTTCGCCAACGGCGCCCAGGTGGTGATCGACCAGTTCCTGTCCTCCGGCGAAGCCAAGTGGGGTCGCGGCTGCGGCCTGGTGATGCTGCTGCCGCATGGTTACGAAGGCCAGGGTCCGGAGCACTCGTCGGCGCGTCTCGAACGCTACATGCAGTTGTCGGCCGATTTCAACTGGGAAGTCTGCGTGCCTTCGAATGCCGCGCAGGTTTATCACATGCTGCGCCGGCAGATGCTGCGCAAGCAGCGCAAGCCCCTCGTCGTCATGACGCCGAAATCGCTGCTGCGGCACAAGGACGCCACCAGTTCGCTCGAGGAACTGGCCAACGGCACCTTCCAGACCATCATCGGCGAGATCGACAAGATTGACGCGAAAAAAGTCACGCGCATGGTTACCTGCGCCGGCAAGGTGTATTTCGACCTGCTCGCCGCACGGCGCGAAAAGAAGATCGACAACGTCGTCCTGGTGCGCGTCGAGCAGTTGTATCCGTTCGACGATCGCAGGTTGCACGAAGAGATGCTCAAGTATCCGAATCTCAAGGAACTGATCTGGTGCCAGGAGGAGCCGATGAACCAGGGCGCCTGGTATGCCAAGCATCATCGCCTGGAGCGGCTGATCAAGAAGGGCCAGATCCTCGACGCGGTGGCGCGTCCTTCATCGCCATCCCCGGCCGTCGGCTATGCCGCCAAACACGTCCAGCAGCAGAAGGAAGTGGTCAACGCTGCCCTCGGCATCAAGGAATAACGGAGAAATCATGATCATCGAAGTCAAAGTTCCCCAACTCTCGGAATCCGTCGCCGAGGCGACCCTGGCGGCCTGGCATGTCAAGGAGGGCGACGCTGTCACCCGCGACCAGAACCTGATCGACATCGAAACCGACAAGGTGGTTCTTGAACTGCCGGCGCCGGACAGCGGAATGATCGTCAAGATCATCAAGGTCAACGGTGAATCCGTCGCCTCCGGTGAAGTCATTGCCCATCTCGATACCGAAGCCAAGGGCGCGGTTGCTGCTCCTGCCGCCGCCAAACCCGCTGCGGCAGCGGCACCCGCTCCGGCGGCCGCTGTGACGGCGATGCCGGCCGCGCGCAAGATCATGGACGAGAAAGGCCTCGCTGCCGCCGACGTGCAGGGCAGTGGTCGTGGCGGCCGGATTCTCAAGGAAGACGTCGCCAGCGGCGCAAAAAGTGCTCCGGCGGCCGTTCCAGTCGCCGTGTCGCCAGCGCCGTCCGCAAGGGATACCGCCCCCGGCTCCGCCGGAGGCATAACTTTTTCGGCCAGGCCATCGCTGCCGCAACCCAATGTCGTGAGCGCGGACGCCCTCATCGCCGATCGCCCCGAGCAGCGCGTACCGATGTCGCGCCTGCGCGCGCGCGTCGCCGAGCGCCTGGTGCAGTCCCAATCCACCAATGCCATCCTGACCACCTTCAACGAGGTCAACATGGCGCCGGTGATGGAAATGCGCAAGAAGTACCAGGAGCGGTTCGAGAAGGAGCACGGCGTCAAGCTCGGCTTCATGTCCTTTTTCGTCAAGGCGGCTGTCGCGGCACTGAAGAAGTACCCGGTGATCAACGCCTCGGTCGACGGCAACGACATCGTCTATCACGGCTACTTCGACATCGGCATTGCGGTGGGCAGCCCGCGCGGGCTGGTAGTACCGATCCTGCGCGATGCCGACCAGATGAGCCTGGCCCAGATTGAAAAGAAGATTGCCGAGTTCGGTTCCAAAGCCAAGGACGGCAAGCTTTCGCTGGAAGACCTCAGCGGCGGCACCTTCTCGATTTCCAACGGCGGCACCTTCGGCTCGATGCTGTCGACACCGATCATCAACCCGCCGCAGTCGGCCATCCTCGGCGTGCATGCGACCAAGGATCGTGCCGTGGTCGAAAACGGCCAGATCGTGATCCGCCCGATCAACTACCTCGCGCTGTCTTACGACCACCGCATCATCGACGGTCGCGAGGCGGTACTGGGTCTGGTCACCATGAAGGAAGCGCTGGAAGATCCGGCGCGCCTGCTGCTGGACGTGTAAGGAAACCGACATGGCAAACAAGCAATTCGACGTAGTGGTGATCGGCGGCGGCCCCGGCGGCTATGTCGCGGCGATTCGCGCCGCGCAACTGGGATTGTCCACGGCGTGCATCGAGTCCGAGCCTTATGCCGACCCGAAAGGCGAAGTCCGTCTCGGCGGCACCTGCCTCAATGTGGGCTGCATTCCCTCCAAGGCGCTGCTGCAATCCTCCGAGTTGTACGAACAGGCCAGCCATTCCTTCGTCATGCACGGGATTTCCACCTCCGGCGTGAAGATGGATGTGGCGACCATGATCAAGCGCAAGGACAACATCGTCGGCCAGCTCACGAGCGGCATCAAGGCCCTGTTCAAGAAGAACAAGGTCACGCTGCTGCCCGGCCACGGCAAGTTTGTCGGCCAGGAAAACGAGCGCTGGCTCATCGATGTGAATGGCGAGCGCGTCGAAGCCACCCATGTCGTCGTCGCCACCGGTTCGAAGGCGCGCCATCTGCCCGGCATTCCGGTCGACAACAAGGTGATTTGCGACAACGTCGGCGCATTGCAGTTCGACTCGGTACCCAAGCGCCTTGGCGTGATCGGCGCCGGCGTCATCGGCCTCGAACTCGGCTCTGTCTGGAAGCGCCTGGGTTCCGAAGTTACCATCCTCGAAGCCCTGCCGGATTTTCTCGGCTCTGCCGATCAGGCCGTGGCCAAGGAAGCCTGGAAGGTGTTCACGCAGAAGCAGGGGCTCAACATCCAGCTCGGGGTCAAGATCACCAAAGTCGACACCGGCAAGAAAGGTGTCACGATCGAATACGAACTGGGTGACGAAACGCGAACCCTGCAATGCGATCGCCTGATTGTCTCGGTCGGCCGCGTGCCGCACACCGAAGGCCTCGGCGCCGAGAATGTCGGCCTGGGCATCAATCCGCGCGGCTACATTGCCGTGGACAAGAACTGCCGCACCAACCTGCCCAACGTCTGGGCGGTGGGAGACGTCGTACCCGGCCCGATGCTGGCGCACAAGAGCATGGAAGAGGGCGTCATGGTGGCCGAGTGCATCGCCGGCCAGAAGGGCCATGTCAATCTCGACACCGTGCCCTGGGTCATCTACACGCATCCGGAAATCGCCTGGGTCGGCAAGACCGAGCAGCAGTTGAAGAATGAAGGCGTCGAGTACCGCACCGGCCAGATTCCCTTCGCCGCCAACGGCCGTGCGCTGGGGCAGGGCGACACCACCGGCTTCGTCAAGATGCTTGCCTGCGCCAAGACCGACCGCATCCTGGGTGTCCATGTGATCGGCAACAATGCCTCCGAACTGATTGCCGAAGCCGTGGTGGCGATGGAATTCAACGCTGCCTCGGAAGACCTGGCACGGATCTGCCACGCCCATCCGACGCTGTCGGAAGCGATGCACGAGGCGTCGCTGGCGGTGGACAAGCGCGCGCTGCATTTCTGAGAACTTCCCGAACCATCGCGCCATTCCGGTGGCTCTGCATGCCTTGGATTCCGCTGCGCGGGGTGGCAACGCCGGAATCCAGAGGCGTTTCGGCGGTCAAGCTGGATTCCGGGTTCCGCTACGCGGCCCCGGAATGACGGACCGGAATAGAACGATGCCCCACAGAATCCTCAACGTTCCCAAGGACGGCATGATCGAAGGCTTCAATGCCGCGCTGGCCGAGCGTGGCATCGAGGCCGATCCTGCGCAGTTGATCGCGGCGCGGCGGCTGCAGAAGTTCTACGATGACCTGCTGGCGCTCAAGGCGGCGCGGCGCGGCCGGCTCAGAAAGCTGCTGGTGCATCCCGAGTTGCCGCGCGGTGTCTGGTTCTGGGGCGGGGTAGGGCGCGGCAAGAGCTTCCTGATGGATTGTTTTTTTGCCGCGGTGCCCTACGAGCGCAAGCGCCGCGTGCATTTCCACGCCTTCATGCGCGAGGTGCATCAGTCCCTGCAGGCGCATCGCAATGAATCCGATCCGCTGACCCGGGTCGCCGTCCGCATCGCCCGTGAAACGCGCCTGATGTGTTTCGATGAATTCCACGTTTCCGACATCGCCGACGCCATGATGCTGGGCCGCCTGATGCAGGCCCTGTTCGACGCCGGCGTGGTGTTCTGCATCACCTCCAACTATCCGCCGGAAGGCCTCTATCCGAACGGCCTGCAGCGCGAGCTGTTCCTGCCGACCATCGCCTTGCTTGAACAGAAGCTCGACGTGATCGAGATCGATGCCGGGATCGACTACCGGCTGCGCGCCCTGGAGCAGGCGCAGGTGTTCATCGCCACCGACGATGCGGCGGCCGACGCTGCCATCGAGCGCACCTTTCACACCATCGCCGGCGGTGGGGGACACGCCACGCCGGTCGAGGTGCTGGGTCGCATGCTGCCGGTGGTGCATCGCGCACCGGGCATCGTCTGGTTCGATTTCGCCACGCTGTGTGGCGGGCCGCGTTCGCAGAACGACTACCTGTGGCTGGCCAACCGGCACCACACGCTGTTCCTTTCCAGAGTCCCGCAAATGGGCGCCGACATGGCCAGCGCGGCGCGGCGTTTTACGTGGCTGGTCGATGTGCTCTACGATCATCGCGTCAAGCTGATCATCAGCGCCGCCTGCCCGGCGGAAGCGCTTTACACCGAAGGCGTGCAGGCCGGCGAATTCAAGCGCACCGTCAGCCGCCTGATCGAAATGCGCTCCCTCGAATACCTCGCCAGCCCGCATCGGCGCGAGGACGTTCTGGCGATCGAAGAGGAGGGAAGCGGGCCGCTTGCGGGGACTTGATTCCTTCCCCGCAGACTCGGTTAGAATGAATCGAGTTCGCCGCAGAAGGAGAACCGCATGCTGCATCAAGGAGAGAAAGCGCCGGAGTTTTCGCTGCCCGACGCCGACATGGAGTGGTTCGATTTTGGTTCGCTGCGCGGTCACCAGAACGCCGTGTTGTTTTTCTATCCGCGCGACGGAACACCCTACTGCACGCTCGAGGCCGCGGATTTCTCGGATCACGAAGACGAGTTCGCCAAGTTTGATTGCGTCATCCTCGGCGTATCGCGCGACGACTGTCTGTCGCATGCGGATTTCCGCGACAAGCACGGCCTCTCGGTACGGCTGTTGTCGGATGAAGAGGGTGAAGTCTGTCGCAAGTTCGGCGTGTCCCAGTTTCGCGAACGGGACGGCCACAAGAAGCTCTGTGTAATACGCTCGACATTCATCGTCGACAAGGAAGGCATAGTGCGTCACGCCCTCTACGATGTGCAACCGAAAGGGCATGCCGCCGAGGTCTATCAACTGGTAAAAGGCCTCAATGGCAAAGGAAGGCAACATGCTCATCGCTAGAAACACCGTCGTCACCCTCAAGTACAGCGTCAAGGACACCGACGGCACGTCGATCGACGAAGGCGCGGCACCGCTGGTTTATCTGCATGGTGGTTACGGTGGTATTTTTGACCGCATTGAAGAAGAGCTTCAGGGCAAGGCCGTGGGCGACGCCCTGGAAGTCAAGCTGGAACCGGAAGACGCTTTCGGCGAATACGATGCCGAATTGGTCGCCATCGAAGCGCGTCAGTTGTTCCCCGAGAACATCGAAGTCGGCATGCAATTCGAGCGCGGCAGCGAAGATGGCGAAGACGACGACGCCTTGTTCACCATCACCGACATCGCCGACGACAAGGTGGTGGTCGATGGCAATCATCCGCTGGCCGGCATCGCGCTGCTGTTCTCCTGCACCGTGACCGAAGTGCGCGCCGCCAGCGCCGAAGAAATCTCCCACGGTCATCCTCACGGCGCGCACGGCCATCATCACTGAGCCGGGCTGAAACAGGGCAATGAACACTAGCGGGCAGGGTTCATCGGACGACGAAGGAGCGATGCGCTTCGTCGCGGAAGACACCCTGGCGCGGGGGCAAAGGAAGCCCTGGAAGGTGCTCATTGCCGATGATGACGAAGATGTTCATCTGGCAACCAAGCTGGTGCTGAAGGATTTCAGGTTCAAGGACCGTGGCATCGAATTCCTCGATGCCTATGACGGCAAGTCCACCTGCGATCTGATCCGCGCTCATCCGGATACGGCCGTTGTGTTGCTCGATGTGGTCATGGAAACCACCGACGCGGGATTGAACGTCGTGGAGCGCATTCGCGACGAGATCGGCAACAACATGGTGCGCATAATCCTGCGCACCGGGCAGCCAGGCCATGCTCCCGAAAAGGAAGTGGTGCTCAAGTATCACATCAACGACTACAAGTCCAAGGCCGAACTGACCGCGGACAGGCTCTTCACCTCGCTTGTTTCGACGTTCCGGTCTTATGAAGATTTTCAGACCATCGAATCGAATCGGGCCGGACTGGAAAAAATGCTGGATGCCGCGAGCAGCTTGGACTTTCGATCGCAAAACCTGTTTGTTTCCGGATTGCTCATGCAGCTTGGCACGCTGCTCGACGTCGGCAAGGACGACCTGCTGCTGCTCATCCGGCGGCGCGACGAGGACGGGCAGGATGTGGTCATGGCCGCGGTGGGAGACTGCGATCCGGTGATTGGCGGAAAGGTCGAGCAGATCATCGATGCGGAGGGTGTCCGGCAAATCACCAAGGCGTTTTCCAGTCGTGCTTCCTATAGCGACGACAAGCGATCGATTTTCATGGTGCCACTACCCGACCTGATCGATGTTGCCGTCTACATCGGCGGGCCGAGGCGGATCAAGGAAGCCGAACTGCCGCTGATCGAGAAGTTCTGCATGAAGATCGTGCTGGCATACCAGAATTTCGAATTTGTCGAGCAGTCGCGTCTCGATCAATATGCCGAGATCGCGCTCCTGGCGAAGGTCACCGGACGTGCCGATTTCTTGACCATTCCCTACATCGCCAGCCATGGTCGTTTGAGCCGGGACATCGCGCAAGACATGCGCGAAAAGGGGGCCTTGCGCATGACCTACAGCCGCTACCCCGAATTGATCGAGCGCGCCGCGATGTTTGCCGACATCGGCAATGACGGCATTCCGTCGAGCATCCTGGAGAAACCGGCCGAACTGTCGCCCGATGAACGTACATTGGTGCGCTCGCATCCGGAACGCGGAGAGCGCATGCTGCGGGAGGTGTTTGCGACCGTCGCCGCCGGCCGCGTGATTGCGCTGGCCCGCGAAGTGGCGCTGACCCACCACGAGCGGTTTGACGGCAAGGGCTACCCGTCTGGTTTGAAAGGCATGAACATCCCGCTCTCCGGGCGGATCGTCGCCGTCGCAAACAGTTATACGGCGCTGGTTTCCAGGCGCCCCTGGCGTGCGGCCTTTACCCATGAACAGGCGCTGGCAACGATCTGGCAGGATTCCGGCTCGGCGTTCGATCCGAAGGTCGTCGACTCATTTGTTGCCGTGGTCGACGGCTTTCGACAGCGGGCGCCCAGCCGCTCTTGATCACCGATCCTGCCGCCGCAAAGGCAAAGGCGAAGGGTTGCGCTCGGCCGCAGCCAACGCCCACCACCCTTCGTACAGTGCCCCTGCTGGCGGACTTTCCAGCACCCCTGCTGAAAAAGCTCGCCGCCGTGGCAGATTGGGGGCAGTACCAGCCGGGCACGGAAATCACTCGCCAGAACGAGCCTCCGGGTGCGGTGTATTTTGTCGTTTCCGGCTGCGTCAAGATACTCCGTGGTGGCGGCTTCGCCGATGTTGCGCAGGCTACCGGAAAGCAGGAAATGCGTTCGCGTTCGCGCCGTCAAGTCGTGGTAGCCCTGGTCGGTGCCGGCGATATCATCGGCGAGCTGGGTGCGCTGCTCGAGTGCGGCCGCTCTGCTTCGATCGTGGCCTTGACGCCCTGTCAGATCGTCTCCATTCCCGGCGTGAACTTCATGGCCTGCATGCGAAGCTACCCGCCCTTTGCGATAGCGGTGGCGCGCAAGATCGCACAGCGCCTGGTCGATACCAACCGTCAGGTCGAGTTGATGCGGGGTAAAGTCGAAGACCGGGTCCATGCCCTTAATCGGTACTGCGATTCGCTGGGTCTGAATTCCGAACGCCTGTTCTCCAACGCCGAGATTGCGCGCATGGTCGGTGCCAGCCGGGTCGCGGTCAGCCAGATCGTCAACCGCTTGCGCCGGGAACGCGGCGAAGCCGTGCCCAAGAGCAATTAGACAAGCGCCATATCGTCATTCCGGCGAAAGCCGAAATCCAGGAGAATTCGCGAACTGGACACCAGCGTTCGCCGGTGTGACGGGTTCAGCATGTCCATGGCGAACCGTAAAGTAGTTGACGGTTTCGCTGATTATTCCGTTGCCATGCACTGGATTCCCGCTCAACATGTTGGGTTCGCGCCGAACGACGTGCGCATGCGAATCCAAAGTACATACTATGAGCGACTCAGGTCTGACGCTTATTGCCGAACCGGCCGAGAGCGGCACGTCGACCGACGCCAAGCGCGAACCCGACACCGGCCTCATCGGCTTGGTGATGCTGGCGCGCTTTCACAACATCGCCGCCGATGCCGACCAACTGGCGCACGATTTCCGCGAGTCGGGCAAGAACCTGACGGTGCCTCAGATCCTGCTGGCGGCCAAACAACTCGGCCTAAAAGCGAAACTCGTCCGCACCGAGCTTCCCCGCCTGCCACAGACCCCGCTTCCCGCAATGGCCATCGATCCCGATGGCCATTTTTTTGTCCTGGCCAGAGTCGACAATGATCAGGTCCTGATTCAAGACCCGCGCGTCGAACGCCCGCAAGTCCTCTCGGCTGCCGAGTTCTCAGAGCGCTGGAACGGCGATCTGATCCTGTTCACCTCGCGTGCCTCACTCGCCGGCGAACTCGCCAAATTCGACTTCACCTGGTTCATCCCGGCTGTCGTCAAGTACCGCAAGCTGCTCGGCGAAGTGCTGCTGATCAGCCTGTTTCTGCAACTCTTCGCGCT
>JAUXUK010000095.1 GCA_030680805.1 Sulfuritalea sp. | reverse complement strand
GACGCTGCGCGATAAAGCCGGGCAGCGCTGGCTAGCTCTACGTTAAAGCCGTAGAAACGGAGTCCGAAATGGCAACAAGCAACAAATGTCAAAGTTGCGGGATGCCTCTCAAGGCCGACCCGAAAGGCGGTGGAAGCAACGCCGACGGAAGCTTGAGCCATGAGTATTGCAGCTACTGCTACGTCAATGGCGCGTTCGTGAATCCCGACATGAACATGGAAGAAATGAAAGCCCTGGTGGTCGAGAAGTTGCGGGAGAGAGGGTTTCCCAGGTTCGTGGCCAGCTTCTTTGCCGGCGGGCTTGACCGGCTCAAGCGATGGAAGTAGGCGCATGAACCCGGCCAGGGTCGAGCGTGATCAGGTGCGCCTGCTTACCGACCTGCCGAACATTGGCCCCGCCATGAAAAGGGATCTGGAGTTGATCGGCGTCCATACGCCGGCGCAACTGACAGGCCGCGATCCGCTCAAGCTTTACCGGAGCCTCTGCGTCAAGACCTCGACGCGGCAGGATCCCTGTGTGCTGGACGTGTTCATTTCCATCACGCGCTTCATGGACGGCGAAGAGCCCAAGCCCTGGTGGGCATTCACCGGGGAGCGGAAGCGGAAATATGGCACTCTGTAAGGCGAGCGGCGCTGTCCGGTCGGCCGCCAATCCGCACTGCCCGGCCGCTCGTGCCGGTTGAAAAGTGGTGCCGCTATTGGTACCATTGATTTATGGCGTCTTCCACCAAAATCCTCGACCAGATGCGACGCGAACCGGGCAATGTGCGGTTTGGCGATCTCAAGAAGGTGTGCGAGGCGCATTTCGGGAAGCCCCGCCAGACGGGCACCAGCCACGCCATCTTCAAAACGCCCTGGGTGGGCGATCCGCGGATCAACATCCAGGACGACAAAGGCAAGGCCAAGGCGTATCAGGTCAGGCAGGTGCTGCTTGCAATCGACAAACTGGAGGGGCTGCGCAATGAGCGTTGATCACTACACCTACCGCGTCACTTGGTCGGC
>JAUXUK010000091.1 GCA_030680805.1 Sulfuritalea sp. | reverse complement strand
CTCCGCGCCTCTGCGCCTCCGCGGTAGGTTCTCCAGGTTTCTTTCACAGCCTCTGAGTTGGCCGTGGCTGAAACTTCGTTTTCAGGTCGCCTCGGAATCTCCCTTGACGTCGTCCAGCCCGAGTTCCTGGATCTTGCGCGTAATGGTGTTGCGCCCGATCCCAAGCAGTTGCGCGGCATCGATGCGACGCCCGCCGGTGGCGTTGAGCGCGCGACGGATCAGCGTCGCTTCGAACTGGCGCGTGAGCTGGTCGAATACCGCGCCGGGTGCGGCGGCGATCAGGCGGTCGGCTTCGGTCGCCAACGCGGCGTTCCAGTTGGCGGGCATGTCGCGCCGTGCCGCGCCGTCCGGCCCGTCGCGAAGTTCGGCGGGCAGGTCGGCGATGTCCACGCTTTGCCCCGGAGCCATCACGGTTAGCCAGTGGCAGAGGTTTTCCAGTTGCCGCACGTTGCCCGGGAAATACAGGTCTTGCAGGTAGGCGAGCGCGGCATCGGTGAGGCGCTTGGGTTCGCCGCCGAGTTCCTGGGCACTTTTTTGCAGGAAATGCTTCGCCAGCAGCGGAATGTCATCGCGCCGTTCGCGCAGGGGCGGCAGGCGCAGGCGGATGACGTTGAGGCGGTGGAACAGGTCTTCGCGGAAGAGGCCGGCCTTGACCCGGTCTTCCAGATCCTGGTGAGTGGCGGCAATCACGCGCACGTTGGCTTTTACCGGCTGGTGTCCGCCGACGCGATAGAAGTTGCCCTCCGACAGCACCCGCAGCAGCCGGGTTTGCAGCTCGGCCGGCATGTCGCCGATTTCGTCGAGGAACAGCGTGCCGTTGTCCGCCTGTTCGAAGCGCCCCCGGCGCTGGGCGCTGGCGCCGGTGAACGCGCCTTTTTCGTGCCCGAAAAGCTCGGATTCGAGCAGGTCGCGCGGAATCGCCGCTGTGTTGATGGCGATGAAGGGCGCATCCTTGCGCGGGCTGTGGCGATGCAGGGCGCGCGCCACCAGCTCCTTGCCGGTGCCGGATTCGCCATTGATCAGCACCGTGGCGTGGGATTGCGAAAGCCGCCCAATGGCGCGAAAGACTTCCTGCATGGCCACGCCCTGCCCCAGAATTTCCGGAACGGCACTGGTTTCCTCGTGCGCACCATTTTGGTGCAATGCTTCAGCAATCGCCCGCCGCACCAGATCTACCGCTTGGTCGACGTCGAAGGGCTTGGGCAGGTATTCGAAGGCACCGCCCTGGAATGCCGCCACGGCGGAGTCGAGGTCGGAATAGGCGGTCATGATGATGACCGGCAGTTCGGGGTAGTGCGTCTTGACGTGGCGCAGCAAGTCCAGGCCGCTACTGCCGGGCATGCGGATGTCGGACACCAGCACCTGCGGCCTCGAGCCGGTGCTGAAAGCGGCCAGCGCTTCGTCGGCAGAAGCGAAGCACGTGGCCGGGATGTTCTCCCGGCCGAGCGCCTTCTCCAGCACCCAGCGGATGGAGCGGTCGTCGTCGATGATCCAGACTGAGTTCATGTTCAGAACCTCACCGCAGAGGCGCGGAGGCGCAGAGGATTCGCAGAGAAAATCACCGTCCGGCCGTTCTGGTTTGGATTTGCATTTCTCTGCGCCTCTGCGCCTCTGCGGTAAAGCTTTGGTTTTGCTGGGTTTCGGGTTGTCATGTTTCTTCTTTTTTCTTTCTGGTCAGCGGCAGCATCAGCGAAAAGCAGGTGTAGCCGGGGCGCGACGAGACTTCAATGGTTCCGCCGTGTTGCTGGACAAAGCTCTGGGCGATGGTAAGCCCGAGGCCACTGCCGTTTTCGCGGCCCGAGACCAGCGGATAGAAGATCTTGTCGCGGATCTCTTCTGCAATCCCCGGGCCGTTGTCGATCACCTGCAATTCGAGTGCCAGCTGATAGTGTTTCTTGGCCAGCGTGACCTGGCGCGCGGCGCGCGTGCGGAACGTGATTTCTCCCTTGCCGTGCATTGCCTGGGCGGCGTTGCGCGAGATATTGAGAATGGCCTGGATCAGTTGTTCGCGGTCACCGGTAATGTCGGGCAGCGAGGTGTCGTAGTCGCGGCGGACAGAGACATCGTGGTATTCGGCATGGATCAGTCGCCGCACGCGTTCGAGAATCTCGTGGATGTTTACCAGCGCCGGCTGCATTACGCGGTGCGAAGACAGCAGGCGCTGCATCAACTCCTGCAGGCGATCGGCCTCCGCGATGATGACCTGGGTATATTCCTTGAGCGGCTCGCTGGCGAGCTCGCGTTCCAGCAACTGCGCCGAGCCGCGAATGCCGCCGAGCGGGTTCTTGATTTCGTGCGCCAGGTTGCGCACCAGTTCGCGGTTGGCCTGCTGCTGCTGGGCGAGCTGCTCCTCGCGTGCCGCCTTGAGCTGCTGGTCGATCGGACGCACTTCCAGCAACAGGCGTGCGCCGCTGGTTTCCACCGGCGTTACCGTGCAATCGACATGCAACTCTATGTCCTGCGCAAGCTTGATCAGGATGTTGTGACCGGTATAGCTCCAGTTGTTCTTCAGCGCGTTGTCGAGCGCCGCGGAGAGTTCGGGCGGGTTGCCCACCAGTTTTTGCAGGGCTTGGCCGAGCAGTTGCCGCGAGCTGACGGCGAACAGGTTCTCCGCCGCCGGGTTGACGTGGCGGATGACCAGTTTGGCGTCGACCAGCACGACGGCGGAGGACAGCAGATCCAGTCCGCTGAAGGCGTGGGGGATTTCGGTGGCGTTCGCGTTCATGACGGATGAGGCGTGCAAGAAGCGCACCAGTTGCTGATTCAGGCGGGGCCGAGACTCAGCGCAGGTTACCGAGCTCTTTCTTGAGCGACTCGACGTTTCGCTCGTGCAGTGCAACGGTATCGCGCAGCGGCTGGAGCTTGTCCGGGGGCTGGTTGCCGGCGTCGAGCAGGGCCTTTTTTGCTTTCTCCGCGTTCTGCAATTCGGTCGCGAGCTCCTTGTCGAGAATTGCCCGGCGATCGCCGTCGCGGGCTTTCTGTTCATTGCCTGAAACGCGGGGAAAGTCGCCCGGTGTCGGCGTCGCGGCGGCTCGCGGCTTGGTGCTGTTGCCGCCGGGCGAAGCGGCGGGCGCTTGTTGCGAGAGCACGATGCAGTTCTTCTTCGGGGCTTTTTGGTTGGTGTAGAGCACCACCCCGGAATCATCCGTGCATTTGTAAAGCGTATTGGCGGTCGCCGCCAGTGGCAGCGTGAGAGAGAGAACAAGGAAAGTTTTCTTCATGGCGCTGAGTGTATGTCAATTGCAGAAAAAAAAGGACGGGCAGCGCCCGTCCTTTTTGTTACTTGCCGTGACCGAAGCGTCCGTAGCGGCGCGGCCAGCGCTTTCTGCCGGCCCGTCCGCTACGCGGACTCGTCAGATCGAGTAGTACATGTCGAACTCGACCGGGTGCGTCGTCATGCGGAAGCGCTGGACCTCTTCCATCTTCAGATCGATGTAGGCGTCGATCATTTCGTTGCTGAACACCCCGCCACGCGTCAGGAACTCGCGATCCTTGTCGAGGTACTCGAGCGCCTGATCGAGGCTGGAGCAGACAGTCGGGATCTTGGCATCCTCTTCCGGCGGCAGGTCGTACAGGTTCTTGTCGGCCGGCTCGCCGGGGTGGATCTTGTTCTGCACGCCGTCCAGACCCGCCATCATCAGCGCGGTGAAGCACAGATAAGGGTTGGCGCCCGGATCGGGGAAGCGGGTTTCGATGCGGCGGGCCTTGTCGGAATGCACATAGGGGACGCGGATCGAGGCGGAACGGTTGCGGGCCGAGTAGGCCAGCTTGACCGGGGCTTCGTAGCCGGGCACCAGGCGCTTGTAGGAGTTGGTCAGCGGGTTGGTGATGGCGTTCAGCGCGCGAGCGTGCTTGATGATGCCGCCGATGTAATACAGCGCAAACTCGGACAGGCCGGCGTAGCCGTTGCCGGCGAACAGGTTCTTGCCGCCCTTCCAGATCGACTGGTGCACATGCATGCCGGAGCCGTTGTCGCCGACGATCGGCTTGGGCATGAAGGTAGCCGTCTTGCCGTAGCTGTGGGCGACGTTGTGCACGATGTACTTGAGGATCTGGGTCTGGTCGGCGCGCTTGACCAGGGTGTTGAAGACGGTGCCGATTTCGCACTGGCCGGCGGTGGCGACTTCATGGTGATGCACTTCGACGGGCACGCCGCAGGCTTCCAGGGCGATACACATCTGGGCGCGGATGTCGTTGAGGCTGTCGACCGGGGGCACGGGGAAATAGCCGCCCTTGACAGTCGGGCGATGGCCGGTGTTGCCGCCTTCGAACTTGTCGGCGGTGGCCCAGGCGGCCTCTTCCGAGAATATCTTGCAGTAGGAGCCGGACATGTCCACCTTCCACTCGACGGAGTCGAAAATGAAGAATTCGGGTTCCGGGCCGAAATAGGCGGTGTCGCCGATGCCGGAGGACTTGAGATAGGCCTCGGCGCGCTTGGCGATCGAGCGTGGGTCGCGGTCGTAGCCCTTGCCGTCGGCCGGCTCGACCACGTCGCAGGTCAGCACCAGCGTGGTTTCGTCCATGAAGGGATCGATGTAGGCCGTAGACGCATCCGGCATCAGTTGCATGTCGGAGGCCTGGATGCCCTTCCAGCCGGCAACGGACGAACCGTCGAAGGCGTGGCCGTCTTCAAACTTTTCCATGCCGAAGTGGGAGATCGGCACGCCAACGTGCTGTTCCTTGCCGCGGGTGTCGGTGAAACGGAAGTCGACGAAACGGACTTCCTTCTCTTCGACCATCTTGATTACGTCCTGGGGGGTCATGAAGTGCTCTCCTGAGAGTGAATGGCAAATGCTGTGAAATCGATACCGTTTAACGGTGCAGCACCCTGATAGCAGTTACCGTGCCATTCGTGCCGCGAAAGGAAGCGATTGTGCCACAAGTCTTTTTGCTTCTCGAGGCTTCGATACGCGCACCAATGATGTGCGTCGCCGACCAGATATGCACTAGTTTGGTGCAATTCTCTGGTTGAGGTGGATTGCGGCGAACCAGGGATCGCCGGGTAGCGCGGCCTCCACGCGTTGCCGGATGGCAGCTATCGCAAGCGCATCGACATGGCCGGAAGGCAGAAAAACCTCCGCCTCGACGCGGTTGCCCAGGTAATGCAGGGTGGTTTGTTCAAGCTCGGGCGAATCGGCGCCGAGCAGCTCGCGCAGATGGGCGAGCAGGACCGCCCGCTCCGGCAACTGGACGGCGGCATTGCCGAGCAAGTCGTTCTCGGCATCAACATGAACCAGCACGTCGAGCACTTCCGGGTGAGCGTCCAGCACGCGTTGGCGCACCGATTCGGCAACGCGGTGGCCTTCGGATACGCTGATGCGCGGATTCACCTGCACGTGGGTGTCGACCAGCACCTGGTGCGCCATGCGTCGGGTGCGCAGCTCATGCATGCTCAGCACGCCGGCCGTGCTGGCGATCGTGTGGCGAATGGCGGCGACTTCTTCGGCCGAAAGGCCGGTGTCGATCAGCTCGCGAATCGCGGCCCAAGCGAACTTGAAGCCCGCGCGCACGATCATCGCGCCGACGATGATGGCGGCAACGGCGTCGGCAAAGCTGAAGCCGATCAAGGCGCCCGCGATGCCCGCGGCCACGACGAGGGACGACAGCGCGTCGGCGCGGGCGTGCCAGGCATTCGCCACCAGCATCGGCGAACGCAGGCGTTCGGCTTTTGCCAGCATGTAGCGGAACAGGCTTTCCTTCGCCGCCAGGGTGAAGATGGCCGCCCACATCGCGGCCACGCCCACCGACGGCGCACTGCCGAGGTCCTGCAGGCGACCGCTGGCGGTAATCAGGATCCCGGCGCCGGTGCCTGCCAGCAACAGGCCGAGCACCAGCGACGCCGCGGTTTCGAAGCGGCCATGGCCGTAGGGATGATCTTCGTCGGCGGCTTCGGCCCCCTTGCGGTTGGCGAACAGCACGAAGGCGTCGGCCACGATGTCCGACAGCGTGTGCATGGCATCGGCGATCAGAGCTTGCGAGTGGGCGATGAAGCCCACCACCAGCTGCATCGCGGTCAGCACGACGTTGACGGCAACGCTGACCCAGGTGATACGCTGGCCTTCGGCAAAGCGCTCATGGTCCTTCGACTGGGGATTTTCGGCAGGGGTGTCGGCCATCTTGTCCGGGTGGGTTTCGCGCGGGATTGGGGAAAGCTATACTCGCATCCCCTGCATTCTATCCCGCCACTTCTGACGCCTTGCCGTGGGCCGCCTTACCCAAATTCTCCAGCTGGCGCAATCGCGCGCCAGGGAACTCAAGCTGCCTTACGAAGGCGCGCTGACGCCGGCGGAAGCGCATGAACTGCTGCAGCTCGCGCCGGCGGCGCGGCTGGTCGATGTGCGCACCAAGGCCGAACTGGACTGGGTGGGCCGCGTTCCGGGCGCCGTCGAGATCGAATGGCAGGACTATCCTGCCAAACAGCTCAATGCGCATTTCGTCCAGATATTGAAGCACAGCGTGGTCACCGAGTCCCTGTTGATATTTCTGTGCCGGTCGGGCCAGCGCTCCAGCGCGGCGGCAAAGGCCGCCACCGAGGCCGGGTTTCCCGATTGCTACAACATCCTCGAAGGCTTCGAGGGCAACAAGGACGCCAACGGCCAGCGCAATCGCAGCGGCGGTTGGCGTGCCGCTGGCCTGCCCTGGAACCAAAGCTAGTTTGGTGATGAATTCATGAAGGAACATTGATAAAGCGATTCCCGTCGTTCCCGCGAAAGCGGGAACCCAGTGTTTTTATCCGCGAACGCCCCTGGATTCCCGCTTTCGCGGGAATGACGAAACCTTGCCTCATAGCCGACTCTTGGCGTTCAACACGGCACCAGCAGGAAACGGATACCACCATGCAAACCGCCACCATCTCATTCGACCGTTTCAACGCGTTGGCCGACAACGATGCCGGCGAGCGCATCCGCGCCGCCCGGGCCAGGCTCGGCGACAAGGTGGTGCTGCTCTGCCACCACTACCAGCGCGCCGACGTCTATGCCCATGCCGACATCACCGGCGATTCGCTGAAGCTGTCGCGCCTGGCCTCGCAGTCCGATGCCGAGAACATCGTTTTCTGCGGCGTGCATTTCATGGCCGAGGTGGCCGATATCCTTTCGCGCCCCGAACAGGTCTCGATCCTGCCCGACCTCGCCGCCGGTTGTTCGATGGCCGACATGGCCAGCCTGGCCAAAGTCGAGCGGGCGTGGCGTGAACTCTCCGCGGTGCTCGATCCCGACCAGAAAGTGACGCCGGTCACCTACATCAATTCGGCGGCCGACCTCAAGGCCTTCTGCGGCGAACACGGCGGCATCGTCTGCACCTCGTCCAACGCCACGAAGATTCTGCAATGGTCGTTCGCCCAGCGCGAGAAAGTGCTGTTCTTCCCCGACCAGCACCTGGGGCGCTGGAGCGGCTACAAGATGGGCATCCCGCTGGACGAGATGGTGATCTGGAATCCCGACCTCGAACAGGGCGGCCTGACGCGGGAACAGATTCAGAAGGCGAAGATCATCCTCTGGCACGGCTACTGTTCGGTGCATCAGATGTTCCAGCCGAAGGACATCATCAAGTTCCGCAACCAGTATCCCGACGGCCTGGTCATCTCGCATCCGGAATGCAGTTTCGAAGTCTGCAAGCAGTCCGACCATATCGGCAGCACCGAGACCATCCTGCAGACGGTGAAGGCCGCGCCGCCCAACACGCGCTGGCTGGTCGGCACCGAACTCAACCTGGTCGAACGGCTGGCCGAAGAAGTGAAGCACGAAGGCAAGATCGTGCAGTTCATGGCCAGCACCATCTGCATGTGCTCGACCATGCAGCGCATCGATCCGCAGCATCTGGCGTGGACGCTGGAAAACCTGGTCGAGGGTCGCGTGGTAAATCAGATCAAGGTGCCGCCGCACGAAGCCGCGTTGGCAAAGATCGCTTTGGAGCGCATGCTCGCCGTGTCGTGAGCGCCGACTTTTCTTGGGGCCTCCGCCTCGCAGTTCCATCAGCAGCATCAGACGGACATTCCCATGCAAACTGAAAGCTTCATCGCCGGCAAGGACGCTTCCCTCGAGTCGTCCATCGCCACCATGCAGGGCAAGCTGGCAGCGCTGGGCTTCCATGTCGAGGAGCGTTCATGGCTGAATCCGGTGGATGGCGCCTGGTCGGTGCATGTGCGCGACCGCGATTGTCCGCTGCTGTTCACCAACGGCAAGGGCGCATCGCGGCTGGCAGCGCTGGCGAGCGCGCTGGGCGAATTTTTCGAGCGGCTGTCCTGCAACTACTTCTGGACCCACTACTACCTGGGCGACCAGTTTGCCAATCGCAACTTCGCCCACTACCCGCGCGAAAAATGGTTTCAGCCCGGCGCCAACGGCGAATGGCCGGAGCAGTTGCTGACACCCGAGTTGCGCGAACTTTACAACCCCGATGGCTCGATCGATGCCAACGCCCTGGTGGACCTGAATTCCGGCGACGCCGAACGCGGCATCTGCGCCCTGCCCTACGTTCGCCAGCGCGATGGCGAGACGGTCTGGTTCCCGGTCAACATCATCGGCAACCTGTACGTCAGCAACGGCATGTCGGCCGGCAATACCGAGATGGAGGCGCGCACCCAGGCCCTGTCGGAGATCTTCGAGCGCCACATCAAGTTTCGCATCATCAGCGAAGGGCTGTGCCTGCCCGACGTGCCGGAAGAGGTGATTGCGCGCTATCCGCGCATCGCCGCCGGCATCAAGGGCCTGCGCGAGGCCGGCTTTGGCATCCTGGTCAAGGACGCGTCGCTCGGCGGCGAATACCCGGTGATGAATGTCACCCTGCTCCATCCTGAAGACCAGGGTTGTTTCTCCAGCTTCGGCGCCCACCCGCGTTTCGAGATCGCCCTCGAGCGCGCGCTGACCGAACTGCTGCAGGGCCGCGGCCTCGATGCGCTGGCCGGCTTCCCGGAACCGGGCTTCGACCTGGATGAAATCGCCGCTTCGCCCAACATCGAGATCCACTTCGTCGATTCGAGCGGCATCATCAGCTGGAATTTCCTCGGCGACACCCCCGATTTCGACTTCGTCGATTGGAACTTCAGCAACACCACGGCCGAGGACTATCAATGGCTGGTGGATCGCATCCATCGTTCCGGTCACGACATCTACGTCGCCGACTTCACGCACCTCGGCGTTTACGCCTGCCGCATCCTGGTGCCGGGCATGTCGGAAATCTATCCGCTCGACGACCTGGAGTGGGAGAACAACAGCGTCGGCAACGCCATCCGTGAGGCGATCCTGCACCTGCCGGAACTCGACGACGAGGAATGCGCCGACCTGCTGGACACGCTGACCGAACTCGACCTGCAGGATGCGCGACCCGTCGCCGCGCTGATCGGCCTCGCCGCCGACGAGGGCTCGCTATGGAGCGATCTGCGGGTGGGTGAATTGAAAACCCTGCTGGCGCTCGCCATCGGCGACGACGAAGCGATTCGCGAAGGCTGCGAATGGGTGCGCCACTTCGAGCAGCTCGATCCCGCGCGCCGTCGCGTCTATCGCTGCGTCGAGACCCTGATGGAACTGGGCAGTGTCGATGCGCACCGCAGCGCGCTGCAACACTTGTATGGCGCGGATACCGTGGCAAGTGCCGAAGCCATGCTGCGGCGCGAGCAACGCTTCTTTGGCCTCAAGACGCCGGGCATGGGGCTCAAAGGCTGCGATCTTCACCAGCGGCTGCTGGCGGCTTACGCCAAGTTGAGCCACTAAGGGCAGTCGCCAGGCTCACCGGGATACTCTCCATCGCCACTTCGCCAGCATGACGTTTCCGCTCTCCATCGCCACCTGGAACATCCACAAGGGATTTTCACAGTTCAATCGCCGCATGATGGTGCATGAGCTGCGCGACCGCCTGCGCGAGCTGTCGGCCGATATTGTTTTCCTGCAGGAAGTGCAGGGACTGCATCTGGGGCACGTCGAGAGGCATCCGGACTGGCCGACGCTGCCGCAACACGAATTCCTCGCCGAGGACGTTTGGGCAAACCACTCTTACGGCTGCAACATGGTGTATGACCACGGTCACCATGGCAACGCCATTCTTTCGCGCTTTCCCATCCTGCACGAACACAATCAGGACGTGACGCACCTGCGCTTCGAGAAGCGCGGCCTGCTGCACTGCGCGGTCGAACTGCCATCGCTGGCGCAGCCGCTGCATTGCGTCTGCGTGCATCTGTCCCTGTTCGCGCGCTCGCGGCGGTGGCAGATGGATGCGCTCGCCAGTCGCATCGAAGAACTGGTGCCGGCCGGCGCGCCGCTCTTGATCGCGGGCGACTTCAACGACTGGCGCAATCATGCCCATGATCTGCTGGCGGAGCGCCTCGGGCTGGTTGAGGTTTTCGCCGGCGCGGGCCAGCGCCCTTCGCGCAGCTATCCCGCCGCGCTGCCGCTGTTTCGCCTCGATCGCATTTACCAGCGTGGCTGTCAGGTGGTCACGACGCAGGTTCATGCCGGGCGACCGTGGTCGACCATCTCCGATCACGCCGCGCTTTCAGCCGCGCTTAATGTCGGAATCGGCATCTCGTGAGCGCCGTCCGGGTGGATGCCTCGCATAACTTCCTTGCGGGCAACCGGCTGCAGTTGCTCAAGTCTGGCGGCGAGTATTTTCCCGCGCTGATTGCCGCGATCGAGGCAGCGGCACACGAGGTGCATCTTGAGACCTACATTTTCGCCGACGATACGACCGGCCGCCTGGTAGCGGCGGCGCTGGCCCGCGCCGCGCAACGGGGCGTCGCCGTACGCGTGCTGGTGGACGGCTTTGGTGCGCGCGAGTTTGCGGCGGGCCTCGGGGCGTCGCTGACGGCCAGTGGCGTGGAGGTCATGACCTATCGCCCCGAGGCGGGAAATACCCGCTTCAGGCGTCATCGATTGCGCCGGCTGCATCGCAAACTTTCGGTCTTCGATGGCAGCAGCGCCTTCGTCGGCGGCATCAACGTGCTGGATGATTTCGACGACGGTAGATCCGAATCAGCACGATTCGATTTTGCGGTGCGCGTCGAGGGGCCGTTAGTGGAGCGCATCCACGCCACCATGCGCCATGTCTGGCGGCTGGTGCGCTGGGCGAGTCTTGGCCGGCGACCGCCGGCGCCGGTCGACCTGCCGGTGGCGCCCATCGTGCAAGGTACGACAAAAGCTGCCTTGCTGATCCGCGACAACCTGCGTCATCGCCGCGACATCGAGCACGCGTATCTGGCAGCCATTCGTTCCGCCCGCCGCGAGATCCTGATCTCCAACGCCTATTTTCTTCCGGGTCGTCGCTTCCGCAATGCTTTGCTGGCGGCGGCGAAGCGCGGCGTGAGCGTCAAGCTGCTGCTGCAGGGCCGCGTCGAGCATGTCTTGCAGCACTATGCGACGCAGTCGCTCTACGACCGCATGCTGGCGGCGGGTGTGCGTGTCTTCGAATACGACAAGGCTTTTCTGCATGCCAAGGTGGCGGTGATCGACAGTGACTGGGCCACCGTCGGTTCCTCGAACATCGATCCCTTCAGCCTGCTCCTGTCGCGCGAAGCGAATGTGGTGGTGCGCGACGCCGGGTTTGCCGGGCAACTGAAAGCCGACCTCGAAGCCGCCATCGCGGGAGAGGCCAGGGAGTGCCGGGCCGAGGATCAACGCCGCCGCTCGTGGCTGATCCGCCTCGCCAGTCATGCGGCCTATGCCGTGGTCCGGATTCTGATCGGCGTCACGCGTTACGCCGGACGACAGTACTCGGACTAAGAGCCCATTTCAGTAGGGATCGTACCCCGCGTTGAGACCAGGATCGGATGGATGTAAGGCGCGGCCGCGACGACTTTCAACGCTGATCGGCCGGTTCACGATCACGGCTGCTTGAGCCTGGCCTGGCTTTCCTCGAGGGCGCGCTCGAGGTAGGCCGCATAGAAATCGGCCAGGCGAAAGCCGACGATGGCTTCGACGAGCTGCCCGCCTTTGCCGCCGTGGAACATCACGGTGGGTGCAAAACGCGCCTGCATCTGTTTTGAAAAGTCGGCGCTGGTGGTACGGCGCCCGGCGAAATCGACCAGGGGCGTGGCGCGATCCATGTGCAGTTCGCGCACCAAAGCCGGCGCCGCCGGGTCGCGGGAAAGCGGCCCGAGATGTTCGCGCCGCACTTTTTCACACCAGCTGCAGTCGTCGCGGCTGTAAAGCACCACCAGCGGCACTCCCCTGGCGGCCGCAAGGCGGGCATCGGCCGCCAGGTCGGTGGCTTCAACCAGGGTGCTCGAGGCATGGCTCTGGGCTGCAGCCGGAGAGTTCCCCAGAAGCCAGAGTGCCGTGCCGAGCCAGACCGGGATGATCCGCGAAATCATGATGCGAGTTTACTGTGAAATAGCTCGTTCGGAGGGACGGGGGATCGTCGAGCGAAGCGAGCTGACCAGTAGCCCCGCCCTGGGGCGGGGATGGGGGTGGGGGGCCTCAAATTCGCCTTTCGCGTGTCTCATCATCGGCGGGCCGCTCTCGCGGCCATGAGCGTTAGTACCGCCGAGCCTTCAGTGCGACAGGATTTTCGACAGGAACTGCTGGGCGCGCTCCGAGCGCGGGGTGCCGAAGAATTCTTCCTTGGGCGCGTCTTCGACGATTTTGCCCTGGTCCATGAAGATCACGCGATGGGCGACCTTGCGCGCGAAACCCATTTCGTGCGAGACGCACATCATGGTCATGCCTTCCTGCGCCAGTTCGACCATGACGTCGAGCACTTCGTTGACCATTTCCGGGTCGAGCGCCGAGGTCGGCTCGTCGAACAGCATGCAGATCGGATCCATGGACAGCGCCCGCGCGATCGCCACGCGCTGCTGCTGGCCACCGGAGAGCTGGCCCGGATGCTTGTGGGCCTGCTCCTTGAGGCCGACACGGTCGAGCAGTTTCAGGCCGCGTTCGGCGGCCTCGTCCCTGCTCCGCCCCAGCACCTTGATCTGGGCGATCGACAGGTTTTCGGTAATGGTCATGTGCGGAAACAGCTCGAAGTGCTGGAACACCATGCCGACGTGCGAGCGCAGCTTCGGCAGGTTGGTCGCGGGGTCGCCGACGGAGGTGCCGTTGACGAAAACCTCACCCTGCTGGAAGGGCTCGAGGCCATTGACGCATTTGATCAGGGTCGATTTGCCCGAGCCTGAAGGGCCGCAAACGACGATGACCTCGCCCTTCTCCACCTGCGTCGTGCAGTCGGTCAGCACCTGGAAGGCGCCGTACCATTTGCTGATGTTCTTCATTTCGATCATGGACACGAGGGTTCTCCTTCAGCGGACGATGGCGATGCGCTGCTGCAGCTTTCTTACGAGCATGGACAAACTGAAGCTGATGATGAAATAGAGCACGGCGGCGACCAGGTAGGTCTCGACCGGGCGGTTGAAATTCTTGCCGGCGATCTCGAAGCCCTTGAGCAGGTCGTAGGCGCCGATGGCATATACCAGCGAGGTATCCTGGAACAGGATGATGGTTTGCGTCAGCAGTACCGGCAGCATGTTGCGGAAGGCCTGCGGCAGGACGATCAGGCCCATGGTCTGCCGGTAGCTCATGCCCAGCGCGTAGCCCGCGGCGACCTGCCCGCGCGAAATGCTCTGAATGCCGGCGCGCATGATTTCCGAGTAGTACGCCGCCTCGAACAGGGTGAAGGTGATGATGGCCGAGGTTTCCGCCCCGAGCGGGCGCCCGAGCACCAGCGGGATGAGCAGGAAGAACCAGAGGATCACCATCACCAGCGGAATGCTGCGCATGGTGTTGACGTAGGCCGCCGCCGGCATCACCAGCCAGGGCTTGCCGGAAAGCCGCATCAGCGCCAGCAGGGTGCCGAGGACGATGCCGCCGACCATGGCGACGACCGTCAGCTGTATCGAGAAGATGAAGCCCTTGACGATGTAGCCGGAGATGAGCTCCGGCGTGAAGAAGGAAAAGTCGAGGGCCAGCATCAGTGGCCTCCCCCGCCGATCATGCCGGGGACGCGCACGCGGTTCTCGATGAACAGCGCGACGCGGTTGATGGCGAAGGCGGAGATGAAGTACAGCCCGGTCACCGCCAGGTAGACCTCGACGCCGCGCGAGGTCTCTTCCTGTGCCTGCAGGGCGAACAGGGTGAGCTCGGAAATGCTGACCGCGAAAGCCACCGAGGAATTCTTGATGATGTTCATCGATTCGCTGGTGAGCGGCGGGATGATGATGCGGTAGGCCATCGGCAGCAGCACGTGGCGGTAGGTCTGCGGCAGGGTGAATCCCATCGCCAGGCCAGCCATGCGCTGCCCCCCGGCCAGGGCCTGGATGCCGGCGCGGACCTGCTCGGAAATGCGCGCCGAGGTGAACAGGCCCAGGCCCATCACCACCAGGATGAAGCTCGGCACGCCGCGCAGGACCGGAAACAACGAGGGTACGACGTGGTACCAGAGGAAGATCTGCACCAGCAGCGGAATGTTGCGGAACAGCTCGGTCCAGGCATTGCCCAGCAGCACCAGCCCGCGGTGCGGCGTGGTGCGCAGGATGCCCATCAGCGATCCGAAGAACAGTGCCACCAGCAGCGCCAGGACCGACACCGAGAGCGTCCAGCCCCAGGCCGAAAGCAGCCAGTCGAGGTAGGTGATGTCGCCGCCCTTGCCAAAGCAAGTCGCCGACATCTCGCCGCTGGTGGTTTCCTTGCAGAAGACCTGCCAGTCCCAAGTAGCCAAGCCCGTTCCCTTCGACTCCGTTTCCGCCGGAAAAAGAAAGCGCGGCCGTGTTGCCGCCGCGCTTTTGCCCTCTGTGGCTTAGCCCGCCTTACTTCTTGGCGTAATCTTCCATCGGCTTGTCGTTCGGGTTGGCCCAGGCCGCCTTGGTGGCATCCGAAGCCGGCAGGCCGATGCGCGTGTTGGTCGGCGGGATCGGCTGCATGAACCACTTGTCGTAGATCCTGGCCATCTCGCCGGACTTCACCATCGCTGCGAGGCTGCTGTCCACCGCCTTCTTGAAGGCCGGATCGTCCTTGCGCAGCATGATGGAAATCGGCTCGACCGAAAGCACTTCGCCGACGATCTTGAAATCCGCGGGGTTCTTCGACTTGGCGATGTTGCCGGCGAGGATCTGGCCGTCCATGACAAAGGCGTCGGCGCGGCCAGACTCCAGCAACAGGAAGCTGTCGGCATGATCCTTGCCAAACACCTCCTTGAAGTCCACGCCGGTGGCGCGTTCGTGTTTGCGCAGGTGCTGCACGGAGGTGGTGCCGGTGGTGGTGGCGACGTTCTTGCCGTTGAGCTGGCCGATCGTGGTGATGCCGGAATTGGCCTTGACCGCAATGCGGACTTCCTCGACGAAGGTGGTGGCGGCGAAGGAAACATCCTTCTGGCGCGCGGCATTGTTGGTGGTCGAGCCGCACTCGATGTCGATCGTGCCGTTCTGCATCAGCGGGATGCGGTTTTGCGAGGTCACCGGCTGGTACTTGATCTCCAGCCTGGCCATGCCGAGCTGCTTCTGCACGTCGGCCAGCGCGCGCTGGCACAGTTCGACGTGGAACCCGGCAAACTTGCCGTCGCCGACCGTGAAGGAGAGGCCGCCGGAGGATTCGCGCACACCCATGGTGGCGGCGCCGCTGTCCTTGATCTTCTTGAGCGTGCCGGCGTCCTGGGCGAGGGCGGGCAGGGAAAGGGTCGTGAGGGCGATGAAGGCAACAACGGTGGCGCGACGAATCATGGCGGTCTCCTGAAATTATCGGTCAGACTTCAGTCAAGTGCTCCTGCTGCTGCAAGGCCCACATCTGGGCATACAGGCCGTTGCGTTCGAGCAGCGCGCGATGGGCGCCGCGCTCGACGATGTGCCCGGCATCGAGCACCAGAATCTCGTCGGCATTCATTACCGTCGACAGCCGGTGGGCAATGATAAGCGTTGTGCGGCCAAGCGCAACTTGTTCCAGTTCCGCCTGGATGGCCTTTTCGGTCTTGGAGTCGAGCGCCGAGGTGGCCTCGTCGAAAATCAGGATCGGAGGATTCTTCAGCAGAGCCCGGGCGATGGCGACGCGCTGCTTCTCGCCGCCGGACAGTTTCAGGCCGCGCTCGCCGACGCGCGTGTCGTAGCCGTCCGGGAGTTTCTCGATGAAGTCATGGATGTGCGCGGCCTTGGCTGCGGCGATCACTTCCTCGCGCGGCGCTTTGGGCCGGCCGTACTGGATGTTGTAGAAGATCGTGTCGTTGAACAGCACGGTGTCCTGCGGCACGATGCCGATCGCGGCACGCACCGAAGTCTGCTGCAGGGCGCGCAGGTCCGAGCCGTTGATCTTCACCGAGCCGGTCGTGGTGTCGTAGAAGCGGAACAGCAGTCGCGCCAAGGTCGATTTGCCCGAGCCGCTGTGGCCCACCACGGCCACCGTCTTGCCGGCGCCGACTTTGAAATTAACGTCGAACAGGATCTGCCGGTTGGCTTCGTAGGCGAAGCCGACCTGCGCGAATTCGACCTCGCAGGGGCCACCGGTTATTCCATCGGGACCCGCAGGGAACAGCGGTCGCGCATCGGGCGCATCCTCGATCTCGCGGTTTTTGCCGAGCAGCGAAAACATGCGCTCGATGTCGGTCAGCGACTGGCGGATCTCGCGGTAGAGCACACCGAGGTGGTTGAGCGGCATGTAGAGTTGGATCAGGAAGGCATTCACCAGCACGATGTCGCCCACCGTCATGCTGCCGTCCGCCACGCCGACCGCGGCTCGCCACATCATCAGCGTCACTGCGGCGGCGATGATCAGCGACTGGCCGAGATTGAGCCAGGACAGCGAGATCTGGCTCCTGATCTGCGCCACTTCCCATTTCTGCATCTGCTCGTCGTAGCGGTCGTGTTCCCAGCGCTCGTTGTTGAAGTACTTGACCGTCTCGAAATTGATCAGGCTGTCCACGGCGCGGATGTTGGCCGCCGAATCAAGTTCGTTGACCTCGCGTCGCAGCACCGTGCGCCAGTTGGTGACGACGATGGTGAAGCTCACATAGAGCACCAGCGTGACCAGCGTGATCAGCATGAAATCCTTGTCGTAGCGGAAGCCGAGGATGCCCAGCACCAGCGCGATCTCCACCAGCGTGGGCAGGATCGAATACAGCGTGTAGCTGATCAGCGAGCCGATCGCGCGCGTGCCGCGCTCGATGTCGCGCGTCAGGCCCCCGGTCTGGCGGTCGAGGTGGAAGCGCAGCGAGAGTGCGTGCAGGTGCTCGAAGACCTGCAGCGTGATGGTGCGCACCGCGCGTTGCGTCACGCGGGCGAAGAAGATTTCGCGCAGCTCGGTGAATAGCACCGTCGCAAAGCGCAGCGCGCCGTAGGCGGCCAGCAGGCCCAGCGGCACCAGCAGCGCGGCTTGCTCCAGCTTGCCGGCGCCGGGCTGGGTGAAGGTATCGATGATGTCCTTGAATACCAGCGGGACGCTGACACTCGTCACTTTCGCCAGCAACAAGCAGGTCAGCGCGAAGACAACGCGACCCTTCCATGCCCACAGGTAGGGTAGCAGGGTCTTGATGGTCTGCCAGTCGTGGCGGGTATCGGGGATCGGGCCCGGCAGGGCCATGGCAGGTGGGGCGCGGCGCATCATGCGCTTGATTCTAACAACTTAGTGCGGCGCCGATTTCCGGTGGCGCGCGCCGCCTGCCAGGTGAGCGCAAGTCCCAAGTCCCTTTGTCGGCGAGGTATTTCGGGCCCCAGCGGACTGGCGACGTTCGGAATCAACTCGTCTGCTGTGCGCCTCAGTTTTGTTGATGCATACAAATAAGCCTGCTAGCTTGCGAGCTTTTGATCATGATCAATTCAAAAACGCGCGGCGGCTGATATATCTACGAACCAGCTTTTTGGGCAATAACCACGGCATTGCATGATCGAAGTCTGCATTTTCGATCGCACCACAATTCCCGAGTGACAGCAGCCTCATCCGGAGGCCGGCCGCTGTGACTTGCACTGAAGAATCATGTCCCCTTAATGGAGCCAATTGTGACCCCTAACGAGAGCCCCTCGGTCGATCCGAATCAGGAGAAGCCTTCCCAATGCCAGCCGCAGCCTGCGCCGGCCGGTCCTTCCGCACCGGGACCGACGACCTCGCGTCGCGGCTTTCTGAAAGCGGGCGGCGCCCTCAGCATGTCGTCGCTGATGGGCACCGCGGCACTGATGGCTCAGTCCGGTGATGCCAAGGCCGCCGTCGAATGGGCCGAGCATTTCCAGAAGAACTATCGCCTGATGACCGACGCGGAAAAAGCCGAAGCGCGTGCCCGGCTTGAAAGGCGCCACTCGGCCGAGTACGGCAAGAAGGTCACCGTCGATATCACCGGGCCCCAGCCGGGCGTGCTCATGGGCTACGCCCTGAACATCCGCAAGTGCATCGGCTGCCGCCGCTGCGTCCATGCCTGCGTCGAGGAAAACAACCAGTCGCGCGGCAAGGGCCGCCCCGGCGAGAAGATCGAGTGGATCCAGGTGCTGCGCATGGAGCGCGGCAAGTTCGAAAAAGAAAAGATGAACCAGGGCTACCCCGAGGGTCTCGGCATCCAGGTCGGCGGCAACGCCTATACGCCGGCCGGCCAGGTGCTCGAAGGGCAATACCACTACAACCCCGAGAAAGTGCCGGAGGAAGACGCCAACTACATGCCGATTGCCTGCATGCAGTGCGAGAAGCCGCCCTGCGTCAAGGTCTGCCCGGTGCGCACGACCTACCGCGAGGCCGACGGCCCGGTGGTGATCGACTACAACTGGTGCATCGGCTGCCGCATGTGCATGGGCGCCTGCCCCTACTGGGCGCGCCGCATCAACGTCACCAACCCGGTGCTGCCGAAGGAAGAAATGAACCCGGTGACGCATTACCTGGGCAACCGGCCGCGCATGCGCGGCGTGGTCGAGAAGTGCCACTGGTGCCTGCAACGCACCCGCCACGACCGCTACCCGGCCTGTGTCGAGGTCTGCCCGGTCGGCGCCCGCAAGTTCGGCAACCTGCTCGACCCGGAAAGCGAAGTGAGCAAGATCCTCGAGCGGAAGAACGTGTTCCGCCTCAAGGCCGAGCTCAACACCTTCCCGAAATTCTTCTACTTCTACGATTGAGGAGCGAGCCGTGCAACAACTGACCAGTTTCGCTGCCGACTACACCCGTTACGTCCTCAAGGGCGGCACGAAGTTCTACGCCTGGATGGGTTCCCTCGCGGTGCTCATCGCCGGCATGATGTATGTCTTCTACCTGCAAAACACCGACGGCCTGATCGTCACCGGCATGACCAGCCAGATCCACGACGGTCTGTACTTCGCCAACCTCGTCTTTCTGGTCGGCGTGGCCGCCGGGGCGGTGACCATCGTCTTCCCGGCCTACGCCTATCACCACGAGGGCATGCACAAGGTTGCCGTGCTGGGCGAGATGCTGGCGATCACCGCCGTGATCATGGTGATGATGTTCGTGTTCGCCCACATGGGCCGTCCCGATCGCCTCTGGCACATGATCCCGCCATGGGGCATCTACAGCTTCTCCTCGATGCTGGGCTGGGACGTGATGGTGCTCAACGGCTACCTGATCCTCAACATCGTCTGCGGCTTCTACTACCTGTGGTGCAAGTACACCGGCAACCCGAGCAACAATAAATGGTTCCTGCCGGTGGTGTATGTCGCGATCGTCTGGGCGCTGTCGATCCATACCGTCACGGCTTTCCTGATCTCGACCATGCCCTCGCGTCCGATGTGGTTCCACAGCATGATGCCGATCCGCTTCATCACGACGGCGTTCGCCGCCGGCCCGGCGCTGATCATCCTCATCTTCATGATCGTCCGCAAGAACACAAAGTTCTGGGTCGACGACAGTGCGATCAAGCTGCTGACCACCATCGTCACCTGGTGCCTGGGCCTTGCCATCTTTCTGACCCTGTCGGAAGTCGTGGTCGAACTCTACGCCCGCACCGAGCACGCCAACGGCCTCTACTACCTGATGTTCGGACTGCATGGCCTCACAAAACTCGTGCCGTGGTTCTGGAGCGCCGTGGTGCTGATGATCGGCGCCTTCATCCTGTTCCTGATCCCGCGCTTCCGCAACGACATGAAGCTGCTGCCGATTCCGTGCGTCATGGCGTTTGCGGGCATCTGGATCGAAAAGGGCATGGGCCTGATCGTGCCCGGCTTCATTCCGAGCCCGATCGGCGAAGTGACCGAGTACTACCCGAGCTTCGTCGAGGTCCTGATGACGCTCGGCATCTGGGCCTTCGGCTTCTTCATCCTGACCATCCTGCTCAAGGGCGCCATCGGCATTCTTCTGGGCGACATCAAGTACGGTGGCCTGTCCGCCGCTGCGAAGTGAGATGACGATCATGAAAAAACTGGCATTCCACACGATGGTTCTCGCCTTCTGCTGCGGCATGATGACCACTGCCTTGGCGCAGGAACAAAAGGCGGCGGAGCAGGCGCCACAGGACACGAGCTGCTTCGAAAGCCGCAAGGGCGCGTCGGAAGTCACCAAGCGCGACATCAAGCCCGGCTGGCCCAACGTCAAGTGTTCCCCGACCACCGGCGCAGTACTCTGGTGGGGCGATCCTTTCGACGGTACCGTGCCGATGGGCAAGATGCCGGGGCTGGAGAAACTCCCCGAGGGACATGCGCTCGTCAAGCCGCGTTCCGCGCATCTGCCGATCCTGCCGATGTGCGGCACCGCCTGCCATAACGGCGTCGGGCCGGCGTTCAGTCCGCCGAAGTTGCCGAAGGACAAGAAGCCGATACCGATCCCGACCATGGAAGGCCTGCTGCCCGACGCCAAGGACCTGCAACACGGTCGCGGCCGCATCTGGTGCCTCGATTGCCATCACACCACCAAGCGCGACAAGCTGGTCGACAACTTCGGCGACCCGGTCAGCATCGACCAGCCGCAACTGCTCTGCGGCAAGTGCCACGGCGACAAGATGCGCGACTGGCGCGACGGCATTCACGGCAAGCGCATCGGCGAGTTCACCAGCACCGGCAAGAAGCGCTGGTTCACCTGCACCGAGTGCCACAACCCGCACAACGTGCAGGATGGCAAACGGAACCGCGGCTTCGTCCAGCTTCAACCCGAGCCCGCGCCCCAACTGCCGAGGGGCATGAAGGACGCCAAGCACGAGAAGCTGCATCCAATCGCGCACTGATGGCGCGCTGATGTCGGATTTGCCCGAAAAGCCGAATCCGGTCCGGGGCGACCCCACCTGGGTCGCCCCCGCCCTGACGCGGGAAGAAAAGACGCGGAACGTCGGCAAGACACCGGTTTTCTTCGGCCCGCCGCTCGCCGTCCTCACCGACGGCCAGAAGAACACCATGGAGATCAGCGGCGTACTCAATCGCACGGCCGAACGCTATCTCGAAATCCGCCGCCGCCACGGTATCGAGCTCACCGAGCCCGAACGCCAGTGCGTCGCCCACATCTGCAACATCGGCTTCATGTCGGCGCTGGAGATCGAAGAACTGGCCTTCGAAGTCGGCCTGAGCCGCTTCGAATGCGAAGGCCTGGACAAGGCGGCGCTCAAGGCCAAACTGGAAGCCGCCAGCTTCGCCGACCTCGTCGTTGTCGTCGAGTCGCTCGGATTCTGACGGACAGGAGATCGACAGTGCCGAATCGCGTGCCATGGAATCAGGGCTACGAAACGGGGAATGAAACCCTCGACCAGCAACACCGGGACATCCTGGCGCAATGCCATGCCATGGCCGACCACGTCGTCGACACCAGTCCGGAGAGCGACCTGAAATTCCAGGAAATCTTCGACGCACTGACGGCCCTTGCGCGCGAGCACTTCGCCAGCGAGGCGGACCTGCTCGCCCGCTGCGGCTGCCCCACGCTCGACGAGCACAAGGACGAGAGCGACGAGTTCGACTATCTGGCGGCCGACATTGCCACCACGGAGAACTTCGACAAACTTGAACTCCAGAGATTTCTGTCCCTGTGGTGGGTTGGGCATATAGTGGGCTTCGGCAAGAGATATCGCGCCTGCATCGACGGTTCGCCGGCCTGACGTTCGCGCCGGGCATCTTTGCCCACCGGCTCCTGTCCCTCATCATTCAAAGGCCATTCCATGCACCCGATCCACGATGTGGATGTACTCCTCCTGCTCGCTGCAGCCCTGGCGTCAAAGCGACGGCCGGCCGAACTTGCCGAAATCATGGCCGCCACCGACCTGATCCACGGTTCGATCCCGCTGGATGTGGACTTGGCGGCGGCGTTTCTTCGGCTCTCGACCCAAGGCTTGATCGCTGAGGAGACGGGTCGTTTCCGGCTGACGCCCGCGGCGCTGCAGATCATGGCAGGCCTGCCGCGCAAGAAACTGGAAACCGAAGCGCGCCTGTCTGTCATCCGGGAGCAGCTCGCCGGCTATGCGCCCAAGGGGGAAGCCGCAGCCATCCCGGTGACGACGGAACAACTCACGGCCGCGATCCTCGCGCACCGGACTTTCCTCAAGGGTCCGGGCAGAAACATGCTGGTGCCCAAGCCCAAGGCCGCCGTGGACAAGGCCAAGCGTCCCGGGCAGTGGCGCAAGCTCGACGGCGGGCGGCGTTCCCGGCCTTGAACCGGGCGGTGGCGACCAGGGCTTGACGGCGCGACACGTGGCGGAAGGGCAAAGGCCGCCACGCCTTGCGTGAGTGGCGGCGAACCGCGCGGGCTTGACATTTCCGGGTTCATTGCGCAGAATTAAAACATCTGTTTTAAACTGCCGTTTGTTCAGGGCCTGCCTGCCATGGAATCCGACACCCGCTCCCGCATTCTCGACGCTGCAGAAAAACTGCTGGTGCAGCACGGCCTGGATGGCACCACGCTGCGCATGATCACCACCGAGGCGAAGGCCAATCTCGCCGCGGTCAACTATCACTTCGGCTCGAAAGAAGCGCTGATCGAGGCGGTCTTCCGCCGCCGCCTGACCTGGCTCAACGAGCAGCGCATCGCCGCGCTGGATGCATTCGAGCTCGAGGCCAGGGGCGCGCCGCTGAAGCCGCGGCAGATCGTCGAGGCCTTCTTCGGCGTGGCGATCCGCATGGCCGCCGACAGGAACGGCGGGCAGACTTTTATGCGCCTGCTGGGCCGCACCTACACCGAGCCGACCGATTTCGTTCGCAGCTTCCTCGCCGAGGAGTACGCCGAAGTCATCGCGCGATTCAAGGCCGCTTTCTTCAAGGCGCTGCCCGACGTGCCGCAGGAAGAGTTCCTCTGGCGCTTCCATTTCATGATGGGCGCGCTGTCCTACGCCATTTCCGGCACCGATGCCTTGCGCATGCTGGGCCCCATCGAAGATTCCGATCCCGAGGCGCTGTATGTGCGGCTGATGAGCTTTCTCATCGGCGGCCTGCGCGCGCCACTGCCTGAAATTCAGGCCAAACCCGCAAGCAAGCCGCGCGCGAGGCGCGCTGCATAAGCACCCAAGGAGAATTCCATGACCTGGTTCCTGATACTACTTGTTGCCTCCATTGCCGCCGTACTTCTGCTGCCGCCTTTGCGCCGCGCATTGCTGACGGGGCCGATCTTCGCCATCTACAAGAAGCTGCTGCCGGCCATGTCGCAAACCGAAAAGGAAGCGCTGGAAGCCGGCACCGTCTGGTGGGAAGGCGAGTTGTTCTCGGGCCGGCCGAACTGGCAGACGCTGCTCGATTATCCGCAGCCGAAACTGACGGCCGTCGAACAAGCCTTCCTCGACAACGAATGCGAAGCGCTCTGCGCCATGGTCAGCGACTGGGACACCACGCAGATCCACCACGATCTTGCACCCGACGCATGGGTCTACGTCAAGGAGAAGGGCTTCCTCGGCATGATCATCCCCAAGCGCTACGGCGGCCTCGAATTCTCTGCCTACGCGCACTCCACCGTGGTGCAGAAATTGTCGACGCGCTGTTCGGCGGCGGCGGTGTCGGTGATGGTGCCGAATTCGCTCGGCCCGGCCGAACTGCTGCTGCATTACGGCACCGAGGAACAGAAGAATTACTACCTGCCGCGGTTGGCGAAGGGGCTGGAGATTCCGGCCTTTGCCTTGACCAACCCCCACGCCGGTTCCGACGCGGCCTCGATCCCCGACATTGGCATCGTCTGCAAGGGCATGTGGCAAGGCAGGGAAGTGGTCGGCATGCGCGTTACCTGGGACAAGCGCTACATAACCTTGGGCCCGATCTGCACCATCCTCGGGCTGGCCTTCCGCCTGCAGGATCCCGAGCATCTGCTCGGCGACGGAGGTGACAAAAATGCGGATTTGGGCATCACCTGCGCGCTGGTGCCGACCGATCATCCCGGGGTCAACATCGGCCGCCGCCATTTCCCGCTCAATGCCGTGTTCCAGAACGGACCGAACTCGGGCAAGGACGTCTTCATGCCGCTCGACTGGATCATCGGCGGCCCCGCCATGGCCGGCCAGGGTTGGCGCATGCTCATGGAATGCCTGGCGGCCGGGCGTTCGATCTCGCTGCCATCCAGCAATACCGGCATGTCCAAGTTGGCGGTGCGCGCTACCGGCGGCTATGCCCGCGTTCGAGCCCAGTTCAAGACCGCCATCGGCAGGTTCGAGGGCATCGAGGAACCGCTGGCGCGGATGGGCGGCAACACCTACATGATGGATGCGGCGCGCACCATGACCGCCGGCGCCATCGACCTCGGCGAAAAGCCCTCGGTGGTCTCGGCCATCGTCAAGTACCACGTCACCGAGCGCACCCGCCAGGTGGTGAATGACGCGATGGACATCCTCGGCGGCAAGGGCATCTGCCTTGGCCCCAACAACTTCATGGGCCGCGCCTACCAGCAGGTGCCGGTCGCCATCACGGTCGAGGGCGCGAACATCCTGACCCGCAGCCTGATCATCTTCGGTCAGGGCGCGATCCGCTGCCATCCGTATGTACTGAAGGAAATGGAAGCAGCCCGCGAGACGGATGGCGCCAAGGGCTTGCGCGATTTCGACAAGGCCTTCGCCGCGCATTTGTGGTTCATCTGGAGTCGCGGCTTCCGCGCCTGGAGCATGGGTCTGACGGGATCGAACTTCGGACCGGCACCGGCTGGCGTCGCCCCTGAAACCCGTCGCTATTACCAGCAGCTGACGCGCTTTTCGGCGGCCTTCGCCTTCATCTCCGATGTGTCGATGTTCGTCATGGGCGGCGACCTGAAGCGCAAGGAAAAACTCTCGGCGCGCCTGGGCGACATTCTTTCCCTGATGTATCTGTGTTCCGCCACGCTCAAGCGCTACGAGGCCGAGGGCCGTCAAGCGGAGGATGCGCCGCTGCTGCACTGGGCGATCTGGGATGCCATGTTCAAGATGCAGAATGCCTTCGAGGGCGTCATCTCGAATTACCCGAACCGCTTCATCGCCGCACTGTTGCACTGGTACGTCTTCCCGCTCGGCCGGCCCTACGAGGTGCCGTCCGACCAGCTCGGCCACGAGGTGGCACAACTGCTGATCGAACCCTCGGCCACGCGCGACCGGCTGACCGCCGGCATGTACATTCCGCACGATCCGGTGACGGCAATGAACGATGCGGTCGGCGTCATCGAACTGGCTTTGGAGGCCACGCTGGCCGCCGAGCCGATCGAAGCCCGCATCCGCGCCGCGCGCAAGGAAGGAAAAGTCGGCGCTGGCGACACGGCGACGATGGCCGCCCACGCGCGAGAAGCCGGCGTCATCACGGCCGAGGAACATGCGGTGCTGCAGCGGCGCGACCAGCTGCGCGACAAGGCCATCGCCGTCGATGATTTTCCGCAGGACTTCGCCGTCGAACAGGCCGGCGTGCCGCCAACCCTGCGCAAGGTGGCATAGAGATGGCCGCCTTCGCTCCCGTCTATATCGTCGATGGCGCGCGTTCGCCATTCCTCAAATCGCGCAACGTCCCCGGCCCCTTCTCGGCCTCCGACCTTGCCACGATCTCGGGCCGCGCCCTGCTGGCGCGACAACCGTTTGCGCCGGATCAGCTCGACGAGGTGATCGTCGGTTGCGCCGGTCCCAGCGTGGACGAAGTGAACATCGGGCGCGTCATTGCGCTGCGTCTGGGCTGCGGCAACAAGGTGCCGGGCTGGACGGTGATGCGCAACTGCGCGTCGGGCATGCAGGCCATCGATTCGGCAATCGCCAACATCCAGAACGGCCGTTCGCAACTGGTCATGGCCGGCGGCGTCGATGCGCTGTCGCGCACGCACTTGCTGTACTCGGACAAGATGGTCATGTGGTTCTCGCTGATGGCGCAGGCGCGCACGCTCGGCGCCCGGCTCGGCATGTTCGCCAAGCTGCGCCCGGCGATGCTGCTGACGCCGGTGATCGGCATCGTCAAGGGCCTCACCGACCCGGTGGTCAACTTGATGATGGGCCAGACGGCAGAAAACCTTGCCTGGAAATTCGGCATCTCGCGCCAGCAGATGGACGCCTTTTCGGTGGAGAGCCACAAGAAGGTGTCGGCGGCGCAGAAAGCCGGCCGCTTCGACGAAATCGTGCCGCTGATCGATGCCTCCGGCAAGGTCTATGCGGCGGACGATGGTGTGCGCCACGACTCGAACCTCGCGGGACTGGCCAAGCTCAAGCCCTTCTTCGATCGCACCTACGGCAAGATCACGCCGGGCAACAGCTCGCAGATTACCGATGGCGCGGCCTGGTTGCTGCTGGCCTCCGCCGAGGCGGTGGAGAAGTACCAGCTGCAGCCGATCGGAAAAATCACCGACACGCAGTGGGCCGGTCTCGACCCGGCGCAGATGGGCCTCGGCCCGGTGCATGCCGCGACTCCGATCCTGCAGCGCCACGGCCTCGGCCTCAACGACCTCGATGCCTGGGAAATCAACGAAGCCTTCGCCGCGCAAGTGATGGGCTGCATCAAGGCCTGGCAAGACCCGGCTTACTGCAAGGAAGAGCTCGGGCTCGACGCCCCGCTCGGCACGCTCGATCAAGCCAAGTTGAACGTCGACGGCGGCGCCATCGCGCTGGGCCATCCGGTCGGCGCCTCGGGTGCGCGCATCGTGCTGCACCTGCTCAACATCCTGCGGCGCGAGAAGAAGCAGCGCGGCATCGCCACCATCTGCATCGGCGGCGGCCAGGGCGGCGCGGTACTGGTGGAGGCTGTTTGATGACCGGGCAGACCATTTTCGTCCGTCATTCCGGCGAAAGCCGGAATCCAGGGAGTTTCGGGCGCGGTTTCTGGATTCCGGCTTTCGCCGGAATGACGAGTTGAACTGCAGGGTCAATCTGGAAGGCTTTTCATAATGCAACTACAACACTGGAAACTCGAACGCGAGACAAGCGACCAAAACGAGGGCGTGGCCTGGGCCATCCTCGATACCGCGAATTCCTCGACCAACACGCTGGGCGCCGAAGTGATGACGGAACTCGGCCTGATCCTCGACGAATGCGAGAGGAATCCGCCCAAGGGCCTGATCTTCAAGTCGGCGAAGGAGGCCGGCTTCATCGCCGGCGCCAACATCGAGGAATTCGTCGCGTCCGACACCCCGGAGAAGGCGCTCGCCCTAGTCAAGCGCGGCTGGGACTTGTACAACCGCTTAGCCAGAGTCAGCTACCCGACGCTGGCGCTGGTGCGCGGCCACTGCATGGGCGGCGGCACCGAGTTGGCGCTGGCCTGCCGCTATCGCATCGCGGTCGACGAGCCGGGCACCAAGTTCGCTCTGCCCGAAGTCATGCTCGGCATTGTCCCCGGCTGGGGCGGCATGTTGCGCCTGCCGCAAATCGTCGGACCGGCGGCGGCGCTGGACATGATGCTGTCCGGCAAGAATATCGATGCCAAACGCGCGAAGAAAATGGGCCTCGCCGACGAATGCGTGCCGCCGCGCATCATGGATAACGCCGCGCGCATGTTGGTGCTTTCGGGCAGCCCGATGCGGCAGACCCGATTGCCTTTCATGCAGAAGCTAATGAACGGGCCGCTGAAAAGTTTTGTCGCCAGCGGCGCCCGCAAGCAGGTAGCGAAGCGCGCACGTCAGGAACACTACCCTGCGCCTTTCGCCATCATCGACCAGTGGCAGAACCATGGCGGCAACACGCTGGCCGTGCCTGCCGGCGAGCCGACCTCACTCAACGCGCTGGTGACGCACCCGACCACGCGCAACCTGATCCGCGTGTTCTTCTTGCAGGACCGGCTCAAGGGTTTCGGCAAGGATGCTTCCAGTTTTGCGCCGCGCCACGTACACGTGGTCGGCGCCGGCGTCATGGGCGGCGACATCGCGGCCTGGTGCGTGCTGCGCGGCATGACGGTGACGCTGCAGGACCAGTCGGTGGAACGCATCGCGCCGGCGGTCGGCCGCGCCGCGAAGTTCTTCGAGAGGAAGCTGCGCGACAAGAAGCTGGCGCGCTTTGCACTTGATCGCCTGATCGCCGATCCGAAAGGCGACGGCGTGCGTCAGGCCGATGTCATCATCGAGGCGATTTTCGAGAACCTCGAGGCGAAGCAGGCGCTGTTCGCCGACATCGAAGCGCGGGCCAAACCGGAGGCCTTGCTGGCCTCGAACACCTCGTCGCTCAAGCTGTCCGACATCGCGGCGAAGTTCAAGGATCCGTCGCGCCTGGTCGGCATCCACTTCTTCAATCCGGTGGCGATGATGCCGCTGGTCGAAGTAGTGGCCGGCGCCGGCACCGCGCCGGAAGCAGCGCAGAAGGCCGCGGCCTTCGTGCGCAGGATAGACAAGCTGCCGCTGCCGGTGAAGGACGCGCCGGGGTTCCTGGTCAATGCCGTGCTGGCACCCTACATGAACGAAGCCATGCGCTGCGTCGATGAAGGCATCGCGCCGGAAACCATCGATGCGGCCATGGTCGCCTTCGGCATGCCGATGGGACCGATCGAACTGGCCGATACGGTGGGCCTCGACGTCGCCGTGGCGGCCGGCCGGCAACTGGTGGGCGAAGCGAATCCGCCAAAGAAGCTGGTCGAGCTGGTGGAAGGCAAGAACCTCGGCAAGAAATCCGGCAAGGGTTTCTACACCTGGGTCGATGGCAAGGCGGAAAAAGTCGGCGCTGGCGACACGGCGCCGGAGGGCCTCGCGCACCGTCTGATCAAGCCCTTGCTCGACGCCACGCAACGGCTGGTGCGCGATGGCATTGTCGCGGATGCCGAACTGGCCGACGCCGGCGTGATCTTCGGCACCGGCTTTGCGCCCTACACCGGCGGCCCGATGAACTACATGGCGAACAAATAAACGGCATTCCCCCCGCCCCCTTGCCAGGCAAGGGGGTGACGGCGGTTTGGCGGCGTTGCCGCCTCCATGCGAACACGGCGGCGCCCTTGGGGCGGCCCGGCGGGCGCCGCGGCTAGGCGACGGATCGACCCAGTTCCCAGGCGCGCAGCGCCAGCTTGCGCTCGATGCCCCAACGGTAGCTGGAGCTGTCCCCGTTGTCGCGGATCACGCGATGGCAGGGGATCAGCCAGGCGATGCTGTTGGCGGCGACCGCCGAGCCCACGGCGCGCGCCGCCTGCGGCCGGCCCAGATGGCCGGCAAGCTGGCCATAGGAAACCAGCGACGCCGGCGGGATTTTCAGCAGGGCTTCCCAGACCTTGATCTGAAAATTTGTTCCACGCAGCAGCAGGTGCAGTTTTCCCGGCGTCGGCGCGACGGGGAGGATACGAGCCGCCAGCGCTCGGGCGGCCTCGTCATCGCGGACGAAGCGGGCAGCGGGCCAGTCCTTGTGCAGGATTTCAAGCTTCGCCGCGTGGTCATCGTCGCAGAAGGCGAGATGGCAAACGCCCCGTGCCGTCCAGCCGAGCAATGCGTCGCCCAGCGGCGTGAGGGCGTAGCCATGATGCAGTTCCACGCCCGCTCCCTGGGCGCGGATTTCGCCCGGCGTCAGCGCCTCGCAGCTCACCATCAGGTCATGCAGCCGGCCGGGGCCGGAGAGACCGGTCTCCAGCGCGGCATCCAGTACATCAGCCGACGCGCGCAGCGCCTGGCGCGCACGCTCCTTGGTCAGGTATTGCAGGAAACGCTTCGGCGACAGACCGGCCCAGGCAGAAAACAGGCGCTGCAGGTGGAATTCGCTGACGCCTGCCGCGCCCGCGATCTCGGCCAGGGAAGGTTGCCGTGCGGCGTTGGCGCGAATGAAGGCGATGGCTCGCGCGACCGCTGCGTACTGGTGCCGCCATTCGCCGCCGCGCTCCACCAGCGACGATGCCAGCGTCGGCTCAGGCATTGGCCGCCTCTTTGCGCAGAGTCAGCAGGCGCGGTGAAAAACCGGTGACCAGTGCGGTCCCCGCGATCACCACGGCGCCGCCGGCCAGGGTGTGCCAGCCGACGGGCTCATCGAGGACGAGCCAGCCGAAGAAGGTGCCGAACAGCGGAATGAGGAAGGTCACGGTCAGGGCCGGCGCGGCGCCGATGTCGTCGATGAGGCGGAAGTAGAGCAGGTAGGCGACGCCAGTGCAGACCACGCCGAGGGCCGCGACGATGGCGACGATGCCCGCCGTCGGCGCCGCCGCGGGTGGAAAGGCCAACAGCACCGGGGCGATCAGCAGGCTGGCGGCCCACATGCTGCCATGGGCGTTGGCGAAGGGTTCGACCGTCCTTGCCGACTTTGCGTAGTTGCTCGCTACGGCATAGCAGAGCGCCGCCGCCAGCGATGCGGCAATGGCGAACCCCGCGCCGGGCTGCAGGACAACGCGGTCGAAGCCGACCAGCAGGCCCACGCCGGTGATGCCGAGCGCCAGGCCGGCAAGCGTACGCCCGTCCAGGGGCGCCCGTTGCCAGGCGGCGGCGATCAGCGCCCCCCACAGCGGCGAGGTGGCGTTGAGGATCGACAGCATCGCCGCCGACAACGTGAGTGCGGCGTAGCCGAAGAGCAGGAAGGGCAGCGCCGAATTGAACAGGCCGATGAACAGGTAGTGGCGCCAGTGCGCTTTCCAGTGCAGTGGCCGGCACAGCAGCCGGGCGACAGCGGCGAGGAAAAAAGCCGCAAGCAGCACGCGTGCCTCCATCAGCGCGACGGGGCCGAGCGCCGGTGCGCCGACGCGGATGAACATGAAGGATGCGCCCCAGATGGCGGAGAGACTCAGAAGGCGGGCAAGGCTGGCGGTGGTCATGTGCGGATTCCGGGCGAGGGACACAGTATCGGGGATGCGCTCGGGCCGCGCCACCCGATTCTTGCTCGCCTGAAGAAGTGGGCACCGGCTTTGCGCCGTATACTGGCGGGCCGATGAACTATCTCGAGAACGGAAAACGCTGATGGGCCACGAAGGAGTGAAGATACCGGTCCGCGAAGCGGAATCCCCGGTATGCAAGGCAGACGGACGCGAGCCGGTGCTGCGCGTGATGCCGATGCCGGCCGACATGAACGGCAACGGCGACATCTTCGGCGGCTGGGTCATGGCGCAATGCGACGTCGCCGCGGCAATTCCCGCCATGCGCCGCGCGCGCGGCCGCATCGCCACCGTGGCGGTGAACTCCTTCCTGTTCAAGCAGCCGATCTCGGTCGGCGACATCGTCAGCTTCTACGCTGAAATCGTGAAAGTCGGCCGCACCTCGATCACCGTGGACATACAAGTCTTTGCCGAGCGCCATCCGGCCAATCCGGTGGTGGTCAAGGTGACCGAAGCGCAGTTCACCTACGTCGCGATCAACGATGACGGCAGCAAGCGCGAGGTACCGTCCGCGACTTAGCGCATTCCAGCCAACCCGAACGGCAGGTGCGCGATCCTACTTCTGCACCCACTGCCGCTGTTCGTTCAGCCACCACCATCCTGCTTGCCCCTGCGTTATCCACTCCTTGCCGAAGGAATGCGACGCGTAGGGCAGCCAGATGTCCAGACTTTCCCCGCCGTGCCCCACCGCCTCGGAAGCGCGATTGTGCAGTAGCGCCCGGTCGCGGTTCTCGGCCCGCAAGAGCTCGCGCACCTGCTCCCGCCGGGCGGGCTCGCGCAGCGCGACGAAACCACTGCTGGTGTTGCCGATGACTCCCTGGTCGAGCCACGGCTTGAGTTGCGGATAGCGGTCGCGCAGGCGCTTGATGGCGCGGGTGAGATCGCCTCCGGAATAAAGCAGCTTGTCGATTTCCGAGTCGGGTGCCTGCGCATAGACCAGAGCAGCGACCTGCTTTGCTTCGATCAGCGTGCCGGCGGCGCCGGTCTGGACGCTGACGGTATGGGTGCTGCTGCAGGCTGACAGCAGCAGCGCGGCGGCGGCGGATACAAGAAACTTCGACATTTTGTTCTCCCCGATCGTTCTCAGGCCAGCGCTGCCTTCAGCGCCGCCGTCTGATCCGTCCGTTCCCAGCTCAGCTCGATATCGCCGCGGCCGAAGTGGCCGTAGGCGGCTGTCTGGCGGTAGATCGGCCGCGCCAGGTCGAGCATGGCGATGATGCCGCTCGGCGTCAGGCGGAAGACTTTCCTTACCGCTGCTTCCAACACTTCGTAGGATACCGTGCCCGTGCCTTGCGTATCGATCATCACCGATACCGGGTCGGCGACGCCGATGGCGTAGGCAATCTGTATCAGGCAGCGCCGGGCGATGCCGGCGGCGACGATGTTCTTGGCGATGTAGCGCGCCATGTAGGCCGCCGAGCGATCGACCTTGCTCGGGTCCTTGCCGGAGAAGGCGCCGCCGCCATGCGGGCAGGAGCCGCCGTAGGTATCGACGATGATCTTGCGCCCGGTGAGACCGGTGTCGCCGTTGGGTCCGCCGATCTCGAAGGGGCCGGCCGGATTGACCCAGAGGCGGAAGTCCGCCGTGCGCAGCTTCTGCGGCAGCAGCGGATCGATGATTTCGCGCGTGACTTCCCGCGTCACCCACGCCGGATCGAGGCCGCTTTGGATCTGCGTCGAGACCACCACGTCGGCGATGCCGGCCACCTTGTGGCCTTCGTAGAGTACCGTCACCTGGCTCTTGGCATCGGGGCGCAGCCAGGGCAGGGCGCCGGATTTCCTGAGTTCCGCCTGGCGCTTGACGAGGCGATGCGCCAGCCAGATCGGGTAGGGCATCAGGTCCGGCGTTTCGTCGCAGGCATAGCCGAACATCAGACCCTGGTCGCCGGCGCCGAGCGTGCCGTCGGCATGAACCACGCCCTTGTTGATCTGGATCGACTGGTGGTTGAAACGCACCTGGACCTCGCAGTGCTCGGGGTCGATGCCGGTCGCGGCATCCCGGTAGCCGGCATCGCGCAGCACCTGGCGGGCGATCTCGGCGGCGCGGCTGCGGACATCCTGGAACAAGGCCTCGTCGGAAGTCCTGAACTCGCCGGCAATGACGATCAGGTTGTCGGCGACGAGGGTTTCGCAGGCGACCTTGGCCGTCGCTTCGCGGGCCAGAAAGGCATCGAGGATCGCGTCCGAAATCTGGTCGGCAAGCTTGTCCGGATGGCCCTCCGAAACGGATTCGGAGGTGAATAGATAGGATCGTGCGTTCATGACAAAACCTCACCGCAGAGGCGCGGAGGCGCAGAGGTAACGCAGAGAAAAGCAATGTTTCGCCAATGAAAGGTTTTCTCTGCGACGCCTTTCTCTGCGCCTCTGCGCCTCCGCGGTAAAGCTTTTTCCATCAGTCAGTCAAACAAGATCACTTGGCGCACGGCCTCGCCGGAGGCCAGGCGGTCGAAGCCCTCGTTGATCTGGTCGAGCTTCAGGCGATGCGTGATCAGCTTGTCCACCGGAAGGCGGCCGGCCTTGTACAAGTCGATGTAGTGCGGAATGTCGCGCGCCGGCACGGCCGAGCCGAGGTAGCAGCCTTTCAGCGTGCGCTCCTCAGCGACCAGATTCACGGCCGGCACGTTGAAGGTGTGCGACGGCGGTGGCAGGCTGCAGGTGACGGTGGTGCCGCCGCGCCGGGTCATCTTGTAGGCGAGGTCGAGTGCCGCCACCGCGCTCGCCGCCTCGATGGCGACATCCACGCCGCCCCGGGTCGCGGCCTTGATCTGGGCGACGAGGTCGGGGTCGTCGGCACGGAAGGCGCGCGTCGCGCCGAGCGCCAGCGCGGTTTCGAGTTTCGAGGGCAGGGTATCGATGGCGATCACTTCGCGTGCGCCGGCGGCGAGCGCGCCGAGCACGGCGGAGAGGCCGACGCCACCGAGGCCGATCACTGCCACCGTCTGCCCGAGCTTGATCTGTGCCGAATTGATCGCCGCACCGACGCCGGTCAGCACCGCGCAACCGAAGATCGCGGCCACGTCCGGCGGCAGGTCGGGGATCACCTTGACCAGGCTGCCGCGATTGCACACTGCATATTCGGCGAAGCAGGAAACACCGACTTGATGATTCACCGCGGTGCCGTCGGCCCGCGACAGATGACGGTGGCCGCCGACCATGGTGCCGGCGGTGTTGGCGACCGCGCCCGGCTCGCACAGGGCGGGGCGGCCTTCGAGGCAGGGCAGGCAATGGCCGCAACTGGGAACGAAGACCAGCGCCACGGAATCGCCGCGCACCAGGTCGGTCACGCCGGGGCCGGTTTCCTCGACGATCCCGGCGGCTTCGTGGCCGAGCGCCATCGGCATCGGGCGCGGACGGTCGCCATTGACGATCGACAGGTCGGAGTGGCACAGGCCGGCGCCGGTAATGCGGACCAGGACTTCATTGGGGCCGGGGCCGGCGAGGTTCACGGTCTCGATCGCAATCGGTCGCGTCTGCGCATAGGGGCGTGGCAGTTCCATCTGGCTGAGGACGGCGGCGCGGATTTGCATGAGGTTTTCTGCCTTGCTTGGGTTAATTCGCATCAGTGTAACGGATTAGATTTGGGGCCATGCCTGCTCCCCGCCATTCGCTCGCGGCCCTGCTCGCCAGTTCAACACTGGTGCTGGGCGCCTGCGGCGTGCTGTCCTATGGTTCGCAATCGCCGGCGCCGGTGGTTTTGTCGAGAACCGGCGGAGAAACCCAGGAAGTCGGCGCTGGCGATACGGCGAGCATCAACGGCAAAGCCAACGATGTCGTGCTGTTTGCGCTCGGGCTGATCGAAACCGGCTACCGTTTCGGCGGCAAAAACCCGGAAGCCGGACTGGACTGCAGCGGCATGGTCAGCTATGTCTACCAGAAGTCGGCCGACATGCAGCTTGCCGGCTCGGCGGCTGATCTGGCTCGGCTGGGCAAGCCGGTGGCGGCAGATCAGTTGCGGCCCGGCGACCTGGTCTTCTTCAATACGCGCAACAAATCCTATTCGCACGTCGGCATCTACATCGGCGACGACCGCTTCGTGCATGCCCCCAGCAGTCGCGGCAAGGTGCGTACCGAGAGCCTCAGGAACGGCTGGTTCGCGGCGCGTTTCGAGGAAGGCCGGACGTATTTCGACTGAGCCTGCCTGCGTGGTGGTATCGCAATCCCGCGATCGGACTTCTGCTTCGCTACTACCCGAAACCGGGTAGTCAAAATACGAGCTTGCCGGTATTCCATGCCCCGTCCGGCTACCGTATTCTTTTCCCCAATGCAGGGCGGTTTGGTATGCGACCGGCCCGCAATCCTCTCCTCCCTCCCCACGCAATGTGGGGCTTTCGAATTCCGGCCTGAGCGATCTCGCCGGATTTTTTTGTTGACCAGGTTTCCTTGCGCGGTGGCAGCATGTCGGCATCGGAAATGAGGAGAGGGAAACAATGACTACCTTGACCAAACTTGCGCTCGGCATGATGGGCGCCTTGCGGCCGAAGCCAGCCACGGGTCGCTCGACAAAATCGATCGCGCTGCCGCCGCCGGTCAAGCAAGGCGGACTCCCGCTGATGGAAGCGCTGGGTCGGCGCCAGTCGTCGCGTGACTTTGCACGCAAACCATTGCCGCTGCCTGTGCTGTCGAATTTGCTTTGGGCCGCCTGTGGAATCAACCGGGACGACGGCGGACGCACCGCGCCTTCGGCCTTGAATGCCCAGGAGATCGACGTCTTCGTCGCGCTATCGTTCGGCGCCTACCGCTATGACGCCGCGACTCACGCATTGCACCTGGTGGCGGCGAGCGATCTGAGAGGCGTCACCGGCTACCAGGATTTTGTCGATGAGGCGCCGCTCGATCTGGTCTATGTCGCCGACCATGGCCGGATGGGTCTGGTTCCGGTGGCGCAGCGCGAATCGTTCGCTTCGGCCGCGGCCGGTGCGATCGCGCAGAACGTGTATCTGTTCGCCGCCGGCGCAGGCCTGGCCACGGTGATCCGCGCCTGGATCGACCGCGCGGCGATCTCCGATGCGCTTGGCCTGACGCACGATCAGCAGGTGTTGCTGGCGCAGACCGTCGGTTACCCGAAGAAGAATTCCTGAATCGGATTCAGCCGGTGAAATGTCGGGCGGCGCGACCGAGCAAAGAAATTTCGCTACGCGTGCCCGGGCTTGCCGATCACGAATTCAGCCAACTGGCGCGCCAACTGATCGATGTTCTTCGACCCGTCCGGCCGATACCACTGCACTGTCCAGTTCAGCGCTCCCATCAGGAATAGCCGCGCGACCGGGCTGTCGTCGTCCAGCAGGCCGGCCCGTTTCATATCTTTCAAGGCTTGTTGCCACATGGCTTCGTAGCGATCCGTCAAGCTCACGACCTCGGCTTGCGCTTCGGGATCGAGATGGCGGCTCTCATGAAGAAGGGTGGCGGCGAAGTCGCGGCCTTCTTCTCCCAGCAACTGGCGCAGATGGGCGCGCAGCATGGCCTCGAATCGGGCGCGCGGCGAAAGTTTCGGATCAAGCGCTTGCGACACAGTGCGGCTGATTGCGTCGATGCCTTCCATGACCACTGCACGCAGCATGTCGTGCTTGGTTTTGAAGTGGTAGAAGGGCGACCCGGAGCGCATTCCTACGGCATTGGCGATGTCGCGGATGGTGGTCGCCGAATAGCCTTTTTCATGAAACAGCCGCCCGGCGGCGCGCACGATGTCGCCGCGGCGATTGGGCTCCTCCGGCGTGGCGACAATTTTACTCTTCGAAGCGGCCATGGCGCCCTTCACCTCCCCGAAACCGGTCGGCACCGGACTGTGCATCGCCGCTGTCCAGCGAGATTCGGCCATGGCGACACTCGTTCTTCAATGCTTCTGTTAGTGGAAGTCCCCATTGTTCGTAGCTCGACAGGCGGTCATGGCGCATGCAGGTCTGCGGAAAGGCGGCAATCTGCGCGGCGAGCGCTTCGGCTGCTGCACGCGCTTCGCCGTCTTCCACCACGCGATTGACCAGCCCGATGGCCAGCGCTTCGTCGGCGCCGACTGCCCGGCCGGTAAGGATCAGATCGAGCGCGCGCGAGTGGCCAATCAGCCGCGAGAGGCGAATCGTGCCGCCATCGATCAGCGGCACGCCCCAGCGCCGGCAGAACACGCCGAGGCTGGCGGATTTTTCGACCACCCGCAGGTCGCACCAGAGCGCGAGTTCGAGTCCGCCGGCAACCGCATAGCCGGAGACGGCGGCGATGACCGGTTTCGACAGCAGCATCCGGGTCGGGCCCAGCGGTGCGTCGCCTTCCTCGCTCAGTTGCCATTCATCCGGATTGGCGGCAAAGGACTTGAGGTCGGCTCCGGCGCAGAAGTGTCCTTGCGCACCGCACAGCACCGCTACGGCGGCATCGGGATCGGCGTCGAAGGCGCGGAAGGCGTCCGCCAGCGCCGTCGCCGTGGCACGGTCGATGGCATTGCGCGCGGCAGGACGGTTGATCGTCACTGTGGTGACCGCGCCACGCTTTTCGATCAGCAGGCTCATGAACGCGGCCAAGCACGCTGGAGGATCGCCGCGAAGTCGGTGGAAGGTGGCAGCGTGCCGAAGGTGGTGCCCCAGTGGCTGGGCGTCAGCCGCGAGGCGCAGAAGGCTTCGCTGGTGCTGGCCGGGGCGTGGCGCAACAGCAGCGCGCCCTGCATCGCCAGCGCAATGCCCTGCGTCAGTTCGCGCGAGCGGATTTCGATGTCTTGCGGGTTGCTGAGCCCGTCCTTCAGCTTGGCGACGAAGCTGTCGAAGGCGCGGTTCTTTCCCAGCGCCGGCGCGATCTCCGCTGCCAGTACCTCGACGCTCTTCGGATGCCGTCCCATGGCGCGCAAGGTGTCGAGGCACATGACGTTGCCGGAACCTTCCCAGATGGAATTGAGCGGGCTCTGGCGGAACAGGCGCGGCATCGGACCTTCATCGACGTAGCCGTTGCCGCCATGCACCTCCATCGCCTCGGCCACCAGGGTCGGACAGCGCTTGCAGATCCAGTACTTCGCCACTGGCGTGAGGATGCGGCGCAGCAGGTTTTCCGCCTCGTCTTCATGCGCATCGAAGGCGCGCGCCAGGCGCATCGACAGCGCTGTCGCCGCTTCGGTTTCGAGCGCCATGTCGGCCAGCACGTTCATCATCAGCGGCTGGTCGCGCAGCAGCTTGCCGAAGGCCGAGCGCAGGCCGGCATGGTGCATCGCCTGCGACAGCGCGCCGCGCATGATGCCGGTGCTGCCGATGGCGCAGTCGAGCCGCGTATAGACGCCCATCTCGAGTACGGTCGGGATGCCGCGTCCTTCCTCCCCGACCAGCCAGCCCTGCGAGCCCCAGAACTCGGCTTCGGTGCCGGCATTGGAGCGGTCACCCAGCTTGTCCTTGAAGCGCTGGATGCGCAGTTCGTTGAGTCGTCCGTCCGGCGTCCAGCGCGGCACGAAGAAGCAGGACAGTCCCTTGGCCGATTGCGCGGTGACGAGGAAAGCGTCGCACATCGGCGCCGAAAGAAACCACTTGTGGCCGGTGATGCGCCAGCTGCCGTCGCCCATCGGTTCGGCGCGCGTGGTGTTGGCGCGCACGTCGGACCCGCCCTGCTTCTCGGTGAGGCCCATGCCGATCAGCACGCCCTTCTTTTGCGCCGCCGGAATGAAGCGCTTGTCGTATTCGCGCGAGAGCAGTTTCGGCATCCAGTCGCGGGCAATGTTGGGCACGTGGCGCAGTACCGGCACGGCGCCGTAGGTCATGGTGGTCGGGCACAACGAACCGTCCTCGATCTCGGCGAACATGACGTAGGCGGCGGCGCGGGCGACGTGCGCGCCCGGCTTGGGATCGGCCCAGGGCCCGGTGTCGCAGCCGTGGCGCTTGAGCCAGCCGAGGCATTCGTGCCAGGAAGGATGGAACTCGACCTCGTCGCGGCGGTTGCCGTAGCGGTCGAACAGCCTCAGTTGCGGCGGGTTGACGTTGGCCAGGCGGCCATGCTCGATCCATTCCGCGCTGCCCACTTCGGCGCCGCGCGCTGTCAACCAGTCCTGCGCCCAGCCGGCACCCTGCTGCGCCACGGCCTCTTGCAGCGGCAGGTTTTTGGCATAGGCGTTGTAGTTCTGCAGTGCATGAGCCTGATTGAGGACTTCATGCGTGACACTGAGGACGGGCGGGGTCGGGATCATGGCGAATCCTTTTCTTGCGTGACGGCAGGTACGGGAAGATAGCTGGGCATTTTTCTCCCGCACCGTCGGCTTGTCAACCAAGCGCTTGCTTGGTAGCATGGCGACCCTTCTGCTGCAACCGGAGAGCCCGCCATGATGTCGATACCGCGCACCCTGTTTGAAGAGGACCACGAAGCTTTTCGCGACACCGTTCGCCGTTTCATGGAGCAGGAAGTCGCGCCCCACCACGCGCGCTGGGAGGAGCAGACCCACGTCGATCGCGACATCTGGAACAAGGCCGGCGCTGCCGGCTTCCTTTGCGCGACCATGCCCGAGGAATACGGCGGCGTCGGCGTGGACAAGCGCTTCTCGGTGATCGTAATGGAAGAGGCGGCGCGCATCAACGCCACGGGCCTTGGCTGGGGGCTGCATTCCGAGATCGTCGCGCCCTACCTGCTGCATTACGGCAGCGAGCAGCTCAAGCAGAAGTACCTGCCGAAGATGGCCAGCGGCGAGATGATCGGGGCCATCGCCATGACCGAGCCGGCAGCGGGCTCCGACCTGCAGGGCGTGCGCACCACCGCCGTGCGTGACGGCGACCACTATGTGCTGAACGGCTCGAAGATCTTCATCACCAACGGCTACCTCTGCGACCTCGTCATTGTCGTCGCCAAGACCGATCCGGCCAAGGGCGCCAAGGGCACCAGCCTGTTGATCGTCGATACCTCGATGCCCGGCTTCACCAAGGCCAAGCCGCTGCACAAGGCCGGCATGAAGGCGCAGGACACCTGCGAGCTGTTCTTCGACAATGTCCGCGTGCCTGCGGAAAATCTACTGGGCGAAGAGGGCAACGGCTTCGTCTACCTGATGCAGGAACTGCCCTGGGAGCGGTTGCAGATCGCCGTCATCGCAATGGCCTCGGCCGAAGCGGCGATCGACTGGACCGTCGCCTACACGCGCGAGCGCAAGGCCTTCGGCCAGGAAGTCATGAAGTTCCAGAACACGCGCTTCAAGCTCGCCGAACTCAAGACCGAGGTGCAGATCGGCCGCGTCTTCGTCGACCGCTGCATCGACCTGCTGCTGGAAAACAAGCTCGACCCGGCGACGGCCTCGATGGCCAAGTACTGGTGCTCGGACCTGCAGTTCAAGGTCATGGACGAATGCGTGCAGTTGCACGGGGGCTACGGCTACATGTGGGAATACCCGATCACCCGCGCCTGGGCCGATGCCCGCGTGCAAAGGATCTACGGCGGCACCAATGAAATCATGAAAGAACTCATCAGCAGGAGTCTGTAATGACCGAAGCCTTCATCTTCGACGCCGTGCGCACGCCGCGCGGCAAGGGCAAGCAGGGTGGCGCGCTGAACCAGGCGACGCCGATCTATCTGGCGGCCACCGCCTTGCGCGCCTTGCGCGACCGCAACAAGCTCGACACCTCGAAGGTCGATGACGTGGTGCTCGGTTGCGTCGAGCCGGTGGGCGAGCAGGGAGCCGACATCGCGCGTGTCGCCGCCTTGTACGCCGACTATGCGACCAGCGCCCCCGGCGTCACCGTCAGCCGCTTTTGCGCCTCGGGCCTCGAGGCCTGCAACCAGGCGGCGGCGCAGATCATGTCCGGGCAGGCCGATCTCGTGGTGGGCGGCGGCGTCGAGTCGATGTCGCGCGTGCCGATGTTCTCTTCCGGCGGCGCCTGGCCGATCGATCCGCAGGTGGCGGCGAAAACCGGCTTCGTGCCGCAGGGAATCTCCGCCGACCTGATCGCGACGAAATGGGGCTTCTCGCGCAACGACGTGGATAGCTATGCCGCTGAATCCCAGCGCCGCGCCAAGCGGGCTTGGGACGAGGGGCGCTTCGCGAAGTCCATCGTGCCGGTGAAGGACATCAACGGCCTGGTCATGCTCGACCGCGACGAATACATGCGGCCGGAATCGACGCTGGAATCGCTGGCGCTGCTCAAACCCGCGTTTCAGGAGCAGGGCGAGCAGTATGGCTTCAACAGCGTGATGCTGCAGCGCTATCCGGAAGTGGAGCGCATCAACCACGTGCATCACGCCGGCAACAGCTCCGGCATCGTCGATGGCGCGGCCGCCGTGCTGTTCGGCACGAAGGAAATGGGTGCGGCGCTGGGCTTGAAGCCGCGCGCAAGGATCCGCTCCTTCGCCTCGATCGGCTCGGAGCCGTCGATCATGCTCACCGGTCCTTCGTATGCCGCGGAGAAGGCGCTCAAGCGCGCCGGCATGAAGGTGGGCGACATCGACCTGTTCGAGCTCAACGAAGCTTTTGCCGCGGTGGTGCTGCGCTTCATGCAGGTGCTCGACGTGTCGCACGACAGGATGAACGTCAATGGCGGCGCCATCGCCATGGGCCATCCGCTGGGTGCCACCGGCGCCATGATCCTCGGCACGCTGCTCGACGAACTCGAGCGCCGCAACCTGTCCACCGGCCTCGCCACGCTCTGCGTCGGCGCGGGAATGGGCACGGCAACCATCATTGAGCGAGTCTGACATGCTGAATTACTCCATAGACGCAGACGGCATCGCCACCGTCGAATTCGACTACCCGGACAAGTCGCAGAACATCCTCAATGCCAAGTCCCTGGGTGCCTACGCCGAGACCATGCAGAAGGCGCTGGCCGATCCGGCGGTGAAAGGTATTGTCATCGCCTCGGCAAAAAAGGATTTCATCGCCGGCGGCGACCTTGCGGAACTCGGCGCGGCGACCGATGCGGCGGCCTTCCATGCCGCGATCAGCGGCACGCACAAGCTCATGCGCGCCATCGAACTCGGCGGCAAGCCGGTTGCCGCGGCGCTCAACGGCAGCGCACTGGGCGGCGGCATGGAAATCGCGCTTGGTTGTCACTACCGCGTCGCGGCCGACAATCCCAAGGCCCGCTTCGGTTTTCCCGAAGTCACGCTGGGCCTGCTGCCCGGAGCGGGCGGTACGCAGCGCGTGCCGCGCCTGGTCGGCATGATGGCCGCCGCGCCGCTGCTCATGGAAGGCAAGCGCATCAAGGTAGCCGAGGCGCAAAAGATCGGCTTGATCCACGCCGTGGCAGCGGTCGGCGAGGAGCGCAAGGCGGCACGAGCTTGGGTGGCGGATGCGCTTGCTGCCGGTACCAAGCCTCTGCAGCCTTGGGATAGCAAGGGTTTCAAGATTCCCGGCGGTGGCCCCAACACGCCGGGCGGCATGCAGATGCTGATGGCGGCCAACGCCATGCTGCGCGAGAAGACCTACGACAACTACCCCGCGCCGCGCCACATCCTTTCCTGCGTGTATGAAGGATTGTCGACCAACCTCGATACCGGGCTCGCCATCGAGGCACGCTACTTCACCAATCTGGTGATGTCGCCGGTGTCGAAGAACATGATCCGCAGTTTGTTCTTCGGCATGAACGAGGCGAACAAGCTGGCCTCGCGCCCTGCCGGCGTTCCGCAGCAGAAGTACACCAAGATCGGCATGCTCGGCGCCGGCATGATGGGCGCCGGCATCGCGATGTCGACCGCGACGGCCGGCATTGACATCGTGTTGCTCGACACCACGCAAGAGGCGGCGGACAAGGGCAAGGACTACGCCCGCAAGCAGTGGACCAAGCAGGCTCAACGGGGCCGCATGACGGCCGACGCCATGGAAGTCTTGCTGGCCCGCATCCATCCGACCGCCGACTATGCCGACCTCAAGGGCTGCGAGTTGGTCATCGAGGCCGTGTTCGAGAAACGCGAGATCAAGGCGGACGTTACGAAGAAAACGGAAGCCGTGATTGCGGCGGACGCAATCTTCGCCTCCAACACCTCGACCCTGCCGATCACCGGCCTGGCCGAAGCCAGCGTGCGCCCGGCCAACTTCATCGGCCTGCATTTCTTCTCGCCGGCAGAAAAGATGCCGCTGGTGGAAATCATCGTCGGCAAGGCCACCTCGGACGCCACGCTGGCGCGCTCGATGGACTATGTGCGGGCCATCGGCAAGACGCCGATCGTGGTCAATGATTCGCGCGGCTTCTACACCAGTCGCGTGTTCGGCACCTATGTTTCCGAAGGCATGGCGCTGCTCGAAGAGGGCGTGCCGCCGGCGCTGATCGACAAGGCGGGCCTGATCGCCGGCATGCCGGTCGGCCCGCTGGCGCTGGCCGACGAAGTGTCGATCGAACTGGTGCACAAGATCGCGCAGCAGACCCGCGCCGATCTCGGCAGCGCCTATGTCGAGCGTGCCGCGGATCGCGTCGCGGCGAAGATGGTGGCGACGCTCGGTCGGCTCGGACGCAAGTCCGGTGCCGGTTTCTACGACTATCCGGTGGGCGGGCAAAAGCATCTGTGGCCGGGGCTCGCCGAGCAGTTCCCGCAAAAACTTCCCGCAGGGACGCAGAGCGCTGGTGCTGGTGATGCGGCGATCTTGACGCTCGACGAGATCGTCGAGCGCCTGATCATGGTGCAATCGGTGGAAACCGTGCGCTGCCTCGAAGAAAAGGTACTGCGCGCACCGATCGACGCCGATGTCGGCGCCATTCTCGGCTGGGGCTACCCGCCCTTTCGCGGCGGCCCGATCGGCTGGCTGCATACGCTCGGCCCGGCGCAGGCCGTGGCGGCGCTCGACCGCCTGGCGGAACAGCATGGCCCGCGCTTCACCGCACCAAAATTGTTGCGCAACATGGCGACCAAGGGGGAACGCTTCTATCCCGCTTGATGCATAATCCAACAAGACTCGCAAAGAGCAAATAAACAGCAGTTTTCCCCGGAGGAGATATCGGGTGTTGCAGTTCCTGCAATTGATCGTCAGCGGTGCCGCCATCGGCTGCATCTACGCGCTGCTCGCCCTCGGCTTCGTGCTGATCTACAAGGCGACCGAAACCGTCAATTTCGCCCAGGGCGATTTGATGATGGTGGGCGGCTTCATTGGCCTTGCCGCCATGACGATCATCGGCTTCCCTTTCTGGCTGGCATTTCTGGCCACGGTCGCCGCCATGGCTTTGGTCGGCATGGGCGTCGAACGCGTGGTGCTGCGTCCCCTGCTCGGCCAGCCGGCGTTTACCGTGGTGATGATGACCATCGGCATCGGCTACCTGGCGCGCGGGCTGGTGACCATGATTCCCTATTGGGGTACCGAGACCCATACCCTGCCGGTGCCCTTCAAGGACGAGGTGATCTGGCTCGGCGGCGAAGGCAAGGGGCTGGTGATGTCGGTCGAGCACTTGGTCATCATCCTGGCGACGGTCGCGCTGGTTGCCTTGCTGTTTGCTTTCTTCCGCTACACCAAGCTCGGGATCGCCATGCAGGCAACCTCGCAGAACCAGCTGGCCGCGTTCTACATGGGCATTCCGGTGCGCCGCGTGAACATGCTGATCTGGGGCCTGTCGGCGGCAATCTGCGGGGTGGCCGGCCTGTTGCTGGCGCCGATCACCTTCGTCCATGCCAACATGGGCTTCGTCGGCCTCAAGGCCTTTCCGGCGGCGGTGGTCGGTGGCTTCGGCAGCATTCCCGGCGCACTGGTGGGCGGCCTGGTAATCGGTATCGTCGAGTCGCTTTCCGGCTTCTATCTGCCGGAAGGTTTCAAGGACATCGCGGCCTACGTCGTCGTGCTGATCATGCTGGTGGTCAAGCCCAATGGCCTCTTCGGCGACAACCTGACCAAGAAGGTGTAACGCCATGACTGCGAGAATCCACCCGCCGATGATGAAACACGCGAAAAGCGAATTAAAGGCCCTCCCCTCCCGTCCTCCCCTCGCGGGGAGGCTTCTATCTGGCTCGCTACGCTCGGCTATTACCCGGCGCGTTGACCAAAGTAATTCGCGCTAACCGCCATGCACTTCATTTTCAAGACCCGCTACGAACAGGACATTTCGATGTTCAAGCATGGCGGCCAGATTTTCTGGTACGCCGCCCTGGCGCTGGCCCTGGTGGCCGCGCCCTGGCTGCTGTCCGAATACACGTTGTCGCAGGTCACGTTCATCGGCATTTACGCCATCGTCTGCCTCGGCCTGATGCTGTTGGCCGGGTTCACCGGACAGATATCGCTGGGGCATGCCGGCTTCCTCGCCATGGGCGCCTATACAGAGGCCTATTTGCAGGGTATGGGCTGGCCCTTCATTATTTCGCTGCCCATGGCGGCGCTGGTGGCGGGGATTACCGGGATCATGATCGGCCTGCCGGCCTTGCGCGTCAAAGGCATGTACCTGTCGATCGCCACGCTGGCCTTCGGTTTCATTCTTGAAGAAGTGGTGGTGCGCGCCGAGCACATCACCGGCGGCAACGCCGGTCTGCAACTGGGCAAGCTGGTCATCGCCGGCATCGACTTCGACAACGGCACCAACTTCTACTACCTGGTCACCGGCATTGCGGTGCTCTGCGTGCTGGGCGCGCTCAACCTGCTGCGCAGTCCGACCGGCCGCGCCTTCGTCGCGATCCGTGATTCCGAGGTGTCGGCGCAGAGCATGGGCATCAACCTGGCCCACTACAAGACCATTGCCTTTGCCCTGTCGGCTGCCCTGGCCGGCATCGCCGGAGCACTGTACGCGCACAAGATCCGCTTCATCACGCCCGACCAGTTCGGCTTCCTGCAGTCGATCGAACTGCTGATGATGGTGGTGATCGGCGGCCTCGGCTCGATTCAGGGCGCGATTTTCGGCCCGGCCTTCTGGTTCGCGGTGCAACAGCTGATCGTGACCGGTAAAGACTGGTTACCGCCCGCGCTCGGCCAGCAGACCGGATTGCAGCCGACGATTTTCGGCATCATCCTGATCGCCATCGTGCTCTTCGAACCACTGGGCCTGTACGGACGCTGGCTGAAATTCCGCACCTTCCTTCAGATATTTCCCTTCTATCGCAAGGGGATGTTCAAGCGGCAGAAGAGCTACATGAAATCGGAGAGAATGAAATGAGAAAGCGCGCTTTCTCATTTCATCTCTCGGGCGCGCAGGCGCGCCGAGGCCGGTGGTGGGCTTTCCCCCCAGCCCCCTGTCCCACGGCCGGCTTTGCACAGCCAGCCGGCTCGGACGGCGCGGAGCAGTGCTCCGCGAATTCCCGTCCTCGCCCAAAAAAGGGGGTGACCTTGGTTCGCCGCTGTGCGGCTCAGGGCCACCTGGCCGCCGTGTCGGACTCTGTCTGCCGGGGATACCGCTTCGCGGGCCGGCAAGCGCCGACTTTTTGGAGCGGCGCATGACCACCCCGATGCTGCAGGCCGTCAACCTGTCGGTGCAGTTCGGCGGCCTCAAGGCGGTGAACGACGTCTCCTTCGACGTCTGGCCGAACGAGGTGTTTTCGCTGATCGGCCCCAACGGCGCCGGCAAAACCACGATTTTCAACCTGATCTCCGCGCTGTACCGGCCGACTTCGGGCGAGGTGCGCTTCGAGGGCGAAGTGATCTCGCGCATGCCGCCGCATGTCGTGGCGCGCCACGGCATTGCGCGCACCTTCCAGAACATCGAGCTGTTCGAACATGCCACCGTGTTGCAGAACCTGCTGGTCGGCCGCCATTGCCATCGGCATACCGGCTGGGTGCAGGACCTGTTGTTCACCGGCTCGGTGCGCCGCGCCGAGCTCGAGTTCCGCCGTCAGGTCGAAGAAGTCATCGAGTTCCTCGACCTGCAGCACTATCGCGACAGCATGGTCGCCGGCCTGCCCTACGGTGTGCGCAAGGTGGTCGAACTGGCGCGCGCGCTGTCGATGCGGCCGCGCCTGATGCTGCTCTACGAGCCCTCGTCGGGACTCAATACCGAAGAGACCGAGGACATGGGCTTCTGGATCGAGGATATCAAAAATGATCTTGGCATCACCGTGATCATGGTCGAACACGACATGGGCCTGGTGTCGCGCGTTTCCGACCGGGTGCTGGCGCTCAACCTCGGCGAAGTGCTGACGCTGGGAACGCCCGAGGAAGTGCAGGCGCATCCGGGTGTGATCGAGGCCTACCTTGGAGGCACGGCCGATGTCTGAAACAGCGCTGCCGGTTCTGCAGCTCAACAACGTCGAAGCGTCCTATGGCGCGGTCAAGGCCATTCGCGGCGTTTCGCTGGCGGTGGCCCCCGGTTCCATCGTCACCGTGCTCGGCTCCAACGGCGCGGGCAAGACCACGATCCTGAAAACCATATCGGGAATTCTCGATCCGCAGAAAGGCAGCATCGTCTTCCGCCAGGACAAGCTCGAAGGCCGCGATCCGGCGTGGATCGTGCGGCAGGGCTTGGTGCATGTACCGGAAGGCCGCGAGATATTTCCCCTGCTGACGGTGCGCGAGAACCTGTTGATGGGCGCCTATACGCGGCCTGCGTCCGACAAGGATGCCGTGGCGAAAGACATCGAGGACGTCTTCGGCTATTTTCCGATTCTCAAGGAGCGGGCCAGCCAGCCGGCGGGCCAGCTTTCAGGAGGCCAGCAGCAGATGCTGGCGATCAGCCGTGCGCTGCTGGCGAAGCCGACCATGATGCTGCTCGATGAACCCAGCCTCGGCCTGTCGCCCAAGCTGACCAGGGAAATCTTCGAGATCATCGTGCGCATCAATCGCGAACGCGGCGTGACGCTGCTGGTGGTCGAACAGAACGCCCACATCGCCCTGCAATACGCCGACTACGGCTACGTGCTGGAAATCGGCCGCATCGTCATGCACGACACCTGCGCCGCGCTGCGTGAAAAGGACGACATCAAGGAGTTCTACCTGGGTGTCAAGGAAGAGGGTGTGCGTGAAGGCCGTCGCTGGAAGAAGAAAAAGCAATGGAGATAAACCATGTGGCAGCTTGACGGCAAACGCTACTGGGCCGAGCACGACATCGTCGTGGCCGGCGACAATCTGCCGGAGATGTTCTGGAACGGCGTCGCCAAGCGCGGCGAGATGACGCTGTTCCGCCAGAAGAAATACGGCCTGTGGCAGAGCCTGTCGTGGCGCGAGGTCGGCGAGATCGTGCACGAAGCGGGCATGGGCCTGCTCGAACTCGGCTTTGCGGTGGGCGAAACCACCTCGATACTTGGCAATACGCGGCAGGAATGGCTGTTCTCGGACCTCGCGGTGCTGTCCTGCGGCGGCATCAGTTCCGGCATCTATCCGACCGATGCGGCGAGCCAGGTCGAATACCTGACCCAGGACTCGAACTCGGTGATCCTGTTCGTCGAGGATGACGAGCAACTCGACAAGGCCCTCGAAGTGCGCGAGCGCCTGCCGGCCCTGCGCAAGATCGTGGTCTGGGACATGGACGGGCTGCGCGACCTGCATGACGAACAGGTGATCAGTTTCGCGGCGCTGCGCGAACTGGGGCGCACCCGCCTGGCTCGCCTCGGCGCCGCCGAGGCCGACGCCGAGTGGCGCGCGCGCGTAAGTTCGCGCCGGCCCGAGGAGCTGGCGATCCTGATCTACACGTCGGGCACCACCGGCAAGCCCAAGGGCGCCATGCTGTCGCATCGAAATATCCTGCAAACCATTCGCAGTTTCAACATGGTGATTGCACAGAACGAAAACGACGAACGCATGAGCTTCCTGCCGCTGTGCCACGTCGCCGAGCGCACCGGGGGCGCCTACTACTCGATTTACACCGGCACCAAGCTGAATTTCGTCGAAAACCCGGAAACGATTCCCGAAAACGTGCGCGAAATCGCGCCGACGGTGTTTGTCGCCGTACCGCGGGTCTGGGAAAAGTTCTACTCGGGTGTCAGCATTGCGCTCAAGGAATCCAACGCCTTCGAGCGCTGGGCCTACAACCTGGCCATCGGTATCGGCCTGGAGAAGGTGCGGCGTTATGAAGCGCGGCAGCCGATCAGCGGCGCGCTGAATTTCGCCCACTGGCTGGCCCGCGTGCTGGTGCTGAACAATGTCAGGACGCTGATCGGCATCCATCGCAGCCGCATGCTGATTACCGGCGCCGCGCCGATCTCGCCCGACCTGGTGCGCTGGTACATGGCGCTCGGGGTGCCCATGCTCGAGGTGTGGGGCATGACGGAAACCGGGGGCGGCTCGACGGCGATGCCGATCGAGCGCATCAAGCCGGGTTCGATCGGCGTACCGGGCAAGCTCAACGAGCTCAGGTTGTCGGCCGAGGGCGAGATCCAGGTGCGCGGCCCCAACGTCTTCATGGGTTACCTCAACCAGCCGGAAAAGACCGCCGAGACCATCGATGCCGAGGGCTGGCTGCATACCGGCGACGTCGGCACCGTCGATGACGAGGGTTTCTACCGGATCTCCGACCGCCTCAAGGACATCATTATCACCGCCGGCGGCAAGAACATCACGCCCTCCGAACTGGAAAACCAGATCAAGTTCTCGCCCTACGTCACCGACGCGGTGGTCATCGGCGACAAGCGGCCCTACCTGGTCTGCCTGATCATGATCGATCAGGAGAACGTCGAGAAGTTCGCCCAGGATAACGACGTGCCCTTCTCCAACTACGTCAGCCTGACACGCTCGGCGGAGGTGCAGAAGCTGATCGAGGGCGAGATCGAGCGGGTTAACAAGCAGTTCGCCCGCGTCGAGCAGATCAAGAAATTTCGCCTGATCGAAAAAAAGCTGGGCGCCGAGGACGAGGAGTTGACCCCGACCATGAAACTAAAGCGTAAGCTAGTCAGTCAGAAATATGCCGAGTTGATCGAGTCGATGTATCGCGGCTAGGTTGATTACGGCTTTCGTTTTAACCGGCAAACGGAGGAGAGCGCAATGAAGGGTTACACCAAACTGGCCGCGGCACTGATCGCGGTCGCAGGAGTCGGCGCTGGCGCCACGGCGATGGCCGCCGGGCAGATGGGCGTCAGCAAGAATGAAATCGTGATCGGCACCATCCAGGACCTGTCCGGGCCGCTGGCCGGTTTCGGCAAGGCGCTGCGTTACGGCATGCAGATGCGGGTCGATGAGGTCAACGACCAGGGCGGCATCAATGGCCGCAAGCTCAAGTTCATCGCCGAGGATTCCGGCTACGATCCGAAGAAAGGCCTGCTTGCCGCCCAGAAAATGGTGCAGCAGGACAAGCTCTTCGCCATGGTCGGCACCATCGGCACGGCGGTCAATCTGGCCACCTTCCCGACCCTGTTCGACAAGGGCGTGATGAACCTGTTCCCGCTGACGGCCGCGCGTGAAATGTACGAGCCGCTGCACAAGCTCAAGTTTTCCTTCGCCGCTCCCTATTACACCCAGATGCGCAAGGGAATTCCCTGGATGGTCAAGGAGCGCGGCGCGAAGAAATTCTGCGTCATCTATCAGGATGACGACTTCGGCACCGAAGTGCTGAAGGGCGCGGAAGACGGCCTCAAGGACATCAACATGGCGTTCGCCGAGAAGACCTCCTTCAAGCGCGGCGCCACCGATTTCTCGGCGCAGGTGTCGAAGATGAAGGCGGCGGATTGCGACACGGTCGTGCTCGGCACCATCATCCGCGAGACCATCGGCACCATCGGCACGGCGCGCAAGATGGGCTGGAACCCGAACTTCGTGGGTTCTTCGGCGGCCTATACCGACCTGATCCACAAGCTGGGCGGCAAGGCGATGGACGGACTCTATGCGTTCCACCAGGTGGCCGTGCCCTATGCCGACGACTCGTCGAAGAACGTGCGCGACTGGTTTGCTTCCTACAAGACGAAGTTCAACGAGGATCCGGGCCTGTTCTCCGCTTACGGCTACGTGGCGATGGACATGTTCGTGCAGACCGCGAAGAAGACGGGGCCGAACCTGACCACCGACAACTTCATCAAGGTCCTCGAGAGCACCACCTTCTCGCGCGACATGTTCGGCAGCCCCGAATACAAGTTCACGCCGACGCAGCATCTGGGCAACGAAAAGTCCAAGGTCGGACAGATCCAGAATGGCCGCTGGGTTGCGGTTACGGATTATCTGACCCAGTAATTCGCTTGCCCGCAAGGGCAAAATGTAGTCGCCGACGGGCGTTCCGAGTGGGGCGCCCGTTGTCTTTTGTGCCGCGTGCGGTCGCTTGATCAGTCAACGAGGAAACCATGCCCACTACCATTGACGAACTTCTGGCGCGCATCCGGACGCTGCAGGATGAACTCGAAGAAGAGTACCGCAAGGCGCGCGATGAGCTCGGGCAGAAGAGGGCCCAGCTCGCCGGGGAGTTTCTGCGCCAGCAGAGGCGCTACAAGATCGGTCTGTTCGGCTTTCTGCGCCGCACGCGGCCGCTGGTGGCGCTGACCGCGCCGCTCATCTACGCCGGCTGGATTCCGTTTCTGCTGATGGACGTGTTCGTCACGCTGTTCCAGGCCGTTTGTTTCCCGATCTATCGGATTCCGAAGGTGCGCCGTGCCGACTATCTGGTATTCGACCGGGTCGACCTGCCCTACCTGAACATCATCGAAAAATTCAACTGCTTCTATTGCTCATACGGCAACGGCGTTGCTGCGTATGTGCGCGAAGTCGCTGCGCGCACGGAACAATACTGGTGTCCGATCAAGCATGCGCGAAGAATCCATGCCGCGCACGGGAGGTACCCGCAGTTTTTCGAATATGGCGACGCTGAGGCGTTCCGCCTCGGCTTGGACCGATTGCGCCAGCAATATGGTGATGCTGAAAGGAAGAAATCCTGACGGGATGCGTTCGATCGAACCCCGCAGGGCCTATCTGCATTTCGCAATTTCTGCGTCGGTCATGACCGACTTGATCACGCAGCCGCGCTCGACTTGCGCTTGCTGGCGCGATTGTTCCTTCTTCTTCTTTTCCTGAGCCAGGCGCAGCGCCTCCTGCTTGCGATCTTCTTCGGACTCACCGGCCAACCGCTCCATCTCCAGGCGTTTCCGCTCTTTCTCCGCCTTGATCTTGTCGTCGGCAATCTTCGCCAGCTCCAACTGCTTCCCCTGCTTGTCTGCCTGCTTTTCCTGGTCTTCTTCCGGGGTCTTGGCCGCTGCTGCCGATCCTGCAACCGACCCCGCCGCCGCACCCACGGCCGCGCCCGTTGCTACCGCGGCCGCCGAAGAACCGCTCCCCGAAGATGAGCCCCCTCCCGAGGACAGATTGACGCTGATGCCCTTGCTGGCCGGCGCGGCAGGCACTTCCTTGTCGGCCGCCTTGGCCGCCGCAGGCGAGGAACCGGAAGAGGCTTTCGACGATGACGACGACGACGAGCGACTGCCGCCGCGACCGGCGTCGCTGGCGCTGGAAAGGGTTACCAACAGTGCTGCGATCAGTGTGAGTATCGCGGGTCTGGCCTTCATGAGTTCTCCGCCAAGAGTGGCTTTGGAGCGAAGACTAGCCTGATCGGCGTGCCGATTCAAGTCTCTGTCGTGGCGCGCGCTTCAACGTGCTGTGATGGCGCAGGCATGTTCGGCGTCATCCAGCGGCTCGAACCACGCCAACTGTTTTTCCAGCACGTCGAGCGTTGCCTCGGAGGCGTCGCCGCTGCGCGCCTTGATGCGGCGGCGCAATTCCTCGGCCGGTGCGTCGGTGGCGAGGATGCCAAAGCCGGCGCCGTGCGCGGCCGCGAGGGCGCGAAACGTCGTGCGTTCCTCACGCAGCAAGAACGCCGCATCGACGATCACCGGCCAGCCGGCGGCCAGCAGATCGCTGGCCAGGGCGTGCAGCCGCGCATAGGTCCGCGTCGTCGCCTCTGCCGTGTAGATGCCACCGTCGAGTGGTGATCCGCTGTTTTGCCGCGGCGCCAGTCCGAACAGGCGCTTGCGCTCGACGTCGGAGCGCAGGCGCAAGAGGGTGCCGGCGCCCTGCGGCGGCGGACCCAGCAGGCGCGCCGAACTGGCGGTGGTCTTGCCCGAACCGGACAGGCCGCAGGTGATGACCAGAGTCGGCGCTGGCGGTACGGCGATTTGCGCAGCCAGTTGCAGGTATCCGCGTGCCGCGTCGAGTTCGGCGCGAGCGGCCCCGGAGGCTTCCTGCTTCGCACGCAGACCCGCGATCTTGGCGCGCACCACGGCGCGGTACACGGCATAAAAACGCAGCACGGCCAGTGCCTGAAAATCGCCGCTGCGCTCCAGCCAGGCGTTCAGAAACCATGCGGCAAGGCCCGGCTGGCGGTGGTCAAGCAGGTCGATCCAGACGAAGGCGATCTCGCTGGCGGGATCGTTCCAGCGGAAATCCTCGTTGAACTCGATGCAGTCGAAGGGCGTTACCTGGCCGTCGATCAGCACCAGGTTTCCCAGATGCAGGTCGCCGTGGCCTTCGCGCACGAAACCGCCGGCCTTGCGCGCGGCGAAGTCGGCGGCGCGGCGGACGAATTCATCCTCGGTCCAGCGCGCGAGTTCCTCGACCCGTGGCTGATCGGCAGGCGGCAGGAGCTGGCGCAGCTCGACAAAATTTTCCCGAGCCGCCGCCAGCACTTGATCCGGCGCACCAAAGCGCGTGTCGGGGGCGGCCACGGCCGCCGCCTGCCAAAAAACCGCGAGCGTAGCGGCGAGTTGGGAAAGATGGGCGGGCAGCAGGTCCCCGCGTGCGGCGACATGGTCGAGCCGGCCGCTTTCGTCAAAGCGGCGCATGCGCACTGCCCATTCGATCGCCGGCATTGCGCCCGGCTGGGGTTGCCCGGGGGTGCCCCCGATGGGGACCACGTCGAGATACAGCTCGGGGGCGAGGCGGTGGTTGAGCACCAGTTCGGCGCGGCAGAACGCCTCGCGGCGCGCCAGCGTGCCGTAATCGAGGAAGGGGAGCGTGATGGCTTTCTTGATCTTGTAGGCGAACTCGCCGGCCAGCAGCAGCCACGACGCATGGGTTTCGATCAGGTCGACCCGCGCGGCCGGATGAGGGTAGCGGCTCGGATCGAGCAGCGCGGCGATCAGGGGTGGCAGGGCGTCGGGCATGGGGGCCATTATCACCCCCGTCCTTCGGCCTACGGTGCTACGGGAGTTCTTTGACGCAGGGGTTGACACAAACGAACGATCGTTCTATAAAGCGGTCATGGGCAAGGGCGAACACACACGGCAAGCAATCCTCGACGAGGCACTCTCGATGGCCAGTTGCATTGGCGTCGGGAGCTTGAGCATTGGCGTGCTGGCCGAGCGCACTCACATGTCCAAGAGCGGACTGTTCGCGCATTTCGGCTCGAAGGAGGAGTTGCAGCTCGCCGTCCTGCGCGAATCGCAGCAGCGCTTTGCCGAAATAGTGATCCGGCCGGCCTTGCGCCTGCCCCGCGGCTTGGCCCGGCTGCGCGCCATTGTGACGAACTGGCTCAGTTGGACCAGAACATGCAATTTGCCCGGAGGCTGTGTGATCAATGCGGCCGCTGCCGAATTCGATGATCAACCGGGTCCGCTGCGCGATGAAGTCAAGAACGGTCTGTTGGCCTTGCGCCGCACTCTGGCCGAGACGGTGACAATAGCGGTGGAAACCGGCGAATTGCGCGCCGACACCGATGTCGAGCAGTTTGTCTTTGAATTGAACGGGATTTACCAGGTGACCCAGCAGATCCGTCGCCTGTTCAACGACCCGGACGCGGACCGCCGGGCGCTCGTCGCTTTCGATCGACTGGTCCGCGACAACGCAGCTACTCATGAAGGGGTATAGCCATGGAACTCAATCTAAAGCCCGCTTTTTTTTGGCTGACAAATAGCACGACCGTTCGTACCGCGCGCTTCTCTGCGGCGCTGTGGTGGCGGCGTGCAATGTTTCGCGCGCTTTGGGAGGTTTCTCCGCGCCGCGCGATCAGTCGCGCGGCCCGCTTGCTGCTGACCCCGCCGCGCCAGGCATTTTCGGACGAGGAGCTGGCGATGCTCGAGGAGGCCACCCTGCTGCCCGTACCTTTTGTCTCGGGGCGCCTGATTGCCTGGCGCTGGGGTCGCGCGAAGGATCCGGCGGTGGTTCTGGTGCATGGCTGGGGCGGCCGCGGCACGCAGCTGCGCAGCTTCATCGAGCCGCTGCTCGAGCGCGGTTTCTCGGTCATTGCCTATGACGCTCCGGGCCACGGCATGACCGGGGGCGAAGAATCATCGCTGCCCCACATCCTGCACGGGCTCAATGCGCTTCTCGATCATCTCGGTCCGGTCCGCGCTGTCGTCGGCCATTCGGTGGGCGGCGCCATGGCGGCCATCGCCCTGGCGCGGCGCCCGGAAGTAATGCGCGGCGTCCTGATCGCGCCGCCCGCCAGCCTGATCGACCACACCCGCCGGATTGCCGCCGCCCTGCGCTGGCCGGAAGCCTTGCGCGCCGCCACCCAGCGCCGGATCGAGCAGCGCTTCGGGGTGAGCTGGAGTGAATTCGAGGCCGAAAGCGCAAGCGGCGGGCAACCTCTGCTGGTCATCCACGATGCCAATGATCGCGAGGTCGCCCTCAGCGAAGGCCTGCGCCACGCCCGCAACTGGCCCCGCGGACGACTGCTGCAAACCTCGGGACTGGGGCATCGGCGCGTGCTCGACGAGCGGCTGGTGATCGAAGCCACGGTCGACTTCGTGAGCGGAGAAGCAGCGTGACCCCCCGCGTCCGCGGGACGGCACCGCTCCAGCGCTTCCCGGTCCGCTCCGCGGTCCCGAGCGATCGCCACCGGGTCGCGCGCTTCCTCGCAGAGATGGATCATGACGGCCTCTATCAGCGCCACTTCACGCATGGCGAAGCGCCGAATCTGGCGCTCCTGCAGCGGCTGGCTGCGATCGACCACCGCAGTCGCGTTGCCGTCCTCGCCCTCGGTCGTGATGGTGAAGTGATCGGCCACAGCGAATACGTCGAAGAGAATGGAATGGCGGAATTCGCCTTGATGGTGCTCCCCCGCCATCGCGGTTGCGGCATCGGCAAACGGCTGCTGCAGGCCTTGCTCGACATTGCCTCGGCCGCGGGCCTGCGCGGGATGCACGGCATGATCCAGGCTTCCAACGGCGGCGCGCTTAAAGTCGCGCTGGAATGTGGCTTTCAGGCCGTCCCGGGCGACGATCGCGCGGTCGTGATAGTCTCCCGCGTGTTGCCCGCGAGCGTGCGTGCCGTGCCTGAGCGATCCGCCGTGGCCCGCGCGGGCTATCCCTCGATCACCCACACCCATGACCCTGACCGAACTCCGCTACATCGTCGCCTTGGCTCGCGAGCACCACTTCGGGCGGGCGGCGGATAAATGCAACGTGTCGCAGCCGACCCTGTCGGTGGCGGTCAAGAAGCTCGAAGACGAACTCGGCATCGCCTTGTTTGAACGCAGTTCCGGCGACGTGCGCGCGACGCCGATCGGAGTCCAGGTCGTGGCACAGGCCGAGCGGGCGCTGGCGGAAGCCGCGCGCGTGGCCGAAGTCGCCGCCGCCGGCAAGGACCCGCTTTCCGGGCCGCTGCGCTTGGGCGTCATCTACACCATCGGCCCCTGGCTGCTGCCGGCACTGGTGCCCCGCGTCAAGGCCCTGGCGCCGCAGATGCCCCTGTTCATCGCCGAGGGCTACACGGAAAACCTTCTGGAACGCCTGAAGTCCTCCGAGCTCGACGTGCTGGTGCTGGCACTGCCGATTGCGGAGCCCGGCCTCGTTGCCCAGCCGGTGTATGACGAAGCCTTCCGCACCCTGGTCCCGGCTTCCCATCCCTGGGCCAGGCTCAAATCGCTGCGGCCGGAACAATTGCTCGACGAACCCTTGCTGATGCTGGGCGCCGGCAACTGCTTCCGCGACCAGGTCCTTGATCTGTGCACCCGCGCCAGTCGTGGCAACTCGCCGCAGATTCTGGAAGGAAGCTCGCTCGAAACCATCCGCCACATGGTTTCTTCCGGCGTGGGCGTAACCGTCATGCCGTCAAGCAGCGTCGATGGCATCCCCGCCGACGATCCTCTGCTCAAGGTAAAACCTTTCGTCGATCCGACCCCGACGCGCCGCGTCGGCCTCGTTTGGCGGTCCAGTTTCCCCCGCCACAAGGCCATCGACGTGATGCGCCAGGCCCTGCTCGACTGTCGCCTGCCCGGCACGCGCATGGCCAAATGACACGATAGTCATTGGCTATCGCCTCTGTCGAAAAATACAATTGGCTCTAATCAGATCGCTCGACTAAAGTTCAATCAGGTCGAAGCGTGATTGATCCACAAGACAACAGCGCCGTGACTTGGCGCCGCGCGACGGCGCGGCGCCTACCCATCCAACGCAGAGGAGTATCACTATGCAACTCAAGGGATCCAAGACTGAAGGCAACCTGAAAGCCGCGTTTGCCGGCGAATCGCAGGCCAACCGCCGCTATCTGTATTTCGCAAACAAGGCCGACATCGAAGGCTTCAACGACGTTTCCGCCGTGTTCCGCTCCACCGCCGAAGGTGAAACCGGCCACGCCCACGGCCACCTCGAGTACCTCGAAGCCTGCGGCGATCCCGCCACCGGGCTGCCGATCGGCGCGACCGCCGACAACCTGAAGGCTTCGATTGCCGGCGAGACGCACGAGTACACCGACATGTACCCGGGCATGGCCAAGACCGCGCGCGACGAAGGCTTCGACGAAATCGCCGACTGGTTCGAGACGCTGGGCAAGGCCGAGCGCTCCCACGCCAACAAGTTCCAGCGCACGCTGGACAGCCTGAACGGCTGATGACCGACGGGCGGCACGGCGTGCCTCATTGATCGCCGTGTCGCCAGCGCCGACTTTTTGAAAAGCAGGAACGGACACCCCATGCGCGAAGGCAATCTCCAGGCACCGACCCGTCATCCGATCGACTGGAAGAATCCCGACTTCTACAACGAAGCCTCCTGCGAGAAGGAACTCGAACGCATTTTCGACATCTGCCACGGCTGCCGCCGCTGCGTGTCGCTGTGCAATGCCTTCCCGCTGCTCTTCGATTACATCGATGAGGCCGGCGATCTTGAGACCGCCGGCGTGCCCAAGGAAAAATTCTGGAAAGTCGTCGACCAGTGCTATTTGTGCGACGTCTGTTACATGACCAAATGCCCCTACGTGCCGCCGCACGAGTGGAACCTGGATTTCCCGCACACCATGCTGCGCGCCAAGGCGATCCAGTACAAGACCGGCAAGATGAAATTCCGCGACAAACTGCTGACCTCGACCGAACTCGTCGGCACCCTGTCGTCGATACCGGTGGTGGTGCATTTCGTCAATGCCGCCACCAAGAACGGCCCCGCACGCGCTGTGCTGCAAAAAGTGCTCGGGGTGCAGAAAGAACGCGAACTGCCGGATTTCGACAGCGCCAACTTCCGCGCGAATGCGACCGCCAGCCACAATCATCCAGTGCGTGACGGCGCCAAGTCGCCGGGCAAGGTCGCCGTGTTCTCGACCTGCTACGTCAATTACAACGAACCCGGCCTTGGCCACGACCTGTTGAAGCTGCTCGACCACAACGAGGTTCCCTACCGCATCGTGCAGGGTGAAACCTGCTGCGGCATGCCCAAGCTGGAACTGGGCGACCTGCAAACGGTGGAGAAGTACAAGGAACGCAACATTCCGCTGATGCACGATCTGGCGCAGGCCGGCTATGCCATCGTGACGCCGGTGCCGTCGTGCACCCTGATGTTCAAGAGCGAGATTCCGCTGCTGTTCCCCGAAGATGCGCGCTGCAAGGAAGTGTCCGAGGCAATGTTCGACCCCTTCGAATACTTCGTCCTGCGCAACAAGGACGGCCTGCTCAAGACCGACTTCAAGGTGGCCTTGGGCCGCGTCTCGTACCACATCCCCTGCCACTCGCGCGTGCAGAACGTCGGCAAGAAGACCGAAGAAATGCTCAAGATGACCGGCGCCACGGTGAACACCGTCGAGCGTTGCGCCGGCCATGACGGCACCTGGGGCGTCAAGGAGGAGTACTACGCGCTGTCGATGAAAATCGGCAAGCCGGTTTTCAAGGCCATGGCCAAGGACGAACCCGACTACGTCAGTTCCGACTGCGCCATCGCCGGCCGCCACATCCTGCAGGGCATGAACGAGGCGGGTGCCGCCGGCCGCAAGGAAAAGCAACATCCACTCACGCTGTTGCGCATCGCCTACGGGCTGGACTAGGCAGGTGCGGCTCAATTGTCGAACCGTCATTCCGGCGAACGCCGGAATCCAGAACAGGAATGCTGGACACCGGCTTTCGCCGGTGTGACGGCTTGTTAAAGGCATTTTCGAAAGTGGACCAGACAATGACCATCACCCGTGATTCCCTGATGACCCTCGAAGCCTATGCCAGGGCCCGTTCCGCCATGCGCGAAGAAGTCATGGCGCAAAAGAAGCTGCGCCGCGTCAAGCTCGGCGAAAACATCCTGCTGATATTCGAGAACGAACTCCTGATCCGCTACCAGATCCAGGAAATGCTGCGCGTCGAAAAGATCTTCGAGGAAGACGGCATTCGCCACGAGCTCGAGTCCTATATACCGCTGGTGCCGACCGGCAGCAACTTCAAGGTCACGATGCAGATCGAGTATGCGGATGAAGCACAGCGGCGCGAGATGCTGGCCAAGCTGAAAGGCGTCGAGGACCGTGTCTGGGTCCGCGTCGATGGTTTCGACCCGGTGTTCGCCATCGCCGACGAGGATCTGGAGCGCGAGAACGCGGAAAAGACCTCGGCCGTGCATTTCCTGCGCTTCGAGCTTTCGGCATCAGCCGCCGCTGCCGCCAAGGCCGGCGTCGCCATTTCGGTAGGTGTCGACCATCCGCATTATCAGAGCGTGGTGACCACCGGAGAGGCGACGCGCGCTTCGCTGGCGTCAGATTTGGCCTAAGGCCGAGATAGGCTCTTATTGACGCGGATCAACTGATTCCGCCGGAGGCTCCACTACACTGCCCGTCTGTTTTAATGGGGGCAGTGTGTGGTAGCAAAACCTCAACTCGTGTGTCCGGCCGGCAGCCTCGCGGCGCTCAAGGCGGCCGTCGATAACGGCGCCGACGACGTTTACCTCGGCTTTCGCAACGACACCAACGCGCGCAACTTCGCCGGGCTGAACTTCGACGACAAGAGCCTCGCCGAAGGCATCCGTTACGCCCATCAGCGTGGGCGCAAGGTGCTGGCCGCGATCAACACCTACGCCCAGGTCGGGCGCTTTGCCGACTGGACGCGCTCGGTCGATACCGCTGCCAAGCTGGGTATCGACGCCGTCATCATCGCCGATCCGGGCGTGCTCGACTACGCTGCGCAGACCTACCCGGACATGCGCCGCCACCTCTCCGTGCAGGCTTCGGCCACCAGTTACGAAGCCGTCAATTTCTGCCGCGAGAAATTCGGCATCCAGCGTGCGGTGCTGCCGCGCGTGCTGACGCTGGCGCAGGTCGAAAACGTGATCCGCAACACCGAGGTCGAGATCGAAGTGTTCGGCTTCGGCAGTCTCTGCGTGATGAACGAGGGCCGCTGCTGGCTGTCGTCCTACGCCACGGGCGAGTCGCCCAACACGGTCGGCGCCTGTTCGCCGGCCAAGTTCGTGCAGTGGGAAAAGAAGCCCAACGAAATGGACGTGCGCTTGAACGGCATTCTCATCGACCGCTACGGCAACAACGAGAACGCCGGCTACCCGACCATCTGCAAGGGCCGCTTCGAAGTCGCCGGCGAAACCTACTACGCGATGGAAGAACCGGCCAGCCTCAACGTGCTGGAAATGCTGCCGGAGATCATCAGGATCGGCGTTGCCGCGATCAAGGTCGAAGGCCGCCAGCGCAGCCCGACCTATGTCGCGCAGGTGACCCGCAACCTGCGCCAGGCGCTCGACGCCGCCTTCGCCGCGCCGGACAGATTCAGCGTCAAGCCGGCCTGGGCGGCGGAACTGGGCAAGGTCTCGGAAGGCTCGCAGATCACGCTTGGTGCCTACAACCGGCCGTGGCGCTAACGGCATGAAAAGCAATTCTCACCGCAGAGGCGCAGAGGCGCAGAGAAAGGCGAAGCAGAGAAAGTCGTTTTTCCATGCCGCCTTTGTTTTTCTCTGCGCTTCCTCCGCGTCTCCGCGCCTCTGCGGTCAAGCTTTTTCCTTTTGGGCGCCGGAGGCGTGAGCTCAATGCAAATCACGCTGGGACCGTTGCTGTTTTACTGGCCGAAAGCCGAGGTCATGGAGTTCTACGCCCAGGCCGCGCAGCATCCGGCGATCGACCGGATTTACATCGGCGAAGCCGTCTGTTCGCGCCGCCAGCAATTGCGCACGGCCGACTGGATCGGGCTGGCGAAGGATCTGCGCGAGGCCGGCAAGGAAGTCGTGCTCACGGCGCAGGCCCTGCTCGAATCCGAAAGCGACCTGAAGGCCCTGCGCCGCCTCATCGCCGATGCCGGCGGCATGATCGAGGCCAACGACCTCGGCGCGGTCAAGGTGGCCTGCGACCAGGGCCTGGGCTTCGTCGCCGGCCCGCATCTCAACATCTACAACGAGCAGACGCTGGCCTTCTTCGCGGCGCAAGGGGCAAAGCGCTGGCTGCCGCCGCTGGAGGTGTCCGGCAGCGTGATCGAGTCCCTGCACCGGACGCGCCCGGCCGGCATGGAAACCGAAGTCTTCGCCTTCGGCAAGCTGCCGCTGGCATTTTCGGCACGCTGCTTCACCGCGCGCCACTATGGCCTGAACAAGGACGATTGCCAGTTCAAGTGCCTCGACTACCCGGAAGGCATGCTGGTGAATACCCGCGAAGGGCAGCACTTTCTGACCCTGAACGGCATCCAGACCATGTCGGCGCAAACCGAGAGTCTGCTGGCGCAGATGCCGGAGTTGCTCACACAGGGCATCGACGCGGTGCGCATCAGCCCGCAACCGGCGCATACTTTCGACATTGTCGAAGCCTTCGACCGGGCGCGCCGCGGCGAACCCGCGACGGACAAAGAGGAATGGGCGCCGGTCGGCCTGGTCAATGGTTTCTGGTTCGGCCGCGCGGGTACGGCGCAGGTCGCCGCCTGACAGGTAGTGCGATGAAAAACAGTTTGAGCTTGCCGACGATTCCCGCCTTTACCCTGCCGCCGCTGATGGCGCGGCTGGGCGCGCGGCTGCCGCAATGGCCCCACTCGGTGAACCTGGCGCTGGCTCTGAATGCCGCGCGCAAACTGGGCGTGCTGCCGGACGAAACCTTGCAGGAACTTGAAGGCCGCTGTTTCCGCGTGACGGTGCTCGATACCGGCATGGTGGTGAACTTCACCTACAGCGGCGGTGCGTTCCGGCCGGTCTTTGTTTCCGTCGGAGAGCCCGACCTGCACTTCACGGCGCGCCTGTCGGCTTTTCTGCAGATGGTCAGCCGGCAGGAGGACCCGGATACGCTGTTCTTCAATCGCAACCTGTCGATCGAGGGCGACACCGAGCTCGGCCTGCGGGTCAAGAACATGCTCGATGCGCTGGAATGGCCGCGTTTGTCCTGGCAGGGGCTGCGGCCGACATTCCTCAAGCAGTAAAGTCGGCGCTGGCTCGCTTTGCATGCCTGGAATTCCGCTTCGCGGGCAGGCAACGGCGAAAGAAATTCGGGGGATTGCCGGCGCGCTGTGGTACAGTCCGCCCCGCTTCACCTCCTCAACGACCGCGCCCCAGTCTGCCGGTCGTGCCTGAAGGGCGACACAGAGCTTGTCTCAGTCCCCGCGACGGTTACACCCCATGGAAGTTTCCGCCCAGATTGGCCTGCAACATTGCGGGGGTCGGCTTCAGAGGTAATCAACATGCAGTTCACCGACCTCGGCCTTTCGGCCGAGCTCCTGCGCGCCATTGGCGAGCAGGGCTACACCACGCCCACCCCTGTGCAGCAACAGGCCATCCCCCACATCCTCGCCGGCCGCGATCTCGAAGCCCTGGCCCAGACCGGCACCGGCAAGACCGCGGCCTTCGTGCTGCCGATCCTGCAGCGCCTGACCAACCCACTGACCAGTCCGCTGCAAAAGGTCACCCACACCGCGCCGCGCGTGCTGGTGCTGGTGCCCACGCGCGAACTTGCCGCCCAGGTGCTGGAAAGCGTGCGCGTCTACGGCGCCCACACGGGGCTGCGCAGCCTCGCCGTGTTCGGCGGCGTCGGCATCAACCCGCAGATCCAGACCATGCGCCGCGGCATCGACATCCTCGTCGCCACCCCCGGGCGCCTGCTCGACCACCTCGGCCAGCGCACCGTCGATCTGTCGAAAGTGCAGACCCTCGTCCTCGACGAAGCCGACCGCATGTTCGACATGGGCTTCATCCGCGACATCCGCCGCATCATCGAGAAGTTGCCGAAAGTCCGGCAGAACCTGATGTTCTCCGCCACTTTCGCCGCCGAAGTGCGCGAACTGGCCCACGCCGTCCTCAAGGACCCGGCCATGGTCGAAGTCGCGCGCCGCAACGCGCCGGCCGAACTCGTCACGCACACGGTGATCAAGGTCGACCAGGACAAGAAGCGCGACCTGCTGTTGCACCTCTTCGCCGCCCACGGCTGGCACCAGGTGCTGGTGTTCTGCCGCACCAAGCACGGCTCCGACGCGCTGGCCAGGAAGCTGGAGCAATCCGGCGTGCGCACCGCGGCCCTGCACGGCAACAAGTCGCAGAACGCCCGCACCCGCGCGCTGGCTGATTTCAAGGCCGGCAAGCTGGCGGCGCTGGTGGCGACCGACATCGCCGCGCGCGGCCTCGACATCGATTCGCTGCCGCGCGTGGTGAATTTTGAGTTGCCCAATGTGCCCGAGGACTACATCCACCGCATCGGTCGCACCGGCCGCGCCGGTGCCAGCGGCGAAGCGCTGAGCCTGGTCAGCAGCGACGAGCGCATCCAGTTGCGCGACATCGAACGCCTGCTCAAGCGCGAGATCGAAACCTCGATCGTGCCTGGCTTCGAACCGCAGCACAATCATTCCACACCGCGGCCCTCTGCCGGTCGTCCGCCGGCGCAGAAGCCGGCCCAGGCACGCACCCGCAGCGGCGCGGGAAACCGCAGCGGCGCTCCGCGCCCGGCCCGATCGGGAGGTGGTGGCGGGGGCGCCGCCAAGCCGGCCAGCCATCACAGCGGACAGCGCCATCGCTGAAAGCGGGGTGTTCTCCCGGCGTGCCGGAACGGATCTGCGCGAGTGCGCAGATCCGCCGTGTGATCCGCTTAGCCTTGCGCGGCGTCCACTATCGCGTTGAGCGTTGCGCTCGGCCGCATCACCGCCTCGGTTTTCGCCGTGTCGGGCATGTAGTAGCCGCCGATATCCACCGGTTTTCCCTGCACGGCTTTCAGCTCGTCGACGATCTTCTGCTCGTTCGCGGCCAGCGTTTTTGCCAGGGGCGCGAAATGGGCCTGCAGATCCTTGTCCTCGGTCTGCTCGGCCAGGGCCTGCGCCCAGTACGTGGCGAGGTAATACTGGCTGCCGCGATTGTCGAGTTCGCCGGTGCGGATTGAAGGGCCTTTGCGGTTGTCGAGCAACTTTCCGGTGGCGGCGTCCAGGGTGGTGGCCAGGATCTTGGCACGGGCGTTGCCGGTCTTGATGCCGAGGTCTTCCAGCGAAACCGCGAGGGCGAGGAACTCGCCCAGCGAATCCCAGCGCAGGTGGTTTTCCTGCACCAGTTGCTGGACGTGCTTGGGCGCGGAACCGCCGGCGCCGGTTTCGTACATGCCGCCGCCGGCCATCAGCGGGACGATCGACAGCATCTTGGCGCTGGTGCCCAGCTCCATGATCGGGAACAGGTCGGTGAGGTAGTCGCGCAGGATGTTGCCGGTGGCCGAGATGGTGTCGAGGCCGCGGCTCGCGCGCTCCAGCGTATAGCGCATGGCGCGCACCTGCGACATGATCTGGATGTAGAGGCCCGAGGTGTCGTGCTCCTTGAGGTAGGTGTTGACCTTCTTGATCAGCTCGTTCTCGTGCGGGCGATAGGGGTCGAGCCAGAAGATCACCGGCGTGCCGGACTGGCGCGAGCGGGTGACGGCGAGTTTGACCCAGTCGCGGATCGCCGCGTCCTTGGCCTGGCACATGCGGAAGATGTCGCCCTGTTCGACGTTCTGCGCCAGCAGCACTTCACCGGTGGCGAGGTCGACGATGTTGGCGACGCCATCCTCGGAAATCTCGAAGGTCTTGTCGTGCGAGCCGTATTCCTCGGCCTGCTGCGCCATGAGGCCGACGTTGGGCACGGTGCCCATGGTCTTCGGGTCGAAGTTGCCGTGCCATTTGCAGAAGTTGATCATCTCCTGGTAGATGCGGGCGAAGGTCGATTCCGGCATCACGGCCTTGCAGTCGTAAGGCTTGCCGTCGGCACCCCACATCTTGCCGCCGCCGCGGATCATGGCCGGCATCGAAGCATCGACGATGACGTCATTGGGCGAATGGAAGTTGGTGATGCCCTTGGCCGAATCCACCATCGCCAGGCGCGGGCGGTGCTCTTGGCAGGCGTGCAGGTCGCGCTCGATCTCGTCGCGCAGCGACTCGGGCAGGGTCTTGATCTTGTCGTAGAGGTTGACCATGCCGTTGTTCACGTTGACGCCGATTTCCTCGAACAGCTTCGCATGCTTTTCGAAGGCGTCCTTGTAGTAGATCTTGACGCAATGGCCGAAGACGATCGGGTGCGAGACCTTCATCATGGTCGCCTTGACGTGCAGCGAGAACAGCACGCCGGCCTCGCGGCAATCCTCCAGCTCGCGTTCGTAGAAGTCGCACAGCGCCTTCTTGCTCATGAACATGCTGTCGATGACTTCGCCGGCCAGCAAGCTGAGTTTGGGCTTGAGCACGATGGTCTTGCCGCTTTTGGTGACGAGTTCCATCTTGACGTCGCGCGCGCGGTCGAGCGTCATCGACTTCTCGCCGTGGTAGAAGTCGCCGTGGTGCATGTGCGAGACATGGGTCTGCGACCACTGCTTCCACTCGCCCATGGAATGCGGGTTCTTGCGCGCGTACTCCTTGACGGCGCGCGGCGCGCGGCGGTCGGAATTGCCTTCGCGCAGCACCGGGTTGACCGAACTGCCGATGCACTTGCCGTAGCGGGCCTTGAGCTTCTTCTCCTCGTCGCTCTTCGCGTCTTCCGGGTAGTCGGGAATCTTGTAGCCCTTGCCCTGCAGTTCGCGCACGCAGGTCATCAACTGGGCGACCGAGGCGCTGATGTTGGGCAGCTTGATGATGTTGGTGTCGGGGTCCTGGGTCAGGCGCCCCAGTTCACCCAGGGTGTCGGGGACTTTCTGTTCGGCGGTGAGACATTCGGCGAACTCGGCGAGCACCCTGGCCGCCACCGAGATGTCGCTGCCGACCACGTCCACCCCGGCGGGCGCGGTGAAGGCCTTGATGATGGGCAGGAAGGCATACGTCGCCAGCAGCGGCGCCTCGTCGGTAAGCGTGTAGATGATCTTCGATTTGCCTGCTGCCATTGCTGTCCCCTCGTTATTGGTCTGTAGACTGGTTTATCCAACGCATCGCCGATTGATTCGGCGATTCGGTCCAAAACGTATTTTAATGGCCCCTGCCGCATTTGCGGAAAGCTTGCCAAATTCAGGGCACGCCGTGCCGGCGCGCGACGTCAGAACGACGAGCCGGGTTGCCCGAGGAATCCGGTTTCTTCCGCCGTTGATTCACGGCCAAGAATGGCATTGCGATGGGGGAAGCGTCCGAAGCGGGCAACCACTTCGCGATGACGCAGTGCGTAGTCGTAAGCGCTATCGAAAGCCTGATTCTGCATCTCGCGGCGCAATCCGGCGAAGAGCGCGACTGCGCGCTCCTGTTCCAGCAGCGACTCGCTGTGTTCGAAGGGCAGGTAGGCAAACCAGCGCTGGAAGGGCGACAGGTTCTTGTCGCAGCCTGTCGCGACCAGCGTCGTGGCGACCGACAGGGCCTGCGCGTCGCCGGCAAAGGCGCGCGGCGTATCGCGGAAAATGTTGCGGGTGAACTGGTCAAGCAGCAGGATGCGCGCCAGCAGCGTTTCGTCCGAACCGGTTCCGGGAGCATGGTTCAATGCCGCTTCGACATCCGCACCGAATCGCTCTCGGATAATGGCGTCGAACGCCTCATCCTTGCGGAACCACTCGGGGCGGTAGGCGCCGTGCCCGGGGTGGTCCGGCGACAGGAACCAGAAGTCGAGAACGGCGCGGGTGAGCTGCGCCGCGTTCGTCATCCGACCTTCTTGGCCGCCGGCTTCTTCGCTGCGGGCTTTGCGGCCGCTTTCTTGGCCGTTGGTATTTTTGCGGCGGGCTTCTTTATTGCCGCCTTCTTCACAGCGGGCTTGGCCGCCGTATCGCCAGCGCCGACTTTTGGCGCGGCTTTGGCCCCCGCCTTCGGCGCCCTGGGCTCGAACTCGAAGCCGACCTTGCCGGTCTTCGGATCACGCACCAGATAGGCGGAAAACTTGCGCCGCGTCTTGTTCGAGATGAAGCCCTTGAGCAGGTCGGTCTTGCCGGTAGCCAGCAGCTTCTGCATGTCGCCGCGCGCGACTTCCTGTTGCAGGATTATCTTGCCGGAGCGGAAATCGCAGGTTTTGGCCGCGCCCACGGCTTTTTCGCAGACATAGGCCATGCCGTGCTCGAAAACGCGGGCGCCGCATTTCGGGCAGGCACCGAGCGTTTCCTGAGTCGAGAAATCCACTTCTTCCGCATCGGCATCGGCGTCCGACTGGCCGAAGTCGAACTCCGGCATGTGGTCGTCCTTGAGCTTGATCATGGCTGCGAAGGGGCGTCCCATTTTGCTGCGAAAGCCCTGTAGCGGACCGATCTGGCGCTTGGTCAGCAACTCGTCGATTTCCGCGGTTTCCCACTGGCGGCTGGCGACCACTTTCCACAGCTTGTAGTCGCACTTTTCGCAGGTGAAGTGCTTGTAGCCTTCGTGGATCTTGGCGCCGCAGCGCGGGCAGGGGGTGTTCAGCGTGCCGAAATCGGGATCGGCAAATTCACCGGTCTTGATCCGCTCGACCATTTCCCGCGTCTTGTCCACGACATGGTTCATGAACTCGTCGCGGCCAAGACGGCCATGTTCCATTTCTCTGAGCTTGTATTCCCATTCGCCGGTGAGTTCGGGCGAGCGGATTTCGTCGACCTTGAGTTGCTCCAGCGCAAACAAGAGTGAGAAGGCCTTGGCCGTCGGCTGCAGTTCGCGGCCGTTGCGATGCAGGTATTCCTCGGCCAGCAGGCCCTCGATGGTGGCGGCGCGCGTCGCCGGGGTGCCCAGTCCGCGTTCGGACATGGCTTCGCGCAGTTCTTCGTCCTCGATCAGCTTGCCGGCGCCTTCCATGGCGGTCAGCAGCGTGGCTTCCGAGAAGCGCGGCGGCGGCTGGGTCGCCTTGGCCTTGACCTCGACGTCCTTGGCCCAGATGCGCTCGTTTTTTTCCAGCGGCGGCAGGTTGGGATTCTCTTCGTCCTCGCTGACGGCCTCCTTGCCATACACGGCCAGCCAGCCCGGCGTTACCAGCACCTTGCCTTCGGTCTTGAAGGCTTCCTTCTCGATGCGGGTGATGCGAGTGGTGATGTTGTACTCGGCGGCGGGGTAGAAGATGCCGAGGAAGCGCTTGGTGACGAGGTCGTAGATCTTCTGTTCCGGCTCGGAAAGGTTCTTCGGCGCGGCACCGGTGGGGATGATGGCGAAGTGGTCCGATACCTTGGCATTGTTGAAAATGCGCTTGTTCGGATGCACCCAGCCATTCTTGATGATGGCGCCGGCGAAGGTGGCGTAGGCGGTGCCGGCCATCGACGCAAGGGTTTCCTTGACCGTGCCGATGTAGTCCTCGGGCAGGTGGCGGCTGTCGGTCCGCGGGTAGGTCAGTGCCTTGTGCTTTTCGTAGAGCGCCTGGGCGATGCCCAGCGTGTTCTTGGCACTGAAGCCGAAGCGGCCGTTGGCCTCGCGCTGCAGCGAGGTAAGGTCGTAGAGCATCGGGCAGGCTTCGGTCTTGGGCTTGCTTTCCTCTTCCACCGTGCCGTGCTGACCCAGGCATTTCTTGCGCAGGGCGTCGGCCTTGGCCTTGTCCCAGACGCGCTCGGCGCGGGCGTGTTCATCGTCAGCTTTTTTGAATTTCTCGTCGAACCAGCGACCGCGATAGGTGCCGGCGACGCACTGGAATTCGCCTTCGACTTCCCAGTAGTCGCGGGAGACGAAGGCGCGAATGCGGCTTTCGCGTTCGACCATGATCGCCAGCGTCGGCGTCTGCACGCGCCCGACGGGTGTCTTGTAGAAGCCGCCTTCCATCGAATTGAAGGCCGTCATGGCGCGCGTGCCGTTGATGCCGATCAGCCAGTCGGCTTCCGAGCG
>JAUXUK010000077.1 GCA_030680805.1 Sulfuritalea sp. | reverse complement strand
TCTCGTCCATTGGTCGCACATCCTTCCAAGGCATGGCTATCTCCTCCTGAAGACATCCATGCAGGGTAATAACTGTTACCCATGTCCTTGAACCGATCTGTTACCAATGATTGTGAACCGTACAGGGAGCGCTTCTTTGCCGACTTTCTTGCGCGAACAAGAAAGTAGGTCGCCTGCCGGGGCGAGACCCGGCATCTCCCTTCAAAGGGAAAACCAATAAGTCGGCGCTGGCGGTACGGCGACGAAACCTGCCTGCTGCTGGATTCCGGCTTTGCCACCCCGCGAAGCGGAATCCAAGGCATGCAGAGCCGCCGGAATGACGGAACATCAAAACTCGGCGCTGGCTTGCTCTGCATACCTGGGATTCCGCTTTGCCGGCGCGCGAAGCGCAATTCCCGGCAGGCAAGGCCCGGGCAGGTAACAGCGATCAGTCGCCGCCACCTCCGCAACCACCACCACCATCCCCGCCGCCATCGCTGTCACCAAAGCCATCGGTGCTGCCATCGACCGAACTGTCGCCGAAGTCCGCGCCGCAATGCACGTTGCCTTTGCTGTCGCTGCGCAGCGACTTGCAGTTGGGCGCGTAGACGAATCCGTCGGCGATGCCGAGCTTGGCGTCGAGGGCGAACAGCAGCGGCAGGCGCAGGGCGTTCGCGGGATTGATGTTCTCTTCCTTGCAGGCGTACCACCAGACGCGGCGCAGGCCTTCGTTGTCGCGCTTTTCCGGGCCGAGCACGACGGCCGGGGTGTGGTGCAGGAATTGGCCGAAGGCGTGCTTGCAGAAATCGTCGTAGGCCTTGGTGTAGAGGATGAACTCGTGCCACAGGTCGTCGACCACCTGCGAGGGCATGGAGACGAATTTCCTGCCGGAGTTCAGGTGGGCCAGGAAGAACTTGCGCAGGCCGCGCGCGACCAGCATGCAGTCCTTCATTTCGAGTTCCGGGCGGCGCTTGCGCAGGCGCTCGTACAAGCCCTTGGGCAGCGTGTAGTCGCGGATGTAACGCTCGCGGGCAAGTCGCCGGTAGCGCTGCCAGATGACGATGGCAACAATGGCGACGAGGACTGCGAGGATCAGGCCGGGGATCATGGTGGAGGTGTCCGTGCCGAATGGGTGGAAGGAGGAAGCCCGGTCAAAAAGCGACCAGCACGCAAGTATCGACGTACAACATCAGCAACGCGCACCGCGTCGCACTTCGTCCATCACCGATGTTCCCATTGGCATGGCGCCGCGCGCCCTTGCGAGTTCCTGGGCGAAGACCCTTCTATTCCATCGCGCCGAACGAATGGCAATCCCCCCGTCCGTGGTCAACCGGACCTCAACCTTGCTGCCCTTCTTGATGCCGGCCCGCCGCGCATAGTCGGCGGGAATGCGTAGCGCCAAGCTGTTACCCCATCGTGCAATGTTCAGGTTCATGGTTGCGCCTTTGTAACCATACGGTTATGTGTATCCATTGTAGGCGCCGTTTCGCCTCGCACAAGGCCGATCCCACCAACAATTTCCAAGCCCGGCGTCCTTGATGACGCTGCTCCCATAAAACGCTTTCGAGCTAGACTACCGGCATGAACTACACCTTGAGTCAGCATGCGGAAGACGTCATTCGGGAACGGGAAATCCGTCCCGAATGGATTGCCGAGACCATGGCTCAACCGGCTGCCACAAATCCCGACCCGGACGATCCTGAATTGCGGCACGCCTTGCGGCCGATAGGCGATTTCGGCTATCGTGTGTTACGCGTGATCTTCAATCAGACCAAAACCCCGCCCCATGTCGTTACGGTCTTCTTTGACCGCACCATGAAAGGCAAGCTATGAAAATCGAGTATGACCCGGAAGTCGACGCGCTTTATGTGCGGCTGACCGACAGCAAAATCATTGAGTCCGAGCAGGTACAGCCAGGCATCATCCTCGACTTTGACGCTGCCGGGAAGGTTGTTGCGGTCGAGGTGCTGAACGCCAGCAAGCGTGAAACGCCGGCAGCACCAATGAAAGCCGCTGCCTGACCGCTGCCTGTCTTACCCGGCTGCTGTGGACAAATGCCCGCAATCGCGGGCATTTTTTTCTTGCGGGTCTGCGTGACGCCGACCTTCAGGCGCGTTTCTTCGCCGCCGCCCTGGCGCGCGCCTTCTTCGCGGCTTCGAGTTCGTCGAACAGCGCGCCGAATTCCAGCGTTACCTTGTGGCTGCGGTCGAGGTGGATCATCGGCCGGGCTTGCTGGTGCGATTCCTTGATTTTTACCGAGGACGACAGAAAGGACGCCAGCACCGGCAGGCCTTCCTCGCGCAGCTCGTCGATGATCCGCTGCGGCAGGCTGGCGCGGGCCTGGAACTGGTTGATGATGATGCCTTCGACTTCGAGGCCGGGGTTGTGGTCGGCGCGGATTTCATTGACGTTGTCCATCAGGCTGTAGAGCGCACGGCGGGCGAACTCGTCGCAGTCGAAGGGGATCAGGCAGGCGTCGGCGGCGATCAGCGCGGAGCGCGTGTAGAAGTGCAGCGCGGGCGGCGTGTCGATCCAGATTTCGTCGTAGCCTTCGAGGGCGTCGAGGGCTTCGCGCAGCTTGTAGATCTTGTAGCGGGATTCGAGCTTGGCCTGCAGTTCTTCCAGCGCCGGGCCGGAAGGCAGGATGGAGAGATTCTCGAAAGGCGTCGCGGTGATGAAGTCCTCGGTCGGCAGCGGACGCAGCTTGAAGCTCAGCATCTGGTCGAAGAACTCGTTGGCGGTGAGTTCCAGGTTTTGGGCGGCCTCGCCCAGCAGATACTGGGTTGAATTGGCCTGCGGATCGAGGTCGATCACCAGCGTACGCGCGCCGCGCGCGGCGGCGATGGCGGCGAGGTTGCAGGTGATGGTGCTTTTGCCGACACCGCCCTTCTGATTGAATACGACGCGCTTCATGCTTGACTCCCTGATTTGGATCGGGCGATTTTGCCACAGCGAATGCTGCATTGCCGCAAGGCTTGCGGCGGAGGGAGCAAGCGCCACTCGTGGAATTCCGTAATGGTGCTGTCAGGCGGACGGGGCTATCATTCCGCGCTTCCCCCTCAGCAGAGCCAACGCGATGTCCAACGAACAGGAAAACCTCTCCGCCGCCGCCCTCGAGTACCACGAATGGCCCACGCCGGGAAAAATCGCCGTGGTGCCGACCAAGGGCCTCACCAACCAGCGCGACCTGGCGCTGGCGTATTCGCCGGGCGTGGCCGCGGCCTGCAATGCCATCGTCGATGATCCGGCGATGGCCAGCCGCCTCACTTCGCGCGCCAACCTGGTCGGCGTGGTGACCAACGGCACGGCGGTGCTCGGTCTCGGCAACATCGGGCCGCTGGCGGCCAAGCCGGTGATGGAAGGCAAGGGCGTGCTGTTCAAGAAGTTCGCCGGCATCGACGTTTTCGACATCGAACTGCTGGAGCCCGATGCCGACAAGCTGATCGACATGATCGCGGCGATGGAGCCGACCTTCGGCGGCATCAACCTCGAAGACATCAAGGCGCCGGAGTGCTTCTACATCGAGGCCAAATTGCGCGAGCGCATGAAGATTCCGGTGTTCCACGACGACCAGCACGGCACGGCGATTGTGGTCGGCGCGGCGATCCTCAACGGCCTCAAGCTGGTCGGCAAGAATATCGGGGAGGTCAAGCTGGTCACCTCGGGTGCCGGTGCTGCCGCGCTGGCCTGCCTCGACCTGCTGGTGAACCTCGGCGTCAAGGTGGAGAACATCTGGGTCACCGACATCAAGGGCGTGGCCTATGAGGGCCGCGTCGAGGACATGGACCCGATCAAGGCGCGCTACGCCAAGAAGACCGATGCGCGCACGCTGGCCGAAGTGATCGAAGGTGCCGACGTGTTCCTCGGCCTCTCGGCCGGCGGCGTGGTCAAGCCGGCGATGGTGGCGAAGATGGAGCGCGATCCGCTGATCCTGGCGCTGGCCAATCCGACGCCGGAAATCACGCCCGAGGAAGTCAAGAGCGTGCGCTCCGATGCGATCATTGCCACCGGGCGTTCGGACTATCCGAACCAGGTCAACAATGTGCTGTGCTTCCCCTTCATTTTCCGCGGCGCGCTGGATGCGGGGGCGACCACCATCACCGAACAGATGAAGCTGGCCGCGGTGCGCGCCATCGCCGAACTGGCGCAGGCCGAGGCCTCCGACGTAGTGGCCATGGCCTATGGCGGCGAGAGCCTGGCCTTCGGCCGCGAGTACCTGATCCCGCGGCCCTTCGATCCGCGCCTGATCGTCAAGATCGCCCCGGCCGTAGCCAAGGCGGCGGCCGAATCGGGCGTGGCGACGCGGCCGATCACCGATTTCGACGCCTATCGCGACAAGCTCAACAGCTTTGTCTATCACTCCGGCTTTGTCATGAAGCCGGTGTTCAGCGCGGCCAAGAAAGCGCCGCGCCGCGTCATCTACTGCGAGGGCGAGGACGAGCGGGTGCTGCGCGCGGTGCAGGCGGTGCTCGACGAAGGCCTCGCGCAGCCGGTGCTGATCGGCCGTCCCGATGTCATCGGCAGCCGCATCGAGAAGGCCGGCCTGCGCCTGGTGGCCGGGCGCGATTTCGAAGTGGTGAACCCGAACTCCGATCCGCGCTACAAGGAACTGTGGCAGGGCTATCACGACATCATGGGCCGGCAGGGTGTCACGCCCGGCATCGCCAAGCAGGCGCTGCGCTCGGACACCACGTTGATCGGCACCATGCTGCTCAAGCGCGGCTATGTCGACGCCATGTTGTGCGGCGTGGTCGGCCGCCACGCGCAGCACCTCAAGCATGTCAGCGACGTGATCGGCCTCGAGCCGGACGCGCATTGCTTCGCGGCGATGAACATGCTGCTGCTGGCACGACACACGCTGTTCATGTGCGACACCTATGTCAATGAAGACCCGTCCGCCGAACAGCTCGCCGACATCACGCTGATGGCGGCCAAGGAAGTGCGCCGCTTCGGCCTCGAGCCCAAAGTGGCGCTGCTGTCGCATTCCAATTTCGGCAGCCTGCGCTCGGCGTCCGCGTTGAAAATGGCAGCGGCGCGGGCCCTGATCGAGGAGCGTGCGCCGGGCCTCGAAGTCGACGGCGAAATGCACGGCGATGCAGCCCTGTCGCAGGACATCCGCGAAAAGCTGTATCCCGATTGTCGCCTCAAGGGCGAGGCCAACCTGCTGATCATGCCCAATGTCGATGCCGCAAACATTTCGTTCAACCTGATCAAGGCCACCTCGGGCGACGGCATCACGGTCGGCCCGGTGTTGCTCGGCGCGGCGCAGCCGGTGCATATCCTGACGGCGACTGCTACAGTACGCCGCCTGGTCAACATGACGGCGCTGGCCGTCGTCGACGCCAACCACTTGAGCGAATTGAAAGGCTGAACCATGACCCATGCCATCCGTTTTCACACTCCCGGCGGCCCCGAGGTTTTGCGCTGGGAAGAAGTCGGCGTTGGCGACACGGCGCCGCATGAGGCCCGCGTGCGCCATCATGCCGTCGGCCTCAACTTCATCGACATCTACCATCGCACGGGGGCCTACCCGGTACCCATGCCCTCGGGCATCGGCCTCGAAGGCGCGGGCGTGGTCGAGTCGGTGGGCAGTGCGGTGACCGACCTGAAAGTGGGCGACCGCGTCGCCTATGCCGGCGGCCCGGTCGGCGCCTATGCCGAGCTGCGCAACATTGCGGCCGACCGCCTGGTCAAACTGCCCGACGCGATCGACTTCAAGACCGGCGCGGCGATGATGCTGCAGGGCATGACCGCGCAATACCTGCTGCGTCGCACCTGCAAGGTCGAGGCCGGCGACACTATCCTGATCCATGCTGCTGCCGGCGGCGTCGGCCTCATCGTCTGCCAATGGGCTAGGGCGCTAGGCGTCACGGTAATCGGCACCGTCAGTTCCGACGAGAAGGCCGCACTGGCCAGGGCGCACGGCTGCGACCACACCATCATCTACACGCGCGAAAATTTCGTCGAGCGGGTCAAGGAAATCACCCGGGGCAAGGGCGTGCGCGTGGTGTACGACTCGATCGGCAAGGACACCTTCATGGGTTCGCTCGAATGCCTGCAGCCGTTGGGCATGATGGTGCTGTTCGGCGCCGCCTCCGGCCCCGTGGCGCCCTTCGACCTCGGCCTGCTGGCCAAGATGGGCTCGCTGTTTATCACCCGGCCGACCCTGTTCACCTACACCGCACAGCGCAGCGACCTGCTGGCGATCTCGGGCGAGCTGTTCGACATGGTCACCTCGGGCAAGGTGAAGATCGAAGTCAACCAGACCTACGCGCTGAAGGACGCGGCGCAGGCGCAGATCGACCTGGTGGCGCGCAAGACCACGGGCTCGACGGTGCTGTTGCCGTAGCCGCTTATGAGCAGGAATTCAAAAGCTTTCACCGCAGAGGCGCAGAGGCGCAGAGATAAGCAAGGCGAGGAGCTTTGCATTTCTCTGCGTTTCCTCTGTGTCTCTGCGCCTCTGCGGTAAGGTTTTCTTCTTTCCGGTTCAGACCATGGAATCTTTTCTGATCGCCAATCCCAAGGGCGGAGTCGGCAAGACCACGCTGGCGACCAATCTGGCCGGCTTCTTCGCATTGCAGGGCAAGCGCGTCATGCTCGGCGACATCGACCGCCAGCAGTCCTCGCGTGAGTGGCTCAAGCTGCGTTCGCCGGCGCTGCCGCACATTGCCACCTGGGACATCGAACCCGACCAGCCGGCACGGCCGCCGAAGGACACCAGTCACGTGGTGCTGGATACGCCGGCCGGCTTGCACGGCAAGAAGCTTGGCCAGGTGCTGAAAATGGTCCGGCGCGTGATCGTGCCGCTGCAACCCTCGATTTTCGACATCCTCGCCACGCGCCATTTCCTCGACCGGTTGCTGGAGGAAAAGGAAGTTCGCAAGCACGAAGCCTCGGGTGACATGGTGGCCATCGTCGCCATGCGCGTCGATGCGCGTACCCGCGCCGCCGGCGAACTGGAGCGCTTTCTCGAAAGCACCGGCCTGCCGGTGGTGGCGCACCTGCGCGACACGCAGAATTACGTGCAGGCGGCGGCCCACGGCATGAGCATTTTCGAACTGCCGCCAAGCCGTGCCGAGAAGGATCTCGAACAGTGGCAGCCGTTGCTGGAGTGGGTGCAGCGGCCACTTTGAGTTTGTCTCTCGCCGTATCGCCAGCACCGACTTTTGAGTCTCCGTCATTCCCGCGAAAGCGGGAATCCAGGGGCTCTTGCTTCCGTCGCCGTGTCGCCAGCGCCGACTCTTGAGGCCGTGCCCCTGACAAGCATGCCGGGTCTCGCCCCGGCGGGCGAGGTACTTTCTTGTGATGCGACAAGAAAGTACCCAAAGAAGCGCACCCCGCCGCCCCGGCCTGACTTGGTCAGACTACCCTCGCTGCGGAAGGCCCGCCGGGCCGGTCGCTAAACTAGCCGGCCAAAAACCGGCCGTCGTCGGACAACGCGACCGGACTACTCCCGGCGAACCTTCCTCGCTCGGCGGATCAGAGGGGAAAGAAAAGCTTGCGCGTGGAAGTCCGCGACGAAAACGACATGTCTCTGGCCCCTTTGGTTTATGGGTTCGGCCACATTCGCTACTACGCGTGCCGCTCTTTGCGCCCAAGACCTTCCGCGATGAACGTGACAACAAGGGTATTTAGTGACACGCCCTCTGCCTTTGCGCGTGTAGCCAACCGCGCGTGGACCGTCTTTGGAACGCGGGCGACAAACTTTCCGGATGCGACACCCCCGCTGTTCGGGGCTGGAATTGGTAGCTCCTTGGCCTTGAGTGCGGCAATCGTTGACTTCAAGGCATCCTTCCCGTTCGCGAGTGCTTCCTCGACTGTCTCGCCATCGGAGAGGCACTCCGAGAAATCAGGGTACGAAATAAGAAAGCCACCGCCTTCCTCAGCCGACAGCGGGCGGATCTCAAACGGGTAGTCAATTCTCTTTCCCATGGTTCATGCTCCTTCACCGAGTTCCAGGAACTTCTTGACATAGATCGGCTTGATAGGACGCCGGGCCGGAACGGGGAGCGTCTTGCCATCAGCGCGCACAAAGACGCAGTGACTCGTTCCAACATGCCGCCAGTCGATTCCGTTCTGGCGCGCTACTGTTTGAAGCTGCGCAAGCTTCCAATCGAGTGGATTGCTACGCATAGCCTGAAGTAATTTGGCGGCAGCGTTCATGGAGCAGATGATACTGCGGGCAACATCACTACGCAAGTAGTGCGATTGCAAGAAACGGAGCAAGGAGCAGCAAGGAACTGGAACCCTTCCTATGGGGCCGAACGTTTGGCATCAGCGGCGAGCGTAGCGCGTCTGCTGCATGCCGGGGTTAGGCGCGGTCGGCCGTGACTTGGTCGACTGGCTTGACCGGGGTCTTCTTGGACGCGTCTTCCGTGGACCTGCTAGTAGTGCTTCCAGCGATGCCTTCCCCTACTGGCGTCAGTGGGGCAGTCGGTGGAGTGTAGGGAGTGGTGTCGAGAAGCTGCTTGCCGAGCTGAGCGAAGTCATCCCAATAGGAAGGACCGCGAGCGTGCTGACGTTCTAGGATCAGTGGCTGGCAGATGTGGTAGCAGTCGCGAACGCTCGGGCCGTAGTTGTCGATGAAGATGTCGTGGTCGATGAACTGTTTCTTCAAAGCGATGATCGCTGCGTCATAGCTCGAGCACACAGTGGAGGCGAGGCTCTTGTCCTGAGCGTTCCACTTCTCGAACGCGACGGTATTGAGGCTTTCCTGGACGTGCGCGCGGGCAGCGCGAAGCGAGGACTCCTGGAGAAACCCAATGAGCGCAAAGAAGTTCTGTCCGCGGGCGACGGCATGAGCGGTTGCGTTCTGGCGGATCGCGACAAAGAGAGCGGCGAACGCGACGAGAAACCCGAGAGCCTGGGCAAGATTGGACAGATCTTGAATGGACGGAACCATGGCGTTACCTCCTCAGAGCGTATTGAAGCGTGCGGTCGGGTGCGTGGCGCCTACGTTTGAATTCACCGGCCTGCGCGGCATTTTGCGTAGGTTCGGTGGAATGATTGGTTGGGCCAATCATGGGAGCAAAGGGAGGTACGTTCCCAATGCCGAAACAATGGCCTCTTGATGCGGCCCTTTAAGCATTCGAATCAGCAGCTTCTTGTACTCACCTCTCGCTAGACCCAGGATTCCAGAAATGCGGTCTACGATGCTCTTTCTGTTATAGACGCGCAGAAGCTCATCTAATTTGTTTGACGCCAAGGCCAATTCATATGCCGCTTTGCACTGGGTGTAGACGGCTTCGACATCGATTCGGCTAAGGGTCTCAGTTAGTCCGTTTGCTAACCCAGCCTTGTCGTTAGAAGCCTTGGAGAAAGCACCTAGCAGGAACTGGATTCTCCGTTCTGCCATTGATGAAATCTGCACTTCGATTTCTGACTTCATTGCGGATGCAACGAACTGAAATACGTCACTTACCGCGCTGGCGGGGTCTCGCTGAAGATGGCTTGCTACGATCCGGAGCACAGACTCGACACAAAAAATATTCTCGATCTCCGCGACCGGAATAGTGTGGATTCCATGGCTAAGTAAGGCATCAACTTCTTCTTGTTCGCGGTAGTCACTATCAATTATTGCTAGCGCATCGAGGTGGTGCAGGCTTGGGTTGGCTCGAAGTGCTTTCGCTGACTCGATAACCTTCTCGCAACCTCCTCGCGGAATGACATGGTAAGCGGGGAATGCAAGTTGATAAATAGCAGCGTCATCGCTTCCAGCGTCTCCTTCGCAGAACAATATCTTCTTCCGACTTCCAATTACCTCAAGAACAAGATTTTCTGGCAACAATTCATCTTCAGGGACAAATGACCAGACCCAAGCATCGCTTCCTGAGAAGCTCTTTATCCAAATCTTCGCGGCATCTGCGCGGGAGGAAGCGAAATCAAGATCGTGGGTGATGTATGCGATTGTCTTGGTCTGGCAAAGCTCTTCGACTTTGTTCCAAAGTTTGTCAACGAGTGATCTATGCAGATGCAATTCAGGCTCATCGACAATGATTAGAGCATTCTCTGGAGCGCATAGGCACTGGCCTATCAAATACAGCGCGACGCGCTCGCCATCGCTCATTTCCATTCCGTGGTACTCGGACGCCTCGGTTGATTTCACCAAAACTTTCCCATCGCAAAATCTAATTTCACGATGGGGCATGATGTCACCCCACGTTTTGACGATTGAGTCAATTGGTGCATCCGGTACAAGAAGGTAATTCTCAGAGCGTCGCGTCTCCTCTGTGTGCTTCCTATCTCGCTCTGCCGATTTTGCGAACAAAACGGACAGCAACTGGTCATAATCACTTAACAAAAAAGTGGCAGGACGCCCACCCCACCGATCATGAACTTTGCGGCCTACGCTTGCATAGGGTTGGGACGTTCCGAACAGCCAAGCCTTTTCTGCTTGCTCCAAATTCTGCAACGGGGCAAATTCAGGAATAGAGAGAGCCTTTTGAGCACTGATTCTGTGGACCACGCGCTCTTCCTGATGCTTCTGTTCTATCCAAATTCCGAGACGAGTCTTTCCAGACCCATTGGCTCCGATAATTACGACGTGGCTGCCAAGTTTGACCTGCTCTGGTTCACCAGCGCCTGATCGGTTCGGCAAGAGTATTGTTGATGCACTCATCGGCTAGCTCCAGTAGGCCCAATGTTTGAAATCACCGGCGCTGCGCGGCTTCATCGCGCAGCGTCCGGTGGAATGATGGGTTAGCTGCGAGTCGAGTTATGAAGCAGGAAGATGGGATTTTCATCTTTTGGCCTTACAAACACGACGCTACCAGTTACGGTTTCATAGAAAACGAAATAGCCGCCCACATATCCAAGGTAAGCGACTGGCTTTTTGTCCTCAAATCGAAGGGAAAGTTTGGATCGAACCACGTCTACGGACACTGGGGCCTCTCCACGCTTGGCAAGATACGCATGGAAGTTGCCGTATGCAAATGCCGTACTGGCAATGAACAATGAAAGAAAGATTACATTCCCGCGTAGACGGGGATTGGGAAGCAAGGAAACGAAAAACTCCATATGTGTGAAAGGAGTGAACATCAACGCAATTAGAAAGGCGACAGAAAACCATTTCCATGGCTGGACACCATAGGTCGCAACCAATACCGTGATTAGGACCTGAAGTGCGATGAGGTAACGCCAGTTCTTTCGGCCGAAACGCCCAATGGTTGTTTCCGCGCCTCCTCCAACAGGCAGGACTTCGTCACTACGGAGCACTTCGGCCAGAGCGTAGCCCGCGATCAAAGAGGCAAGAGAAATGAGCAATGGGTAGGCTGCAAGCTTTACAAGATCAGATAGGCCGACAAATTCGAGGATATTTACATCGAATGTTCCCCAGTAGCCGAATAGATACAGTGCAGCCACCGCTGCGCTGTAGGCAACACCAATTGCGATTTGGTTCTTGTATGTGGCTGGCTCGCTCATATGCTATTGGCAGCTAACGTTAATAGACCGCCTAAATGACGGAAAAGACCCCGTCATTTGTGATGGATAAAATTCCGGGCGAGGTCTAAATGATCGGTTTATCAAAGGGATGCCTCGATTTAGTGGCGCCTAAAAATCGCGATGACGACCGGCGCGGGGCGGTTCGGCCTTGAGGCGCCATGCCTACCCGAATTGAATTAGACGATTTATCCGGCATTTCCGCAAGGGCGGCCCTCCACGCGCGACGCTTTTCATTCCCCTCTGACCCGCCGAGCGAGGAAGGTCCGCCGGGGGAAGTCCGGTCGCGTTGTCCGACGACGGCCGGTTTTTGGCCGGCTAGTTTAGCGACCGGCCCGGCGGGCCTTTCGCAGCGAGGGTAGCCTGACGAAGTCAGGCCGGGGAGGCGGGGTGTACGAGTCAAGCACATCGGTAACAGATCGGTTCAAGGACATGGGTTACAGTTTCAGAGTGAGGTAGTCGTTGCGCTGCCCCTTGGTTTCCCGTTCATCAAAGCCGCCGATGCGGACGGGTCCGAAATAGACA
>JAUXUK010000076.1 GCA_030680805.1 Sulfuritalea sp. | reverse complement strand
ATTCTGGATATCCTGCGCCAGCTCCTGGAACACCGTGCTGGTGGTGCGCCCGCAACCGGGGCAGGCCGCCACCAGCGGCGTGAAGGCGCGCAGGCCCATGGTCTGCAGGATTTCCTGGGCGACGATCACCTCGCGCGTGCGGTCGCCGCCTGGCTCAGGTGTCAGCGACACGCGTATCGTGTCGCCTATGCCTTCCTGCAGCAGCACGCTGAGCGCGGCGGTCGAGGCGACGATACCCTTGCTGCCCATGCCGGCCTCGGTCAGCCCCAGATGCAGGGGGTAGTCGCAGCGCGCCGCGAGTTCGCGATAAATTTCTATGAGGTCCTGCACGCCCGAGACCTTGCACGACAGGATGATATGGTCGCCCGGCAGTCCGAGTGCTTCGGCCTGCGCCGCCGATTCCAGCGCCGACATCACCATCGCTTCGCGCATGATCTCGGTGGCATCCTTGGGTTCCGCGCGCTTCGCGTTCTCATCCATGACACGGGCAAGCAGCGCCTGGTCGAGGCTGCCCCAGTTAACCCCGATGCGAATCGGCTTGTCGAACCTGCAGGCGATTTCGATCAACTGCGCAAACTGCTCGTCGCGCCGCGCACCCTTGCCGACGTTGCCCGGATTGATGCGCAGTTTGGCCAAAGCCTCGGCACACGCCGGATGTTCTGCCAAGAGCTTGTGGCCATTGAAATGGAAATCGCCGATCAGCGGCACATCGACGTTCATCTGCGCCAGACGGTCGCGAATCTTCGGCACGGCGGCGGCGGCCTCGCGGGTATTGACCGTGATGCGCACCAGCTCCGATCCCGCACGTGCCAGCTGCGCCACCTGCATCGCGGTAGCAAATACATCCTCGGTATCGGTATTGGTCATCGACTGGACGACCACGGGTGATGCGGGCGCCGTACCGCCAACGCCGACTTTTCCAATCATGACGAGACGGCTTGCGCGCCGCGCGCCAAACTCTCTGGACAACTCGCTCATTCCAGGGTGAACCGGGCGACTTCTTCGCGGGTATGCGGCTTGAGATCGATGCTGCGCTCGCCCATGAACATGCGAACACCCGACGCCCGGCCGATCCAGACCTGGAAAGGCGCCTTGCCCTCGACGTTCTGTCGCGTGCCTGCCGGATACTCGCCAACGAACACGATTTTTTGCGTGGCGTCACGGATCTCGATCCAGGAACGATCGTCGAACTCGACACGCAAGCCAGTGAATGGCAGAGAACTGGATGCATCGCTCGCGGCAACGGGGGCATTCTCGGCGACTATGGCCGGCGCCGGTTGAACCACGGGGACAACCGAAGGGGAGGAAGCACCACCCGGCCTGACCACGGCAGAGCCGCCTGACAAACCACGCAAGAGGTTTGTCAGCCCGCCGTCGCCCGACAATGTGGCGGCCCAGTAACCCAACAGCGCCAGCAACAGGATGGCCGCCCCGGCCGCAATTAACCTCGGGGGTACCCGCTCCACGATTGTCGGCTGCTCTGCTTCGCCCATGTTGGCAGGCGGGCGCACATCCGCCTCGGGAACCGGCACGGCAGGCTCAAGCTGCGCCAGCAGGGGTGCGGCATCGAGCTTGAGAAATTTGGCGTAGTTGCGAACCAGACCGCGCACCGCGGTAGCCCCCGGCAGACTGGCGTAGTCATCGCGCTCCAATGCCTCGATCTGGCGTGCACTGAAGCGAATCACCTGCACTACATCGGCAATTGACTGGCCGCGAGCCTCCCGCGCGAGGCGCAACACCGAGCCCGGCGTGTCCGACGCGGCTGGCTCGGCTGCCTCGTGCGCTTCCTCCGGGACAGGCTCTATCGACTCCGCGTCGAGGTTCTCTGTCACTTGCGCTTCACTCATACTGGCCCTGAGTCAGCAGGCGTTGCTCCGGAGAGCCCGGAAACCGGCGACGCAATTGCGTGGCATAGCGCGCCTCGGCCTCGCGATTGCCCAATTTGCGCTCGATGCGCAAGGCCAGCCACATCACCTCCGGCGTTGGCTCCATCATTTTTTCGATATCCGTGGTCCACTGGCGCGCTTCCGAATGGCGCCCTTGCCGATAGGCAATATCGGCCAGCCAGAACAGCGCCTGGGTGTTGGTCGGAGACAACTGCAGCGCGGTAAGCAGGTAGTCTTCGGCGGCCTTGTCGTTCTTCATACGTACCGAGCAGACACCGGCATTGGTGTAAGGCTTGGTCGGGGTCGTATACAGCGGATTCTTCGCGGACGCCATGAAGTAGCTGATCGAGCGTTGCTCGCGACCATTCTGGCAGAGGAACCAGCCGAAGTTGTTGTTGATTTCGGGATCTCCGGGGGCCAGGTTCAGAGCCTTTTCGAAGCTGTCCTCGGCCTGCCGCGGTTCGTTGAGCGCCATGTGGGTCAGGCCCAACAGGTTGTAGGCCGGCGCATAGTTGGGATCAGCCGACAGGGCAATGCGTGCCTCCTCGAGGGCAATTGCCCAACGCCCATCGAGCATGTACAGCGACCCCAATTCGTAATGCACTTTCGCCCGCTGTTGCTGCTCGTTCTCGGGCGGCTGTGCCGAGACCGCCTGCCGGGCTCCTTGACCGGAACCGGACCCGGTAGCCGTGCAGCCCGCGAGAAGGACCACCAACCCTAGTGCGAAAATTGAATTTTTCATAAGTGCAGTTCGACTCCACCAGAAATGACAGCCAATCCAGCCGCTGGGCCGGCTTTATGTGCCGTGCGACGCGATTTGTCCAGCACCTTGCCGGCGAGTTGCCCGCAAGCGGCATCGATGTCATCGCCACGCGTCTTGCGTGTCGTGGTGACGATGCCGCCATTGATCAGGATCGAGGCAAAGCGCCTGACCCGCTCGGCGGGCGAACGGCTGAAGCCGGAGGCCGGAAAAGGATTGAAGGGAATCAGGTTGAACTTGCAGGGAACGTCGCGCACCAGGTGCAGGAGTGCGCGCGCATCGGCATCGCTGTCGTTGACACCGTCGAGCATCACGTACTCGAACGTAATGAAATCGCGCGGCGCATGCACCAGATAGCGCTGGCACGCAGCCATCAGTTCCGCCAGCGGATACTTGCGGTTGATCGGCACCAGCTTGTCGCGCAGGCCGTCGGTCGGCGCATGCAGGGAAACCGCCAGGGCCACCGGGCAGGCCTCGGCCAGCCGGTCCATGGCCGGCACAATGCCCGAGGTAGACACCGTCACCCGCCGCCGTGACAGGCCATAGGCGTTGTCATCCAGCATCAGGCGCAGCGCCGGCACCAGGTTGTCGAAGTTGGCCAGCGGCTCGCCCATGCCCATCAGTACGACATTGCTGATGACTCGTTCGCCGCAGTTGCCGCTCGTTGGTGCATAGCCCAGAGCGCGGTTGGCTTGCCAAAGCTGGCCGATGATCTCGGCTGTGCTCAAGTTCCGGTTGAAGCCCTGGCGCCCGGTGGAGCAAAACGCGCATTCAAGCGCACAACCCGCCTGGGAAGAAATGCACAGCGTCCCGCGGTCATCCTCGGGGATGAATACAGTCTCGACCGCATTGCCGTTGCCAACATCAAACAGGAACTTGCGCGTACCGTCGTCCGACAGCTTGTCGCTGATAGTCGGCGCTGGCGACACGGCGGCTGTTGCAATCAGCTTCTCGCGCAGCGACCTGGCGATATCGGTCATCGCATTGAAGTCGCTCTCCCCGAAATGATGGATCCAGCGCAACACCTGTCGCGCGCGGAAAGGCTTTTCGCCCTGCTGCGCGAACCAGGCCGTCAGGCCTTCTGCATCGAAATCGAGGAGATTTACCGGCATCGGCTATTAGCGCGAATAGACGTTCAGCGCGGGGAAGAAATAGGCGATTTCCACGGCGGCGGTTTCCGCCGCGTCGGAGCCATGCACGGCATTGGCCTCGATGCTGTCGGCGAAATCGGCGCGGATCGTGCCGGCCTCGGCCTTCTTCGGATCGGTGGCGCCCATCAGGTCGCGGTTCTTGGCCACAGCACCTTCACCTTGCAACACCTGCACCATGACCGGGCCGGAAATCATGAACTCGACGAGATCCTTGAAGAAGGGCCGCTCCTTATGCACCGCGTAGAAGCCTTCGGCATCCTGGCGCGAAAGATGAATCATGCGCGAGGCAACGATCTTGAGGCCATTGGTCTCGAAGCGGGAATAGATCTTGCCGATCACGTTCTTTGCAACTGCGTCGGGTTTGATGATCGACAGGGTGCGTTCAACAGCCATTACTTTCTCCAGAACAGGTTGGATTACGGGTATCAAGCGGACAAAAAGCCTAACTTGATATTTTAGCTCAGTTTCTTGCCCCACATCGGGCTTGCGGCCGCTTCCCCGCTACAAAAAACAAGGGCCCGGCAATGCCGGGCCCTCGTGACGGTCATACAGAATTGCTACATCATGCCCAGCGTCCTGGGCAGCCAGGTCGATATTGCCGGCACATAGGTGATCAGCATGAGGAACACCAGCATCGTCAGCAGCCAGGGCATGACGGCCTTGGAGCAGTCGGTGAGGCCCATTTTGGCGACTCCGCTGGCCACGTAGAGATTGAGCCCCACCGGCGGCGTGATCATGCCGATTTCCATGTTCACCGTGATCATCACGCCGAAATGGATCGGATCGATGCCCAGTTTCATGGCGATCGGGAACAGGATCGGCGCCGTGATCAGGATGATCGACGAAGGCTCCATGAAACTACCCATCACCAGCAGCAGGATGTTCACCGCGATGAGGAAGCCGATCACGCCGACCCCGGAGTTGGTCAGCCATTCGGCGATGCCCTGCGGAATCTGCTCGTTGGTCAGGATGAACGAAAACAGCACCGCATTGGTGATGATGTAGAGCAGCATCGCGCTCATGTTCGCCGAGTTGAGCAATACCTTGGGCACATCCTTGAAGCCGATGTCCTTATAGACGAACACCGCGATGAAGAAGGCGTACACCGCGCTCATTGCCGCCGCCTCGGTCGGAGTGAACAGGCCGCTGTAGATGCCGCCCATCACCACCACGATCAGCAGCAAACCCCAGATCGCCTTGCGGAAGGCGTCCCAGCGCTGGGCCCATGACAGTGGCTGCTCGCGCGGATAGTTGCCCTTCTTGGCAACGTACCAGGTGGTGAAGCCGAGGAACAGCGCCAGCAGCAGGCCGGGAACCACGCCCGCCATGAACAGCGCACCGATCGAACTGTTGGTGGACACGGCGTACATCACCATCACGATCGAGGGCGGGATCAGGATGCCGAGACCGCCGGACGAGGCGATGACGCCGACGCCGAATTTCTTCGGGTAGCCCGCCTTGACCATCGCCGGCAGCAGAATCGAGCCGATCGCCACCACGGTGGCCGGCGAGGAACCGGACACGGCGGCAAACAACGCGCAGGCAAACACTGAACTGAGGCCCAGGCCGCCGCGCAGATGACCGACCATGGAAGTTGCAAAATAAATCATGCGCTTCGCCACGCCGCCATGCGTCAGGAAATTTCCGGCAAGGATGAAGAACGGGATGGCCATGATCTCGAACTTCTCGATGCCGGTGAATAACTTGAGCGCCACCGCTTCGAGCGGCGTGGCGGTGAATGCGAAGAGGAAGGTCAGTACCGTCAGACCCAGCGAAATGGATACTGGCATGCCCGACAGCATCAGGACCGTGAGCAGGGCAAAGATGATCAGGGCGCTCATTTCGCGTCTCCCTTGTCGCCGGTCGCCGTGTCGCCAGCGCCGACTTTTGTTTCCGGATGGCGCTTGCTGTACTTGAGGTCGTGCATGTGCAAGTCATCGTCCATGTTGTAGGGGTTCACATCCACCGGTACCTCGCCTTCCTCGATACCGTCGACATGGCCATGATCATGGTGCGGCAGCTCGCCGGTCTTGATGAAGCTCACGGTAACCTGGAGGAAGCGGAAACACATCAGGGACGATCCGAGCGGAATAGCGGAATAGACCATCCAGGTCGGCCATTCCAGGTCGGGCGTGGTCGGCCCGGGGTACAAATCCTTGCCGGCGATGCCCAGCGTGTTGAAGATAGCGTAGTGGGCACCGTTCTCCCAGACGAAGTGCGCCCCCAAGGCGCCGATGATGCCGGTGAACAATGCGCCGGCCAGCAGACCGAAGACGATGAACTTGGCTCGCATCCGGCCCGACAGGCTGTTGATCAGCACATCGACCCCGACGTGGATGCCGGTCCTCACGCCGTAGGCGGCGCCGAACTTGGCCATCCAGACGAACATGATGATGCACAGTTCCTGCGCCCAGGTGAGGTTGATCTGGAGCAGCCAGTCCTGAACGCCCGGAATCGGCAGCCCGGCCGCGTAGCGGTGCATGACCGCGACAAAAATGATCAGCGTCGCCGCGCCGATGAGGAAGGTGATGATCCATTCCTCAAGATGGTCGAGATATTTCATGGCTATGCCTCCAGCAGGGCCGCCCCAAGGGAGGCATGAGCCCCCTTGGGGGGCAGCGAACGGATGCGAGCGTCGGGGCTCATGATTTTCCCCTGAAAAAAGTGGAGGCCGCAGCCTCCACCGTTACCCGCTTTCCAGATCAGAGCTTCGACGGATCGAAGTTGGTGGCCTTGTAGATGGCATCGATGTTTTCCTTGCCGATGCGGCCCGCCATCTCCGTGTGAACCTTGACCATGGCCTTCTTCAGCGCCAGTTTCTGCGCCGCGGTCGGCACCGCGATCTGGCTCTTGCCCGACTTGCGCACTTCTTCCAGGGCCTTGTCGTTGTCTTCCTTGGCGATCGAGTTGGCGTATTTTGTCGACTCGGCCATTGCCGTCTCAAGAGCACTGCGCACATCCGCCGGCAGCCCATCCCAGAACTTCTTGTTGGTGATGACCGCATAGCCGAGATAGCCGTGGTTGGTGACCGCGACGTGCTTCTGCACCTCGTGCATCTTTTGCGTGTAGAGGTTGGACGGCGGATTCTCGGTGCCATCGACCACGCCTGTCTGCAAGGCCTGATAGACCTCGGAGAAGGCCATCTTCTGCGGAATCGCGCCCACGGCACGCATCTGCGCGTCGAGCACGTTCGACGACTGGATGCGCATCTTCAGGCCCTTGTAGTCTTCCGGATTATTCAGCGGCTTGTTGGCGCTCATCACCTTGAAACCGTTGTCCCAGTAGGCCAGGCCGACCAGACCACGGGTTTCCAGTTTCTGCAGCAAGGACTTGCCGACCGGGCCTTCCGTGACAAGATGCAGCTCCTTGTAGTCGTCAAACAGGTAGGGCAGGTCGAACAGTTCGAACTCCTTGACGCCGAGCGGGGCAAACTTGGCCAGGGAAGGCGCCAGCATCTGCACGGCGCCAAGTTGCAGCGCTTCCATTTCTTCCTTGTCCTTGTACAGCGTCGAATTGGCATAGACCTCGACCTTGACCTTGCCCTTGGTCAGTTCGGCGGCTTTCTTGGCGAAGAACTCGGAAGCCTTGCCCTTGGGCGTGTCCGCCGCGACGACATGGCTGAACTTGATCACGATCGGTGCCTGGGCCATCGCCATCACCGAGAATGTTGCGGCGACGAGGCCGGCGAATACGGTACGAATTTTCATTTTGTTCCTCCTGGATTGTGTTGTGTGCACAAGACTACCACTCCGCACATTGCGGTGTTTCGCATTCTCCGTGGACGCCCTGATCAAGGCTATTGTGGATTTCCGCAAACACGCCGCCCGATGCCGCGGACCGCGCTAATATCGCATTGTGAACCTTGGCCCACCCATTTCCGCGCCGGAGCGAACCAGCCGTTGGCGCTGGCTTTGGGTCTTGCCACGAGTGGCGTTTGTGCTGTTTGTCGGAGGAGTTGCTCTCCTGCTCTGGATGTCGGACCAGGCCGACAAGGAGGGAAAGCGCGCAACCCTGACCAGCGACATCCTGTGGCTGGAGCAGAATCTTCGCTTTCACCTGACACGCAACGAGGAGTTGCTCGGACGCATCGACCTGACCCATACCGCCAGTGCCAAGGCCTTCGAATCCTTTGCCCGCACCTTGTTCGGCTCTGAAAGCGGCCTGCGGCAACTGGCCTGGCTCGATGCCGAAGGGCAGGTGCGACTGGCCCATCCGGCAACGATGGATCCCAGCCTGGGCGGCGAAACCATGGAAGTCTCCCCGTCACGGCAAAGCTTCCGCCTGGCCAAGTCGCTTGGAAAGCCCGTCTATAGTCCAACCTATCCTTTTTTTACGAACGACTGGCAATTCGAGGTGCACGTGCCGGTGTCGCGGGAAGGCAGAATCATCGGCGTCGCCGTAGGCGTCTACCGTATCCGTGATCTTCTCGGCGATAGCGTGCCATGGTGGCTGGCAGAGCGCTATCGGATCAGCGTCATTGGCGATTCCGGCAAGGTACTTGGAACGCGCTCAAAAGTGGAGTCCGCGGTTACCGAAGAAGGCTACCAAGTCGCCTTTGATCCCCCTGGATGGGGGCTGGCCCTGCACGCCGTGCCCTACCACGCCCCGCGACCCCTGGCCAGCATCCTGCTGTCCGCCAGTCTGGTCATTCTCGCGACGATCGTGCTCTGGAGCCTGTGGATCCTGCGTCGCCATGTGCTGCGTCGCCAGGCCGTGGAGGAACAACTGCGCCAGGAACACGCCTTCCGCAAGGCCATGGAGGATTCGCTCGACACGGGCATGCGGGCGCGGAATCTGGATGGAGAGATCATTTACGTGAACCCGGCCTTCTGCCGCATGGTGGGCTGGTCTGCCGCGGAATTGATCGGCCGTCGCCCACCGATGCCCTACTGGGCCGACGACTATCTCGACGAGACCCGCTTCCTCCATGACCGAGTCCTCGCCGGACAGGGCCCGGAAGAGGGGTTCGAACTGAAGCTCAAGCGCCGCAATGGGGAGCTTATCGATGTGCTGATTCACGAAGCCCCATTGATCGATGCTCACGGGCAGCATTCAGGCTGGATGGGGTCTATGGTGGATATTACCGAGCGGAAACAGGCTGAAGAAAGAGTACGCCAACAGCAGGATCGCCTGCAATCCACCGCACGCCTTGTTGCCATGGGTGAAATGGCGTCAAGCATTGCACATGAGCTGAACCAGCCGCTGGCCGCAATCTCGAGCTACTGCACGGGCGCGGCCAACCTGCTGCGCAACGACGCCCCATCAACAGAAGTGGTACCGGCGCTCGACAAGGCGGTGGAGCAGGCGCGGCGCGCCGGGCAGGTGATTCGCCGCATATACAGCCTTGCCCGCCACAGCGAAGATCGCTTTGAATTGATCCGGCTTGGCGAACGCATTGACGCTGCGCTGGCTCTGATGGACGTCGATACCCGGCAGAAGGGCATCCGGGTCACTCTAGAGCTTCAGGCACAACCACTCATCGAGGGTGATCCGGTGCTGCTTGAGCAGGCACTGTTCAACCTTCTGCGCAATGCAGCTGAGTCAATGCGGGATACCGTTCCCGATCGGCGACAGATTGACATCAGGCTTGCATGCACCGATGGCTATGCCCTGTTGACCATCGCCGATCGCGGCTGCGGGATAGACGCCAGTGTTGCCGACAAGCTGTTTGATCCGCTGTTCACGACAAAGGCCGAAGGCATGGGCATGGGGCTGGCAATCTGCCGGTCGGTGGTGGAGAATCACCGGGGTCGCCTCTCATTTGAGACCAACCCGGGAGGAGGAACGGTATTCCACATTCTGCTGCCCCTGGCCCCCCAATGAGCGTCGCCATCACACACGTCGTCGATGATGATCCGGCGGTACGCGATGCGCTGCAGTGGTTGCTGCAGTCACGCGGCGCGCCATCGCGGACATGGAAATCCGCCAACGAGTTTCTGGCTTTCGCCAGTAGCGATCTGTGCGGCTGCCTGCTGCTCGATGTGCGGATGCCGGGAATGAGCGGCATCGAATTGTTTGATCGGCTGCGGGCTTTGCAGTGTCGCCTGCCGGTGATATTTCTGACCGGACACGGCGACGTGCCAATGGCCGTTCAGGCCTTGAAAGATGGCGCCTTCGACTTTATCGAAAAGCCCTACGATGACAATGCACTTGTCGACAAGGTGCTGGCGGCCATTGCTCAAGACACAAAACGCAACCTCAGAGAGATCTCGATACTGGTGCTGGAGCAGAAACTGGCCCAGCTTACCCACCGCGAGCAAGAGGTAATGCAGATGATTCTGGCCGGCAAGCTGAACAAAGTCATCGCCGACGAACTCGGAATTGCGATGCGCACCGTCGAGGTCCATCGCGCGCACATTTTCGAGAAAATGCAGGTCCGCTCTGCCGTCGAGTTGTCGCAAGCGCTTGGTCTGCTTGCAAACAAACCGGAAAGCTAATTCAGATTCTTGAAGTGGAGCCGGCCCGCATCGCACCACAGCGAATAGTTGGCCAGGTCAATTCGTGGATGCCGGTCATTGCCTGCATTCTGCAATTGACGAACGAACTCGTTTAGACGACGCTCGTCAGGTGGCTGTACTTCGTGCCACGTCAACATGGCGCGCAGCAGATTTCTGGCGCGGGTGCCGGGTAACTCGCGAAACAGTTTCAAAGGAAGCGGAAACTCGGGCGAGGTACCGCGAAGATCCAACGTGGCAAGGTCTTCAAGCAACGCGTCGGCCTCGCCGAAACGGGCAGCGGCCGCGGCCAGCTGTTTGCCGGCTCTGGGGAAGCGCGACGCGATGCGCGGCAAAATCTCGTGCCGCAGGAAGTTCCGCGTGTAGCGGCAGTCGGCATTGCTTTCGTCCTCGACCCAGGACAGCCGATGAAATTGGGCGTATGCCAGCAGTTCATCACGTGTCACACCCAACAGGGGACGCAACACCCGGCCTCGCGACTCCGGCATGGCACCCGCTCCACGCACGCCGGCGCCGCGCAGCAGGTTGTGCAGAACAGTTTCCGCTTGATCGTCAGCGTGGTGGCCAAGAAGAATCCAGTCAGCCGGATGGTCGGCCAGCGCCTTGTGGCGCTCTTCGCGGGCGGATGCCTCAAGCCCTGCGCCGGTATTTTGCGGGACATCAACGCGAAGATGCGTGAGCGGAATACCCAACTCCTCGCAAGCATGCGTACAGGCATCGGCCCATGCATCAGCATTGGCGCTGAGCCCATGGTGAACGTGGAGCGCGGACAAGCAGAAGCTTGATTCCCGCGCCACACCACTGACGGTGTGCAGCAACACCGTGGAATCGAGCCCGCCGGAAAAGCCGACCACGACCAGTTGCCCCGGCTTGGCGTGAGCAGCAAGACAGGCCGCGACAGCCTGTCGTACAGATTCAATGGATGGCTTGTTCCTTGAATCGGCCATAACTCATCAGGCGCTCGAAGCGGCGCTCGATGAGCTCGCTTGAGGACAGGCCGGCAAGTTGCTTGAGCGCCTCTTGCAAGGACTTTTTTACGCTCTGCGCTGTCGCACGATGGTCACGATGGGCACCCCCCACCGGCTCGTTGATGATGCGATCGATCAGTCCGAGAGACTTCAGCCTGGGTGCCGTAATTCCCATGGTCTCCGCCGCATCTCCGGCGCGCTCCGCGCTTTTCCACAGAATCGATGCACAGCCCTCAGGCGAAATCACCGAATACGTCGAGTACTGGAGCATTGCCACCACATCCGCAACCGCGATTGCCAAGGCACCACCCGATCCGCCCTCGCCGATCACTGTGGCAACCAGCGGCACTTTCAATTCGGTCATAACCGCCAGGTTACGTCCAATCGCTTCTGACTGGCCGCGTTCCTCTGCGTCGATTCCCGGATAGGCGCCTGGTGTATCGACAAAGGTAAAAACCGGGAGTCCAAACTTTTCTGCCAGTCGCATAAGGCGCAAGGCTTTCCGATAGCCCTCTGGGCGAGGCATGCCGAAATTGCGATGGATCTTTTCCTTGGTATCGCGTCCCTTCTGATGGCCGATCACCATGCAGGACTGTCCGTTGAACCGCGCCACGCCACCCACGATCGCATGATCATCCGCGTAACTCCGATCACCGTGAAGCTCCTCGAAGTCCGTAAATACCAAGTCGAGATAGTCCAGCGTATAGGGGCGCTGCGGGTGTCGAGCCACCAGGGCGCATTGCCACGGGGTAAGTTTGGCGTAGATCTCTTTGGTCAGGCTTTGGCTCTTGGCGTCGAGACGGGAGATCTCCTCCGAAATATCGACGGCAGAATCATCCTGCACGAAACGTAGCTGCTCGATCTTGGCTTCAAGTTCCGCGATCGGTTGTTCAAATTCGAGAAAGCTGATTTTCATGGTGACATTTTAGCAGCGAGTAGCAACATCTAGCCAACCACCGCCGTGTCGCCATCGCCGACTTTTTGTTGGCGTAAAAGACAAACCCCTCCCCCGGGTAAGCGGAGGAGGGGTTTCAAGGGGGAGTCTGGCGCTGACCTACTTTCTCACACGGTGAAGTGCAATATCATCGGCGCGGTCCCGTTT
>JAUXUK010000061.1 GCA_030680805.1 Sulfuritalea sp. | reverse complement strand
ATGATGAAACACACGAAAGGCGAATTGAAGGCCCCCCACCCCCCGCTGCGCGGCCCACGGCAGGCTTTGCACAGCCTGCCGGCTGCGGCGGCGCGAGGCATGCCTCGCGAAACCCCGCCTCGCCCCCGCCCCAGGGCGGGGCTACTGGTTAGCTCGCTTCGCTCGATTTCCACCAGTCGCTCCGGATGAGGTGTTTCACGTTAAAGCAGGGTGCGGTAACGGCCACCATGAAAAATCAGTGGTGGCTTCTCTTCGCGACTGAAGCTCTCGACATAGCCGATCAGAATGACGTGGTCGCCGCCGGGATAGCGTGCTTCGTTGCGGCACTCGAACAGTGCGCAGCAGCCGGGAAGAATCGGCGCGCCGCCGGCGCCGACTCCCAGATCGATGCCGTCAAACTTGTCGCTCTGCGACTGCGAAAAACGCTGTGAGAATTCCGTCTGGTCGGCGGCGAGGACATTGACCGCGTAGTGACTGCACGCCTCGAACACCGCCAGCGAAGCCGACTCGAGGCCGAGGCTCCACAACACCAGCGGCGGCTCGAGTGACACCGAGGCGAAGGAATTGATGGTGACTCCGACCGGCTGGCCGTCGGCGCTGCGCGCGGTGACCACCGTCACGCCGGTGGCGAACTCACCCAACGCATCGCGCAGGAGACGCAGGTCAAGAAGATGCTGATACGGCGGGTTCATTGGGGCAGGTCTTCAAGAGGCTCTAAAATCCGGGGAACTTACTTTGTTATCGGGAGCACCTGATGGGCATCATGAATCGTATCGGCACTCCGCTTTCTCCATCCGCCACGCGCGTCATGCTGCTGGGTTGCGGCGAACTGGGCAAGGAAGTCATTATCGCATTGCAAAGGCTGGGTTGCGAAGTGATCGGCGTCGATCGCTATGCCGACGCGCCGGGCATGCAGGTGGCGCATCGCAGTCACGTGGTGACCATGACCGACGGCGCCGCGCTGCGCGCGCTGATCGAGCAGGAGAGGCCGCATCTGGTGGTGCCGGAGATCGAGGCCATCGCCACGGCGATGCTGGTGGAAATCGAACAGGCGAAGCTGGCCGAGGTGATTCCCACCGCGCGCGCCGCGCAATTGACCATGAACCGCGAGGGGATACGCCGGCTCGCGGCGGAAGAACTCGGCCTGCCCACCTCGCCCTACCAGTTTGCGGATTCGCTCGCCGAACTGCAGGCGGCGATCGATGATGGAATCGGTTTTCCCTGTGTGGTGAAGCCGGTCATGTCGTCCTCCGGCAAGGGCCAGTCGCTGCTGAAAACGCAGGCCGACGTGGCAAAGGCCTGGGACTATGCGCAAGCCGGCGGGCGAGTCGGCGCGGGACGAGTGATCGTCGAGGGCTTCATCGACTTCGACTACGAAATCACCCAGCTCACGGTACGTGCCGTCGGCGCCTCCGGCGACGTGGAAACCTTTTTCTGCGAGCCAATCGGCCATGTCCAGGTGAATGGCGACTATGTCGAATCCTGGCAACCGATGGCGATGACGCCGGCCGCGCTGCAGAAGTCGCGCGACATCGCCGGCGCCATTACCGGCAACCTCGGCGGCCGCGGCATCTTCGGCGTCGAACTGTTCATCAAGGGCGATGCGGTGTGGTTCTCCGAAGTCAGCCCGCGCCCGCATGACACCGGTCTGGTGACGCTGGCGACGCAGCGCCTGTCCGAATTCGAACTGCACGCGAGGGCGATTCTCGGCCTGCCGGTGGACACCTCGCTGCGTCGCCCCGGTGCGTCGGCGGTGATCTACGGCGGGCTTGAGGAAATGGGCATCGCCTTCGAAGGCGTGGCCCACGCGCTGCAAGTGCCGGAGTCCGACCTGCGCCTGTTCGGCAAACCGGAAAGCTTCGTCAAGCGACGCATGGGCGTTGCCGTGGCGAATGGCGACACGACCGACGAAGCGCGCCAGCGCGCCAAGCTCGCAGCGAGCCGGGTGCGGCCGGTGAGTGTGTGAAGAAAGCACACGACAAGGCCTTACCGCAGAGGCGCAGAGGCGCAGAGAAAAGCCGCGCAGAGAAGACCGAAGACGCGGCGAAGGGTGTTCTCTGCGTATCCTCTGCGCCTCTGCGCCTCTGCGGTGAAGAATTTTCAACTCGCCTGATCCGCTGGCACAAGCGCCACGGCCGCCACGATCTGCCGTGGCAGAACACGACGGACCCCTACCGCGTCTGGCTGTCGGAAATCATGCTGCAGCAGACGCAGGTGACGACGGTGACTCCGTATTACCTGCGCTTCCTCGAACGCTTTCCACAACTCGCCGACCTCGCCGCCGCGCCCGTCGAGGACGTCATGGCGCTGTGGAGCGGGCTCGGCTACTACGCCCGCGCGCGCAACCTGCACGCGGCGGCGCACACAGTGATGGCGCAGCACGGCGGGAAATTTCCGCGCGATCCATCGGTCATCGCGCAACTGCCGGGCATCGGCCGTTCCACGGCCAACTCGATCGCCACCTTCTGCTTCGGCGCCCACGCGCCGATCCTCGACGGCAACGTCAAGCGCGTGCTGTGCCGCGCCTTCGGCATCGAAGGTTTCCCGGGCAGTGGCGCGGTGGAAAAGCGTCTTTGGTCCTTGGCCGAAGAACTGATGCCGAAACGCCACGGCGCCATCTACAACCAGGCGCAGATGGATCTTGGCGCCATGGCCTGCGCACGAACCAAGCCGCGCTGCGAGGCTTGTCCGCTCGACGACATCTGCGTCGCCCGCAGCACCGGCCGCACCGCCGAGCTGCCCCAAGCCAGGCCGCACCGCGAGGTTCCGCTGCGCCATGCCACGCTGCTGGTGCTGCTGCACGGCGACCGCGTGCTGCTCGAAACCCGCCCGCCCGCCGGCATCTGGGGCGGCTTGCAATCGCTGCCGGAACTGCCCGAAGGCGCCGATGCGCAGGAATGGGCCAAACGGAACTTTGCCTGCCGCGTGATCGCCGTATCGCCAGCGCCGACTTTTGTGCACACCTTCAGCCATTTCAAATTGCATATTGCGCCACTGAGAGTGCTGGTCGAACCGTCGCTCCACGCAATGGAAACCGGCCAACATTGGTTCTCGCTTGATGCGCTGGCCGCCGCCGCGCTACCGGCACCCGTACGGCGCATCCTCCAACAGGCGGCATCAACCGAAGGGATTGGGCACCACGAAAGACAGGATCGCAACCGCGGCGAATAGCATTAGCGGCAGGGCGAACCAGAAGATGCGCCGCAGGCCGGACGGGTCGGGCGGCAGTGCCGGCCAGCCGTCGAGCATGAAACCGAATACCACGCCGCGCCCGGCGCGCCATTCCAGATTCCACAACAAGCCTGCCGCCACATACAAGGTCGACGAGGCGCCGATGTTGGGGAGCCAGGTGAGCGGATAGACCCCGTCGCGCCAGACCAGATAGATGTCGTAGCACCAACTCGCCGAGAACATCCAGGCGCAGGCCGCGACATAGGCCTGCTTGAGGGGCGCGCGCCGGCGCAGGGCAAGGTAGAGGACGCCGATGGCCCAGGGCGCGGTGGCGAAGGTCAGCACCGCCATCAGCGGCGCATCGACGTAGTCCCAGGTCGGGTCGTCGGTATAGGGGGCAATCAGCGTTATGCCTAGGGTGGCGACGGCAAACGTCGCCAACTTCCAGGGCGCGCCGAGATAACACCAATACGCGGCGTGGGAGAAAGCGAAAGCCGGCCTGTCACGCAGATAGACGGCCAACGCCAGGACGCAGGCGACGCTCCATGCCGCAATGTAGGCAACGAAAAACGGGGATAGTCCGGACATCGGATCAGGCGTCCGGCAACAAGCCCTTGCTTTCGAGGAAGCGATAGATGATTTCGAGGCGGTCGATGCTGTCTTCCACTTCGAGCAGCTTCTGCTTCGCCGCGACGGGGATCGGCAGCACCTCGGCATAGCGCATGCCGAGCCAGCCGGCATCGAAAAAGCGATGCGGGGTGGCCGGAGCATTGGGCGCGCCGGCCGCCATCTCGTCCACGATGGCACGCAATAGCGGCACCAGCCGCGCGTAAGCGCCGGGCACCGGCAATACTGGCGGTTCGGCGATCAATTCGATCTCGCCTTTCAACAGGCCCGAATCCTCGGTCCAGTGGCGCAGGACGCGAAAACGCTCGCCGCCCTGGGCGATGATGTTGAGCACGCCCAGCTGCGGCATGTCCCAGTCGGCGATATGCGCCAGCGTGCCTACAGCGTGCGGCTCGGCGGCTTTCCGGCCGGCCTGGGCGACCTCTTCGCCGCGCGCGATCAGGCAGATGCCGAAGGATGCCGACTCCTTGAGGCAGACCTTGGCCATGTCCATGTAGCGCTGCTCGAAAATCCGCATGGGCAGGCGCCCACCGGGGAACAGCACCGACTGCAGGGGAAACAGCGGAATGATCATTGGCCGGCTTTCAGCAAGGCGGGCGCGGCTATGGGAATTGCCAGCAGGCGCGCCGCAACGAGACCGTTGATGGTACCGAATGCCAGCGCCGCCGTGGCGAACAGCGGCAGCAGGTAGAACACGCCGTCGTGAGGCACCAGCCAGACGCGAGCAAGCAGGATCTGTCCGCCGATGTGGGCGAAGGCCGCCAGCACGCTGGCCGACACCGGACCGAAGAAACGCGGCGGCAGATGCTGCGCCAGCGCCAGCACGGCGAGGCTGCACAAGGCACCTGCCAGCGCGAGGAAGAAGCCTGGCGCGAGGAACTGGCCGATCACCAGGCTGCCCGCCACCACGCGCAGCAGGCTGACCCAGGCAGCATCGCGCCAGCCGTAGCGCGCCAGCACCACCAGTACGATGATGTTGGCGAGCCCCGGCTTGATGCCCGGCAGCGGGCTCGGCAGGGCGGCCTCGGCGACCGTCAGCGCAATCGCTGCCGCCGCATAGCGCGCGATGCGGTAGTCGTCGGCGGTGACCGGCAGCTCAATAGTTGAGCGTGTCATAGCCGTTCGGCCCGCCGCGTCCCGAGAGCTGCAGCGTGACGTGATTCGGCGCGCAGATCGCCACGGCGTTGGCGCGCACCAGCCAGCCCTGCTGCACGCAGTACTGGCGCGGTCCCGGGTCGGAAAGCACGCGGGCGCGACCGGGCTGCACTTCAATCACCGTGGTGCCGAGGGCGCCGGTGACCTCGTACTTGCGCGGAATGTTCAGCGCCAGCTCGGTGACCAGTTGGCCATCGCGCTTGACGATCGCGCGATCCGCAACGCCACCGCGCCACAGCAGCGGATAGGACGCCGCGACGAGCAGGGCGGCGGCCAGCAGCAGGAGCCAATCGCCGGGCTTGAGCAGCGTGCGCCAGGGCGCATGTCCAGCGCCAGCCGCATGCGCCAGCAGCTCACGCAATCCGTCTGGAGCGCCGCCCTTCATTCGATCAGGCTGCGATGCCGAACCAGCACGCGCGCCGATTCGCGAAAGTGCGCGGCGAGCTTCTCGGCGAGATACACCGAGCGGTGCTGGCCGCCGGTGCAGCCGATGCCCACCGTGAGATAGGAGCGATTGTCGCGGATATAGGCCGGTAGCCAGTCGCCGATGAAGCGGCGCAGGTCGGCTTCCATGCGCGCCACTTCGGGCTGCGCTTCGAGAAAGCGGATCACATCGGCATCGCGCCCGGTGAGCGGACGCAGCGCCGGATCGTAATGCGGGTTGGGCAGGCAGCGTACGTCGAACACCAGATCGGCATCGAGCGGAATGCCGTTCTTGAAGCCGAAGGATTCGAACAGCAGGGTCAAGCCGCTGCGCTCGTCCAGCGCGGCGAACTCCTTGATGCTGGCGCGCAGCGCATTGGGCCGCAGGTTGCTGGTGTCGATATGGTGGCCGAGCGAGGCCAGCATTTCCAGCGCCTCGCGCTCGCGAACAATGGCCTCCTCCAGCGTCACATCGTCGCCGGCCAGCGGATGACGGCGGCGGGTTTCGGAAAAACGCTGGATCAGCACGTCGTTGCGCGCGTCGAGGAACACGAAGCGCAGCGTGATGCCCTCGGCTTCAAGGCTGCGAAGTTGCGGCGGCAGCGCCGCAATGCTCGATCCGCCGCGCATGTCGACGGCGACCGCCACCTGCTGATGCCCTTCCAGCCGCAGGTGACCGACCAGATCGGACAACAGCGGCGCCGGCAGGTTGTCGACGCAGTAGTAGCCGGAATCCTCCAGCACGTTGAGTGCAATGGATTTGCCGGAACCGGAAAGGCCGCTGATGAGGACGACTTGCATGGGGTGAAAGGATAGCGGATTACTTGGCGCCGGTGCGCAGCGAGTTCCCTTGTGCCTTGAAGGGAGATGCCGGGGCGAGACCCGGTGCGGGCGTAGAAGCGAAGGTAGAAAGTCGGCGCTGGTGATACGGCGGTAAATTCAAACCGACCTCTGGATTCCCGCTTTGCCAACCCGCGAAGCGGAATCCAAGGCATGCAGAGCCGCGGGAATGACGGAACTCCAAGAGTCGGCGCTGGCGAGCCGCCGACCTCAGCCGCGCTTTATTGGAATCAGCATCTCCGCTAAGTCCGCACGACCCGGATTGAACGTATTGACAACGTGATCGCTGGGCCAGCCGAGCGCAAGCCCGCACAGTAGCTTGTAGGCGGGCGGCACCTCGAAGGCCTGCCGCACCGGCCCGGCCCAGGTGCCCAGCGCGCCTTCGGCGCAGGTGCCGAGGCCGCGCGCCTGCGCGGACAACATCAGCGACTGCAGGAAAATGCCGGCGTCGAGAACCGAGTAAGCGCCCAGTTCCTGTCGCACGAAAATGAAGAGGACAACCGGAGCGCCGAAGAACTCGAAGTTGCGGCGCATCTGGCGGTTGCGCGCCGCGCCGTCCTCGCGGGCGATGCCGAGCGTGGCGTACAGCCCGAAGCCGGTCGCCCGGCGGCGCGGCACCAGTTCCTGCGGATACTCGAAGCGCGTATTGAAGTCGCCGTCGGGCAGGGCCTTGCTGCGGGTCAGGAAGGCGGCGAGCTTGCCGAACACACCGCCGCCTTGCAGCCTGGTCGCGGCATCGTAGCGATCCGAAAGCTGGGCCTTGAGCTGCTCTTTCAGATCGCCCATGGCGACGGCAATCTTGTAGGGCTGCGTATTCGACCAGCTCGGCGCCCAACGCGCGTCGTCGAGGATGGCATCGATCAGTTCCGCTGGCACTTCCGCAGCGGAAAAATCCCGGACGCTGCGGCGGCTGCGCAGCAGGCGGGCCAGTGTTTCAGTGTCTACGGTATCGGCCATGCTGAGATTGGCTCTAAGGCGCCATGGTTGGCAGTATCCAACCGTCGCGCAGTTCTATCGAGCGCGACCTGAGCAATTCGCCGAGCAGCCAGGACGCGAAATCTTCGTCGGAAAAGCCCAGCATGCGCTGATTGACGTGGTCGAAGAAGGGCACGCTCTTCAGATAGGCCGGCAGTTCGTCCTCGCGCAGCCGCTGCAGGTCGAGCAGGTTGAAGGTGAAGCAGGCGCGCACGGCATTGCGCCCCATGCGCGCACCATCGGCCTCGAAGGAAGCGAGGCGCTGGAAGGCGCGGCCCAAGGCAGCATCGAAATCATCAAAGGCGGCGCCATGGCCGGGAATGACGATGTCGACGCCGAGCCGGCCGATCATTTCCAGCGTGCTGCGCGTCGCCGGCAAAGCATCCTTGCGGCCCATCAACTCGCCGAAGATGATGCCGAAACCGTCCCGCCACAAGGCATCGCCCGAGATCAGGATGCGCTTCTCCGGGCAGTAATAAATCAACGCCTCCATGTCGTGGCCGGGCGCCGGCAGCGCCTGCCAGGTCAGCCCACCCATGTCGAATTCGCTGCCGGCCTCGATCACCGCGTCGTGGGCGAAGCGGGCGCCGCGCTGTTGTGCGGCATCCAGCAGCAGGGCATGGGTATCCCAGTCGCTGACCATGCGTTCGATGCCGGCGGGAATCACTATCTTGCAGCCGAAAGCGGCCTGCAGCGCAGCGTTGCCGCCGATGTGGTCGGAGTGCGAATGGGTGTTGATCAGACGACTGAGTCGCCGTCCCGGACTCTGTCCGCCGGGGATTCGGCTTCGCCGGCCGGCGAGCGCCGACTTTACGAGCTCGACGGTCTGCGGCGCGTGGCCGACATAGCCGGCATCGACCAGCGTGGCCGACTCGCCCTCGAAGAACAGTACGTTGTTCGACGACAGCCAGCCGCGTTCGATGAGCTGGATCGAACCGGGGAGTTTCATTGCCGCGGCGATTCGGGTCCGGCTCGCCGCTGTGCCACGGCGGCGAGAATCAGCTGCTTGTCTGCGTCGCCGCTGTTGGCCCAGCGCGCGATCTCGTCGATGGTGCGAAAGCAGCCGGCGCACAGGCCATCTTCCATCCTGCAGACATTGATGCAGGGCGAGGCCACGGCCTCAGGCATCGGCGGATGCCATCGCGCGCTTGGCGAGTACGGCGCGCGCCACGCGGGAAGCCGGCTGGCGCTTGAGCTGCTTCGAGATCCAGACGCCGGTGTCGACCAGCGCATCGAGGTCGATCCCGGTATCGATGCCGAGACCTGTCAGCAGCCAGACCACATCCTCGGTCGCGACGTTGCCCGACGCGCCCGCGGCATAGGGGCAACCGCCGAGCCCGGCGACGGAGGACTCGAAAATGCCGATGCCCATTTGCAGCGAGGCATAGACGTTGGCGGCGGCCATGCCGTAGGTGTCGTGGAAATGACCGGCGATTTTCTTCAAGGGCACGCGACGTGCCACGGCCTTGATCATGGCGCGGGTCTTTTCCGGCGTGCCGGCGCCGATGGTGTCGCCCAGACTGATTTCGTAGCAGCCCATTTCCAGCAGCGCCTGCGCCACGTCGGCCACGACCAGCGGTGCGACCTCGCCTTCGTAGGGGCAACCGAGCACGCAGGAGACATAGCCGCGCACTTTCACGTCGGCCGCTTTCGCCGCTTCGACGATGGGACGGAATCGATCAAGCGATTCGGCGATCGAGCAGTTGATGTTCTTCCGCGAGAAGGATTCGGACGCGGCGCCGAACACCGCGACTTCCTTCGCGCCGGCCGCCAGCGCCGCCTCGAAGCCCTTCATGTTCGGTGTCAACACCGGATAGGTGACGTCGGGCAGCTTCTCGATGGCGGCGAAGACCTCGGCGTGATCGGCCATCTGCGGCACCCACTTGGGCGAAACGAAGGCAGTGGCCTCGATGGTCTTGAGGCCGGCCGCACCGAGGCGGCGGATCAGCTCGACTTTTACCTTGGTCGAGACAGGCGTCTTCTCGTTCTGCAGGCCGTCACGCGGGCCGACTTCGACGATGCGTACTTTGCTGGGGAGGGTCATTCTGAGTTTTGCTTGCTATTTCTTGTCAGCTTCGAATTCTACTAGCTCGGCGCCGTCGCTGACCTGCTCGCCGACATTGAAGCGGAATGCCTTTACCGTTCCGGTCGCCGGCGCGGCAATGGTGTGTTCCATTTTCATGGCTTCGAGGATCAAGAGCGGCGCGCCCTTCTCCACTTTGCTGCCGACCGGCGCGATCAGCGCGATGACCTTGCCCGGCATCGGCGCCGTCAGCCCTCCCTCCGCGCCGCCACCGCTGCCGGCGTGGAACAGCGGATCGATGGCGGCAAAGACGAAGCAGACGCCGTCGATGAAGACGTGGCGCTTTTCGTTGGCCGAAACGACCGTGACGTTGATGCGGCGGCCGCCGAGATCGACGCGCAACTCGCTGCTGCCGGCAAAGCGCCCGTTGGCCGGAGTGACTTTTCCTTCCAGTTCGAGCGCGAAACTGTCTCCGGCATAGCCGGCGTTGACCACCTTTTCGGTCTCGCCGGCACGCAGCTTGATCTCGCGTCGCGCATTGCCGTTCATGCGCCAGCCATCGCGCTTATGCCAGGGCGAATGCGGGTCGGGACTCGCGTCGGCTTCCGCGGCGGCGTAACGCTGATCGCGTATCAATTCGGCCAGCGCGGCGACCAGCCAGGCTTCGGCCGGCGGCTCGGCGCTCTCGGGAAAGAGGAAGGCGCGCTGACGCTCGATCAGGCCGGTGTCGAGATCGGCCTGGGCGAAGGCCGGGCAGGCCACCAGACGCGAGAGGAAGCCGATGTTGTTCGACACGCCGACCACGCGATAGTCGGCCAAAGCCTGCAGCATGCGGGCCAACGCCCGTTCGCGGGTCTCGTCCCAGACGATCAGCTTGGCGATCATCGGGTCGTAATGCGGCGAGATTTCATCGTCCTGCTCGACGCCGGTATCGACCCGCACATGCAGGGTTTCCGCCGGTGGCGCGAGATGGATCAACTTGCCGATGGACGGCAGGAAACCCTTGTCCGGATCTTCGGCGTAAATCCGCGCTTCCAGCGCATGGCCGCGAATCAGCAGCTGTTCCTGACGCAACGGCAGCGTCTCGCCGGCGCCGACTTTCAACTGCCACTCGACCAGGTCGAGGCCGGTGATCATTTCGGTCACCGGATGCTCGACCTGCAGCCGCGTGTTCATTTCCATGAAGTAGAAAGTGCCGTCCTGATTGACGATGAACTCGACCGTGCCGGCACCGACATAGCCGACCGCCTGCGCTGCATCCACCGCGGCCTTGCCCATCGCGGCGCGGCGCTCGGGCGGCATGTTGGGCGCGGGGGCCTCTTCCAGCACCTTCTGGTGCCGGCGCTGCACCGAACAGTCGCGCTCGAACAGGTACACGCAATTGCCGTGGCTGTCGCCGAAGACCTGGATTTCGATGTGGCGCGGACGCTGCAGATACTTCTCGATCAACACGTGCTGATCGCCGAAGGAGGACTGCGCCTCGCGCTTGCAGGATGCCAGCGCGTCGAGGAACTCCTCGCTCTTGTTCACTGCGCGCATGCCCTTGCCGCCGCCGCCGGCCGCCGCCTTGATCAGCACCGGGTAGCCGATCTTGTCGGCCTGCTGCTTGAGGAAGTCCGGCTCCTGTGTGTCGCCGTGATAGCCCGGCGTCAGCGGCACGCCGGCCTTTTCCATCAGCTTCTTGGCTTCGGACTTCGAGCCCATGGCGCGAATCGCGAACACCGGCGGGCCGATGAAGACGAGGCCGTTCTTCGCGCACGCCTCGGCGAACTCCTCGTTCTCGGAGAGGAAGCCGTAGCCGGGATGGATGGCCTGGGCGCCGGTCGCCAGTGCCGCGCCAATGATCTTGTCCACCACCAGGTAGGATTCCCTGGGCGCCGGTGCGCCGATGCAGACGGCTTCGTCAGCGAGCCGCACGTGGCGCGCGCCGGCATCGGCCTCGGAATACACGGCAACAGTGCGGATGCCCATGCGGTGCGCGGTCTTGATGACCCTGCAGGCGATTTCTCCCCGGTTGGCAATCAGTATTTTCGTGAACATGGTGTCAGCCCTGGGCGATCCAGTTGGGTTTGCGTTTCTCGAGAAAGGCATTCATGCCCTCGCGCCCTTCGGTGCTGGCACGCAGGCGCGTGATGCGCTGGGCAGTGTCTTCGATCACGTCGGGCGCAAGCGGCTTCCATGCCACGGCCGAGATCAGCGCCTTGCATTCCGCCATGGCGCGTGGCCCGTTCTTCAGCAATGCTTCCACAATCTCGCCCACCGCCTCGTCGAGCCCCTCGTCGTCCGCCACCATCTCGTGCAGCAAACCGATGCGGTAGGCTTCGGCCGCCGAGAAGCGTTCCGCCGTCAGCATGTAGCGCCGCGCGTAGCGTTCGCCGATTGCCGCAATGACGTGGGGACTGATCACGGCGGGGATCAGGCCGAGTTTGACCTCGGTCAGCGAAAACTCGGCATCGAAGGTGCCGATCGCCACGTCGCAGCAGGCGACCAGGCCGACACCGCCACCATAGGCCGGGCCCTGAACGCGGGCAACGGTCGGCTTGGGGCATTGCGCCAGCTTGCGCAGCATCTCGGCCAGCGCGCGCGAATCGCGCAGGTTCTCGTCGGCGCTGTAGGCCGCCGCACGCTTCATCCAGTTGAGGTCGGCGCCGGCGCAGAAGCTCTTGCCGGTGCTCGAAATCACCAGCACGCGCACCGCCGGCTCGGCCGCCATCAGGTCGATGGCTGCCGACAGTTCGCCGATCAGCGCGTCGTCGAAGGCGTTGTGCCGCTCCGGGCGATTGAGGGTGATGATGCCGACGCCGATGTCGATTTCGGTGAGGATGTTGTTGTACATGATTCCACCTTACATGCGGAAGACGCCGAACTTGGTCGGCAGGATGGGAGCATTGAGCGATGCCGAAATGCCCAGGCTCAGCGTGCGCCGCGTCTGCGCCGGATCGAGCACGCCATCGTCCCAGATACGCGCCGTGGCGTAGTAGGGATGGCCCTGGGTTTCGTACTGGTCGCGGATCGGCGTCTTGAAGCCTTCTTCCTCTTCCTTGCTCCACTGCTTGCCGGCAGCCTCGATGCCGTCGCGCTTGATGGTGGACAGCACCGAGGCGGCCTGCTCGCCGCCCATCACGCTGATGCGCGCGTTGGGCCACATCCACAGCATGCGCGGACTGTAGGCGCGGCCGCACATGCCGTAGTTGCCGGCGCCGAAACTGCCGCCGATGATCATGGTGAACTTCGGCACCTGGGTGGTTGCCACCGCGGTGACCATCTTCGCGCCGTCCTTGGCGATGCCGCTGTTCTCGTACTTGCGGCCGACCATGAAGCCGGTGATGTTCTGCAGGAACAGCAGCGGTATGCCGCGCTGCGAGCACAGCTCGATGAAGTGCGCGCCCTTCTGCGCCGACTCGCCGAAGAGGATGCCGTTGTTGGCGACGACGCCCAGCGGATAACCGTGCAGGCGGGCGAAACCGGTGACCAGCGTGGTGCCGTAGCGCGACTTGAATTCGTCGAAGCGCGAACCGTCGACCAGGCGCGCGATCACTTCGCGCACATCGTAGGGTTTCTTGGTGTCGAAGGGAATCACGCCGCCAAGCTCGTTCGGATCGTACAACGGCTCCTCCGGCGTACTGATGTCGAGCGACATCGGCTTCTGCCAGTTGAGGTTGCCGACGATGCGCCGCGCGATCGACAGCGCGTGGTGGTCGTTCTCCGCCAGGTGGTCGCAGACCCCGGAAATGCGCGTATGCACGTCGCCGCCGCCGAGGTCCTCGGCGCTGACCACCTCGCCGGTGGCGGCCTTGACCAGCGGCGGGCCGCCGAGAAAGATGGTGCCCTGGTTCTTGACGATGACCGATTCGTCCGACATCGCCGGCATGTAGGCGCCGCCCGCCGTGCAGGAGCCCATGACGATGCCGATCTGCGGGATGCCCAAGGCCGACATGTTGGCCTGGTTGTAGAAAATGCGGCCGAAGTGGTCGCGGTCGGGGAAGACCTCGTCCTGGGTCGGCAGGTTGGCGCCGCCCGAATCCACCAGATAGATGCAGGGCAGGCGGTTCTGCTGCGCGATTTCCTGCGCACGCAGGTGTTTCTTCACCGTCAGCGGGAAGTAGGAGCCGCCCTTCACCGTGGCGTCGTTGGCAACGATCATGCATTCGACGCCCTGGACCCGACCGATGCCGGTGACCACGCCGGCCGAAGCCACATCGCCGCTGTACATGCCCAGCGCCGCCAGCGCCGAAAATTCGAGGAAGGGCGCGCCGGGATCGATCAGCGCGTTGATGCGCTCACGCGGCAGCAGTTTGCCGCGCGCCTTGTGCTTGGCTGCGGTTTCCGGCGAGCCTCCGCCCGAGACGGCGATGGTCTTCTCGCGCAGGTCGGTGACCAGTGCGCTCATCGCCGCGGCGTTGGCCTTGAACTCCTCGCTGCGGGTGTTGAGTTTGGATTTGATGACGGACACTAGAAGCCTCCCGTGGCGAGCCACTTGTCGATTTGCGGTAGCCGGTCGGCACCCCAGAAGGGTTCGCCATCCACCATGAAGTAGGGCGCGCCGAACATGCCCTTGGCGATCGCGTCATCGGTTTCCTGCCGAAGGCGATCCTTGATTTCCGGCGTGACGATGGCGGTGGTGAAGGCATCGCGATCGATGCCCAGATGGTCGACGATCTCCAGCACCACCGGCAGTTCGCTGATATCGCGATCATCCACCCAGTAGGCGCGGAACACGGCATGGGCGAATTCCCTCGCCTTCGCGCAATCCTGCCCATGCAGCCAGTAGTAGCCGCGCGCCGCGACCAGCGTGGCGAGCGGAAACTTCGACGGAAACTTGTAGGGCAGGCCGAGGAAGCGCGCCGAGCGATCGAAGTCGCGCTTGCTGTAGTCGCCCTTGAGCGGCACGGTGATCAGCAAGGGCAGGCCCGAGGCCTTGAAAGCCGCGCCGAGCATGATCGGCCGCCACTTTACCTTGCGCCCATGCCTGGCCGCAAGATCGTCGATCAGTTCGCTGGCAAGGTATGAATACGGCGAGGAAAAGTCGAACCAGAAATCGATGGGCTCAGCCATGATCTTCTCCTGTTATTGACTAAAGCTTCGGCCGATCACGAGGCGCTGGATGTCGGATGCGCCTTCGTAGATCTGGCAGACGCGTACGTCGCGATAAATGCGCTCGACCGGGAAATCGCTGACATAGCCGTAGCCGCCGTGGATCTGGATCGCGTCGGAGCAGACCTTTTCCGCCATCTCGGAGGCGAACAGCTTGGCCATCGAGGCTTCCTTGAGGCAGGGCCGGCCGGCATCGCGTAGCGCCGCGGCGTGATGCACCATCTGCCGCGCGACTTCGATCTGCGTCGCCATGTCGGCGAGACGGAAATTCACCGCCTGGTGTTCGAAGATCGGCTTGCCGAAACTCTGGCGCTCATGCGAGTAATTCAGCGCCGCCTCGAACGCGGCGCGGGCCATGCCCACTGCCTGCGCCGAAATGCCGATGCGGCCGCCCTCGAGGTTGGACAGGGCGATGCGGTAACCCTGTCCTTCGGCGCCGAGCAGATTGGCGGCGGGAATGCGGCAGTTCTCGAACAGGATCTGCGCCGTGTCCGAAGCGTGCTGGCCGAGCTTCTCCTCGACGCGGGCGACGACATAGCCCGGCGCATCGGCGGGCACGATGAAAGCCGAAATACCTTTCTTGCCTGCGTCCGGATCGGTCACGGCGAACACCACGGCGACCTGCGCGTTCTTGCCCGTGGTGATGAACTGCTTGACGCCGTTCAACACCCAATGGTCGCCATCCCTGACTGCGCGAGTGCGGATCGCCGCCGCATCGGAGCCGACATGCGGCTCGGTCAGGCAGAAGCAGCCCAGCCACTCGCCGCCGGCCAGTTTCTTCAGGTACTTTTCCTTCTGCGCATCCGTGCCGAAGGCGTTGATCGGGCCGCAGACCACCGAGTTCTGCACGCTGATGATTGTCGAGGTGGCGCCGTCGCCGGCAGCGATTTCCTCGAGCGCCAGTGCCAGCGAAACGTAGTCGAGGCCGGCGCCGCCCCATTGCTCGGGCACCACCATCCCGCAAACGCCTAGTTCGCCGAGCTGGCGCAACTCCTCGCGAGGGAAGTGCGAGGTCCGGTCCCACTCGGCGGCCTTGGGCGCGAGTTGTTCTCGCGCAAAGTCGCGCAGCATGTCGCGGATCTGTTCCTGTTCGGGCGTCAGAATCATTTGTAGTCCTTGTAGCTCTTGCTGCCGGGGATCGGCTCACCGGAATCGCGCAGCCGCACGGCCTCCTTGTAACCTTTTTCCTCAGCGTAGTGCTTGAACCACTGGCCTTCGGGCGAGTGGCGCGTGATGCCGTCGAACAGCGTGGCGATCATCTGGGTATTGGCCAGGCCCATGTTGTCGTAGGCCTGGTTGATCATCAGCTTCTGCATCATGAGCTGGTTCTTCGGCACGCCGGCCATGCGATTGGCCAGCTTGAGCACGGCATCTTCCAACTCCGCTTCGGGCACCGCGTCGATGACGAGGCCCCACTCTTTCGCGGTCCTGCCGTCGATGGTGTCGCCGGTCAGCAGCATGCGCTTCGCTTTCTCGGCGCCGAGGCGATAAACCCACATCGCGGTGGTCGGGCAACCCCAGACGCGCGAGGGCATGTAGCCGATCTGCGCGTCCTCGGCCATCACCACCAGGTCGCAGCACAGCGCGATGTCGCTGCCGCCGGCCACGGCGAAGCCTTGCACCTTGCAGATGGTCGGCTTGTGGCTGCGCCAGAGGCTGAAGAAGTCGTCGGTGAAGCCCTTCATGGTCCGGTAATCGACCATCGGGTCCCAGGGCATGGACTGCGTGCAGGGCGTATCGGCGTCGGCCTCGGCGAAGTCCTTCAGGTCGTAGCCGGAACAGAAGGCGCGCCCCGCGCCCTGCAGGATGATGACGTGAATCTCGTCATCGGCATTGGCGCGATCCACGGCGATGCGGATCTCGCGCGGCATCGCCGGCACGATGGCGTTGAGCCGCTCGGGCCGGTTGAGCGTGATGCGCGCGATGCGCCCCTCGGTGCTGTAGGTGAGGGTCTGCAGGGTCATGGCGAGATCAAACCAGTTCGATGCCGACGGCCGTTGCCTCGCCGCCGCCGATGCACAAGCTGGCGACGCCGCGCTTCTTGCCGTTTTCGCGCAGGGCGCCGATCAGGGTGACGATCACGCGCGCGCCGGAAGCGCCGATCGGGTGACCCAGCGCGCAGGCGCCGCCGTGGACATTGACTTTGTCGTGCGGCAGCTTGAGATCGTGCATCGCCGCCATGGTGACCACGGCGAAGGCTTCGTTGATTTCCCAGAGGTCGACGCTGTCCGCGCTCCAGCCGTTCTTCGCCAGCAGCTTCTTCATGGCGCCGACCGGAGCGGTGGTGAAGAGATTCGGCTCCTGGGCGAAGGTGCTGTGGCCGACGACGGTGGCAATGTGCTTCAGGCCCAGCTTGTCAGCATGCGAGCGACGCATCATCACCAGCGCCGCGGCGCCGTCGGAGATCGACGACGAGTTGGCGGCGGTGACGGTGCCGTCCTTGCGGAAGGCCGGCTTCAGCGTCGGGATCTTTTCAAGTTGCGCTTTAAAGGGTTGCTCGTCCTTGTCGATGATGGTGTCGCCCTTGCGGCCTGACACGGTGACCGGAGCGATTTCCCAGGCGAAGCTGCCGTCGGTGTTGGCCTGCTTTGCGCGCGTGGTCGAGGCGACGGCGAAAGCGTCCTGCGCCTCGCGCGTGAAGTTGTAGCTGCCGGCGCAGTCCTCGGCGAAGGTGCCCATCAGGCGGCCCTTGTCGTAGGCGTCTTCGAGGCCGTCGAGGAACATGTGGTCCTTGACCTCGCCATGGCCCAGCCGATAACCGCCGCGCGCCTTGGGCAGCAGGTAGGGCGCGTTGCTCATGGATTCCATGCCGCCCGCCACCATGACGTCGACACTGCCGGCCAGCAGCATGTCGTGGGCGTACATTGCCGCACGCATGCCGGAGCCGCACATCTTGTTCACCGTGGTGCAACCGGCCGCCAGCGGCAGGCCGGCACCCAGCGAAGCCTGCCGCGCCGGCGCCTGGCCCTGCCCGGCGGGCAGCACGCAGCCCATGATCACTTCATCCACCTGCTCGGCCTTGAGGCCGGCGCGTTCCACGGCCGCCTTGATGGCGACGCTGCCGAGTTGCGCGCAGGTCAACGAGTTGAAATCGCCTTGAAACCCGCCCATGGGAGTGCGCGCGGCGGAGACGATGACGATGGGGTCGGACATGAAGTTCTCCTTCAGTTCAAAGTGGCCAGCGCCAGTTCATAGCGCTCGGGAATATGCTCGGGGTCGCTCACGGTGAGGCCGAGATCGCGCACCAGGCCGTCCTTGAGGCCGTAGATCCAGCCGTGGATGGTGAGATTCTGCCCACGCTGCCACGCATCCTGAACGACGATGGTGCGCGACACGTTGATCACCTGCTCCAGCACGTTGAGTTCGCACAGCCGATCGTGGCGCTTGTCTTCGGGCAGTTCATCGACCCGCGCCAGGTGTTTCACATGCACATCCTGCACATGGCGCAGCCAGAGGTCGGCCAGCCCGACGCGCTGATGCTCAAGCGCCGCCTTCACGCCGCCGCAGCCGTAATGGCCGACCACCATGATGTGCTTGACCTTGAGCACGTCGATGGCGAACTGGATCACCGAGAGGCAGTTGAGGTCGGTGTGCACCACGATGTTGGCGACATTGCGATGGACGAAGACTTCGCCTGGCAACAGGCCGACGATCTGGTTGGCCGGCACGCGCGAATCGGAGCAGCCGATCCAGAGGTATTCGGGCGTCTGCAGATGGGAGAGCTTCTCGAAGTAGCCGGGATCGACCTGCCGCATCTGCTGCGCCCAGGCACGGTTGAAATCGAACAGGTGAAACAGATTCTCGTTGGCCACCTTGTCTTCCGACCAGTTCTCCAGATCGAGCGCGAGGAACTGGGTGCCTTCGAGCGAGGTCTGGTAGTAGGCAGGCGCTTCCTGGAAACCCAGCTCGCGATACAGCTTCACGGCAATGCGCATCGCCGGCAGGGTGTCGAGCATGATCTTGCGATAGCCGATCTGCTTCGCCGCGCGAATCGCCGCCAGCGCAAGCAGCCGGCCGATGCCGAGCCCGCGCTGCGCCGGATCGACATACAGGCGCTTGAGTTCGCAGACGCCCTCGGCCAGGGGGCGGATACCGACGCAGCCGGCGCCGCGTTTGCCGCCATTTTCGTCAACCACGGCGTAGAACAGGCGCCCCTCCGGTGCGGCATAGCGCCCCGGCAGCGAAGCCATCTCCTCGTCGAAATTCTGGAAGCACAGATCGACGCCGAGCCAGGCCGCGTAGTTGCGAAAGAACTGGCGCACCTGTTCCAGCTCCGCGGTATCGCCGGCGCCCAGTTCGCGCACGCTGGGCGCCGTGTCACCAGCGCCGACTTTTGCAGTGGATTTAGACATTGAATATCAGACAGGTCGTTGTCGCATGAGCGTAAAGCTTGCCGTCGGCATCCACCAGTTTGCCCTCGGCGGTGCCGATCTGCTTGCCGGCGTGAATCACGCGCCCTTCGGCACGCACCGGGCCGACACGGTCGGTCAGCGCGCGGATGTAGTTCACCTTCAGTTCGATGGTGGTGTAGCCCTGGCCCGCTTCGAGGGTGGACTGGATCGCGCAGGCGACGCAGGAGTCGAGCAGCGTGGCATGGAAGCCGCCATGCACCGAGCCGATCGGGTTGTAGTGGCGATGCTGCGGGTTGCCCTGAAATACGACGCGGCCCTTTTCGGCTTCGACCAGGTAGAAGCCCAGCGTGTCGCTGATCGGCGGCCGCGGAAACTCACCGGCGATCATCTTCTGGAACAGTTCCAGCCCAGAGCATTCGCGAAGGTTTTCGAGCGTCAGCACGCCCGGGCCGGTGGAGCGGGCCAGCACCTCGTCCTGCAGCTTCTGCCATTCATCGCGTTTGTGCTGGCTCATCACATGGTCTCGTTGTAGAGCTCGCGGCCGATCAGCATGCGCCTGACCTCGCTGGTGCCGGCGCCGATCTCGTACAGCTTGGCGTCCCGCCACAGACGCCCGGCCGGGTACTCGTTGGTGTAGCCGACGCCGCCCAGTGTCTGAATCGTCTCGCCGGCCATCCAGGTGGCCTTTTCCGCCGAGTAGAGAATGGCGCCGGCGGCATCCTTGCGCAGCGTGCGTGCATGGTCGCCGCGATCGCAGGCCTTGCCCAGCGCATAGACATAGGCGCGCGTGGCCTGCCAGGTCGAGTACATGTCGGCCAGCTTGCCCTGCATCAACTGGAATTCGCCGATGCTCTGGCCGAACTGCTTGCGCTCATGGATGAAGGGCAGCACCACGTCCATGCAGGCCGCCATGATGCCCAGTGGCCCGCCGGAGAGCACCGCGCGTTCGTAGTCGAGCCCGCTCATGAGTACTTTGGTGCCGCTGCCGACGCCGCCCAGCACGTTCTCCACCGGCACTTCGCAGTCGTCGAAGAACAGCGGGTAGGTATTGGAGCCGCGCATGCCGAGCTTGTCGAGGTGCTGGCCCTTGCTGAAACCGGCAAAGCCCTTTTCGACGATGAAGGCGGTCATGCCTCGCGCACCGGCCGCGGCATCGGTCTTGGCATACACCACCAGCGTGTCGGCATCGCCGCCGTTGGTGATCCACATCTTGGACCCGTTCAGCAAGTAATGGTCGCCCTTGAGCTCGGCCTTCAGCTTCATCGACACCACGTCCGAACCGGCGCCCGGCTCGGACATCGCCAGTGCACCGACATGCTCGCCGGAAATGAGTTTGGTCAGGTACTTCTGCTTCTGCGCTTCAGTGCCGTTGCGCCGGATCTGGTTGACGCAGAGATTGGAGTGCGCGCCGTAAGACAAGCCGACCGATGCCGATGCGCGCGAAATCTCTTCCATCGCCACCATGTGGGCCAGGTAGCCCATGTTGGTCCCGCCATAGGCTTCGTCGGCCGTCATGCCGAGCAGGCCCATGTCGCCGAACTTCCGCCACAGGTCGGCAGGAAACTCATTCACCCGATCGATCTCCGCAGCGCGCGGCAGAATCTCCTTCTGCGCGAAAGTCCAGACCGCATCGCGCAGCATGTCGATGTCTTCGCCGAGGTCGAAATTGAGTCCTAACATTCATTTCTCCTTGCCGTGCATGGTCATCAGGGTTTGCTGCATCGTGGCGCAGTGGGTGGCCTTGCCATTTTTTATGGCGTACACCTCGCCGCGGGTAATGACGAGATTGCGCCCCGACTTGAGCACCTGGCCTTCGGCGACCAGGAACTCGCCGTCGGCGGGCGCCAGCAGGTTGAGCTTGAACTCCACGGTCAGCACGTCGGCGCCGGCCGGCATCAGCGTGTAGCCGGCATAGCCGCCGGCGCTATCGACGATGGTGCTGGTGATGCCGGCGTGAAAGAAGCCGTTCTGCTGCGTCAGGTCGTCGCGGAAGGGCAGGCGGATCTCGCAATGACCGGGCGTCAGCGCGCCCATTTCGGCGCCGATCAGGCTCATCACCTTCTGCCGGGCGAAGCTGCCCCGCACCGTGGCTTCCCAGTCGGGGTTGCGCGGTTCGAAGCTGCTGCGGGCGGGACGTGCGGTGTGCGGCATCTCTCCTCCTGCGGAAGCCCACATCCTAGTTGACGTTGACGTCAACGTCAACTAGCGGGGCCGTTTCTTGGGGCGGGGACTGGAAGCCGACTTGCCCTCGTCGGCCTTCAGCATCTCGCGGCATTGCCGCTCGAAGCGGGCGATTTCCTTAAGCACGGCCTGGATATCGTCACGCTGCTGCTCCAGCGCGGCGCGGCGCTGGGCCAGCGCGCCGAGAAAGGACAGCAACTGGGAGGACTCGTCCTCCGCCGTGTCGTACATGTCGATCAGGTCCTTGATCTCGGCCAGCGAAAGCCCCAGCCGCTTGCCGCGCAAGGCCAGTTTCAGCCGCGTCTGGTCGCGCTTGCTGTAGATGCGGTTGCCGCCTTCGCGCGCCGGGGAGACCAACCCGTGGGATTCCCAATAGCGGATGGCACGGGTGGTGACGCCGAATTCGCGCGCCAGTTCGGTGATGGTTTGGGTTTTGTTCATCGCAGCGGGCAGACACGCGGCAAATGCTGCACCGCACATAAGGCCCCGAAAATTGGATAAGATGGCAGACCAACTGTTGACAGTTTAAGCAGATTTCCCGCACCGATGCAAAGAGACCCCGTTTGAACGCGCCCATGAACGCCCCGATTGCCTACCCGCACGAGACTTCGCCCGCCCCCGGCGCGGCGGTGCCCGTGGCCCCCGGCATCGAATGGCTGTGCATGCCGCTGCCGTTCGCGCTGAACCACATCAACCTGTGGCTGCTGGCGGACGGCGACGGATTTGCGGCGGTGGATACCGGCTTTGCGCAGGATCCGATCAGGGAGGCCTGGAAATCGGTGTTGGTCGGACGGCGACTGACGCGCTGCATCGTCACCCATTGCCACCCCGACCACCTCGGCCTCGCTGCCTGGCTGGAAGAGGAAACCGGCGCCGGACTATGGATTGCCCAGGGCGAGTATCTGGCTGCGCACATGATCGTCGAGCAGGTCGCCGGCTACTCGATCCGGTCGATGGTCGACTTCTTCCGCCAGCATGGCCTCGACGAAGCGCGCATCAATGGCCTGGTCGAGCGCGGCAACGGCTACAAGAAAGGCGTGCCGGCAATTCCGGCGACCTATCGACGCCTGTTCGACAACCAGTTGCTGAAGATCGGCGACCACGACTGGCGCACCATCGTCGGCCATGGCCACGCGCCGGAACACATGAGCTTGTATTGTGCGGAGCTCGGCGTGCTGATTTCCGGCGACATGCTGCTGCCGCGCATCTCGACCAATATTTCGGTGATGGCCAGCAACCCGCACGGCGACCCGCTCGGCCTGTTCCTGGCTTCCATCGACGGCTTCCGTGCACTGCCGGCCGACACCCTGGTATTGCCCTCGCACGGCCGCCCCTTCCGCGGCCTGCATGCCCGCGTCGCGGAGCTTCATGCCCACCATGCCGAGCGTTGCGAGGTGCTGCTCGAGGCCTGCCGGAGCGAGGCAAAGAGCGCCGCCGAACTGATCAGCGTGCTGTTCAACCGGGAGATTCCCGACCCCCACCAGACCATGTTTGCGATGGGTGAAGCGATTGCCCATTTGAACTATCTCGAACACGCAGGAAAATTGCAACGCATCGAAGAGAGCTGCCTCACCCGTTACGTCAGCATCAGCTAACCCAAGGAGTCACCATGTCCGCACACGAAGCCAGACCTTTGCCCGACCCGAAGGAAATTGCCAAGACCTACGCCGAGGTCGCCCAGCGCGCCTCGAACCTGATCACGGAACACATGAAACGCCAGATGAAGAAGGGCGTTTCCGCACCCAACGACGATCTGGGCATTGCCCAGGCCTTCATGGACATGATGGCCAAGATGCTGGCCAATCCGTACAAGCTGGCGCAGGCGCAGATGAACCTGGTGTGGGACTATTTCTCGCTGTGGCAGCACTCGACGTTGCGCATGATGGGCATGGAAGGCGCCCCCGTGGCGCAGCCGAAGAAGGGCGACAAGCGATTCGCCGACGCGCAATGGGAAGAACATTTCCTTTTCGACTTCATCAAGCAGTCCTACCTGATCACGGCGCGCCACATCCACGATGCGGTCGGCAACGTCGAGCACCTCGACGACATCTCGAAGAAGAAGGTGAACTTCTTCACGCGCCAGTTCATCGATGCGCTGGCACCCTCGAACTTTGCCGCAACCAACCCCGAAGTGCTGCGCGAGACGGTCAAGAGCCACGGCCAGAACCTGCTCAAGGGCTTCAACAACCTGCTGCGCGACATCGAGGAAGGCGACGGCCAGTTGCGCGTCAAGATGACCGATCCCAACGCGTTCGAGATGGGCAAGAACGTCGCCTCGTCGCCGGGCAAGGTGATCTTCCAGAACGAGATGATCCAGCTGATCCAGTTCACCCCGACCACCAAGGAACAGTACAAGCGCCCGCTCTTGATCATCCCGCCCTGGATCAACAAGTACTACATCCTCGACCTGCGCGAGAGCAATTCCTACATCAAGTGGGCCACCGACCAGGGCCACACGGTGTTCGTCATTTCCTGGGTCAACCCAGACGCCAAGCTGGCGAAGAAGGGCTTCGACGATTACATGACCGAAGGTGCGATCACCGCCATCGACGTCGTCTGCCAGCAGACCGGCGAGAAGGAAGTGAACATGATCGGCTACTGCCTCGGCGGTACGCTGCTCGGTTCGACCATGGGCTACATGGCCGCCAAGAAGGACAAGCGCATCGCCTCGGCAACCTTCTTCGTCGCCCTGCTGGATTTCTCGATCCCCGGCGAACTCGGCGTCTTCATCGACGAAGGCCAGGTCGCCAGCCTCGAAAAAAAGATGGAGGAACGCGGCTACCTGGAAGGCTCGGAGATGGGCACCACCTTCAACATGCTGCGCTCCAACGACCTGATCTGGACTTTCGTGGTCAACAACTACCTGATGGGCAAGGAACCCTTCCCCTTCGACCTGCTCTACTGGAATTCCGATTCCACGCGCATGCCCTACAAGATGCACAGTTACTACCTGCGCAACATGTACCTCAACAACCTGCTGCGCGAGCCGGGCGGCATCACCCTGCTCGACACGCCGATCGATCTGTCCAAGGTCAAGACGCCGTCCTACTTCATCTCCACCATCGAAGACCACATCGCGCCGTGGCGCAGCGTCTATCTCGGCTCGACCGCGCTGGGCGGCCCGGTGCGCTTCGCGCTGGGCGGTTCCGGCCACATCGCCGGCATCGTCAATCCGCCCTCGGCCAACAAGTACGGCTTCTGGACCAACGACGCCCGCCCGGCCACGCCGGACGAATGGTTCGAAGGCGCCAAGCAGCACGAGGGCTCCTGGTGGACCGACTGGCAGAAGTGGGTCACCAAGCTGAACTCCGAAAAAGTACCGGCGCGCGATCCGGCCAAGGGCAAGCTCAAGGCGCTGGAAGATGCACCCGGCTCCTTCGTCAAGTTCCGCCTCGACACGCAAAAGAAGAAGAAGTGACCAACGCTCCTCCGGGAGAACAAGCGGGCGCCGGGTCGCAAGATCCGCCGCCCGTTTTTTAGTTGCGGCCGCTGCGCCTGACACCGATCAAGCTGATGTTAACCTTCACTGAAACTGCGATTTCATCCGCCGCGCCGAAGCGGGTGGTGCTCGACACCAATGTGCTGGTCTCGCTCTACGTATTTGCGGATAGTCGTTTCGCGCCGCTACGGACCAGGATCGAAAACGGCGAGTGGCACGCGATTACCAATGAGGCCTGTTTCAACGAGTTCCGCCGCGTGCTCGGCTACCCCATGTTCGCCTTGGCGGAGGAGCGCCAGCAGGGCGCGCTGGCGGCTTACGGCACCCATGTCATGCATTTTGCGGGGCCACCCCCGGACATCATCGCCGCCCTGCCGCGCTGCAGCGATCGCGACGACCAGAAGTTTCTCGAACTGGCCCGTGACGGCGGCGCCGACTGGCTGATCACGGCCGACAAGGCACTGTTGCGCCTGGCGCGCCGCGACCGGCTGCGCGGCCTGTTTCGCATTCTTACGCCGGAGACGGCGCTGACCGAAATCTGAAGCGTCGGCAGGATCCCGGAACAGATAGAGCTACTACCTGCAGCAGGCAATGCCAGGTCCGTCAGGCTCCGCCTTCGCCTTCCAGGGCAAGGTTTTCCAGTTCCTGCAACACGAGCGTGCTGGCATTTTCCATCGCCTCGATGCTGCGCACGGAATCCTGAAACTGCCCGGCCAGATAGTGAACGACAGCAGCGCGGCCAGCCGCATGCACCTGCTTGTGCGGCACCTCGATCTTGCCGTAGGCCGATAACTTCGCGAAGCACTCGCGTCCGTCTCCCTCGTAGTACCACTTTCCGAGCCGACACGCGGTATGGCTGGCAAAATCGTCGGCGGTTTTTTGTGACAAGCCCATCATCACCTTGTAGATCTCCAGCTTGTAGATCACGTGATCGATCTTGGCCACCTCGACAAAAGTACGCAGCGCGGTGCCCCTGATCGCCCAGCGCGCGCTGCCGGAGGTCTCGATCAGCACCTGCATGGTGCTGTTGGCCGCGACGGCGTCAGACTCAAAAGTGGCTGACTGCTCCGGCGAAATCTCCATTGCCGATTTGGCGCTGGCTGCCTCGGCCTGGATGGTGGTGACCAGTTTCGAAATGTCGGCCGTCGCCCCGGTCGTGCGCTCGGCGAGTTTGCGCACCTCGTCGGCAACCACCGCGAAGCCGCGGCCCTGCTCGCCGGCGCGAGCCGCCTCGATGGCTGCGTTGAGCGCAAGCAGATTGGTCTGGTCGGCAATTTCCTTGATCAGGCTGACAATACCGCCAATCTTCGCCGCCTCGTCATTCAGCAGTCCGACGATCTGTCCCACGTGCTGGGTATTCTGCGTCATGGTGCGAACATTGTCGCAAACCGTATTGACCGCGGCCAGATTGTCGGAGGCCTGGGCCGACGCACTGTCCGCCGCAGCGGCTTCGGCCTTCATGGAGTTCGCCAAGTGGGCCAGCGACTGCTGCGAGCCTCCCACCGTCTGGGCAAATATCAGCAGATTGCCGAACAGGCCGGCATCAAAAGCCACTTGGTCCTTTGCCTGATTCAGACCTTGCTGCACGGACTCATTCTCCTGTTGCAGGCCCGCTCGCTCTCTGGCGAAAGCTGCTTCCTGATCCTGGAGGCGCTGCCGCAGTTCAGCGATTTCCTGCTTGAGTTTTCCGCTACCGAACATGATCCACCCCTTCTGCGAAAAGCCGGACTGACCTGCACTGGTTTGCTCCCTTCCGCACAATATCATAGCGGGGGCTTGGGAACCGGCAGCCCACGATGACGCGCAGGCCGGCAGCTCTGCATACCGTCCCTCCCTCTCGGTCGGGACACAAAAAAACGGGCGCCAATCATGGCGCCCGAATGAAAACCGCGGTGGAGGGAAGCTACGCGGTCGCCCCCTTCGTCGCGAAGGGGGCTGGGGGTAGATCAGTTGTGGTAGGCCGACTCGCCGTGCGAGGTGATGTCGAGGCCTTCGCGCTCTTCGTCTTCCGGCACGCGCAGGCCGATGAAGATATCGACGATCTTGTAGCAGATGAAGGCCACGGTGCCGGACCAGATCAGGGTCACGCCGACGCCGGTGGCCTGGATCATGACCTGGCCCATGATGTCGTAGTTGTCCGCCACCTTGTTCGCCACGTAGTCGTAGATGCCGCTGCCGCCCAGGCTGGGTGCGGCGAAGACACCGGTGAGCAACGCGCCGAGGATGCCGCCGATGCCATGCACGCCGAACACGTCGAGCGAGTCATCCGCGCCAAGCAGTTTCTTCAGGCCATTGACACCCCACAGGCAGATAACGCCCGCCGCAAGACCGATCGCCAGCGCACCGACCACGCCGACGAAGCCGGCCGCCGGGGTGATCGCCACCAGACCAGCGACCGCGCCGGAAGCGGCGCCCAGCATCGAGGGCTTGCCCTTGACCAGCCATTCCGCCACCATCCAGGAGGTCGCCGCCATCGCGGTCGCCAGCCAGGTATTGACGAAGGCCAGCGCCGCCGTGCCGTTGGCTTCGAGCGCCGAGCCGGCGTTGAAGCCGAACCAGCCGAACCACAGCAGCGAGGCGCCTATCATGGTCATGGTCAGTGAGTGCGGCGCCATCGAATCCTTGCCGTAGCCGACGCGCTTGCCGACCATGAAGGCGCCGATCAGTCCGGCGACGGCGGCATTGATGTGCACCACGGTGCCGCCGGCGAAGTCGAGCGCGCCCTTCTGGAACAGATAGCCCGCGGTGGCGGTGGCCTTTTCCGCTGCTTCCGCGGAGATGTAGGCATCCGGACCGGTCCAGTACCAGACCATGTGCGTCATCGGCAGGTAGCTGAAGCTGAACCACAGCACCATGAACAGCAGCACCGCGGAGAATTTGATGCGCTCGGCGAAGGCGCCGACGATCAATCCGCAGGTGATGGCCGCGAAGGCGCCCTGGAAGGCGACGAAGATGAACTCGGAGATCACCACGCCCTTGCTGAAGGTAGCGCCCACCGAATCCGGCGTGATGCCCTTGAGGAACAGCTTGTCGAGGCTGCCGAAGAAGGCGTTGCCTTCGGTGAAGGCCACGCTGTAGCCATACACGGCCCACAACACGCTGATCACCGAGAAGACGACGAATACCTGCATCAGCACCGACAGCATGTTCTTGCTGCGCACCAGGCCGCCATAGAACAACGCGAGGCCGGGGATGCTCATGAGGATGACGAAGGCCGTGGCGACCATCAGCCAGGCATTGTCGCCCTTGTTCGGCACCGGGGTCGGCGCGGCAACAGCAGGTGCAGCGGCCGCAGGAGCGGCAGTTGCAGGCGCCGCGGTCGCCGCTGCAGCCGGAGCCGCGGTAGCCGCGGCAGGCTTGTCGTCGGCGGCCCAGGCGCTGGAAGCGCCGCCGGCGATGCCGACGGTCAGCGCCGTCAGCAGGATGGCGAGATATTTTCTCATTTCAGATCTCCCGAGAGCTTAGAGTGCTTCCTCACCGGTTTCACCGGTGCGGATGCGGATGACTTGTTCTACGTCGAAGACGAAAATCTTGCCGTCGCCGATCTTGCCGGTGCTGGCGGATTTTTCGATGGTTTCGATGACCTGTTCCACCATGTCATCGCGAATGGCGGCTTCGACCTTGACCTTGGGCAGAAAATCGACGACGTATTCGGCGCCGCGATAGAGCTCGGTATGACCTTTTTGCCGGCCGAACCCCTTGACCTCGGTGACGGTGATCCCTTGCACGCCCACGGCGGCAAGAGCCTCGCGTACCTCGTCAAGCTTGAACGGCTTGATGATGGCGGTGACGAGTTTCATGGTTGTTTCCTTTATTCCAGATTGAGGTTGGGTTTGCCTGCCCGCGAAGCGGATTCCCAGGCACGCAAAGCGCTACGTTTTCCCGCCGACGCCGGCCGGGTCGCCGACGGGAATGTCAATCACATATCAGAACGTCTTGGAGAAGCTCAGCACTGCCGCCGACTTGCCTGCGTCATAAGCCGACTTGCCCGAACCTGCCACCGAACCCCAGCAATAAACATCGTTGGCGGTGGCCGCGGCGTTGCCGGCACAATTGCCCTTCGAGTTGGTGCTGGTCAGCGCCAGGCCGACGACGCCGAAGCCCATATCCTTGGTGACGCCGAGCTTGTAGTCGGTGTAGGAGGCCGGGCCGTTGCCCTTGATCTTCTGGTTGCCGACGTGGGCGCTGACGCCCCAACCGTTGCCCATATCGAAGGCGCCGTTGATTTCGAGGTAGCCGCTGCCGTTGGTCTTGTCATTGACCGTGCCGCCGAACTTGTTCCAGCCGAACAGCGAGGTGGTCGAGTGCGAGTACTTGACCGTCAGCCACTTCCAGGTCACCGCACCATAGACCTCGGTGCTGTCAGGCTTGATGAAGGTGCCGCCGACGGAGGTGTTGCTGCCCGGATAGTTGTAGGTGATGAGGCCGAGATCGAAGCCGAGATCGCCGGTAATCGTGCCCTTGTAACCGCCGTAGAGATCGATCTCGACACTGTTCGAGGCAGCACTGGTGGCCGACCAGTTGTTGTCGGCAACCCAGCTCACGTTCGACGCCCAGGTGCCGGCATACAGACCGCTGGAGTGGGCGTAGTCGAAACCGCCCTGAATCGCAGGCTTGGCAGCGGACTGGCTGATGCCGCGGAATACATAGTTGGATACCAGGCCGACGTTGCCGGTGAAGGTATGCGGGCTGGCTGGCGCCGCCGCAGCCTGGGCCATGACGACCGACGGAACGGAAACGAGGCCAGCAACAGCGGCAGCGAGTAAGGTTTTGCGCATGATGATGCTCCTTAATAGAGTTGAGAATTACAGCTTCCGTAATGCAGAGACCGTGCCAGATGAATTTGCTTTTTAAAATCAACACACTTGGCAAAGCAGGCAAGGGGCGAGCGATTGCACCGCACCAGGCACGGCACCAAACACGGGCAGGCTCGCACCATAGTGGTGCCGAGTTGCGACCGTCAGGCGGCCTGAAGCGGTCTGTTGCCGCGCTGTGCTAGACTTTCCGCGTCATTGCAACGTATTCAAGGCCATGCTCAATCCAAAACTGCTCGATGAAATGTCCGCCCGCGTTTCCTCCCTGTTGGCGGCCTCGCCGGCCGGCGACGTCGAGAAAAACCTGCGCGCCGCGCTCTCCGGCCTGTTCGCCAAACTCGATCTGGTGACCCGCGAGGAGTTCGACGTGCAACGCGAGGTTCTCTCCCGCACCCGCGAGAAGCTGGTCGCGCTCGAAGCGCGCGTCGGCGAACTGGAAGCCCGCAGCCAGGCAAGCCCGTCGAGCCCCAGCGCGACGTAACACCGCCGATGTCGCTCGCCGTTCTCCGCTCGCGGGCGCTGGCGGGCCTTGCGGCCCCCGAAGTCACCGTCGAAGTCCATCTCGCTGCCGGGTTGCCGTCATTCACCCTGGTCGGCCTGCCCGACACCGAAGTCAAGGAAGCGCGCGACCGCGTGCGCGCCGCGATCCAGAACTGCGGCTTTGAATTCCCGCAGCGGCGCATCACCGTGAATCTGGCGCCGGCCGACTTGCCCAAGGAATCGGGGCGCTTCGACCTGTCGATTGCACTGGGCATCCTGATCGCCTCCGGCCAGGTCAAGGCCCCCGATCTCGATGGCCACGAATTCGTCGGCGAGCTGGCGCTCTCCGGCGAACTGCGTGCGGTGCGCGGCACGCTGGCGATGTGCGCCGCGATCCGCCACGAAGCCGGACCACGGCACGACACCGAGAACGGCACCAAGCACGGCACCAAGCACAACGCGGCGCGCGCCTTCGTCCTGCCGCTGGAAAGCGCGCCGGAAGCCGCGCTGATCGAAGGCATGAGCATCCTGCCGGCGAAAAACCTGCTGCAGGTCTGCGCGCACCTCGCCGGCCGGGAGATGCTGGCGCCCTTCGCCGTGTCGCCAGCGCCGACTTTTGCCCGCTATCCGGATCTGGCCGAAGTCAAAGGCCAGGCGCAGGCCAAGCGCGCGCTCGAAGTCGCCGCAGCGGGTGGGCATTCCCTGCTGATGAGCGGCCCGCCGGGGGCCGGCAAGTCGATGCTGGCGCAACGCCTGCCGGGTCTGCTGCCACCGATGACATCGGCGGAGGCACTGGAAAGCGCCGCCGTGCATTCGCTGGCGGGCAGCTTCAAGCTCGCCCACTGGAACCAGCGCCCCTTTCGCGCGCCGCATCATTCGGCATCGAGCGCCGCGCTGGTCGGCGGCGGTGTAAAGCCCATCGGTAATTGCGAAGTGATCGCCGGTCGATATCGGTAGTCGCGAATTAGGTAACGAAATACAACGCTAAACGCGAATGCTCGCCATTTTGGGTATCATCACCCAATGGCGAAAAACATCTACGGTATTGAGGAATTCGGGGGCGACGACCTATTTTGGCGAGTCGTGTGGTTCGGTAGCACAAAACGGAACCCGCGCGTCCGAAGCGAACCCCAGATTCAAGTTCTCCTTGCGTCGCTACCCGAGAGGGAGACTGATCCGCTCAGTAGGATTTCGCGTCGTTCTGCAATCACTCGCCAAGAATGGATCGGTGTTGGTCAATTACCATATCTGTCTATCGGTTCCGTTTGGCACAAAACAAAGCCCGTGCGAAACCCCCTGCTTGGAGCCTACGCGGGGAAGATGGTGCTTGACACATCTTCCGTCCAGTTCGTGTCGCTTGGCGACTTGGCCATGAAACATCGTGCGATTCCGAAGAGTCACTACTTGTTTGCGGAAAACTTTTCACACGCAGGGCGAACGTTGGTCGCAGCCATTCAAGTTGAAGGTGACCCATGGGCGGTATTGATCCCAGTCATTGAGCTTATTCGCTTCTATTACGCATCCTCGACGCGCCTTGCGCAGGCGCTGTTCTGGGGCGTTTATGCCGAATCGATCAACCCGGAAAAATGCGGTCAGATTTCAGAGGGCCCTTATCGGATCCATCTGAGAAAGTGGATTGCCGATACGGATGCGTGGACTCTCGCGCGCTTCCATGCAAGTCGCTACATGCAGCAGCAAGTTAGGGGTCTCTATACTGGACTCCAAAGGCACTACGTTGATTCTTTCAGTATCGATCCAGGGCCGTTTCATGCCTTGAAGTGCGGTTTCCCATTCGCTGGCAAAACAACCGTTGAGGCGATCACCCTTCCGCTTCCTGGCCCCACCGATGAACATCGGCGCATTTTGGTCTTGAAGTTGCTGAGCTGCTCGGCGCCGTTTCCGTTCGACGACCTGCTTTGTGACAGAGACAATCGAAATCTGCGCGGCAAAGAAGCGGGGGAAGAGAATCTGCCCACAGCATGGAAGCAGCGCATCGAGAAGGAAGATGCCGACGAAGAGAAGAACAAGTCCGATGATCCGGCCGAAACAAACTTTCACTCGGACGAAGAACCATCGAACTACGGCAAGCCCTTGGTCGTGGATATTCGCGAGGATCGATTCTCCAGTTTGGCTGGAAAGAAATTGATCAAGGAGCCTCCGGATGAAAATGCGTATTGCGGAGCGAAAGCCATCCAAGTCTCCGGAGAGCCGCTGGAAGGGTTCGGAACCGGCGCTGGAATTTGGGGGCAAGCCGACCATAGGCCAGCTCAGGTCAATACAAACGTCGATCCGCCCGTGCCAACACTGCCGGTAACTCTGGATTTGTTTTTTGCGGCAATGGCTGAAGTCGTGTCCGGCACGGCGTTTACTGTTCGTTACGTTGCCGAGATCGATGACGAACTTGTAACGAGTGAGACTCCACTTTGTTTGGATTTTCCGATGGGAGACCCATCCAACAACAAGGAGTTCAAGTGGGCAATATGTCGTTTCCATCCGAAGAAACTGCGGGCAAGAAATGTCGCCATCGTAGAGACCGAGATTGAAGGACGCACTTGCTACGTCTTGGAGGCGGAGCGCCTAAGAACCAGCGAAACCATGTCGGTATTGATAATGGCGCGAAAAGATCTGCAGCCATTGACTGGAAAGGAACTCTTGTCAATCCTGCAGGATACCGCCCACAAGGGGGCGTGGATGTCAGATGATCAGATGCCCGACTATCTGCGGAAGACGGCGACGCACAAAAACCTGACTGAATCTAGTGTACTGACGAGGCGAATTGTGTCGCACCTGCGCGGGATATTGAAGCCAGTAGATCGGCCAGACCACGAAGCTGCGGCCCCTGCCACAACTGCCGAATTGAGCTTGGATAATCACCTTGATCAGGTTGTCTCAATTGACGAAAAGTAAAAGGATAACCGCGATTCACATCTGCCAGTTTTGAGCACCTTAGCATTATTATCGTTCGTGGATAATTTCGCTAACATTGTTATAAATGTCAGTCGGGACCAAGATCGAGCTTCATTGGAATCGCGGATCGAAAATAAAGGCTATCCGGAATTTGTGATTGATGTACCGGGCTGCTGTATGGATGTGAAAGCGGAACATATGATTGACATGTTTAGCCTGTATGCGTACAATTAATCCGGAAGATATGATTGATACACCGAATACAGCCCTCCTCCTGAACGGCCACAAGCAGACCTTCGGACCCTCATCCGAAAGCAATCGCTCGTAGCCATATGCCTCAGCTACAGAGAATCGAATGGACTTGTGACCAATCGGGTTGCCTGCAGCACATGGGTATAAATCATCGTCGTCTTGAGGCTATTGTGCCCAAGCAGCAACTGGATCGTCCGAATATCCGTCCCGGCCGCAAGAAGATGCGTTGCAAAGCTGTGGCGCAAGCAATGGACACTTGCATGTTTCGTCACCTTGGCGCGCACAATTGCCCGTTTGAATGCCCGCTGGATGGTCGAATCAGACGTGTGCCAGCGTACCTGGCGCCCACTGGATCCCCATGGCCGCAGACTGGCCGAAGGGAATACATATTGCCACGCGAGAGAAGCCGACGCCGACGGATACTTCTTGGCCAATGCGTCAGGCATCGGCGCCAGGCCGGCACCTCTTGCCAAATCATCCCGATGCAAGGCCGCGATGCGAAGCAAATGCTGCTGCAAGGGCGACACAAGCCGTTCGGGCAGTACCGTCGTCCGATCCTTACTTCCCTTGCTGTTGCGCACCGACACAGTTCGGGTAGCAAGATCGATGTCCTTGATACGCAGACTCACACACTCATGAATCCGCAGTCCTGCGCCATAAATCAACTCTGCCATCAAACGGGGCGTCCCCTGCATTTGCGCCAGCGTTGCCTTTACTTCATCCTGAGTCAGAACCACCGGCACCCGGATACGCCGCTGAACGCGCTTCAGATGTTCCATCTGGCCGAGCGGCTGGCCAAGTACCTCGCCATAGAGAAAGACTACTGCGTTCAATGCCTGGGACTGGGTAGAAGCCGAAACGTGACGCGCGGTCGCCAGATGGTTCAGAAAGGCTTCAACTTCTGCCGGCCCCATCTCCTTGGGATGGCGTTTTCCATGGAACAACACGAATTGTCTGGCCCAGTAGCGATAAGCAGTCTCCGTGCTGCGGCTGAAATGGCGCCGCATGCAAACAATGGAGAGTTGATCGAGAAGGCGGGGGTTGCTGGCGGGGTTGTTACCCCATGAGTGTCACTCCTTTGGTTGGCAAAAAAGAGGCAAGGATACCCGGCATTCTGGTCTCAAAAATAATCCACAGGTGTCAGGCATATTGGAGTTGTTATACTGACCGCGAAAATACCATGTGACTGAAAATAATGAACTTTGAACAGCAAATCCCGCGTCATCAATATCATCTGTTATACGGACCCCGGTGTCCGTGTAAACACTGTTCGGCCCCTTGTTGTCGACCGTAAGCGTTGGACTGATTGACAACGGCCACATATGTTGGCACTATCTCCAACATGAAAGCCGTTCAGCTCGTTAACACTCGTATCGCCTACTCGGAGTCTGCGTTTGCGGAATTGGTACTGTGGCGCCTTCCGAATCCACTCAAAGGGTCGGCGCACGAGTTCAAGTACAGGCTAGCCTATGTCGTCCGTGGAGAATGCGTTCTCCGCTACGACAACGAAGTCGGGAAAGGCGACCACCGGCATTTCGGCAAAAAGGAAGGCGCCTACGCTTTTACTACGCCGGATCAGTTGATCGCCGACTTCCAGAAAGATATTGCGAGGTGGAACCATGAAAACAGTAACCCTTGATGTGCGTACCCCTGCCGATTCAATGGCCGAGTTTGCTCACGCCTGGAAGACAGGGAAAGCTCAGAAGACTGCGCGTATCAGCTTTGCCACTCCCGAGTTGCTATGGAGGGTGCTAACCGAAAAGCGGTGGGAACTACTCAAGGTGCTCTGCGGGGCGGGGCCGGTGTCCATTCGCGAAGCCGCACGCCGTGCTGAACGAGACGTAAAAGCTGTGCACGGCGACATCACTGCGCTGCTCAACGCTGGCGTGCTTAGCAAGACAGAGGACGGCCACATTGTTTTTCCATACGAGGCTGTGAAAGTTGAGTTTCTGTTGCAGGCTGCATAGCGTGACTGCATTTCAGGGGCCGAACCCGTCGTTCCAGGGGCCGCGCCGCGATGAAGCTGCGTCGCGCCCCTGAACTTCGACGTTAGAGCGCACATGCCCGACCACCACTGGACCTGCGCTTGTGGAACTAGCAATGCTGCTGGCGCGTCCCGCTGCGTAGGGTGTGGGGCTGAAGAAGTGGGTATCCCAACCATCCCTCAAGTAGCACAAGCAGGTTGGGGCCGCGTGTGGTTTGCTGCCCAACCCCTTGGCACACAACTCACCGTAGCTCTCGTACTCGGGGAGGTAATTTGGTTTCTCATGCTTCTGCCGCTCTTTCCAAGCACCCCGGTGGGCTGGCTGTTTGTTCTCGTGGTCGGCGCCATCTTTGGGCCAGCCGCTTTTGCCCTCGCAAGGCTCGACCGTAAGCCAGGTACTCCTCGTGCTTTGCGAGTGGTGGTAATGTTGCTCATCCTTGCTTTTGGCATTTCCCTTCCGTTGTTCTTCTTTTTGCAGCCATCCTTCGTGCAGTCCAATCTTCGGTAGGGAACCAAGTGCGCTCTAACCCTGCGGTCGACCCCGTTCCCTTCGGTCACTGGACGCTGCGCGATGAAGCCGCGCAGCGCCGGTCACCTCCACGTTGGGCCTTTCAATCATGAGCCTTTCCGCCGTTCGCTGCCGCTCGCTTTCCCGCGCTGCTTCGGTGGTGGTTCTCGCATTCGTTTCGCCGTATCGCCAGTGCCGACTCTCTGTGCCGTTTCACAGCGCTGTTGATGGCGCGGCCTTACCCGCCACGTTGCTGGGGGACTTTTGTGCTTAAGGCTCTCTGGCTAGTTGTCATCACACTCTTTGTCGTCTCGGTATCCGGCCTTGTTCCTGCAAGCATCGGTAGTATCTTTGTCGCTTCCGCCATTCTTATTGCCATGGTCCTGCTCGCCATCGCAGAAAGAAGGAGGCTTGCGGCTCGCTTAAGCCCAGGTGAGAAGTTGCGAATGCCGAAGTCACAAAAAATTATTCTGGCAGTTTTTGCGGTTCTCATTTTGCTGCTTGTGTTCATTGGCCGCCTTACAAAGCAATAACCACCCGCCATGAATCAAGGCCCAACCCATCGCTCGAGCGGAGCTGCGCCAAAAGCGGCGCAGCCCGCTCAGCTCAAACGTTAGAGCTTCCAGTGCGCTCACTTTCCATAACGCTGACCTTGGCCCTCGCGACGGGGTTCGCCCAAGCCGAGGATTTGAACGTGCTTCACCTTCTCAAGCGCGATCTTGGCGAATCCATAGAGGTCGTGTCGAGCCGCGAAATCAGGTATTGCCCAGACAACACTTGCGAGATTGTCAAAGCAAAAAGGCAAGCCAAGCTTCTGCCGGAGTTCCTCTACCTTTCGCTGTTTCACGAATCTACTTACGTTGAGCTTGCGAAATCCTACGATGGCCGAAAGCCTTTCCGTGAGGCCGCGATTGAAGAAGCCGAAGTGCGGAGGAAGGTCGCGATGTTTTGTCCTGACTCAGAGAAGTCGCCCCGTTGCATCCTGGACAACATGCGCTCACGCATGGGAATTCAATCTTGTCTCGGTCGCTACGACGAAGGAAACTTCTGCGTATCTTGTGGCAAGCAAACCAAGTGTAAGAAGCTCTAACATGGCGGTCGACCCCGTTCGCTTCGCTCTCTGGACGCTGCGCGATAAAGCCGCGCAGCGCCGGTCACCTCTACGTTCCTTGGTCAGATAGGCTCGCTATGGGCGCGAAGCGGAAGTCGCTACCAGGAAATTCTCTATGCACAAAACCGGAATTAGTGATTGACGTGAATCGTGCAAATTGTTATCATTCTGTCTCGCAATACCAAATTAAGGGGTAGTGCATGAGGCCGTCGGAAACATTAAGAGCCAACCGCTCAATAGTGATCTCCATTGCTGCGCAAATGGGAATGGCGAATGTTCGGGTCTTTGGCTCGGTGCTACATGGCAGCGATACCGACGATAGTGATATAGATCTGTTGGTCGATGCCCCGGACAACGCTACGCTATTGGATATGGTTGCGCTTCAAAACGCGATCGAATCTCAGCTTGGCTGCACGGTTGATGTGCTAACCGCTGATGACCTTCCTGTGCGTTTTCGCAATTCCGTTTTAGCAGAAGCGATGGCGCTATGAGCAAGCTGGTTCGAGATGCCGACTACTTGACGGACATCCAAGCCGCCATCGCTAAAATCAATCGATACACGCAAGGTATGGACCTAGATGCATTTATGTCCAGCGAACTCGTCCAAGATGCCGTGCTTCGCAATATTGCCATCATCGGTGAAGCGGTATCAAAGCTTAGTAACGAATTGACGAAAATGCATTCCGATGTACCGTGGGTCAACATCTCGGGGATGCGCAATCGTTTGGTTCATGAGTACAGCGGTGTCAACTTAAAACTTGTCTGGAACACCATTCAATCCGTCATTCCCTCATTCTCAATAAGAATTGTACAGATTCAACAAGCGCTGAACGATGGAGGTGGGGATGGCACTGGCGGCGGGGCAGCAGGTGGACCGCCGCGAGACACAAAGCCGACCAGGCCCTGAGTGGCTGGTGGTTCACAGTGCCCATCAACATCCTCAACCTGCCCGTCTATCACGTCACACACGTTGAGCATGACGATCACGACTACCACGTCAAAGCCGAGGTCAAGGCTCCGCTGACCGCATGTGTGCATTGCCGGTCCGACAGCATCGTCGGCTTCGGACGCCGCGAGCAACTGGTCCGAGATCTACCCAGCCACGGCAAGCGAGTTGGAATTTACGTGGATACACGTCGTTTTCGCTGCCGGGCCTGCTCCAAAACCTTCTATGAGCCCCTGCCGGTCGTGGATGCCCGTCGACCGATGACATCCCGCCTGATTGAATGGATTGGCAAGCAAGCAATCAAGCGCACCTTTGCCAGCATTGCGGATGAGGTCGGTATCGACGAAAAGTCTGTCCGCTCGATCTTTCGCGATTACATCAACGAACTCGAAAAGACGATCCGCTTCGAAACGCCCAAGTGGATGGGTATCGATGAAATCCACTTGGTCAGGCCGCGCGGCGTCATCGCCAATATCCAGAACAACACCATCGTTGAGCTCCTGCCGAACCGGAACAAGGAAACGATCCTGCGCTACCTGTCCGGACTGGATGGGCATGAGCAGGTGCAATACGTGGCAATGGACATGTGGATGCCCTACAAGGACGCCGTTGAAGCGGTGATGCCCCAGGCCCGTATCGTCATCGACAAGTTCCACGTCTTGAAAATGGCCAACGAAGCCTTTGAGCGGGTTCGCAAAAGCTATCGTGAGTCGCTGACGCCCAAACAGCGTCGCGGACTCATGCACGACCGGTTTGTGATGCTGAAGCGCGAGCATGACTTGACCGATCAGGACGCGCTCAAGCTATCCGGCTGGCTGAATAATTACCCCGAACTGGGGCGAGCCTACCGGCTCAAGGAAGACTTCTTCAAAATCTACGACGCCAAGACACCCAAAGAGGCCTTGGCGAGGTTTGCGGCCTGGGATAGGGCTGTCACCCCTGACGTCAAGGATGCCTTCTCTGATCTGATCCGCGCCTGGCGAAACTGGCAGCCGTACATCTTGGCGTATTTCGATCATCCGGTCACCAATGCCTATACCGAATGCCTGAACGGGCTGTTGCGGATCATGGACCGTCTGGGCAGGGGATACAGCTTTGAGGCGTTGCGTGCCAAGATCCTGTTTGCCGAAGGCGCATACAAGAAGCAGATCATCCGGCCAAAATTCGCCCGTCGAAGAGAAGAACCGGCGGCCGGAGCATTCACGGTGGGCTACATGTCTTTCGGGGGCGAAGCTCCGAAACGTTCAAATCAACATGTCGAGATCGAGCGTGAAGTTAACTTCGGAGTCGACATATCAACACTGACCCGACTTATTGAAAGTGGCGAAATTTAGCCATTTCAATCATAGATTCCGGATAGCCAAAATAAACGGCCTCACGGCCGCTGCCGTGATCTTCTTGGCGTCCGGATGCAAAGGATTGATGAGCACGTTTGACTCCTCGTGAATGATCACGGAGGGCACCACCAGCAGCGCTGAACTGTTGCTCGCCAGCCATGCGTCACCGCAATCGGTAGTCGCTGCTCCTGGCGGCTCAACGACCCAGGTTACGGGCAGGTTCTCCACTTATCGGCCAGTCCTATTTTGCTGAGCCACTTCTCGATACATTCTGCCAGGGCACCGGCTTATGTCCAGCGGCTCGCTCTCCAGCCTTTCCCGTGAATACGTTTCATATACTCTGACTAGGTCGATCACGTGTCGAGTGCCCGTCTCACTCACCCGCTTCTTAGAGTTGCCGCCGTCATCAACGCCACTTGTCCACCGAGGATCGCCGCCGGGTGGATAATTGGGATGGTCGCCGTCATCGCCAGGCGGATCGCCACGCGTTTCACCTTCCACGAATCGGCGCGGTATGTCGCCGATTTCCGTCGTCACGCCAGCGTTTTGCACTAAACCAGGCCCCTTAGACGATCCATCGCCCAGTGGAGGCGTTGTTGGTTTGACATCACTCGGTGGCGGCATGCATACGCCATCACGTCGACAACAATCCTTGTGCGGCTGCGCCTTTCCCGCCCTGAAGTAAGCACGGGGAGCCTTCTGGCGTCCCCCTTTTTCCTTTTCTGGAAGTGCTGGGTAGACGGGAACACCGCACTGCTCGCTGTCGGGACACTGGTATTCGAACGACCTAATCTCATCCTCGCTACTCTTCTCGATCAATTTCGACATCTTGACGAGCTCGAGAACTTGCTGGCCGATAACAACAAATATCCGATTGGCGAATTCCACGCGATTGCCTACCCAAGAGAATTGTTTACACTAAGGAGATACAGCTGCTCGCACACTTGACGCCCGTGATCAGCAGCGTCAGCGGTCAGTCGATCGGGTGCCCCGAAGCGCTTCGTCCAAAATGCTAGCACTCGACATGCATTTTTTCACGGCGACTACTTAACTGACCTATCCCGTAAAATCCGTGCGAGGGTTAGTAATCGTGTGAGCCAAGTGCTCGCGTCATCTCTCGTCCAGTCTGAACAACAATCAGACCTGCAATTACCAGAATAATGCTCAGGCCATAACCGATGATTGACTCCGGTATCCACCAAGTCGGCACCGTTGGGTAGAGGTCCGAAAGTAACAGAACCCCAGTCTCAATTCTGCTCATACTCTTAGTCGCCGAAACCCCGATCGTCGCTACGCGCCCAAGCAGTCCAGCGACGATCAGGAACATCCCTGCGCGGGAAAGCGAATTACCGACATGAACGATACGGGTTGGCCGGGATAGAAACCAGGTAATAAGCCATTCGTACATAGATTGATCTCCAATTACAAAGGTTGTCGTTATTCGAAGGCGCATGCCGCCTCAATGGCTTGCGGATCTCGCAGATTCAAATCCAAGTACCCATGGGTCGAAAAGCCAAGCTGATTTCGCATAAGCTCGGCAACTGTGTGCGCGGCGGCAACGCATCCGACAAACGGGGCTCCGACGGCGCGAGTCGCGAGAATGGTTACACCACACGGATCGGCACCTGCAGCAAGGAGAGCCTTGTAGGCGGGGGCACTTTCAATACTGTTATGAACGTCGGCGTTAGCCCAAATTGCAGCCGCCTTTGATGGACCTGGAAAGGTACGGACTCGAATTGCCCGGAAGTCACGATACCCAGCACCTAACCCGGCATCGACTACGAACCGGAAGCCAGCCCCCTCGATTGCGCGGCGTGCCGATGTGTTGTCTACTCCGAAGCACGCAATTCGGGGCTCCCCAAGACCAACACGCTGGTGCTCGTCGAACCTCCGCTCGACAAGCCTGGTCTCGTAGCCTCTTGCCTCCAACCAAGAGGCCGTCAAGCGCGCTTTGGATCGATATATATCGGCTTTTGTCGACAACAGAGATGTGAAAACGGTGGACTCTGTAACGCAGTCAACGTCCTGACAAAACACCACAGCGCCTTCATGCGGCGCCATGAACCCAAGCGTCCAGGCGTACGCCTGCCCTAGGTGGCCGAGTCCCACCAACCATACGGACGGGACCGAAGTAATGCAGGACGGCTCATCTTTCCAATTCTCTACGGGCGAAGCGGACCAAAGAGATAGAGCAACGTTTCGACGTCCCGCGTATCGATTGTCTCCTCGGAGCATGGAAAACGCATCGCTAACCGCAAGACCAGCTGCAGCAACACCTGCGGGGGGAAAGAACTTCCCGGACTTGACATGCGGTTGCCCCAAGCCATACCGCCAGCCATCTGCCCACGGATGAAGAGCCCCATTTCCAGCATGCTCAAGCTCACTGTCGCCGACTGCGATGGTCGGCCATGTCGCCTGCGGGTCACTGGGCTTCCCCTCGATTCCAAGCCAGCTCAAGAAATCGCCCATAGACGCACCCTCAAAACCTCGAACCAAAAGCGGCATATTGGGAGATGCCACGACCTCGACATTGCCCAAAAAGCTTCTTGACGCTGAGTTGATGGCGGTCAGCGCGATTACCTGCGCCATAGGATCGTCTGCAACCGAACGCCCCAGCACGATCCGCACACCATAATTCCTGAAGGATCGTACAGCATCCTCCATTGTCGCCGCCTCGCCACTATCGAGCAGGACCTTGGTCAAGCGATGAAATGATTCAGCCAGCATTACGACCCCCCACTTATTTTGATCAGTTCGGCGGCAGCGGCGCCGAACGCGTTTTGCCATCGTTTTTCCCCTAGGTAGGTATTGACGCTGACGTTCTCGGGGCGCACGTTCCCGGCCGCAAATCGAGGAACGATAATTGCCACATGTCCTGGCAGCCCGATCATCGGATTGGCCTGGTCGGACGGACTCTGTCCCGGGCCGAGGGGATGGGTGTGCACATCGGCAACGACCTGCAATCCGTGATCTGCGCAGATTGCCCATAGCTTCGTGAACGCATCGCTGCTCAGCCTGACATAGGCATAGGCCAAGGAACCTGGATCGAGTTCGTCATAGGGTAGCCAGGTATGCACAAACCGCCCGGTATCGCGAATCTCTCCGAGCAGGAACGCCCCTGACTCGCGCTGCCCCCGCCCACGCCGACGCAGGTCATCCATGAGCCCGGTCCAGACGCCCTGTGCAAACTCAAGCCGCATGCAATTGGAGTTCATGGCTTTGCAGCGTTTCGCAGACTGCCTGCACATATTGCAGCAGACCTTTCGACGGGTTCCAAATGAGCCACGAATGCTCCGATAGCCAATTTGCATGGCCTTCGATGCTCTGCCGGTCGCATGGTAGATAGAGTGCCGCCCCCCCTTTCCACGATGGATTGAAGACAAGGGAAACGCGACCACCGCGTGGCCAAAGTTCAGCTGGAAGCTGGCGATTGGCGTCCACGTCCCAGAGCGTCCCGGTTGGCGCTAAGTCGGGATAACCCGTGCAGTCAATGCGAAGAGTAAAGAGCCGCCCATCCCGGGCGGTCACCTCGACAATCACCACCGGCCAGCGGAACTCCACTAGGCGCCAGCGGCCCTTTGCGGCACCTGCGAGAAAGCTACCACTTCGCAGGTGCTCCTCAAGAAGGTTCTGACCAGAGTCCACGGCCTCCTCCTCAGCCGTTGACGCGCGGAGACGGTACCAAGTCGAAAGTGATCGACTTTGCCGGCGAATGGACCAGAGCTCCGATGTGGACATCCGTGTCGGGGCGAATGTCAGTTCCACTCAACTGCAGCATGAGTTCCGCGCCGTCAGACGGCGTGATTCCCATCTCATCGGTGGCCCAACGCTTTACGCGACCAACCGTCGCGCTCGGACGAAACGTGCGACGGACATCGCGACCGGCATACCGGACCACCACATCGATCCCTTTTTGGCGGTGAAGATGAACCCGCAGCCCATCCGGAATCTCATTGCGCTTGTCCAGCGGATGATCGTCATCGTCGTCTTCGATGAAGAAATGCATATTCGCGACGTCAGTGCCTGCTGGCAGCCTGGCCAGGACTGCTTGACGCAGCTCCTTCCCGGTCACGCCCCTCGGCAGTTCAAGGGCCTCGATGTCCTGAAGGAGTTCCGATTGGAGAAAGATTTGGATTGTCATATCTGTGTCCTCAGTTTTCTGACCGTGAGCAACACGGCCTTCTACTGACTTAACCGAGATGGCAACTGAAAAAGTAAAACCACCTTATCGCTTGCCTAGAAGACAGAGGGCGATCCATGAGTTGAACGGACCGTCAGAAGATTACGATGGATTGGTGGGACAAATTGTCAGATAGGCGCAGTACCTACAGGCACGGCCCGGGGCCGGAGCAAGGTCGCCGGCGAGATAGCGCTTGGCAGCGGAATAGGCCTTCGTCCGTGTCACATTTCCGCTTTGCGTCGCTGTATCAAGTTTCGGCGCAAGCAGGGTGGCCACTCCTACGGATGTAGCTCTGCTGCCAGAAAGTCCATTCAGCATTGGTCGAAGAAGCGTTATGAGGTTCTGCGCTCCATGGGGGCCAATCCGCAGGAGCATATATGGCGTCCCATTTCGACCCGTTGAAGCCAACATCCACGGCAACTGGACTTGAAGCCCACCCACTGAGGTACGAGGCTCGGTGTAGTGGCCTCCGGCGTCTTTTAACAGCCTCAAGCCTCGCTGAACAACTATGTCTGAATCCTGCCACAGTCGCTGGTCCATTTCTTTTTTCGGCAGGCGGTACTGGTCCCAAGCCTCCACAAGCGCTTCGCCATAATTTTGGGTGTTACCCTCCTTGGCAGCACGTTCCAAGGTTGACATAATTGCGAGACGGGCCCGCAGCGGAGCATCGAGTTCCTGCTCACGTTTCAACCCGAGGCGGAACCGGTAATGATGTTCCAGCGGACACCGCGCGAACACCTCAAACTCCGCGAAGGTTATCGGCCCTGAGGTCGCTGCAATGGCACCTGCCGACGCGGTAGGAGTCACTGTTGTCGAATCCCCGCCAACGCGAACGACGCGGTAGGTAAGTGGCTGATGATTGAGTTGCGGCGGACGGTTGCGATCAGACCATTCCGCATCCTCGTACAGCAGGAGACGCCGCTTGGCTCGCGATAAGGCCACGTAAAATAGGTTATTGCGTTCGACTGATTGCTCGAATTGGTGATCGCTCTCCTTGCTTCCCAAGGCTTCTGGAGGGACGACGTCAAGCACATTATCTTCCGGGCTCCATGTCGGAGCGTCGCCTCCATATGAGCTGTCGTCAATAAACGCGACATGAACCGCCCAATACTCAAGACCCTTGCTGCCATGAACGGTTTGAATGCGAACCGCGTCGAGTGAAGATGCCTCGGGCGGCAGATCCCGCTCGGCATAGGTCTCGCCGATCCGCCGGCGTAGCTGTTGCCGTATGAGGTAGCGCGAAAGGTCCGAAATCCTTCGATCACCATCGCCGGTCCTTACCGAGTAAGCGAATTGCCAGAGTGCAATTCTGGTGACTTGGGAGGCGATTGAAGTGTCCTCGGGTGGCGGGAGGCAGACTCGGTGCTCGAGAACCATATCGCAGATAAACGACCAAGGCGTAGAGTGGCGCGAATGGCCACGAAGCATCTGAGACAGAGTTGCGATGGCGCTAAGCGCATCCTTTGAGAGCGTGACTGGCAGGTTCTTCTTTAGCCAGCGACCTCGCTGAAACTTGATATCTTCATCGGCGCAGGCCATGAGATTCTTGACGTCCGCCAATGGCACTCGAAGCCTGGGTTGCGTCGCCAAGCCGATCAGCGCGCGTGGCTGCCGTTCGACCAACAACTGCATCAGACACAAGAGAGTCTTGATTTCCGGACGTTGTGCAAGTTCTCCCAGGTGTAGAACCGGAATACCTGCCGCACGCAGGTGCCTGGCTACGTGCTCCAGGTCGGCCGACCGGCGGCAAAGAACGGCTTGTTCGCCATAAGGCGTTCCTTGCGTGACCAGTTTCCTGATCGCGGTCTCGACAACTGACGGAATGGCCGTTGAATTGGCACATGACACGAGAATCGGGCCATCACCACAACTACCGGCAGAGGCGGTCATTTCGTCGAGAGGCAAATGGGCTTCGAGAACATGCTGACGACCGGCATTCGTCACGAGATCCAGAATCTCCTGGGAACTGCGTCGATTGATCTGTAGCGGATACTTGCGAATTCGACTTCGCGTGCTGCTGGCCTGGTCCTGAAACGTCTTCTCGAACACTATAAGACTCTTGACCGACGCGCCGCGCCAATGATGAATGGCCTGTCGCACGTCGCCAACAACCCACAGGGACTTCGCCTTATGGGCAAGCTGCTTTACGAGTGCGACCATGGCTTCCGTGACATCCTGGTACTCATCCACTAGGACGTATTGGAATTTGTCCGCGAGTTCCGAGTAGCGCGCCCGATCCTCGCGAATGGCCCGTGCCGGCAAGGCCACCAGATCGACAAAGTCGACTGTTCCTGCCCGACGCAAGGCCTTCTCATAACTGTCGTAGAGCATCGCGACATCTTCGCGCCTTGCGCGCAAGTCATCATCCTTGCAGGCTAGGCTAGGCAACCGGCGTCGGTACTCCTCAGGCGACACCATCTCCTCCTTAAGGCGATGGATGGCCTGCACTACGCCACCCAGCCACTCGTAGGGGTCCTGAATGCGCAGATAGTGCTTTAGGTCGATGTTCGGAATCTCTCGACATAGAAGCATTACCGCATTCAGCCTGTCGGCAACGGAGATGTCACTCTCAAGATCGAAACACTGGTGGTACTTTCGAAGAAACTCCAGTCCGAAGGCGTGGAACGTACCAGCCCAGATGTCGGCGGCTCGTTCTATACCGGCGTGGCGGAGGCGCTCAACGAGTTCGAATGCCGCCTTGTTGGTAAACGTCAGCACGAGGATATGGCTAGGATCCACGTGTTTCTTTTCGATGAGGTATTTGACGCGATGAATCAGCGTGGACGTCTTTCCTGTCCCGGGACCGGCTACGACGTTGACAAAGCGTTCCTCAGCTTTTGCGGCTGCGCTCTGATCGCCGCTTGGTTGAGGGAGCTCCTTAATCGCCTCTTCCATGCTCTGCGGAAGCAATACTGCGTCAAGCATTTGCTGCTGAACCAGATCAACAGACAGACCGAGGTCGTGAGCAACTTTTCGTGCTCCGAGTCCCTTGGCAAAGAGATCACGAGCAAGGGCGCGCGGAAGCAGCAGCTCTCGGCCGAACACATTGGCCTGCAGTTCCTGCCGCTCGCGTGCACCGTAAGACTCCACTTTGACCACCGCAGGCGTGCCGTCAAGGCACGCCAAGGATTTCAATGTGGCGACCGTCATCGGCGTCTTATTGGCATCAAGGTCGAAATGACCAAGTTCGTGCGCCACCAGCTGAGCATGCTTCTCGGGACTCAAACCCTTTTTCACGTAGATATAGCGCTCAGTGCGCTGAAGGCAGGCATCCCCTCCGCCCAACTCGGAGCTGCCCTCGGGTACTTCCTCAATACCCAAATTGAGGCGAGGCTCAATTTGGTCCAAGAGTTCCGTCGCATGGACGGGCAGTTCAGCTCGATCCAGAAGTAGCTTTTGACGAAGCTTGGCCGCTTCCTCCCGGGCGCGCTGAAATGGGTTCATTTCAGGATTCTTCTGCGAACTCACGCAGCCTGGCAGTTTCCTCAGGTCCTACGTCCATGGCCCGGACCGCGTCGTCCCAAGTCACAGGTTGCACCGAAACCTGCGGCTTGCCTTCGGTTGACTTGAAGGCAGGCACCGTCGACGACGCAAATGATTGTCGAAATACTTCAGCGAGGATCGCAGCCGACATCTGCAGCTTGTGCGCCAACGCTTCCAGCACGCGCCTGGGCGCAACCGTTCGCCCGACCAGGACCCCGCTGAGCAACGATCCATAGGGGCCGATGCCAAGTTCTATAGCGATATTCTTGGCACTCGGCCCTTGGATGGAGGCCACACGCTTACTTGCGGCCGCGAGTAATGGACTCGGTGTCTGATGCACCGAGTTCAGTACCTTACTGATAGTGTTGTTGAACGCGCTTTGACCTGCAGGTGATAGATCGCCTTGCTCACCATCAATGTCATCGGTACCCGATCTGAACAGTGCTGCGTCAGCGATCAGACTGGCATGCTGCGGGTACGCATCAATCAGACACTTCCAGTCATCGGCGACGGGACTGGGATGATCCATCATGAAATCTTCGATCAGGCGTTCCACGTCTTGCGATCGATCGATCGTCATTCGAGTGCTCCTTGAAGCTGCTCTATGCTACTTGCCACGTAGCTTCGAGCGGTAGGTATTGAGCACTTCAGTAGTTCTGCCACGGTCTTCCAATCATAGCCAAAGGCCACGCGATAGTAGAAGGCGTTGCGCTGCTTTTGCGGCAAAGCCACCAAAATGCTTGTCAGATGTTTCGACTTTTGTACGCGAGCTGCAATCTCTTCCAGGGTCTCGGCAGTCGGATCCCCGACTGCGTCTATATATGCACCTTCGCTTCCATCATCGTCTACCTCGCCTATATCGTCGACGGACTTTTGCGAGTTTTTCTGGGTCAGAAGATGACGCCTGAAGTCGTCGAGTCGGTCATTCAGATAGACGGCGAAACGAACCTCGGCATTGCATACCTGCTGTTCATCTTTGAGAAAGATATCCCAAAAATATTGCGCCGCCTCGGCAACTATTTCACTGTCGTTACGCATGAGACCATACCACTTGCCCAATCCCCAAACACGGATTTCCACCGTCTTGATTACTCTACGATGCAATTCCGCCGTGGCGACATCCAGTACTCCTGTCTCCTTGCCAAAGCGTAAGCGGACTAAAGATGCGAGAACCTCCGACACAACATAATCGGCGTCCGTGTACTTACGGGCCCCGATCTGGCGTTTGCACTCTTGAGGGCTCGTTGAGCACAGTTGGTTAAGGCGTTTTTCGTGGTTTGGATCGCGCTGGCGCATTGGTTTCATTCTCCGGAAGCTGGTCTGCGGTCATGGTTACCTCCCCAATTAGTCGTTTCTGGTCCTTAACCGAGATGAAATAGAAGAAAGTAAAGCTGGACCTGATATGTAGCTTCCTCGCATTTTGCCGGGCTCCGGCGAAGCGGCCTTATCGTCGCAATCAGGATGAGCCGGCGCGTAGGGCGCACTCAATCAGCGCCTTCTTGAACGCCATCGAGGCGACATTGACCGCCTCCGCTGTCATCGGGCCGCTGACAAACTGGTCAATGAATTTTTGGAATGATTGGCAGCGCCGCTGCCGGTTTCTTCTTGCGGGTCTTGCTTGGCATACATGCTCCTTTTGCAACATGTTATGCCTCGCACACAAAAGTTCTGACAGGCTGAGGGGGGGAGTGAATCCGAGAAATAGCTTATCGCAAATTGATTGAAAAGGAGGCCCCAATGGGATAGTCTCTCGTCATTCATCGGCTGAAGGTATTTTGGCCATGTCCGCGCTCTGGCCAATAACCCTGACATTTTCGCAACGAAATAATTCGTTATGGCATGGGTCAGGCACTCCTCCACATGTTTCCGGAAACTAGCTCAGTCTGCGCAATTAGGCCGCGCACTGCCAATTTCCGCTTCCATAAGCGACTCCTATGTTTGATCTAGACGACTCGTTCTGGCAAATTGTTGGGACGATCATCGCTTTTTGCGGTCTGCTCCTCGCCGTTAAGCTGTTCCCATATCAACTTAAACGCAAGTCGTTAAGTTACCTGCACTATTCATATTCGTTACTCACCGACCGTTCGGAAGGCTTTAGAGGCCAAATACGAGTGCTGTATGAGGATCACAAGGTTACCAACCTAAATGTATTGAACATCACCTTCTCAAACGATGGAATTGTCGAGATTAGGGCGAATGATTTTGATCACCCGTTATCAATTCAAATTGACACCGACTGCAAAATTCTCTCTGCATCCGTTGCCGGCACATCACCGGCAGCCTCGTCCGGTTTGAGCGCTCGTGGCAATGACGCCAGCTTCCAGTGAACGGGGTTCGTGATTACCGCGGTCAGCCCGCCAACCTGATCGCCGCAGGTGGTCCGGTAACGGAAGTAGCTACGCAACGCCGATGCCAACTTTGATGCATTGGATGGCGTTTGGCGCGCGTCCAGTTGGTCGGCAAGGAACCGGCGAACGTCCTCGGGGCGCAGCCTGGGAATATCGATTGGGCGATCAGCGAACTTCCGTCGCAGCAAGCGCCCTACGATCGAAGCACGCTGACGGCGGGTACCTGGCGACAATCCTCGTACATCACATAGGTGCTCGTCGTAGCGGCGCAGTTCCTCGGCGACATCACCAGAAAACGCCGCCGATGGCTGGGCATTTCGCGCAGCCCGATGCAAAGAAGTGTGGTTCATAACGGTCTCCTGAAGTGGAACAACCACTCCAGGCGACCACTGAAATTATGTCAACCTTCAGGCGAACTCAGACTCTGCCAATCCGCTCCCTGCCTACTATCCGGCCCAAAGCGCGCCGACTACTTTCCATAATCGGGTACTTTGCATAATCGGCCATTGCGCTCATTGGCACGTATGTCATTCGATGGCTTGGCTTTGGCGTTTAGCTGACGTTGCCTGCCAACTCCACCTGAACCCTATTCTCCAGGACACGCGGGATCCTCGACCCCCTGACCGTCGCCTAAAGTTCGGGCGCATAGGTATCCACAAGGCAGCGGGTCAGCTGCTCGCCCCGCTTGCTGAGCTTCTCGATGTTCGCCTTCGACATTGGATTGAAATTCGTCGGGTAGATGCCGATACAGGTCCAGTGCATGCGGCTGCCCCAGCGCAGTTCGGCCAGAAACAGGCGGGCGGCTTCGTCGTCCAGGGCAGACACGGCTTCCAGCGTGAGCGGGACGGCTTCGCGCTTGAGCCAGAAGTGGGTTGTGGAGGTCGTAGATGGCTGTGACATGCAGCCAGTGTACGAGGTGTGAGGCTCATGATATGAGCCTGACGCTCGATAAGCTCAATCGTAGATGATCGGCGCTAGGTTTATAAGGTAAATAAAAACCTTTACAGTTGTTTTTTAACCTTGTTAGATGTTTACTTATCTTAATAGATATTATATTATCTACTCAATGCAGGCAAAGACACTCCTCGAAAGGACCGGATGCACGACGCCGACGTTCAAAGACTGGCTGAACAAAGGCGTTATCGTTCCTGCTCAGCCTGGTCAGGGAAAGGGGACCCACGCGATTTATGATGAGTCCAACGCCGCGGCGCTTCTCATCGGCCTAAAGATGAAGGAGGCCGGGGTGGTTGTCACGAACTACGCTGACGCCTTCATGGCCCTACATGTTTGGCTCAGGGAGACATCCTCATTCGAGTGGCATCGGTATGACATTGCGCTAACGCCCAAAGGGGTTGATGTCTACGTGGCGGGCAAAGTCATAAGCTTGGCGGATATAGCCCTAGTCACCCCCCTTGCTCCAATATGCCAGACACTGGCGCATAGTGTAGAAGGTGAGCGTCAGTATCCGATATTCCCGTTACATGCGGTTAAAAAAGCAAAATGAACGTCGTACAGGAATCAGCTCAGCTTTCTCTCGCACTTGGCCCAGTTGCTATGCGTCAGAACAAGAGGCGGAGGACATAGCATGAACCTTCAGCATATTAATGAATGGCGTTCGCATCTTGGGTATTTACCCGTCCCGTTACGCTATGGCTCAAACGAGCAACGCTTCGTGATGCTAAACGGCGCAAAGGGCAACTTTTGCCTAGATATTGACGAAGAACTCGTGCCACCTTTCGGTCGAAGGGATATTGCATGGTCCGCCGACGTCGACCACTACGTGCGCGTCACGACCGACGGGGTGGAAGTCCTACGATGGGATCGCCCAGAACTACTCCGATCCTCGGTAGCAGAAGTAACAAATAATCTAAGGGCGTTTCAACAATATCTCGATTCCACGCGCACTCCCCGTGAGCAGTCAATCGTGGCTCACGCTGTGGGAATCTACAATCGTATTCGCGCCGCACTTCCTGATGGGGCACAGGGCCTTGAAGCCTTTTTGTACGTGCTACAAGAGTCCTTAACAAGAAGCCAGTCTTCGATTGGCGACCTGCAATGGGGAGACCGCCTGCAGTGTCAGGAAGCATGGCAGCGCATTGGCGCCATCCAACGCGACCGCATCGTTGGAGATTTAGCGCGTCCCCGTGCTAGCGAGAAGCACGTCGATATTGTCTTGATGCTTCGACACGCGATGGGTCGTATCTTCCAAGAGACCCACAATATCGTCGCAATCTCTCCTCAAATGAGTCTGCTGGGCGAAGACGACCTGATTGTCACTGGCTCAAAATCTCGTTTCAGTGGAGCATATTTCACACCAACTCCTCTTGTTCGAACTCTAGTGGAACAGTGCCTTACGCCTGAACTCCTTTCTAAAGAGGAATTGGTCATCCTCGACGCAGCTTGTGGTAGCGGCGAGTTCTTACGCGAATGCGCGCGACAGTTGGATCTAAATGGCTTTCAAGGCCGCGCGCGCTTTATTGGATACGACATTTCCCCGCACGCCATACTCATGGCACGGTTTGGGATGGCAACCGAGATTGCGCGGCACGGTAGCCGATTTACCATTGAGATAGAGCAGCGAGATGCGTTAAGCGCCGACTGGCCATCCGACACTAGCATCTGCCTAATGAATCCACCATATGCATCATGGGGATCGCTGTCAGCGACAGCACGGGATCGGCTCGCAGATATTCTCGGCGACTTGGCTGGTATCAGGCCCGATCTTGCGTTTGCTTTTTTGGTCAAAGCATCAGCTTGTCTTGCACGTGGCGGCACATTGGGGGCAGTCATTCCTGCTTCGCTCCTCGATGGCGATTCGGCCGCAAAGTTACGGGCCCGCCTTGACGAGAACCTCGATCGGCGCGTTATTGTGCGACTTGGTAACCAATCGATTTTCGATGCCGCGACCGTGGATGTTTCCCTTTACGTAGCGAAGCGGAGCGACACTGCGCTCGACCAACGGCCGCCGACGCTTATGGTTTGGGCCGACCATACAAGCAATGCGGCAGATCAGGCCCTGCGTACCCTACGAAGTCTGGGACGCATGCCCGGCGATGATGTTTGTGAAATCAATCAGCAAGGTTTCTCGATCTATACGGAACCCAAGATCGCCGATACCGAGTCTGCGTGGGCTCCTCGCCCCGCAGAGTCAAGACGACTCATCTCGGAGTTCTCTAGTCTGCCTCGTTTAAGTAAGCTGTACAGGATTAACCAAGGTGCAATCACAGGGCTCAACTCTGCGTTTCTATTGAATGCAGAAAACTTCAAACAGCTACCGCGAACTGAGCGCAAATATTTCAGGCCGGCGATAGTGAATGCATCAATAACGGATGGTTGCATTTCCGAAGGTCATTGGGTGTTCTACCCATACGGCGCGCCAAGCTTGGAGATAGTGTCCGAAGACGCCTTAGAGGATAAGCTTCCTGTCTATCTTCAGGAGTTTCTGGCGCCGAACAGAGGTGCTTTGCTGAAGCGGGCTGGCGTAGACGTCGCAAATTGGTGGGGCTTGACTCGCAACCGCACGGTTTTTGAGAAGAAGACGCCAAAACTGGTTTCTACATATTTTGGATCATCTGGCTCCTTCGCTTGGGACAGCACCGGCGAGTTTGTGGTGGTACAGGGGTACGCTTGGTCGCCAAAAGTTCCAGAACTAGATGAGGATCGTATCGGATATGCGACGGCCGCTGCTCTCGGATCCGAGATCGCGAAGCATCTTATTGCTGCTATCTCAAACAATCTCGCCGGCGGGCAGTTCAACTTGTCGGCCCGATTTATGGGCAGAATGCCATTCGTTAATATGGCCAACGAAGACTTGTCAGCTTTTGTTGATGAATTGGCGCTAATCGGTACGGCAATGAGCAAAGCATCGGCTTATTCAGCTGAATTGCGAGACCGGCTGACTGGTGAACTTTTTTCCCAAGCTACCAGGCTTAGGGGTTGAACCTTAACGGTCGGAACGCAGCGATGGCCACGCAAGTAGCAACTAAGCCCGCTGGTTTCAAGATTAAGTGTGAGAAGGATTTTGGAAGAACAATAGCGGGTGGCATCAAGAGACTACTCAACGTCAGCCACGCGCGCGCAATTCAACTAAATATTCCCAGTGGTCAAAGCTTACGAATAGCGAGCGCTGAGACATTTACCCGCGACCAGGAAGGCCTGTTCCCGGTCTTATGTCTTCGGGAACCGCAAGCAGCAGACGGTGCTTGGCTCGAAATAGCAGTCGATTATCTCTGGGATAAAGGGAGTTGCTTCATCACGCATATTAGCTTGAAGCTATTCATCGGCGCCTCACCAAGAAGCTCCACTTTGCGTTTTCGCGCGGAATGGGATCCGCGGGGACAAGCATCGGCTCATGCTCAGCCGCATTGGAATATTGACATGATGGTCGAGGGACCGGCGACCGATGCGATATCCAGCGAAGGCGTGCCTTGGGCACCTGTAATAATTCCAGCACCTTGGGCTACTACTCCCGCTGAGGATGAAGGGATTCCGACAAGCGGAATTTCCCATTTTCACTTCGCAATGTCTGCTACCTGGCAAAATCCAACGTCTTCCCATTCAGCAAGCATTACTGATGAGGCGGCATTAGCGCGCTGGATTTCTGGGTGCGCTGCATATATCCGTGATCAGCTTAATGATCGCCGCATTTTCTGAATCCGCCAAGATGGCGCCTCTACGGAACAGGTTGATCCGTGCTTGGCAAGGCATCAGGGATGAGACGGTAACATATTGTTTTGGTGGCCATTGTGCATCAGAGACATAATAGCGGAATCGTTTGTCCAATTCATCTCGGAATTGCGGGAGAAACAGTCATTCGGCCTTACCCGGTGCAGCAGCGATAGATCGCAGCGATTGCCTCCGAATTTGGCATGTCTTGGCCACCATGCGTGGTCAAGTACTCCCAGTTTCGCGGGGCACTACCCGGCTGCGCCTTCCTTCGGCGCAGCCTTCAAACGAAACTAGCGCTTCGCCGCCATCCACCCCAACTTCAAGGCTCTGGCATCTACCAACGCGTGATGCTGCTCGCCGTGCTGCTGGTGATACGTCGCCATCGCTGATTCAAGAGTCCGACCGGGTCTACCCAGGTCGAGAATGTGCTGCACCATCCTATCGACGAGATTGAATTCAACCGTCCACGCCTGTTCGCCGGGCGATCGCGTCGGAAACAGCGAGAGGAAGTGGTCCCAGTCCCATGATGAGTCTGCGATCATTTGAATTTGGCGCTGTCGATCGCCACCACGCATAATATCCAGCCAAGTTTCGATGCGAGCCGCAGACGCAGTTCGAGTCAGCACCTCCGGGGCGTGCCGACCGAACAGTGGCAACACGATTTCCTTCACGAAGTCGGAGCTGCCCCTCAAGTCGGCATCCGCGATTTCGATGTACAGCTCGGCATCGCTGTCAGCGGCGACCAGACCGATGGACAGTAAAGCGGAGTCCGGCGAAAGATCCGTGAACTCGCAGTCATAGAAGACCATGACAGGCTCCCCGCTTGACGGAGGATCCGGTGGCAAATCCAGCAAGTCGAAGTCAGGTCGAACCATGTTCTAGCAGGACGCCAAAAAACTGGCTTTGCGATTGTCCGGGTTCATTGAAACGGCAGCAAGATAAGCACTCACCGGTCGATCTACCTTTCAGGGAAATACGATGTCTCCCGCCAAATCTTCTCGAGTAGCCCATGGGCGGGGCAGCTATTCACGTCAGGTTGTCCCAATCCTGGACATGGTAACTAGGCGGTGGATTCAGAACGCCCCACACCTTCTGGATTCCGGCGGCGGCAAACGCGGCGGCAAAGTGCATGGGGCCGTCAACTACAACCGTTTCGCCGGTGCGCGTGTTTTCCACCGTCACCTCGGCCTCATCGGTATGGAAATTGCGCACAACGGAAACCGAGAAGCTCTCCCGTTTCGGAAGCGCGCGCGGGCGCGGCAGCGACGTGCCGGTCATTTGCTCAAGCACGGTCAGCATGTGCTTGTTGGCCAGGCCAGCAAAGGACTTTCGTCGAAACTCACACTCTGTGTCCGCCGCTACAAACAAAGCGAGCGCGGCCGACCGGCTGATACCCGCCCGGCAATGAATGATTAGGTCTATATCCTCTGGATCGGCGTGAAGCCGGCGCACAAAGCGGATCACCTGGTCGGCGTGCGACGGATCGAACAGCGTCCAGCGCGTTTCGGTCTCGGCGCCCGGATCGACGTCGTGAAACACCAGTCGGAGAATCCTGTTTTCATTGAACGGGAGCACGGCCGGATCTGCTTCGGGCTCGGTAATGGAAATGACCGCCCGGTCATTTCTGGCAGGAAGGGATTCCGCCTTGAGGCGGGAAATAAAATCAACTGATCGAATCATGGCTCTCACTCCTTTGCGGTATGAACTCACTACTCATGGCCACACGCGGCTGGATCATGGTTGCTGCAAGCTTACGCGCAGTAGTGGCTCGCTACGTGAGCCACTCGATTCGTCAATAAGAGAGCGATGAATCTCGCGCTTGCTTTCAATGAGACCGATCCCACAGCCTGCGCCGACACCCCACCGAATCATTCAGCCGTGCGGCCTTGAGAGAAGCCCGTCGTAGTGCGTTGATACGGTTGCTGGCGACATATATAGCCCCTGTATTGCTGGCAGGCAGGCCGACGTCGGCGCTCGGCGAGCATCAGCGATACCTCGCTGAACAACATTGGGCTAGCATAGCGCTTTCACCACACCTTCGATGGAGCTCGCCATGGCCCGAAAGCAGAAACTCGATTTTTCCGATATTGGTACCGCACGGAAGAAAGCCAATCTCAATCAACTGGATTTCTGGGCACGCTATGGCGTCACGCAGTCGGGCGGATCCCGCTATGAATCCGGTCGCAACATTCCGAAGCCCTTGGCAATACTGTTATGGCTCCATCGTTCCGGCAGGGTGACGGATAAGGATCTGGCCGAGGCGATGAAGTAAAGCACCTGCAATGGTCTAGCGGCCTGGCGCTTCCTCGAAGCCAGAAAAAGAATTGAGCCGGCCAAACTGCTCGCACGATTCAGCAGGGCTTACATCCGCCCCAGGTTGCGCCCTCCTGCCCTCGCGTCGAATAGGCAAATCAGCCCTTACCGGTTGATAGCAGGGCCAACAGAACTCCCAAACCAATCAACACCGCCGCAGCATTGGTTTCCCGTTGGTCGGGCACATCGATACCCTGGGTTTCCAGGCTTTTTGCCAATTGATCGACTTCCGCAAGAATTCTGCCGGCGCTCGTTCCGAGCGTCCTGGACAGGGTGCGAAGTTGCGGTACGGTGACCGCTGTGTGGCCGGTTTCCATACGGGAGTAGGCGGACTGCGATGTACCAATGCTTGCGGCCAAATCCTTTTGCTCAATCGCAAGGCGGTCCCGGTGCGCCTTGAGCACTTGGCCGAGAAGAACGCCATATGGCATCACGCCACGGTGAGGAGCAGTAGTTGACATTGGATCATGTATGAATACAATGCATGTATTCGTCAAATAGAGATCACCATGTTACCGCCAAAATCAGTTCCATTCAATTTAGCCCAACCAGGGTCGGTCGTCGCAATACAGTTGCCCTTCTACAGGCACTTCGGCATCGTCACTGATCGGTTCTGGCAAGGCGAACGGACCGTCATTTCGAATTCATGGAAAGCCGGAGGGGTTGTTGAGCAGCCTATCGCTGAGTTTTGCGATGGCTTGTCGATCATGGACGTAACGTATCCCGGCCTGCTGACAGCTCAAATTGTGGTCAGGCGAGCTACGAGCCGACTCGGTGAGAAATATTCATTGCTGACGTGGAATTGCGAGCACCTCTTCCGCTTTGCGCACGGACTTACTCCGTCGAGCCCCCAGATTGGAGCGATGCTTCTGGCGGGTTTAACGTTCATCCTACTGGCTCGCTAAAGATTGATCGGCGACGCATCGAATTCCCGCGCGCAGAGATCCATCCGAGATTCCAATTTCAGCTGTGCGGCGTCATTTATTGACACCTGAACGACTATGCCCCTGGCAACAAATATTGTATGGCTTGCCGGCAGCGGCAACGCCTTGCCCCGTCTTACCTGCCAAAAAACACGGCTATGCCATTCGCTATATGGAATCTGGCGCAACCGTGACAACTCTCTTGAATCATGCGCATATGGGGGCTAATGTCACCCTCCGTGGAGCAGGGGACATCAGGGCAATAATGTCAAATCTTCTGCTGGGCGGTTGTTGTCGTAACGATCACGTCAGACGCTACTTGTGTGACAAAAAAGGGGGGCATGAAACATTCCATCAGCGTGTCATTTCGACAAATCACAATTGGGTGTGATGATTTGCAATGACATTGCTTGAGGACTAAAGGACAGTAGCCAGAAGAAAATATTTTCACGAATTGGTCTTCTATGGGCACGCCTTGACCCCGCAACGTGCCGCCCAGAGCGCGCTATGCCTTGTGACATATGCAATTCAAGAAACTGTCATTCAATTGCTTGATGGCAGCATCAGTATGATGCTATTGTTCTGCCCACTCAAGAAAAGAAGCAACTCGAAAGCACCCAAAAAATAGTGCACAGCCGTCAGGAGGCGGCTAGTCCGGTGAGCGTTTGGCCAACGAACAGACGCTCACTGGTCACATCACAATGAGTGAGCAAGAATTGGTATCCCCGCGTCATCATGAATGACTCGGGCCTGACGCTTATTGCCGAGCCGGCAGAGACCGATACGTCGTCCGACGCCAAGCGCGAACCGGACACCGGGTTGATCGGTCTGGTGATGCTGGCGCGCTTCCACAACATCGCCGCCGATGCCGACCAGCTGGCGCACGATTTCCGCGAGTCGGGCAAGAATCTGACCGTGCCGCAGATATTGCTTGCGGCCAAGCAACTCGGCCTCAAAGCCAAACTGGTCGGCACCGAGCTTTCCCGTTTGCCACAGACCCCGCTTCCCGCAATGGCCATCGATCCCGATGGCCATTTTTTCATCCTGGCCAGAGTCGACAGCGATCAGGTCCTGATCCAGGACCCGCGCGTCGAACGCCCACAAGTTCTTTCCACCACTGAGTTCTCCTCGCGCTGGAACGGCGAACTGATCCTGTTCACCTCGCGGGCTTCCCTGGCCGGCGAACTCGCCAAATTCGACTTCACCTGGTTCATCCCGGCTGTCGTCAAATACCGCAAGCTGCTCGGCGAAGTGCTGCTGGTCTCCATTGTGCTGCAACTCTTCGCGCTGGTCACGCCTTTGTTTTTCCAGGTGGTGATGGACAAGGTGCTGGTCCATCGCGGCATGACCACGCTCGACGTCATTGCCATCGGCCTGCTGGTGGTCATGCTGTTCGAGGTCGCGCTTTCCGGCATCCGCAGCTACGTTTTCGCCCACACCACCAGCCGCATTGACGTCGAACTCGGCGCGCGGCTGTTCCGCCATCTGCTCAACCTGCCGCTGGCCTACTTCCAGGCACGGCGCGTCGGCGACACCGTGGCGCGCGTGCGCGAGCTGGAGAACATTCGCCAGTTCCTCACCGGCAACGCCATCACGCTGGTGCTCGACCTGCTGTTCTCGGTCGTCTTCATCGGCGTCATGCTGGTCTATAGCGGGTGGCTGACCCTGGTCGTGCTGATCTCGTTGCCGTGCTATGTCCTCATCTCGGTTGGCATCACGCCGCTCTTGCGCGCGCGCCTGCACGAGAAGTTCAATCGCGGCGCGGAGAACCAGGCCTTCCTCGTCGAAACCATCAACGGCATCGACACCGTCAAGGCCATGGCCGTCGAACCGCAAATGATCCGCCGCTGGGACAACCAGGTCGCCGCCTACGTCGCCGCCGGCTTTCGCACCGCGACACTGGGCACGCTGGCGCACGAAGGTGTTTCACTGATCGGCAAACTGGTGACGCTGGTCACCATGTGGCTCGGCGCCCGGCTGGTGGTCGAGGGTAGCCTCAGCATGGGCCAGTTGATTGCCTTCAACATGCTCGCCGGCCGCGTCGCCACGCCGGTCATGCGTCTCGCGCAACTGTGGACCGACTTCCAGCAGACCGGCATTTCGGTGCAGCGCCTGGGCGACATCCTCAACACCCGCACCGAGCTCGGCAAATCAGCCGGGCAGGGCGGCCGGGCTGGCACCACGCTGCCGCCCCTGGCCGGCAAGATAGAGTTCGACGACATCGCTTTCCGCTATCGGCCCGACGGTCCCGAAGTCCTGCGCGGCATCAGCCTCGCCATCGAGCCGGGCGAGGTGATCGGCATCGTCGGCCGTTCCGGCTCCGGCAAAAGCACGCTGACCAAGCTGGCGCAGCGCCTCTACCTGCCCGAGCGCGGTCGCGTGCTGGTCGATGGCATCGACCTGGCAATGGCCGACAGTTCCAGCCTGCGCCGCCAGATTGGTGTGGTCCTGCAGGAGAACATGCTGTTCAACCGCAGCATCCGCGACAACATCGCGCTGACCGATCCCGGCCTGCCCATCGAAGCCGTGATGGCCGCCGCCAAACTCGCCGGTGCGCATGAATTCATCCTCGAACTGACCGAAGGCTACGACACCCTGGTCGGCGAACACGGTTCGACGCTCTCCGGCGGCCAGCGCCAGCGCATCGCCATCGCAAGGGCGCTGATCGGCAACCCGCGCATCCTGATCTTCGACGAAGCCACCAGCGCGCTCGACTACGAGTCCGAACGCATCATCCAGAACAACATGAAGGCGATCTGCCAGGGCCGCACCGTG
>JAUXUK010000059.1 GCA_030680805.1 Sulfuritalea sp. | reverse complement strand
GACGGTGTCGATGGGCCTGGGGCCCTTGCAGGCGATCTATCAGGCGCGCTTCATGAAGTACATGCAGCATCGCAGCCTGATTCCCACCGATAACCGCAAGGTGTGGGCCTTCATGGGCGACGGCGAAATGGACGAGCCGGAATCGATGGGCGCCATCGGCATGGCCGGGCGCGAACGGCTGGACAACCTGATCTTCGTCATCAACTGCAACCTGCAACGGCTCGACGGGCCGGTGCGCGGCAACGGCAAGATCATCCAGGAACTCGAATCCGATTTCCGCGGCGCCGGCTGGAACGTGATCAAGGTGATCTGGGGCAGCTACTGGGATCCGCTGCTGGCGCAGGACAAGACCGGGCTCTTGCGCCGCCGCATGATGGAGTGCGTCGACGGCGACTACCAGACCTTCAAGTCGCGTGATGGCGCCTATGTGCGCCAGCACTTCTTCGGCAAGTATCCGGAACTGCTGAAGATGGTATCGACCTGGTCCGACGACGACATCTGGCGCCTCAATCGTGGCGGCCACGATCCGCACAAAGTCTATGCGGCCTACGCCGCGGCCGTGGCACACACCGGACAGCCGACGGTAATCCTGGCCAAGACCATCAAGGGTTACGGCATGGGCGAAGCCGGCGAGGCGCAGAACATCACCCATCAGCAGAAGAAGATGGGCACCACTTCGGTCAAGGCCTTCCGCGACCGCTTCAAGCTGCCGGTGAAGGACGAAGACCTCGAACAGCTGCCCTACCTGACCTTCCCCGAAGGTTCGAAGGAACTCAACTACATGCGCGAGCGGCGCATGGCACTGGGCGGCTACCTGCCCTCGCGCCGGCGCAAGGCCGAGTCGCTGCCGGTACCGCCGCTGTCGGCCTTCGACGCGCTGCTGAAAGCCGGCGGCGAGGGTCGCGAGTTTTCCACCACGATGTCTTTCGTGCGTGGCCTCAACGTGATGCTCAAGGACAAGATCATCGGCAAGCGCATCGTCCCCATCGTGGTCGACGAGTCGCGCACTTTCGGCATGGAAGGCCTGTTTCGCCAGATCGGCATCTGGAACCAGGACGGCCAGAACTACGTGCCGCAGGACGCCGATCAGATGATGTTCTACAAGGAAACCAAGACTGGCCAGATCCTGCAGGAGGGCATCAACGAGGCCGGCGCCATGGCCGACTGGATCGCGGCCGGCACCAGCTATTCGACGCACGGCGTGCAGATGATTCCGGTGTATGTCTGCTATTCCATGTTCGGCATGCAACGCACCATGGACCTGGTCTGGGCCGCGGGCGACCAGCGTGCGCGCGGCTTCCTGGTCGGCGGCACGGCCGGTCGCACCACGCTCAACGGCGAGGGTCTGCAGCACGAGGACGGACACTCGCAGGTGTTTTCCGGCACCGTGCCGAACTGCGTTTCCTACGACCCGACCTTTGCCTATGAGGTCGCGGTGATCGTGCAGGACGGCCTGCGCCGCATGGTGACCGAGCAGGAGGACGTGTTCTATTACCTGACGGTGATGAACGAGAACTACGAACACCCGGCCATGCCCGCCGATGCGGCCGCGGCCATCCTCAAGGGTATGTACCAGTTCCGCAAGGGCGCGGCTTCCAACGGTGCGCGCGTGCAACTGCTGGGGTCCGGCACCATTTTCATGGAAGCGATTGCCGCCGCGGATTTGCTGAAGAAGGATTGGGGCGTCGAGGCCGATCTGTGGTCGTGCCCGAGCTTCAACGAGTTGGCGCGTGACGGCCAGGACTGCGCGCGCTGGAATCTGCTGCATCCGACCGAAAAGCCGCGGGTGCCTCACGTCGCGGCCTGCCTTGCGGAGACGCGCGGGCCGATCATCGCCGCCACCGACTACATCCGCGTTTTCGCCGAGCAGATCCGCTCGCTGGTGCCGCGCCATTACACCGTGCTCGGCACCGATGGCTTCGGCCGTTCGGACACGCGCGAAAAGCTGCGCCACTTCTTCGAGGTGGATCGTTACTGGATTACCGTGGCCGCATTGTCCGCCCTGGCCGACGACGGCACGCTGAAGCGGGAAAAGGTGGCGGAGGCGATCAAGAAATACAGCCTCGATCCGAACAAGCCCAACCCGGTAAAGGTATAAGCCATGAGCAACATCGTTGAAGTGAAAGTACCGGACATCGGCGACTTCAAGGACGTGCCGGTCATCGAAGTGCTGGTCAAGGTGGGCGACACGATCCAGGCCGAGGATTCGCTGGTAACGCTGGAGTCGGACAAGGCGACCATGGACGTGCCCTCGCCGGTATCGGGCGTGGTCACCGAATTGAAGGTCAAGGTCGGCGACAAGATTGCCGAAGGCACGTTGGTGGCAATGATAAAAGTTCCCGCAGGGACGCAGAGCGCTGGCGCTGGCGACACGGCGGCGGCGCCGCCGACCGTCGCGACGCCTGTCGCCGCGCCGCAGGCACAAGCCCCCGCGGCCACTCCGGCGGCGCAGGCCGCCGTTCCCGCTGCGGATTTCCGTCCTGGGGATACCGAGCTGATTCCCGCCCAGCCCCGCGTCTCGATGCCGACGCCGGCCGAACGCCTGCACGGACAAGCGGCCCACGCCAGCCCGTCGGTGCGACGCTTCGCGCGCGAACTCGGCGTCGACGTCGCCAAGGTGGCGGGCAGCGGCCCGAAGGGGCGCATCCTGCAAAGCGACGTGCAGGCCTGGGTCAAGGGCGTGATCAGTGGCGCAGCGTCGCCAGCGGCCGTATCTGCAACCAGTTCCGGCGGCGGCCTCGATTTGCTGCCCTGGCCGAAGATCGACTTCGCCAAATTCGGCGCGATCGAGGTTCAGCCGCTGTCGCGCATCAAGAAAATCTCTGGTGCCAACCTGTCGCGCAACTGGGCGATGATTCCTGCCGTCACCTATCACGAGGACGCCGACATCACCGACCTCGAAGCCTTCCGCGTACAGATCAACAAGGAAAACGAAAAGAGTGGTGGTGCGAAGTTGACCATGCTCGCCTTTCTGATCAAGGCCTGCGTCAAGGCGATGCAGAAATACCCCGAGTTCAACGCTTCGATCGACGCGAGTGGTACAGAAATGAGCTTGGTGATGAAGAAGTACTTCAACATCGGCTTCGCTGCCGACACGCCGAACGGCCTGATGGTGCCGGTGATCAAGAATGCCGAGAGCAAGGGCGTGTTCGATCTGGCGAAGGAATCCGGCGAACTGGCCAGGCAGGCGCGCGAAGGCAAGCTCAAGCCGGGAGACATGCAGGGCGCCTGCTTCACCATTTCCAGCCTGGGCGGCATCGGCGGCACCTACTTCGCCCCGATCGTGAATGCGCCGGAAGTGGCGATCCTCGGCGTCAACAAGTCGTCCATGAAACCGGTATGGGATGGCAAGGCGTTCGTGCCGCGCCTGACCCTGCCGCTGTCCTTGACGGCGGACCATCGCGTGATCGACGGCGCGCTGGCTACGCGCTTCAATGTCTATCTGGCGCAGCTGCTGGCCGACATGCGCAGGAGCATGCTGTGACCACGCTCACCGTGGTCAAGAAAGGCGATACCGTCGCCATCGCCGCCGACGGCCTCACCACCTTCGGCGACACCCGTCTGGCGCGCAGCTACAAGGGCGAGCACGACAAGATCCTCGACATTGCCGGCTCGAAGATCGGTATTTGCGGCTCGTCGGCGCACCACCTGGTGCTGCTCTCCGCCTTCTCGAAGCTGGAGGACGTCAAGCTCGGATCGCGCATGGAAGTGTATGAAAGCTTCCGCCGGCTGCATCCGGTGCTGAAAGAGCACGCTTTCCTCAATCCAAAGGAAGACGATGACGACCCCTACGAGAGTTCGCAGATAACGGCGCTGATCGCCAACAGCTCGGGCATCTACGGCGTCTATTCGTATCGTGAAGTGTTCGAGTTCGACCGGGTATGGGCCGCGGGCTCGGGTCGCAATTTTGCCCTCGGCGCGATGCACGCGCTCTATGACAGCGATATGTCCGCGGCGCGCATTGCCGAAGCCGGCGTCGCCGCGGGCATCGAATTCGATACTTCATCGGGGCCGCCGATCGTGGTCCACGAGATCAAGCTGGAAGGAAAGCCGAATGATTGACAGCGTCGAAGTAAAAGTCCCCGACATCGGCGACTTCAAGGATGTGCCGATCATCGAAGTGCTGGTCAAGGTCGGCGACATGGTCAAAGCCGAGGATTCGCTGATCACCCTGGAATCGGACAAGGCGACCATGGATGTGCCGTCGCCGGTGTCCGGCGTGGTGACCGAGTTGAAGGTCAAGGTCGGCGACAAGGTGGCGGAAGGCACGCTGGTGGCGCGGATAAAAGTTTCCGCAGGGACGCAAAGCGCTGGCGCTGGAGACACGGCGGGGGTCTCCCTCCCCTTCAAGGGGAGGGTTGGGGAGGGGATGGGCACCGTCGCCGTGTCGCCAGCGCCGAGTTTTGTGGCGGCGCCCGTCGCCGGCCAATACGCCGGCGCCGTCGATAGCGAATGCGAGATGCTGGTGCTTGGCGCCGGGCCTGGCGGCTACTCCGCCGCTTTCCGCGCGGCCGACCTGGGGCTAAAGACGGTTATCGTCGAGCGCTATGCGACGCTGGGCGGCGTCTGCCTCAATGTCGGCTGCATTCCCTCGAAGGCGCTGCTGCATGTCGCCGCGGTGATCGAGGAAGCCGGGCACGTCGCGGAAACCGGCATCGGCTTTGCCGCGCCGAAGGTCGACATCGACAAGCTGCGCGCGCACAAGTCGAAAGTGGTGGGCAAGCTCACCACGGGACTCACCGGCATGGCCAAGGCGCGCAAGGTCGAAACCGTGCGCGGCTATGGTCACTTCCTCGATGCCAACCACCTCGAAGTCGAGGAAACGAAGGGCGACGCGCAGGAGAAGACCGGCGAGAAGAAAGTCATCCGTTTCCAGAAATGCATCATCGCCGCGGGCAGCGCGGCCTTCCATCTGCCCTTCATTCCCAAGGACCCGCGCATCGTCGATTCGACCGGCGCGCTGGAGCTGCGCTTCATGCCGAAGAAGATGCTGGTCATCGGCGGCGGCATCATCGGCCTCGAAATGGCCACGGTGTATTCCACGCTGGGTGCCAAGGTCGATGTGGTGGAAATGCTCGACGGCCTGATGCAGGGGCCGGACCGCGACCTGGTCAAGGTCTGGGAAAAGCAGAATGCCAAGCGCTTCGACAAGCTGATGCTGAAGACCAGGACCGTCGGCGTCGACGCGAAGAAAGATGGCCTTTGGGTCACGTTCGAAGGCGAGCAGGCGCCGGCAGAAGCGCAGCGTTACGACATGATCCTGCAATCGGCCGGTCGTTCGCCGAATGGCAACAAGATCGGCGCCGACAAGGCCGGCGTGGCGGTGACCGACCGCGGCTTCATTCCGGTCGATTCACAGATGCGGACCAACGTGCCGCACATTTTCGCCATCGGCGACATCGTCGGCCAGCCCATGCTGGCGCACAAGGCGGTGCATGAGGCGCACGTCGCGGCCGAAGCGGCAGCGGGGCAGAAGAGCCATTTCGATGCGAAAGTGATTCCCGGCGTCGCCTACACCCATCCCGAAGTGGCCTGGGTCGGCGTCGGCGAAGACGAGGCGAAGAAAGCCGGACACAAGGTCGGCATCGCGAAATTTCCCTGGGCGGCTTCCGGCCGGGCGATCGCCAACGGCGCCGAGTACGGCTTCACCAAACTGGTGTTCGATGAAGAAACGCACCGCGTGATCGGCGGCAGCATCGTCGGTCCCAATGCGGGTGACATGATCGGTGAAGTGGCGCTGGCCATCGAGATGGGCGCCGATGCGGTGGATATCGGCAAGACCATTCATCCGCATCCGACCCTGGGTGAAACCATCGGCATGGCCGCCGAGGTGGCGCACGGCTCGTGCACCGACCTGCCGCCGATGCGCAAGAGGTAAAATTCGCTCCGTTATGTCCCCGCGGGAGGCGGGGACGCTATCCCCTTGCGGGAGAACAACGGAGTGAAATGATGACCCAGGACGAACTGAAGCAGGCCGTCGCGCGTGCGGCGCGCGACTACGTGGCCGACCGCCTGCCGGTGGGGGCGATACTCGGAGTCGGCACCGGCTCCACGGCGAATTTCTTCATCGACGAGGTTGCCGCCATCAAGGACCGACTCGGCGGCGCGATTGCCAGTTCCGAGGCGACGGCGAAGCGCCTTGCCGGTCATGGCATACGCGTGCTTGATCTCAACGACGTCGATGCCATAGGCATTTATGTCGACGGCGCCGACGAGATCGATGCCAGCATGGCGATGGTCAAGGGCGGCGGCGGTGCGCTGACGCGCGAGAAGATCGTCGCGGCCGTGGCGGGCACCTTTGTCTGCATTTGCGACGCCTCGAAGCGGGTACCGGTGATGGGCCGCTTTCCGCTGCCGGTGGAAGTGATTCCGATGGCGAGCGCCTACGTCAGCCGCGAACTGACCAAGCTCGGCGGCACGCCGAAACTGCGCGAGGGCATGGTCACCGACAACGGCAACCTGATTCTGGATGTGCATGGCCTGTCGATCACCGATCCGGTCGGCCTTGAGGCGCACATCAACCAGATCGTCGGCGTCGTCACCAATGGTCTGTTCGCGCAGCGTGGCGCGGATGTGCTGTTGCTGGCCAATGCAGAAGGCGTGCAGACTTACGCTCGTTGAAATAAATCCTTCACACAGCGTCGCTATAGTGTCGGGATCGCACACATGGGCAGTGGCATGAACCAGGAACACATCAGCCGGCAATTTGATGCCGATCTCGAAGGCTTGCGTACGCGCGTTCTGGCGATGGGCGGGCTGGTCGAACAGCAATTGATTCGCGCCATGGATGGCCTGGAATCAGGCGACATGGCGCTGCTCGAACAGGTGATCGCGACCGATCGCCTGGTCAACCGGCACGAAGTCGAACTCGACGAGGCCTGCAACAACGTCATCGCCCGGCGTCAGCCGGCCGCCGTCGATCTGCGCATGATCATGACCGTGGTCAAGACCATCACCGACCTCGAGCGGATTGGCGATGAAGCAAAGAAGATTGCCAAGATGGCGCGCGATATCCACAGCGGGGATACCCGGGTCGTGCCGCGCGTCGATTTGCGTCCGCCGGCCGAGATTGCCGTCGCCATGTTGCGCAAGGCCCTCGATGCCTTCGCCCGGCTCGACGTCAATGCGTCAGCCGAGGTGGTGCGCCAGGATCGCGAGGTGGATGCCGGTTACAAGGCAGCGATGCGCCAGCTCATCACGTTCATGATGGAAGATCCGCGCACGATTTCAAGCTCGCTGGATCTCCTGTTCGTCGCCCGTTCCATCGAGCGCATCGGCGATCACGCGAAGAACATCTCGGAATATGTCGTCTATCTGGTCAAGGGGCGCGACGTGCGCCACATCGGGCTGGAGGCGATGGAAAAGGAAGTCGCCCGGCAGCTCGGGAATATTTGACCGGCGCTTTACGCGCTCGGCGGAACGTAGCCGCCGACCTGATCGGCGCCGTCGCCGAAAAAGTGCTTCGTCACCTGCTCGGCAAGGTACTTCCGATGCTGTGCATCCGCGAGACTCAGGCGATTCTCGTTGATGATCATCGTCTGCAGCTTGATCCATTGCTGCCACGCCTCCTTGGAGACGTTTTCGTACAGCTTCCTGCCCATTTCGCCGGGCATGGGAGGCAGGTCGAGACCTTCGGCCTCGCGTCCAAGCTTGATGCAATTGACCATGCGTGCCACGGTGTTTCCTTTCAAGAACGTTCGGATGTGCCTAGTTTACCTTGAGTTGGGCGCAAAGCGCTGATCGGACGGGATCGCTGCCACGGAGAGGTCTCCCCGCCAAATCAATCGGCCCGGATCAGGTATTCTGGCGCATAATTTTGGCGTAAGCAGAGTAGCGCCGCTTCAGGCATTGGCAGTTGTCATGGATAGCAAGCCAATGGGTCACGGCATCAGTTATAGAAAGCAGCCAAGCATGTTTGGTTTTATCAAGCGTCTTGTAGCAAACCCGCCTGCCGTAAATATCAACGATGATCCGTTCGGGCGCGACCAGAAGCCGTTGAATCCGGAGGCTCCGCTATTTACCGCCCCATCGCAGGAAAATCCGCCGGTTGTTCTGCAGCGCGATGAAATCATAGATGCCAAGACCCGAATTGGCGGCTACCGATTTGCGGTGCATATTCCGGATTCCCGGCAGGAACCGAATGCGCGCGTCACGCTCGAAGCGCTGCGCAGCAACAACGTCGCCGCCTTTGCCGAGCGGCGGATGGCGCTTGTCCAGATTCCGGCTGTGTACTGGCTGAGTTTCGACTTTCGGCCTGTGATCGGCGCGCATACCGTATTTCTGCTGGATTCACCCGACAAGTCCCTGCCGCAGGAGCGCTGGCGCGAAGCCGCCCAGGCGATCCATGCTGCCGGAGCCAGGGTTGCCGTGGCGGAAGCCGGCATTTCAAGTGATCGCGACCCGATTCTCGAATGCACTGACCTCTTGTTGATAGACTTTTCTGCGTACTCATTGGCAAACTTCGAGCGGGCATTGAAAGCCTTGAAGAGCGATTTTCCACGGCTTCAGCTGCTGGTCGAGAATGTTGGCGGCTGGCCGGAGCGCCGCTTGTGCGTTTCGTTCGGCGTTGACTATTGCCTGGGGCCGTTCACCACCGCTCCCGACGAGGATCAGCATTCGGGAGAAATCAGCCAGAGCCGAATCGTCCTGATCGAGATGCTCAATCTGCTGCGCAAGGACGCGGATCTGTCGGATATTGCCAAGGTGGCCAAGCGCGATCCGGGCGTGGCGGTAAAGGTGGTGGCCATGGCAAATTCACCGATCATGGGTCTGGACAATCCGGTCAGCGGGATTGATCAGGCGATCATGATGCTGGGCCGGGAACAGCTCTATCGGTGGCTATCGCTTGCCATGTTCCGCGCGGGTGCGAACTCCCCTCGCGACGAAGTGCTGCTTGAACTCGCCCTGGCTCGAGGCCGCTTCCTGGAACTCGTCGGCAAGGAAAGGTACGGCAAGCGCGAATGCGACGAACTGTTCCTCGTCGGCCTGCTCTCGCTGCTCGACAGCCTGCTGGGTGTGCCCATGACCAAGGTCGTCGAGCGACTTCATCTTTCCCCGGAGATAAGGGATGTGCTGCTCAACAGCGCAGGGCCAATCGGCCGTTACCTGATGCTGGCTATTGCCGTGGAGAAAGGGCGCGTTGAGCAGACTTCTCGTCTTGCCGAGCAGACTGCCATCTCCCTTGGCGAAATAGAGAAGGCATCAGCGGAAGCGTTGGAGTGGGCCGGGAATGCGGTACGCCTGAGCCAGTAGGGCTTGCCAGCTACAGCGACTTCACCAGCACTTTCGAACGGCGCTGCAGGTTGTAGAGTTCGCGCCGTGCTTCCGGTAGCGCATCGACGCCGGCTTCGACAAAGCCGCGCTCGATGAACCAGTGGGCAGTGCGGGTGGTCAGCACGAACAGGCGCTTCAGCTTGAGTTTCTTGGCGCGGGCCTCGATGTGGTTGCACAGCTGTTCGCCATAGCCGCTGCGGCGAAAATCGGGCACCACCGCCAGGCAGGCCAGTTCCGCCGACTTCTCGGTCGAGAACGGATAGAGCGCCGCGCAGCCGACAATCACGCCGTCGTGCTCCACCACCGAGAAACGCGTGATTTCCATTTCGAGCCGCTCGCGGCCGCGCTTGACCAGGGTACCGTCGGCTTCGAGCGGTTCGATCAGGCCCAGAATCGCGCCGACGTCGTCGATGGTGGCGTCGCGCAACAGCGCCAGCGGGGCGCTGGTCATCACGGTACCGACGCCGTCGCGGGTAAAGAACTCCATCAGCATCGCGCCATCGGCCTGGCGGTCGAGGAAATGCACGCGGCCGATGCCGGCGCGGCAGGCACGTATGGCGCTGGGCAGGACGCGGACAATTTCGGGCGCCTGCACGTTCAGATTGCGGCCGGCCAGCTTCTGCGCTTCGTCGGCGGTGAGGGCGTCGATCAGGGCGCCCTTGGCGTTGACCAGACCCGGCGCATCGCACAGGTAAATCAGCTTGTCGGCCTTGATCGCCACCGCAACGGCCTCGGCCACTTCTTCCCAGGCCAGGTTGAATATTTCGCCGGTGGGCGAGGCGCCGATCGGTGTGACCAGCACCACGTTTTCCTGCGCCAGGTCGGCCTGGATTTCCTCGGCGATCACCTTGCGGATCGCGCCGGTGTATTGGAAGTCGATGCCGTCGACCACGCCGACGGGGCGCGCGGTGATGAAATTGCCGCCGGTGACGCGCAGGAAAGCGCCCGCCATCGGGGTGTTGGGCAGACCCTGCGACAGCAGTGCCTCGATTTCGATGCGGGTGACGCCCATGGCGCGCTTGACGCATTCCAGCGCCTCGGCGTCGGTGACGCGCAAGCCTTTGTGGAACTTCGGCACGAGGCCGCGCGCATGCATCTCGGCATCGATCTGCGGCCGCGCCCCATGCACCAGCACCAGGCGGATGCCCATGCTGTCGAGCAGCGCGATGTCATGGATCAGCGCCTGGGCGGCGCCCGCTTCGAGCACTTCGCCACCGAAGGCAATGACGAAGGTGCGGCCGCGAAAGGCATGGATGTAGGGCGCCGCCTGGCGCACCCAAGCGACCAGGCGCGCGTCCGTGTCCGGCTGACTGCTGCGGGTTTCAAGGGTCATTTAGCGATTTTGCCTTTCCCCGACCGGACTGCCGGCCTGACTGTCCTGGCTGCGGGCGGCGCCTTCGGCCGTGCCGGCGCCTTCCGTAGCGGTGGCTTCGGCACCGGCCTAGCAGCCTTGGCGGCCGCCGCCGTTACGCGGGGTGTCGGTGGCGGAACCTTGACGGCTTTCTTGTCCTTGTCCGCCTTTTTTTCCTTGCCGGCCTTTTTGTCCTTGTCTTCCTTCGGCGCCTTTTCGGGCTTTGGCTGCGGCACCGGCCTGCCTTCCAGTTCGGCTTCGAGCCGTTCGCAGATGGTGCGCAGGATCTTGACCCGGGCATAGCCCTTGTCGTTGGCCTCCACCAGCGTCCACGGTGCGGTACCCGTGCTGGTGCGGTCAACCATGTCGCAAATCGCCTGCTGGTAGGCATCCCATTTCTCGCGGATGCGCCAGTCTTCCTCGGTGATCTTGAAACGCTTGAATTCGATCTTCTCGCGTTCCTTGAATCGCTTCAGCTGTTCTTCCTGGCTGATCTGCAGCCAGAACTTCACTACGATGACGCCGGCATCAGCGAGGTCGTGTTCGAAGTCGTTGATTTCGGTATAGGCGCGCAGCCAGTCAGCCTCGGCACAGTAGCCCTCGACGCGTTCGACCAGCACCCGGCCGTACCAGGTGCGGTCGAAAATCGCCACCCGGCCGTTGCGCGGAATGTGCCGCCAGAAGCGCCACAGGTAGGGCTGGGCGCGTTCTTCCTCGGTCGGCGCGGCCACCGGAATGATCTGGTAGTCGCGCGCATCCATCGCCGCGGTAATGCGCCGGATGGCGCCGCCCTTGCCGGCGGCGTCCGCGCCTTCGAAGGCGCACACCAGCGAACGCCCCTTGAAGCGCGGGTCGCGCACCAGTTCGGAGAGTTTGCCCTGCCATTTCGCCAATTGATCGTCGTATTCCTTGTCGCTCAGCCGATGCGCGAGCCTGAGTTCGGACAGCACATTGCGTCCGTCTATGTTCACGCGGATCGGCGGCGCTACCGGCGTGGTTTGCTTGCCGGCATCGGACAGGCGCTGGCGAATCGCCTCGAGCAGGATCTTGCCCGTGGTCATCGAGCGATAACGGTCATCCTCGCCCTCGATGATGATCCAGGGCGCCCACGGCGTATTGGACATGCGCAACACGTGGCCGACGACATCCTGCAGCTTGTCGTAAGTCTTGAGGCGCTCCCAGTTCCATTTGGTGACCCGCCACGCTGTCTTCGGGTCCTTCTCCAGCGTCTTCAGGCGACGCTTCTGGCCGTCCTTGGTGAGGTGGAACCAGAACTTCAGCACCAGCGCGCCTTCATTGACCAGCATGGCCTCGAAGCGGTTGATCTGGTCGATGCGCGCATCCATGGCCGCCTGGGTCATGCCGCCGTCGAGGCGGTCGTGGATCGGGCTCGAATACCAGGAACCGGCGAACACGCCGATGCGACCCTTGGGCGGCAGTGCGCGCCAGTAACGCCACATGAAAGGCCGCGCCTGTTCTTCGTCGCTCGGCGCCGAAAACGCCAGGGTGGAAATGAAGCGCGGGTCCATCCACTCGTACAGAATATTGATGGTCTCGCCCTTGCCGGCGCCGTCCTGGCCGCTGACCAGCACCACCACCGGAATCTTGCCGTTTTCCTTGAGGTCGTACTGCGCATCCTGCAGTGCCGCGCGCAGGGCCGGTACGGCTTTTTTGTAGGTGTCCTTGTCGATCTTGTGACCGATTTCCGCGGATTCAAACATCACCAATCTCCCCAAAGTGCCATCATCGCCGCCAAAGCGCCGAGTCCGGCGGTTTCGGTGCGCAGCACGCGCGGCCCCAATCTCACGGGATGGAAGCCCGCGGCCCGCGCCGCCAGCAATTCGCCTTCCTCGAAGCCACCCTCCGGGCCCACCAACATGCTGACCGGGCCCTCAGGTGCCTTCAGGTCGCGCAGAGACCCGGTGGCCTCCGGCGCGCATACAAAGCGTAGCCCATTCTCCTGCGCCGCCATGCCAAGGTATTGCGGCAGATCAAGAATTGGTGCGACGGCGGGAACGCGATTACGGCCGGATTGCTCGCAGGCGGCGATGGCGATGTTGCGCCAATGAACCACGCGGCGTTCCGCACGTTCGCCGGAAAGCCTGACCAGGCTTCGCTTTGCCGTCACCGGCTGGATGCGTCGCACCCCCAGTTCTACTGCTTTTTGCACCACCAGATCCATCTTGTCGCTGGCCGGCAGGCCTTGTATCAGCGTCAGGGCCAGCGGCGACTCGCAGTCGATGTCGTCAAAAACCTCGAGCGTTGCGCGCAAGGCCTTGCCGGCCGGGTGCAGCGTGGCTTGCCATTGCCCGCCGCGCCCGTCGAACAGAATCGCCGTGTCGCCAGCGCCGACTCTCAAGACCTTCAGCGCGTGATGCGCCGCTTCGGCGGCCAACTCCACCGTGGCGCCGGGGTGCAGCGGGAAGGGACAGAAGAATCTGGGGTCTGTTCTCATTTAGTCGACGGTCGCGAAGGGGGCCAATCGGGCGCAGTGCAAGGCGCGACCGACGCGGTTGGGCCTATCCCCAACAAGGAGGAAGCAACGCCGCAATGCGCCCGATTCGCCCCCTTCCCTTCGGGTTGCGCCCCAATCCGGCGTCTGCGGCGTTGTCGGGCTTGGCAATGGAACAACCATTGCCGGCACCCTCCGCCTTGCATCCATCCGGATTGGGACGCAACGCGATCCGCCGACTAAGTGAGAACAGACCCCGGGTATCATGTTTGAATTATCGCTAATAATCGGAGATAACGCATGGTCAGTCTTTCCCCACCCGTCTGCGACTTCGGCCGCCCGGCGATTGATTTCGACCTGCCCGGCGTCGATGGCCAGCGTCATACCCTTGCCAGTGTGCGTGGGCCGCAGGGCTTGCTGGTGATGTTCATCTGCAATCACTGTCCCTATGTCAAGGCGGTAATCCACCGCATCGTGCGCGACACGCGGGAACTCGCCGCGCTGGGCGTCGGCAGTATCGCCATCATGAGCAACGACCCGACCGACTATCCGGAGGACTCCTGGGCGAACATGGTGCAGATCGCGCGCGACCTGGCGTTTCCCTTTCCCTATGTGCTGGACGAATCGCAGGCGGTGGCGAAAGCCTACGGCGCGGTATGCACACCGGATTTCTTCGGTTACAACGGCAAACTGGAACTGCAATATCGCGGCCGGCTCGACGAATCGCGCAAGGAGACCGCCGCCGAAGGTGCCCGCCGCGACCTGTTCGAAGCGATGCGGCAGGTGGCCTTGAGCGGGCAGGGGCCGGTGCAGCAGATCCCCGGCATCGGCTGCTCGATCAAGTGGGCGAACCCGTGAGGATCGCTCTGTTCGTCGCGGCCCTCATGGCGACGACATCGGCGGGCGCGGCCGACAACGTACTGCTGATCCAGATGCAGCCGGGAGGCCGCTACCTGGTCTGGCACACCGAAGGCGAAAGCCGGATTTCCGACGACGAAGTCATGGAGCTTGAGGTGACCGCCAGGCCCGGGGGTGGCGAAGTAATACAAACCAGCGCCGGCCCGGCCCGTGCCTATGAAACCAGTGACGGCGTGACGATCAGCCTGCCCGCGGCAAAGCACGACAAGGCGGTGCTGATCGACCGCGACAGCTGCGGGCATATCCGGCTCTGGCATGCCGCCGGCGCCACCAACCTGTCGGACGACGAGATCACCGATATTGTCATCAGCGCGCTCCCCGAGGGGGGCAAGCGCCTCACCCTTGGCAGCTACCACGTCAAGGCCTTCATTACCAAATTGGGCGTGACCGCGACCCTCTGGAAGGTTCCGGCCAAATAGCTGGCGGGTGCCGTCCTCTCAGCGTCCGGCGGCAGCGCCCGGCGCCTGCTTGCCGACCTGCGACTCGATCAGCCGCGAACCTTCGCTGTCCATGAAGCTGACGAAGGCGATTGCTGCCGGCATCAATCGTTTGTCGGTGCGATAGACGAGTCGCCACTGGCGCTTGACCGGCGTGCCGGTGACGTTCAGCCTGACCAGGCGGCCGACCGAGCGTTCCAGCCCGATCGTGTGCTCCGAAATGAAGGACAGCCCGAGCCCCGCCATCACGGCCTGCTTGATGGTCTCGTTGCTGCCCAGTTCCATGATCGCCCCGGGCGTGACGCCATGCTCGGCCAGGAAGCGCTCGAGAGCGCTGCGCGTGCCCGAGCCGGGTTCGCGAATCAGCAGGGTCTCTTCCGTCAACCGCTGCGGGTCGATGCGTTTCTTGTCGGCCAGCGGGTGGTCGGGCGCGGCGATGAACACCAGCGGGTGCTCGGCAAAGATCGTGGCCACGGTTTCAAACTCGCTCGGCGGCGTGCCCATGATGGCCAGGTCGATGCTGTTTTCGGCAAGCTGGCGCACGATGGTGCCGCGGTTGTTCACCATCAGCTCCAATTCAACGCCCGGATGCCGGCGCCGAAACTCGGCCAGCAGCGACGGCGCAAAATACTTGGCGGTGCTGACGACGCCGATCTTCAGCCGCCCGGCTTCGACCCCTTTCAGCGCGGCCAGCGCTTCGCCGGCCTCGCGCAGTTGCTCGGCGATGCGCTGCGCCTGGCGCGCCACCTCTTCGCCGGCGGCGGTGAGGCGCACCTTCTTGCCGGCCTGTTCGGTCAGCGGCAGTCCGGCCTGGTCTTCCAGGGCCTGCACCTGCATCGACACCGCCGGCTGGGTCAGGTGCAGCTCCTCGGCGGCGCGCGAGAACGACAGATGGCGCGCCACCGCCTCGAATATCTTGAGTTGACGCAGGGTGACGTTCTTCATGGCTGGACCGGATTGTTCGAATGATTCTTGATGAAGGATTCAAGTTCGTCGGACGGCAGGGGTCGCGAGAAATGGAAGCCCTGGAATTCGTCGCAGTCTGCACTCCTCAGCAAGCTGAGTTGTTCCGCGGTCTCGACACCTTCGGCGACGACCTTGATGCCGAGGCTGTGAGCCAGCGCGATGGTCCCCCTGACGATGGCCATATCGTTCGAATCGTGGGTGATCTCGGCAAAGAAGGCACGGTCGATCTTCAAATAGTCGAACTGCAGCTGTTTCAGGGCGGACAGGGACGAATGGCCGCTGCCGAAGTCGTCGATGGCGAGCGAGATGCCCATGCTGCACAGTCCCCGCAGCAGCAGGGCGGACCGTTCCGGGTTTTCCATGGCCGTGCTTTCGGTGACCTCGAATCCCAGCAGGCGGGCGGGGAGGCCGGCTTCTTCCAGCGCTGCGGCGACGTGCTGCGGCAGGCTTGCCTGCCGCAGCTGCCGCGCGGAAAGATTGATCGCCACCGATGGCGCCGGGATGCCGGCCTCCTGCCACGCCCGCAACTGACGAATGACTGCTGCCAGCACCCAATCGCCAATGAGCACGATGAGATCGCTCTCCCCGGCAATCGGAATGAACCGCTCGGGCAACTGGAGGCCATGGTCCGGCCGGTTCCAGCGTATCAGCGCCTCGACTCCGGTCATCCGGCCGCCCCGATCGAGGCGTGGCTGGTAGTGGAGCACGAACTGGTTGAGCGTCAGGGCCTCGCGCAACTGCTGTTCGACTTCCAGCCGCGTCATCGCTGCCTGATTCATCTCCGGTGCGAAGAACTGGAAACCGTTGCGCCCCTTTTCCTTGGCGTGATACATCGCCGTATCGGCGTACTTCATCACGGTGGCGACATCGCGGCCGTCCTGAGGATAGATGCTGACGCCGATGGATGGCGTGCTGTGCAGGACGTGGTCTTCGATCAGATAGGGCTGGCAGAGCGCGGCCAGGATGTTTCCGGCGACGGTGGTCGCGACCGCGGGAGCTTCAAGTGCCGGCACTACGATGACGAACTCGTCGCCGCCGAGGCGCGCAACGGTATCCGACGATCGGACGGTTTGCCGCAGGCGGCGCGCCACTTCGATCAGCAGCAGGTCGCCGACATGATGGCCCAGCGTATCGTTGATGGTCTTGAAGCGGTCGAGATCGAGGAACATCACGGCGACGCTGTGCTGGTTGCGGTCTGCCGCGGCGATCGACTGTTCCAGTCGCGCTTCCAGTTCCATGCGGTTGGGCAGGGTGGTCAGCGGATCGTGATGCGCCAGGTGGTGAATGTGTTCCTCCGCCTGCTTTCTTTCCGTGATGTCGGAGAATATCGACACGTAGTGGACCCGGTTGGCGTCCTCCCGGTCACGCACGACATTGATGGTCATCCATTTCGGATAGATTTCACCGGTCTTGCGCCGATCCCAGATCTCGCCTTCCCAATAGTCGTTCTCGCGCAGCGACTGCCACATCCTCCTGAAGAACTCCGCGTCGTGCAGACCGGAGCCGAAAGCCGCGGGATCGCACCCTAGAACCTCGTCTTCGGCATAACCGGTAATCCGGGCGAAGGACTGGTTCACCGAAATGATGTGGTTCTCGCGGTCGGCAATCATGATCGCCACCGGGCTGTTGTCGAACACCTTCTCGGCCAGCAGCAAACGTTCTTCGGTCTCCTTGCGTTCGGTGATGTCGAAGTCCGCCCCGATCAGGCGCAGAACCCGGCCCGTGGCGGCGTCGCGCACGATGTGGTCATGGACTTCGAGGTGGCGGATGGTGCCGTCAGGCCTGACAATCCGGTAGGCCAGCTTGACGTCGACAGCGGTGCCGCGCAAAGCGGCAACGACCTGGGCGATGGTGCGTTCCCTGTCGTCCGGATGGAGGTAGTCGATCCAGTCGTTGAAGCGGCCGTCTCTGCCTTCGGGAGAAACGCCGAACATTTCGAATACCCTCGCGTCGGCCAGCAGTCTGTCTTCTTTCGCGTCCCAGTCGAAGATGCCGAGACCGACTGTTTTCAGCGCCAGCGAAAAGCGTTCATGCAAGCGCAGGAGGTCGCGCTCGGACTTTTTGCGTGCCGTGATGTCGGTATAGATGGTAATGAAGCCGCCTCCCGGGAGCGGCGCGCCGCGAATCTCGAGTGCGGTTCCGTTCGGACGTTCGCGTTCGAACATGTGGGCCACGGGATGGCGTGCCCGTTCGAGGCTCTCCGCGATTTTCTGCTCGAGATTCTCGCTGCCGTACTCGCCGCGCGACGCGTTGTGACGGATGAAAGTCTCGAAGGTGGGGTGCGGATCGGCAAACAGTTCGTCAGGAAAATCGAGCAGCTGCTTGAACAACTCGTTGCACGCAACCATGCGCAGTTCGCCATCGACCACGCTGATCCCGCCCGGCATATTGTCGAGAATGCTTTGCAGCACCTCGTTGCTGCGCCGGATTTCCAGTTCCGCCTGCTTGCGCTCGGTGATGTCGGTGTAGGTGGTGATGAAGCCGGCAATCTCGCCATCGACGCTAAATGGCTTGCCCACGACGAGATGGGTATGGCCGCTGGGGCGCAGGCGTTCGAAGCTGTGCGGCTGAAACTGCGTAACGAACTGGCGGCGCTGCCGCACATGTTCTTCGGGGTCCCCTGGACCGAATTCGCCCCGCCGTGCCGGAACGCGGAAGACTTCTTCAAACGACGCGCCGCGAACCATGACCTCGGGTGGCAACTCGAGAATGTCCGCCATGCCTTCATTCCATACCAGCAACCGGAGCTGATCGTCGAACACGCTGATCCCCTGCGGCAGGCTGGTGAGGATGTTCTCCAGCAGCGCGGACTGACGGCGCAGCTCTGCCTCCACTTTCGTTCGCGCATCAATCTCGGCTTCAAGGCGCGCGTTGGCTTCCGCCATTCCCTGCATGCGGGCCTGCTGTTCGAGCAACAGGGATTCCAGATTGCGATGCATCAGGCCCACCTGGGTCAAGGCCATGGCCGTCATGGCGGCGAAGGTGGTCAGTGCGGCAATCCAGCTGAAGGGGCTGCTGATGAACGCCTTCATGTCAAAGCCAAACACCAGATACCCCGACATGGCCAGCGCCGCCGCGATGACCATCATCGTCCCGGATGCAATGGCGGCAATGAGGCCGCCGCGCGGCCCGTAGAAGGATGCGGCGACGATGCACAAGGTCATGTAGAGGGGCGCCGAGTTGCCGACGAAACCATAGATGAAGTAGCCGAAGGTTCCGGCCAGATACAGCGCTACCAGAAGTATCGGCGCCAGCCAGCGTGCGCCGATGCGGTGGCGCAGGACATAGGTGACCAGGAACGCGAGGTAAAGGACGCTGTGCGGAATGCTCAGCGGATTGCCCAGGTGCAGGTTGCGCGACATGTTGCCCAGCATCAGCACCGTGCCGGCGATCATCGCCATGGAATAGGTGGACATGACCACGTCTTCGCGGACCGACTTCATCAGGCTGGATGCGTCGCTGGAATTGCTCGTCATGCCTCCCCCTGCCATTCTCGACGGCCTCTGACTGACCGCTTTTGTTCATCTTATCACCGCCATAAGAAAGCATGACTTTCACTTATGGGCCGCAGGATTTATGCTGGCTTCCATGCTTGAAGCCCTGATCTTCGATGTCGACGGAACGTTGGCGGATACCGAGCGCGACGGCCATCGCCCCGCCTTCAATGCCGCCTTCGCCGAGGCCGGCCTGGCGTGGCATTGGGACGAGGCGCTTTACGGCGAACTGCTGGCGGTGACCGGCGGCAAGGAGCGAATCCGCTTCTTCTGCGAGCGCCATGAGCCGGAATTTCTGCTTGAGCCGGATGTGGCTTCGCGCATCAAGGCACTGCATGCGGCCAAGACGCGCCACTACGTGACGCTATGCGCGCAGGGCATTGCCTTGCGTCCCGGCGTCGAGGCTTTGTTGCGCGAAGCGCATGCTGCCGGCCTGCGTCTGGCGATCGCCACCACGACCACGCCGGAGAACGTCACGGCGCTGTTGCCCGCCGACGTGATGGCGCTGTTTGAAAAAGTCGGCGCTGGCGATACGGTGCCGAACAAGAAACCGGCGCCGGATATCTACCAGTGGGTGCTGGCGCAAATGGGCTTGCCGCCTGCGGCCTGCCTCGCCATCGAAGACTCGGCAAACGGCCTCAAGGCAAGCCTCGCGGCCGGCCTGGCGACGGTGATCACGCGCACCGCCTACACCGACGACCACGATTTTTGCGGCGCCCTCGCCCTGCTGCCCGACCTTGGCCAGGTGACCGTGCCTTTGCTCCGGCACTGGCATGAAACTGCTTATGGTAGTGATAAAAAATTGTGACTTTAACTTATGCTGCGGCGTGATTAACATGTCGTCCATCCGCTGCATCATTTGCCTTAACGAATAAACCCTAGGAGAACCGCATGGACCAGTCGAACCGCTACGCCGACCTGAGCTTGAAAGAGGAAGATCTGATCAAGGGCGACAAGCATGTGCTCGTCGCTTATCACATGCAGCCCGCCGCCGGCTATGGCTATCTGGAAACCGCCGCGCATATCGCGGCCGAGTCGTCCACCGGCACCAACGTCGAGGTCTGCACCACCGACGACTTCACCAAGGGCGTGGATGCGCTGGTGTATTTCATCGACGAAGCCCAGGGCGTGATGAAAGTCGCCTACCCGATCGACCTGTTCGACCGCAACATCACCGACGGCCGCGCCATGCTGGTGTCCTTCCTGACCCTGTGCATCGGCAACAACCAGGGCCAGGGCGACGTCAAGTGCCTCAAGATGCACGACTTCTGGGTGCCGCGCCAACTGTTGCGCCTTTACGATGGCCCGTCCAAGGACATCACCGACCTGTGGGAAATCCTCGGTCGCCCGCGCGTCAATGGCGGTTACATCGCCGGCACCATCATCAAGCCCAAGCTGGGCCTGCGCCCCGAGCCCTTCGCCAAGGCCGCCTACCAGTTCTGGCTGGGCGGTGACTTCATCAAGAACGACGAACCGCAAGGCAACCAGGTGTTCTGCCCGACCAAGAAGGTCATCCCGCTGGTGGTTGACGCGATGAAGCGCGCCATGGACGAGACCGGCCAGGCCAAGATATTCTCCGCCAACATCACTGCCGACGACCACTACGAAATGTGCGCTCGCGCCGATTACATTCTCGAAGCCTTCGGCCCGGATGCCAACAAGGTGGCCTTCCTGGTCGACGGTTATGTCGGCGGCCCCGGCATGGTGACCACTGCGCGCCGTCAGTACCCCGGCCAGTATCTGCACTACCACCGCGCCGGCCACGGCGCCGTGACCTCGCCTTCGGCCTTGCGCGGCTACACCGCCCTGGTGCTGGCCAAGATGTCTCGCTTGCAGGGCGCTTCCGGCATCCACGTCGGCACCATGGGCTTCGGCAAGATCGAAGGCGCCCAGGACGACCGCAACATCGCATACATGATCGAGCGCGATTCGGCCGACGGCCCTTACTACCATCAGGAGTGGTACGGCATGAAGCCGACCACGCCGATCATCTCCGGCGGCATGAATGCGCTGCGCCTGCCCGGCTTCTTCGAGAACCTCGGCCACGGCAACGTCATCAACACCTCGGGTGGCGGTTCCTACGGCCACATCGACAGCCCGGCGGCCGGCGCGATTTCGCTGCGCCAGTCCTACGAGTGCTGGAAGTCGGGCGCCGATCCGATCGAATTCGCCAAGAGCCACAGGGAATTTGCCCGCGCCTTCGAGTCTTTCCCGGGCGATGCCGACAAGCTCTTCCCCGGCTGGCGCGAAAAGCTCGGCGTGCATAAGTAACAAATTTCATTCGTCATTCCGGCCCCGGCTTCAATCATGCCGGGGTGACGGACCCGGAATCCGGTAGCATTCCTGGATGCCCGCCTGCGCGGGCATGACGACGGGGTCAACCCCGCCACGGCGGGGTTTTTTGGACTCGCATACTTGACTGAAATGATCGGATAAGGCCATGTCGAACAAGGAACAGTATCTCGTCAGGACGGAGCCCTTCTATCAGGCCCAGGGCAGGGAAGTCATCCTCTACGAAGCCGCCTACGCCGCCCGTCTGCCGGTCATGCTCAAGGGGCCGACCGGCTGCGGCAAGTCGCGCTTCGTCGAGTACATGGCCTGGAAGCTGGCCAAGCCGCTGATCACCGTGGCCTGCAACGAAGACATGACGGCCTCCGACCTGGTCGGCCGCTACCTGCTCGATGCCAACGGCACGCGCTGGCTCGACGGCCCGCTGACCACCGCCGCGCGCATCGGCGCGATCTGCTATCTCGACGAGATTGTCGAGGCGCGGCAGGACACCACGGTGGTGATCCATCCGCTGACCGATCATCGCCGCGTGCTGCCGATCGACAAGAAGGGCGAGTTGATCGAGGCGCATCCCGATTTTCAACTCGTCATCTCCTACAACCCCGGCTATCAGTCGCTGATGAAGGATTTGAAGCAGTCGACCAAGCAGCGCTTCACCGCCTTCGATTTCGACTACCCCGAAGCGACGCTGGAAACGCAGATCGTGGCGAGGGAATCCGGCCTCGACGCCGGCGTGACGCAGAAATTGGTGAAGATCGCCCAGACGGCGCGCAACCTGAAGGGCCACGGCCTCGACGAAGGCATCTCGACCCGCCTGATCGTCTATGCCGCAACCTTGATCAAACGCGGCGTTCAGCCTGCGGATGCCTGTCGCATGGCCATGGTGCGGCCGATCACCGACGACGCCGACATCCGCGCCACGCTCGATCACGCCGTCGACGCCAGCTTCGCCTGAAAACTCGGCGCTGGCGACACGGCGATAGACGGCGATAAGCGGCGATCAGTCGATGGTCACAGGGGTCAGACAGGTACCCGACGCGCGCAGCCGCAGCTTCGCGCATCCCCAGGTGCAGGCCGCCTGGCAGGTGCTGGATTGCGGCTTTCCCACCGTCGCCGATGTCTTTGAAGAGTGCATCTACGCTGCGCTCGCCAGCTTCAGCAAGCCGCAGGTCGATGCCTACCTCGAAGCGGCGCGCGTCATCGGCAAGCTTGGCCGCGGGCCCGAGCCGCTGCTGACCTTCCTTGAGGAGTGGCCGGCCGTGGTCGCCGCGGCCAGTGGCGATCAGGAGCCCTTGCTGCCGCAAGTGATGGCCGCCATCCGCGTGATGCAGAAATCGCCCAACAGCGCGGCCATCACCCCCTTCCTGCAAACCCTGGCTGCGGTCGCCCGGCGCCTGCAATCGGCCGAGCAGATCGAGGTCTACATCGATATCGCGCTGAACCTGATGGCGCGCACCACGGGTTCGATCCATGGCCACCACGCGACCTTTCCCAGCCCCGGCCTGCCGCATTTTTTCGAGCAGGCGCCGCGCCTGCTGGGCTTGCTCTCCACGGCCGGCCTGAAGAACTGGACCGATTACGGCATCCGCAACTATTCGAAGCATCCGGAGAGGCAGGAGGAATATTTCCGTCTTGACTCCGCGGACAGTCGCGCCGTGGTGCAGCGCGAACGCCACGGCACGCTGTTCGGCGATGTCGAACGCCAACTCGATCTTTACCTGCGAGCGCTCTGGCAGGACAGCGAGCAACTGGTGCCGTACTCGACCGCTTTCGATGAACTGCGCAAGCCGATACCCTACTACGACAAGCTCGGCATGCGCGTGCCGGATGTGTTTGACGATGTGCCGGGTCGTGGCGGATCAGTCGGCGGCCTCGACCGCTACCGCGCGGTGCTGGCCCACATGGTCGGCCACCGCCGCTGGAGCAGCCAGATCATCGCCGACAACTACAGCCCCTTCCAGCGCATGGCGGTGGAGTTCTTCGAGGACTGCCGCATCGAGACCCTGCTGATCCGCGAGTACCCCGGCTTGCGGCGCATCTTCCTCGCGCTGCATCCCGTTCCCGACGAGACCGAGTGCGATCCGGATACCACCTCCTGCCTGCGCCACCGCCTCGCCATGCTGTCCTATGCCCTGCTCGATCCGCAGCACCCTTACACCAATCCGCATCTGCTCGAATTCGTCGCGCGCTTCCACGAAACCCTTGGCGAGGGCACCTCCGGCACACGCGAGATGGCGGATCTGGCGCTCTCCTACGTTGCCCGCACGCGGCGCCAGAGCGACCAGTTGGCACGGGTCCATTTCGACAACACCGTCATCGATTACCGCGACGACAACCGCCACCTGTGGCAGTACATCGAGGACAGCGACGACGAGGAGTTCTTCGACGACCCGGACAAGCAGAACAAGAAGCCGGCCGAGGTTCAGTCGCTGCCGCCGCGTCGTTACCCGGAATGGGACGCCGACAGCCAGACCTATCGCCCGGACTGGGTCAGCGTCTACGAGGCGCTACATCCTTCCGGAAATGCGGCGGACATCGACCGCCTGCTGGAAAAACACGCCGCGCTGGCCAAGCAGCTCAAGCGCCTGCTGGATATGCTGAAGCCGCAGGACAAGGTGCGCATCCGCTACCAGGAGGAGGGCAGCGACCTCGACCTCGACATCGCCATCAGCTCGCTGATCGACTACAAGAGCGGCGCCACGCCGGACCCGCGCATCAACATGAGCCACCGCACCGACGGCCGCAATATCGACGTCCTGCTGCTGCTCGACTTGTCGGAGTCGCTCAACCAGAAAGTCGGCGCTGGCGGAACGGCGGGGCAGACGATCCTCGAGCTCAGCCAGGAAGCCGTGTCCTTGCTGGCCTGGGCCATCGACCATCTCGGCGATTCGTATGCCATTGCCGGATTCCATTCCAATACCCGCCACGAGGTTCGCTACCAGCACATCAAGGGCTTTTCCGAGCGCTGGGACGACACGGTCAAAGCCCGCCTGGCCGCCATGCAGGCCGGGTGGTCGACACGAATGGGGGCAGCACTGCGCCACGCCGGCCATTACCTGGAGCATCGCCGCGCCGACAAGAAGATCCTGCTGCTGCTGACCGATGGCGAGCCGGCCGATATCGACGTTACCGAGCCCGGCCACCTGCGCAGCGACGCGCGCAAGGCGGTCGAGGAACTTGACGCCAAGGGCGTGACCACCTTCTGTCTCAGTCTCGATCCGAAGGCCGACGAATACGTGCGCGACATCTTCGGCAAGCGCTGGCGCGTGCTCGACCGCATCGAGCGTCTGCCGGAGACGCTGCCCAGCCTTTACATGGAACTGACCCGCTAGCGAAGCGCTGCAACTACTCCGCGCGCAGCCAGGTCTGGGTGCGGCCGAAGAACAGGATGGAACCGCGCATTTCGAGCTTCTTGCCGCCGTCGATCACGGTCACTTTGGCGTTGTAGACCTTGCCGTTGTTCGGATCGAGAATCTTGCCGCCGCTCCAGACGGTGTCGCTTTCCTTTTTCAGGTCGGTCAGGATGGTCATGCCGATCACCGGCTTGCCCTTGCGCGGGTCGTCGCTGGCGCATTCGTCGCATTTCGAGTCCTGCTTGGCCGGATCGACGATCTTTTCCACCGTCCCCGAAATCACGCCGTCTTTTTCCGTGATGCGCACCAGTGACTTGACCTTCTTGGTTTCGTCGTCGATGGTGTTCCAGGCGCCGACCGGGGACATTGATTGAGCGAATGCCGGCAGGGCAAGACCCGCGACAAAGGCGATGGCGCAAAGGCGGGATGGCAGCGAAGTCATGGTGAGTCTCCTTTCGGGCAGAGGGGAGGCCGGACTGATGCGGCTGGCCGGGTGATTCTAGCGGGGCGGCACGCCGCAACAACAGACTTATTTGAAGGATAAGAAAAAGTGAATGGTGCTTATAGATCGATGCGATTACATTGTTCGGCTACGGAGCAGGGGTATCTGCGCCGGCATTGCGCACCGCGCAAATCGGCACCAAATTTTCAGGAGCAGGACGCATGCACCAGAGACGCACCACGCTGACCCGCTACACCATCGAGCAGGAACACAAGCATCCGGGTGCTTCGGGGGAGTTCTCCGGGCTGCTCAACTCCCTGGCCACCGCGATCAAGATCATCTCCAACCAGGTGAACAAGGGCGCTTTGGTGGGCATGCTGGGCGATGCCGGCAGCGGCGAGGCAGAGGTCAATGTCCAGGGCGAGGTGCAGAAGAAGCTCGACGTCATGAGCAACGATGTCATGCTGCAGGAGAACGAGTGGTCGGGCAACTTGAGCGGCATGGCCTCGGAGGAAATGGAAGACGTGTACGTCCTCCCCGAACATTGCCGGCGCGGCAAGTACCTGTTGGTCTTCGATCCGCTGGACGGCAGTTCGAACATCGACGTCAATCTCACTGTCGGCACCATCTTCTCGATTCTGCGTTCGCCGAATCCCGGCAAGGACGCCAGCCTCGAGGATTTCCTGCAGCCGGGCACGCAGCAGGTTTGCGCCGGCCTTGCGCTGTACGGGCCGTCCACCATGCTGGTGCTGACTACCGGCGACGGGGTCGATGGCTTCACGCTCGATCGCGACATCGGCGCCTTCATCCTCACCCATCCGCAGATGCGCATTCCGACCGAGACGCACGAGTTTGCCATCAACTCGTCCAACGAACGCTTCTGGGAGCCCCCGGTGAAACGCTATGTGGAAGAGTGCCTGGCCGGCAAGACCGGACCGCGGGGCAAGGACTTCAACATGCGCTGGGTGGCCTCCCTGGTGGCGGAGACCTTCCGCATCCTGACGCGCGGCGGCATTTTCATGTATCCGAAGGACAGCAAGGACCCGGCCAAACCGGGCCGTCTGCGCCTGATGTACGAGGCCAATCCGATTTCCTTCCTTGTCGAGCAGGCAGGCGGTGCGTCGACTACCGGTCGCCAGCGGGTGATGGAGCTTGCTCCGACGGATTTGCACCAGCGCGTACCGCTGATTTTCGGTTCGAGGACCGAAGTCGAACGCCTCTCCGGCTACCATGCGGAATACACCAGCGGCAAGGAGCCGGACACTTTCAACTCGCCGCTGTTCTCGACGCGCTCGCTGTTCAGGACACAGTAAAGCTCAAACCAGGAGACTCCCATGTCGGTCAAGCATCCCATTGTCGCCATTACCGGATCGTCCGGCGCCGGCACGTCCACGGTCACCAAGTCTTTCGACCTGGTCTTCCGCCGCGAAGGCCTCAAGGCCGCCATTGTCGAGGGCGATTCCTTCCATCGCTATGACCGCAAGTCCATGAAAGTGGCAATGGAAGAAACCCGTTTGAAGGGCAACAACCACTTCAGCCACTTCGGTCCGGAAGCCAACCTGCTCGAGGAACTGGCGGGGCTGTTCAAGACCTATGGCGAAACCGGCAGGGGCAAGGTGCGGAAGTATTTGCACAACCCGGAAGAGGCGGCACCCTATGGCCAGCAGTCCGGAGAGTTCACGCCCTGGGAGGAGATTCCCGCCGCTACCGACCTGATGTTCTACGAAGGCCTGCACGGCGCGGCTGTTACCGACACGGTCAATGTCGCGCAGCATGCCGACCTGCTGGTGGGCGTGGTGCCGACCGTCAACCTCGAATGGATACAGAAGTTGCACCGCGACAAGAACCAGCGCGGCTACTCGACCGAGGCGGTGGTGGATACCATCCTGCGCCGCATGCCGGACTACATCAACTACATCACGCCGCAGTTTTCGCGTACCCACGTGAATTTCCAGCGGGTGCCGACGGTGGATACCTCGAATCCGTTCATCGCCCGCGACATTCCGACGGCCGACGAGAGCTTTGTCGTGATCCGTTTTGCCAATTCGAAGGGCATCGACTTTCCCTACCTCTTGTCGATGATCCACAATTCCTTCATGTCGCGGCCGAACATCATCGTGGTGCCCGGCGGCAAGATGGAACTGGCAATGCAGTTGATCTTCACGCCCATGATTCTGCGCCTGATGGAGAATCGCAAGCGGGCCTAAGTTTCAGCGAATTTCAGCGAATCAAGCACCTAGCAGTCCACCTAGCGCGATCCACCCGGTTTCGCCGATAATACCGGGCTACCCTGACGGAACCCATCCCGTCACCTGACCAATCGATGCCGCCATGACAAATTCCGCAACCGCACCCGCCTCCGTGGGCTCCAAGCTGTCCAACGCCATTCGCGCCCTCGCCATGGACGCGGTGCAAAAGGCCAATTCCGGCCATCCCGGCGCCCCCATGGGCATGGCCGAGATCGCCGAAGTGCTGTGGACAAAACACCTGCGCCACAATCCGGCCAATCCGAAATGGGCCGATCGCGACCGTTTCGTGTTGTCCAACGGCCACGGTTCGATGCTGATCTATGCGCTGCTGCACCTGACTGGCTACGAGCTGTCGATCGACGACCTGAAGAACTTCCGCCAGTTGCACAGCAAGACGCCGGGTCATCCCGAGTACGGCTATACCGCCGGCGTCGAGACCACCACCGGTCCGCTCGGCCAGGGCATCACCAACGCCGTCGGCATGGCCATGGCCGAGAAGCTGCTGGCCAACGAGTTCAACAAGCCCGGTCACGAAATCGTCGATCACCGCACTTACACCTTCCTCGGCGATGGCTGCCTGATGGAAGGCATTTCGCATGAAGCCTGCGCGCTGGCCGGCACCTGGGGCCTGGGCAAGCTGACCGCGTTCTGGGACGACAACGGCATTTCCATCGACGGCCATGTCGAAGGCTGGTTCACCGACAACACGCCCAAGCGCTTCGAGGCCTACGGCTGGCACGTGGTGCCGAACGTCGATGGCCACGATCCGGTGGCCCTGAATGCCGCGATCAACGCCGCCAAGGCGGTGACCGACAAGCCTTCGCTGATCTGCTGCAAGACCGTGATCGGCCTGGGCGCCCCGAACAAGCAGGGCACCCACGATGTACATGGCGCGCCTCTGGGCGATGCCGAAATCGCCGCCGCCCGTGCCAACATCGGCTGGCCGCACCCGGCATTCGAGATTCCGCAGGACGTCTATGCCGGATGGGATGCGAAGAAGAAAGGCGCCGAGTTTGAAGGCGGCTGGAACAGCAGGTTCGCCGCCTATGCCAAGGCCTTCCCGGCCGAAGCCGCCGAGTTCAAGCGCCGCATGGCCAGCGAGCTGCCGGCCAACTGGGCCGCGCATGTCAAGAAGGTCATCGCCGAAGCCAACACCAAGGCCGAAACCGTTGCCACGCGCAAGGCTTCGCAGATCTCCATCAATGCCCTGGCCCCGGCGCTGCCCGAGTTCGTTGGCGGCTCCGCCGACCTGACCGGCTCCAACCTGACCAACTGGGCGGGCTGCAAGAACGTGTCGGGCAAGACGCCGGGCAACTACATCTCCTACGGCGTGCGCGAGTTCGGCATGGCGCACATCATGAACGGCATGGCGCTGCATGGCGGCATCCTGCCCTTCGGCGGCACCTTCCTGATGTTCTCGGAATACGCCCGCAACGCCCTGCGCATGTCGGCGCTGATGAAGCAGCGCGTGATCTACGTGTTCACGCATGATTCGATCGGCCTCGGCGAAGACGGCCCGACCCACCAGCCGGTGGAGCAGACCGCGACCCTGCGCATGATTCCCAACATGGACGTCTGGCGTCCCTGCGACACGGTGGAAACCATGGTGGCGTGGACGGCGGCCGTGGAAAAGCTCAACGGCCCGAGTTCCTTGTGCCTGTCGCGCCAGAATCTGCCTTTCGTGCCGCGCGACGAGGCAACCATCGCCAATATCAAGAAGGGCGGCTACATCATTTCGGAAGCCAAGAACGGCAAGCCCAAGGCCATCATCATCGCTACCGGTTCCGAGGTCGACCTCGCGCTCAAGGCGCAGGCGGCGATGGCGGCCGAGATTCCGGTGCGCGTGGTGTCGATGCCCTGCACCAACGCCTTCGACCGCCAGGATGCGGCCTACCGCGAATCCGTGCTGCCGAAGGGCGTGCCGCGCGTCGCCGTCGAAGCCGGCGTCACCGACGGCTGGTACAAGTATGTCGGCGCCGCCGGTGGCGGTCAGGGTGCCGTGATCGGCCTCGATCGTTTCGGCGAATCGGCGCCCGCCGGCGCCTTGTTCAAGGAATTCGGCTTTACCGTGGCAAATGTCGTCAAGACGGTCGAACAATTCATTTAATCACTTTCAGGAGACTTTCCAAATGGCTATCAAAGTTGGCATCAACGGTTTCGGCCGCATCGGTCGCATGGCGTTCCGCGCCATCGCCAAGGACTTCCCCGAGATCGAAGTGGTCGCCATCAACGACCTGCTCGAGCCCGACTATCTGGCCTACATGCTGAAGTACGACTCGGTGCATGGCAACTTCAAGGGCGACATCGCCGTCGATGGCAACACGCTCGTCGTCAATGGCAAGAAGATTCGCCTCACGGCCGAGAAGGATCCCGCCAACCTGAAGTGGAACGAAGTCGGCGCCGAGATCGTCATCGAATCGACGGGCTTCTTCCTGACCAAAGACACCTGCCAGAAGCACATCGATGCGGGCGCCAAGAAGGTGGTCCAGTCGGCGCCCTCGAAGGATGACACGCCGATGTTCGTCTATGGCGTGAACCATCAGAAATACGCCGGCGAGAAGATCGTTTCGGCCGCTTCCTGCACCACCAACTGCCTGGCGCCGGTGGCCAAGGTACTGAACGACAACTGGGGCATCAAGCGCGGCCTGATGACCACGGTGCATGCCGCCACCGCCACGCAGAAGACCGTCGATGGCCCGTCGAACAAGGACTGGCGCGGTGGCCGCGGCATCCTGGAAAACATCATCCCGTCCTCCACGGGTGCCGCCAAAGCTGTCGGCGTGGTGATTCCGGAACTCAACAAGAAGCTCACCGGCATGTCTTTCCGCGTGCCGACTTCCGATGTATCGGTCGTCGACCTGACCGTGGAGCTGGTCAAGGAGGCCTCCTACAAGGAAATCTGCGCCGCGATGAAGGCCGCCTCGGAAGGTTCGATGAAGGGTGTTCTGGGCTACACCGAGGAGAAGGTGGTCGCCACCGATTTCCGTGGCAACCCGCTGCCGTCGACCTTCGATGCCGAAGCCGGCATCGCGCTGGACAGCACCTTCGTCAAGGTCATCGCCTGGTACGACAACGAGTACGGCTACACCTGCAACATGCTGAACTTCGTCAAGCACGTCGCCAAGTAAGTCGAAGGGAAACCCGCAATGAGCTTCAAGCGTCTTACTGATTTCGACCTGGCGGGCAAGCGCGTCTTCATTCGCGCCGATCTGAACGTGCCGGTCAAGGATGGCAAGGTCACCTCGGATGCCCGCATCACGGCGTCGATGCCGACCATCGAACTCTGCCTGAAGGCGGGGGCGAAGGTGATGGTGACATCGCATCTTGGCCGCCCGGAAGAAGGCGTGTACGCCGAGGAGAACTCGCTCAAGCCGGTGGCCGATGTCATGGCCGCAAAGTTGGGCAAGCCCGTTCGAGTGATCCGCGACTGGGTCGATGGCGGTTCATGGGTAAATGAGGTTGCTGCCGGTGAAGTCGTGCTGCTGGAAAACTGCCGCTTCAACAAGGGCGAGAAGAAGAACGTCGAGGCCACGGCAAGGAAGTACGCCGCGCTCTGCGATCTGTTCGTCATGGATGCCTTCGGCACCGCGCATCGCGCCGAAGCCTCGACCTACGGCGTGGCCCAGTTTGCTCCGGCGGCCTGTGCCGGCTTGCTGGTTGCGGCAGAACTCGAAGCGTTGACCAAGGCGCTCGCCACTCCGGCGCGGCCGATGGTGGCCATCGTCGGCGGTTCCAAGGTGTCGACCAAGCTGACGGTACTCGAAGCGCTGTCGGAAAAGGTCGACCAGATGGTGGTCGGCGGCGGCATTGCCAACACCTTCCTCAAGGCATCCGGCAAGAACGTTGGCAAGTCGCTGTGCGAGGACGACCTGGTACCGACTGCCCAGGCCCTGATGAAGAAGATGACGGCGCGCGGTGCCACCATTCCGATCGCGGTCGATGTGGTTTGCGGCAAGAAGTTCGATGCCGCTGAGCCCGCGGTGGCAAAGGACGCCGGCGCCGTAAGTGACGACGACATGATTTTCGACATCGGCCCGAAGTCGGCGCAGGAGCTGGTCGACATCATCATGAAGGCCGGCACCGTGGTCTGGAACGGCCCGGTCGGCGTGTTCGAATTCGACCAGTTCGGCGCCGGCACCAAGGCCATCGCCATGGCCATCGCCAACACCAAGGCCTTCACCCTGGCCGGCGGCGGCGACACCATTGCCGCCATTCAGAAGTACGACATCTACGACAAGGTGTCCTACATTTCCACCGCCGGTGGCGCCTTCCTCGAGTTCCTCGAGGGCAAGCGCCTGCCGGCGATCGATATGCTGGAGCAGCGCGCCAAGAGCTGAGTGACTGTGAGCACACCTACCGGGCGACCGACCACGCCATGACCGCCAAGCGCTCGACCAAGATCGTCGCCACCCTGGGACCCTCGTCCAGCACCCCGGAGCAACTCGCCGAACTGGTGGCGGCCGGCATCGACGTAGTGCGCCTGAATTTTTCCCACGGCACGGCGGAAGACCACAAGAAGCGCATCGGCATCCTGCGCGACGCCGCGCACAAAGCCGGCCGCACGGTCGGCGTAATGGCCGATCTGCAAGGGCCGAAGATCCGTATCGGCAAGTTTGCCGCAGGGCCGGTGGCGATCAAGGCGGGACAGGGCTTCATCCTTGATGCGGCATGCAAGCTGGGTGACGAGGGGCGGGTCGGCCTCGACTACCCCGAACTGATCGAGGACGTGGTTGCCGGCGACGTGCTGTTGCTCGACGACGGCCGCACGGTGTTCGACATCGAGCGCATCGAGGGCAGCGAGATTCACTGCCGCAACCGCCACGATGGCGAGCTCTCCAACAACAAGGGCATCAACAAGCAGGGCGGCGGACTCTCCGCGCCGGCGCTGACGCCCAAGGACATAGCCGATATCAAGACCGCGGCGGCGCTCAATGTCGATTACGTGGCCGTCTCCTTTCCCAAGTCGGGCGCCGACATGCGCCAGGCGCGGCAGTTGTTGCGCGACGCCGGTTCCGATGCGCTGGTGATCGCGAAGATCGAACGCGTCGAGGCGGTGGAGAATCTGGAAGACATCCTGCATGCCACTGACGGCATCATGGTGGCGCGTGGCGACCTGGCGGTCGAGGTGGGCGACGCGGCCGTGCCGGCCCTGCAAAAGCGCATGATCCGCATGGCCCGCGAGTTCAACCGCTTTGCCATCACGGCTACGCAGATGATGGAGTCGATGATCTCCAGCCCGGTGCCGACCCGCGCCGAAGTGTCCGACGTGGCGAATGCCGTGCTCGATGGCACCGACGCGGTGATGCTGTCCGCCGAAACCGCGTCCGGCGCCTATCCGGTGGAGGCGGTGGCAGCCATGGTGCGGGTTTGTGTTGCGGCGGAACAGTCGCAGACCGTTACCCTCGATACGCACTTTCTCGATCAGGTATTCACCCGCATCGATCAGTCGATATCGATGGCCGCCTTGTTCACCGCGTTCCACCTCAAGGTGAAGGCGATTGCGACGTTGACCGAGTCGGGCTCGACCACGCTGTGGATGAGCCGGGTCAATTGCGGCGTGCCCATCTATGCGCTGACGCCGCGCATCCGCACCCGCTACCGCGTCAGCATCTACCGCGACGTCTATCCGCTGCTGACCGAGTACGTTGCCACGGATCGCGATGAACTGCTGTGGCAGGCAGAGGAGATCCTGATTGCCGCCGGCGCCGTGGTGCCGGGCGATCTGATCGTGCTCACCATCGGCGAACCGATCGGCCAGGCGGGCGGCACCAACACCATGAAACTTGTCAAGGTGGGTGAACATCGCCCGCCGAAAGCTGCGCCCCGATAACTCAAGGAGATTGCCATGCCCCTCGTATCCATGCGTCAACTGCTCGACCACGCCGCCGAAAACGGCTACGGCCTGCCGGCCTTCAACGTCAACAACCTGGAACAGATCCAGGCCATCATGGAAGCCGCTGCCGAGACCAACAGCCCGGTGATCATGCAGGGCTCGGCCGGCGCCCGCAAGTATGCCGGCGAACCCTACCTGCGCCACCTGATCGAGGCCGCGATCGAAACCCATCCCGACATTCCGATCGTGATGCACCAGGATCACGGCGCCAGCCCGGCGGTTTGCATCCAGTCGATGCGCTCGGGCTTCTCCAGCGTGATGATGGACGGCTCGCTGCAGGAAGATGCCAAGACCCCGGCCAGCTTCGAATACAACAGCCGCGTCAGTCGCCACGTGGTCGACATCGCCCACGCCATCGGCGTTTCCGTGGAAGGCGAACTGGGTTGCCTCGGCTCGCTCGAATCCGGCATGGGCGAGAAGGAAGACGGCCATGGCGCGGAAGGCGTGTTGTCGCACGACCAGCTGTTGACCGACCCCAATGAAGCCGCCGAGTTCGTCAAGGCCACCGGCGTCGATGCGCTGGCGATCGCCATCGGCACCTCACACGGCGCCTACAAGTTCACCCGCCCGCCTACCGGCGCGGTGCTGCGCATCGACCGCATCAAGGAAATCCACGCCCGCATCCCGAATACCCACCTGGTGATGCACGGCTCGTCGTCGGTGCCGCAGGACTGGCTCAAGATCATCAACCAGTACGGCGGCACCATGGGCGAAACCTATGGCGTGCCGGTGGCGGAAATCGTCGAGGGCATCAAGCACGGCGTGCGCAAGATCAACATCGACACCGACCTGCGCATGGCGTCGACCGGCGCGATCCGCAAGTACCTGGCCGAGAACACCAAGGACTTCGATCCGCGCAAGTATTTCGCTGCCGCGCGCAAGGCGATGAAGGAAATCTGCGTGGCCCGCTACACGGCCTTCGGCTGTGCCGGTCAGGCCGCCAAGATCAAGCCGGTTTCGCTGGAGAAGATGGCGGAGCGCTACAAGAAAGGCGAGCTCAACGCGATCGTGAAGTAAGCCGCGATTTGCGGTAAATTATCGGGCCGCCCCGCTCGGGCGGCCTTTTCCTTTTTCCAGCATGGATATCCGGTCCCACACCTTCGATCGACTGCGCAAGTTCTTCAGCAGCGGCCTCGACATTGTCGAGTATGCCGGGCTGCTGGTGATCGCCATCGCCACTGCCATAGCCATGTATCAGGAGGCGATGGTGATGGTCGATTCGCACCGGGTGACGCTGGCGGACCTGCTGCTGATGTTCCTCTACCTCGAAGTGCTGGCGATGATCGGCCAGTACCTGAGGTCAGGGCAGGTACAGGTGCGTTTTCCCCTTTACATCGGCATGGTGGCATTGGCGCGCTACCTGATCCTCGACATCAAGGACATGAGCGAATTGCGCATGCTGGCGGTTGCTGCCGCGATCTTCCTGCTGACCCTTGCCGTGCTGGCAATCCGCTACGGACACGTGCGCTTCCCCTACCGCGAAGATGCCGAGAAAGACCCGGACAAAGCCTACGTTCGCGAATAATTCCTTGGTTCAAAACAGACCATGCCCATTTCCACTCCACTCGTCTTCGAATCCACCATCACCAGCCTGCCGCTGCTAGGCCGGGGCAAGGTACGCGATATCTATGCCGTGGGTGAGGACAAACTCCTCATTGTCACCACGGATCGCCTCTCGGCCTTCGACGTGATCCTGCCCGACCCGATTCCGGGCAAGGGTGCAGTGCTTACGGCGATGGCCAATTTCTGGTTCGGCAAGCTGGCCCATGTGGTACCCAATCAACTGACCGGCATCGATCCCGAGACCGTGGTGGCCGGCCCGGAAGAACAAGCCCAGGTACGCGGCCGTTCGCTGGTGGTCAAGCGCCTCAAGCCGCTGCCGATCGAGGCGGTGGCACGCGGCTACCTGATCGGCTCCGGCTGGAAGGATTATCAGGCGACCGGCTCCGTCTGCGGTATCGCATTACCGCCCGGCCTGCAAATGGCCCAGCAACTGCCAACACCGATATTCACCCCGGCCACCAAGGCCGAGATGGGCGACCATGACGAGAACATCGATTACGCCGCCGTCGAGAAGCTGCTCGGCGCCGATCTGGCGAAGATGGTCAAGGAAACCACCTTGCGCCTGTATCGCGAGGCCGCCGCGTTTGCCCGCGTCGTCGGCATCATCATCGCCGACACCAAGTTCGAGTTTGGCCAGGACGCGGACGGCCGGCTGTATCTGATCGACGAGGTGCTGACGCCGGATTCCTCGCGTTTCTGGCCGGCCGACCGTTACAAGGTGGGCATCAGTCCACCCAGCTTCGACAAGCAGTTCGTCCGCGACTATCTGGAAACGCTGGACTGGAACAAGCGGGCGCCGGGACCTCGGCTGCCGCAGGACATCATCGACAAGACCGCCACCAACTATCGCGAAGCGCTGACCCGTCTCGCGGGTCCGCACGAGATCTGATCTTGTCCGCCATTCTCGGCTGATGAACGATCCCGTCGCCGTCTCGCCAGGCCAGCGCTCTGCGTCCTCCGGAAGTTTTCCAAAGGTGCGTCAGGTGGGACTTGGCGCACCGCTGAAGTGGCTGCGGCAAGGCTGGGCAGACCTCTGGCGGCAGCCTGCGGCCAGTCTGTTCTATGGCATTGCCATCGCCGTGACCGGGGCGGTGATACTGGGCGTAACGGCGCGATTTCCCTACCTGTTCGCCGCCGCCATCACCGGTTTCCTGCTGGTAGCGCCCATGCTGGCGGCCGGTTTGTATGAACTCTCGCGCCGCTATCTGGCCGGGGAACCGGTTTCCCTCCTCGATTCGATGCTGGCGTGGCGCCGCAACCCTTCCGCACTGGTGGGTTTCGCGCTGTTGTCGATACTGGCCGGCACGGCCTGGCAGGTGGCATCGGTGGTTATCGTCGCGCTGTTCTACAAGGGCCCCGCGCTGACGCCGATGGCGATGATGATCGAGATCCTGGTCAATCCGCAGCACTACCTGCTGTTCTTCGTCTACATGTGCGCGGGCGGCCTGCTTGCCGCCCTGGTGTTCGGCGTCAGCGTGGTGTCGATGCCGATGCTGATCGATCGCCGCTGCGACCTGCTGACCGCGCTTGGCACCAGCGTCAATGCCGTTGCCGAGAATCCGCTGCCGCTGGCGCTGTGGGCCGTCATCATCATGCTGCTGACCGGACTTGGTTTCGCCACCGCGCTGGTCGGCTTGATACTTGTCATGCCCTGGCTGGGACACGCCAGTTTCCACGCCTATAAAGATCTCGTCGAGTAGCAGCCAACGACGAGGCATTGCAGTCCCCTTTTTCACCCCCATCTCAAGACCATGAACCCTTTGCTCGATTTCAGCGGGCTGCCCCGCTTTGACACTGTTCAACCTGAACACGTCACCCCCGCGATCCGCCAACTGCTCGATGAAAACCGCAGCCTGATCGGACGCCTGATCGCGTCGGATGCCGCCGCGACCTGGGATGGCTTCGTGCAGCCGATGCTCGATGCCGGCGAGCGCCTGTCGCGTGCCTGGGGCATCGTCGGTCATCTGCACTCGGTGAATGACGTGCCGCCCTGGCGCGAGGCCTATAACGCCATGCTGCCCGAGGTATCGAGCTTCTACGCCGACCTCGGGCAGAACCTGGCGCTGTTCGCCAGGTTCAAGGTGCTCGCCGCCAGTGCGGAATTTGCTGCGCTGTCGCCGGCGCGGCGTCGCATCATCGAAAACGATTTGCGCGATTTCCGGCTCTCCGGGGCGGAACTGGCGGAAGAGCAGAAGCCGCGCTTCAAGCAAATCCAGGAAGAGCTGTCGGCGCTGGGCGCAAAGTTTTCCGAGAACGTGCTGGATGCGACCAATGCCCATGCCGAATGGGTTGAGGACGAAGCCGGGACCAGGGGATTGCCCGATGATGCGAAGGCGGCCGCAAAGGCGGCTGCCGAAAAGGACGGCAAGCAAGGGTGGAAGTTCACCCTGCATGCCCCTTCCTACATTCCCGTGCTGCAGTTCTGCGACAACCGCGATCTGCGCGCGCGCATGTATCGCGCCTACGCCACGCGCGCCTCCGAGTTCGGCCCCGGCGAACTGGACAACGGCCCGCTGATCGACCGCCTGCTGGCCCTGCGCAACGAAGAAGCGAGGATGCTTGGCTACGCCAATTTCGCCGAGGTCTCGCTGGCCACCAAGATGGCCGACACGCCGGCCCAGGTGGCGAGCTTCCAGCGCGACATGGCGGCCAAGGCGCGCCCCTTCGCCGAAAACGACATTGCCGAACTGCGCCAGTTCGCCGCCGCGGAACTTGGCATGAGCCAACTGGAAAGCTGGGACCTGTCCTGGGCTTCGGAAAAGCTCAAGCAGGCGCGCTACAGTTTTTCCGACGATGAAGTGAAGCAGTACTTCCCCGAACCGAAGGTGCTGGCCGGCCTGTTCCGCGTCATCGAATCGCTGTTCGCGGTCAAGCTCGCACCCGATACGGCGCCGGTATGGCATCCGGCGGTGCGCTTCTTCCGCATCGAGCGCGAGGGCAGACTCATCGGCCAGTTCTACCTCGACCTGTATGCACGCGAAACCAAGCGCGGCGGGGCGTGGATGGACGAAGCGATTACCCGTCGTCGGGTCGCATCGGGTGTGCAGACGCCGGTGGCCTACCTCAACTGCAACTTTCCGGCGCCCGTCGGCGAGGGCACGCAAATGCGACCCGCGACCTTCAGCCACGACGATGTCATCACCCTGTTCCATGAGTGCGGCCACGGCCTGCACCATCTGCTGACGCAGGTGGATGAGCTGCCGGTGTCGGGCATCCATGGCGTCGAATGGGACGCGGTGGAACTGCCGAGCCAGTTCATGGAAAACTTCTGCTGGGAGTGGGACGTGCTCACCGGCATGACCGCCCATGCCGAAACCGGCGCGCAGTTGCCGCGCGCACTCTACGACAAGATGATCGCGGCGAAGAATTTCCAGAGCGGCTTGCAGACCCTGCGCCAGGTGGAATTCGGCTTGTTCGACCTGCTGTTGCACAGCGAGTTTGTGCCAGGCGCGGGCAAGGGTTTCATGGATCTGCTGGCCGAAGTGCGTCGCGAAGTGGCGGTGCTGGTGCCGCCGGAATGGAACCGCTTCCCGCACGGTTTCTCGCACATTTTTGGTGGCGGCTACGCGGCCGGCTACTACAGCTACAAGTGGGCCGAAGTGCTTTCAGCGGATGCCTACGAGGCCTTCGAAGAAGCCGCCAAAACCAGCGGCAGCACGCTCGACAAGGCGACCGGCGAGCGCTTCTGGCGCGAGATCCTGGCGGTCGGCGGATCACGCCCGGCGCTGGACTCCTTCAAGGCATTTCGCGGGCGAGAGCCGCGGCCCGATGCCTTGTTGCGGCATAACGGGATGGCCGTCGCCGCATAACCGCCGCACCGCCAGCGCCGTCCGCAGGGGATACCGTCTCCGGCTTCGCCGGAGACATAACTTTTTGCGGCCTCAGCTGTCGCGTACCAGGCTGGCGAATTCCCGATCAAGAATCGCGGGATCGCCGCTGTTGAGTTCCACCAGGCGGCGCAGGTGCGTGACGCTGTCGAGGTCGATGCTTTCACAGCGCAGTCCGACGTGAGGCCCTTCGACATGCATCACCTTGGTCCACATGGTGATCGTGGCGTCCGGCGCGAGTTCCAGAGATAGGCGGCACTCCTCGCCGGGCTTGCCGTGCCAGACATTGCCTGTCTCAAGCAGCGCGCCCTTCAGCGAAATATCCTGCAGTTGGGCAAAGGCGTTGCCGTCATGGGTGGTCAGGCGAACCGGTGAATGAAACACGGCGCGCCAGAAATTGCGGCGCTCGGTTGCCCCCTCAGTAGCCCCCTCAGTAGCCCCCTCAGTATCCTTTGTCACGCAACTTCTCCTTTGGCTGCTCGACGCTGAAATCAATGCCGGTGAAATACTTCTGCAGCGGGCAGGGTGTGTCCGGATGGCAGCCGTGCTCGCGGGCGCATTCGCGCGGGGTCTCGTCAAGCAGCACCATCTCGCCGCAGACAGGGCAGGGTGCGACAGGTGAATCGAACATGATGCATCTCCATTTCCTCGGGCTGGGTTGGCCCTGTTTTTCATTATAGACGGCGGCCCTGCTCGGGTATCATCGGCGCATGAAGATCGCCACGTGGAACGTGAATTCGCTCAAGGTGCGCCTGCCGCACGTGCTCGACTGGCTGGCGGCAACGCAGGCAGACGTGCTCTGCCTGCAGGAAACCAAGATGGAGGACAAGGTCTTTCCCCATGCCGAGCTGGAAGCCGCTGGCTATCACTCCGTGCATAACGGACAGAAGACCTACAACGGCGTCGCCATCCTGGCGCGTGGGACGCTGGAGGATGTCCGCTGCGACATTCCGGCCTTCGCCGACGAGCAGAAGCGCGTGATTGCCGCGACGGTAAATGGGGTGCGGATAGTGTGTGCCTACATGCCGAACGGTCAGGCGGTGGGCTCCGACAAGTACGAGTACAAGCTGCGCTGGCTGGCGGCGCTGGCCGCCTTCCTGCGCGAGGAGTTGCAGCGCTGCCCGCAACTGGCGCTGCTCGGCGACTACAACATCGCGCCCGACGATCGTGATGTGCATGACCCAGCCGCCTGGAAGGATCAGATCCTGTGCAGCGAGCCGGAGCGCGCGGCGTTTCGCCGGTTAGTCGATCTCGGTTTGGCCGACGCCTTTCGTCTCTTCGAACAGCCAGCGAAAACCTACTCGTGGTGGGACTACCGGCAGATGGGCTTTCGCCTCAATCGCGGTTTGCGCATTGACCACATTCTGCTGTCGCCGCCGCTGGCGGCTGCGTGCAGCGCCTGCGTCATCGACAAGGCGCCGCGCAAGCTGGAACGGCCATCCGATCATGCGCCGGTGATTGCAACGCTGGAGGCGACGCCGGCGTGAAAACGAAGTTTCAGTGGAGGCTAACGTCGGACTCATCGACGTTAAGCGAAGCGGCCGAAACTAAGACGGAGGCGCTGGTGGCGCTCTATCCGGTTCTGGCCACGCTGCCTGCCAGCCTGTTGCAGCGCATTGGCAATACGGCGCAGACCGTGTCGCTTCCTTCCGGCGCCACGGTATTCGACGAGCGCCAGCCCTGCCGCGGCTTTCCCTTTGTTCTGGAAGGGGCGATCCGTGTCGCCAAGCTCAGTGCCGGCGGCAGGGAGCTGCCGTTGTACCGGGTGCTGGCGGGCGAGAACTGCATCATCACCTCGAGCTGCCTGCTCGGGCATGCCGATTACAACGCGCGTGGGGTCACCGAGGGCGCCACCACGCTGGCCCTGCTGCCCCGTGAATTGTTTGACGAGATGCTGGGTGAGCCGGCTTTTCGGGACTTCGTATTCGCGCTTTTCTCGGAACGCATGGCCGAATTGATGCAATTGGTGGAAGAGGTGGCCTTCCGCAAGCTCGACCAGCGTCTGGCTTCGCTGCTGCTGGGCAAGGGACGCGTGGTGCATGCGACCCACCAGCAACTGGCGGACGAACTGGGCAGCGTGCGCGAAATGGTCAGCCGGCTGCTGAAAGGCTTTGCCGAGCAGGGACTGGTGCGGCTTGGCCGTGAGCAGGTGGAGGTGCTCGATGCCGCCGGCTTGCGCAAGGTGGCCTCTGTGACTTAGGTTACAGTCGGGGCCGTGCGGGAGTGATGTAATGCGCTCACTGTTGCACAACCCCATAGGAGAAAACCATGAAACTGAATGTTGGCGGCGTCGACCGCGTTGTACGTATTGTTGCCGGTGTCGGCCTGGTGGGCTGGGCGGCCATGGGTGGTCCGGTGTGGGCCTGGATCGGCGTGGTTCCGCTGGCGACTGGCGCGATCGGCTGGTGCCCGCCCTACGCGATCTTCGGCTTCAACACCTGCTCGGTGAAGAAGCAGGCCTGAATCGGCTCTAGGGAAGCGCTGATCAAGCCGTCACACCGGCGAAAGCCGGTGTCCAGTGCCTTGATTCTTCTGGATTCCGGCTTTCGCCGGAATGACGATATGACACTTGCTCAGTGATTTCCTAGAACTCGATTCCGAGATTGACGGAATCGAAGGTCTGACGGCCGCCGTTGCTGGCGGCCGTGAAGAATTCCTCGCTGCGCCGCACTCGCGTCACCGAGATGCGCACGGCATCGATGCGCAGGCTCAGGCCGGCAGTGAGGTCGTAGACATGCGGGCGGTGGCGCACGCTCGGGCCGTTGCGGAATACGGTACCGTCGAGGAAGATGTTGTGGGCGATCAGCCGGTGATCGAGGCCGGCGAAAACATACCATTCGATGCTCTGCCCGCGTCCCGGCTCGATGTCGCGGCGCATGTTCTGCAGCATGGCGCCACCGGGCTCGATGGTGTCCGGCCCGAAGCCGGTCATATGGCGCCCGAGGCGCAGGATGCCGCCGGCACGGGCCAGGGTCATCACCGTACCCAGGGTTGCGCCGCCATGCGGAATCAGTTCCAGCTCCAGCCCTGATCCGCTGCCCAGGCTATGCTTGCTCTTGCCGAAATAGGAGACCAGGAAGGCCGGTTCATTGCCGATCTGGCTGTGCCAGCCCATGGGCTGCGGAGCGCCGATCAGCTTGTGCCAGCCGGTCTGGACTTCCCGTCCCAGTGCTGACGGGCCGACCAGGCCGAGATCGATTTCCACCGTGTCGAGACGATTGTCCTTCGCGCGCTGCGCGGCCCCGCCGAGATAGAGCCAGGCAGCCCACGGCCGATCGAGCGGCTGCGGCTGGCTGATCGTGATCGATTGCGGGGTGTAGAGGTTCTGGCCCAGGAACAGGCCGAGATGGATTTTGCCGCTGTCTTCCGGTGTCAGTTGCCTGAGCACTTCCGCGGCAGGAAACTGGAGCAGGTCGAACGGAACGCCGCCGCCAAGCTTGATGCCATTGGTGTAATAGCGATCGGCGCGCGCCAGCATGTCGTTTTCGATGAACAGCTGGAACTCGCTGCCTTCGGGTGGCCGCGGTTGGGCGCTGGTGGACGATGCCAGAACGGCAAGCAGTGCGAACAGGACGATGCGGCGGATCATCGGTCGGAAACGAAGCGAACGGGGCGAATGGGCCGCGGAGGGCGGGGATTATCGCTCAACATTCGCCGCGGCGAGCCAGTGCAGCACACCGCGTCCTGCCGCGCGCCCGCTGGCAAAACAGGCCGTCAGCAGATAGCCGCCGGTCGGGGCTTCCCAGTCGAGCATTTCTCCGGCGCAGAAAATTCCCGGGAGTTCGCGCAGCATCAGATTTTCTTCCAGCGCCGTGAAGTCGACGCCCCCGGCGCTGCTGATGGCTTCGTCGAGCGGACGCGGCGCGATCAGGCGCAGCGGCAGCGATTTGATGAGCGCGGCGAGTCGTGCCGGAGTGGCCAGGTCGTCAGCCGCGGCGAATTCATGGAGCAGCGCTGCCTTGACGCCGTCGATGCCGGCGCGGCGCCGCAGATGATTGGAGAGCGAGTCGCGCCCGCGCGGATGCGACAGGTCGGCAGTCAGGCGCTGCACGTCGCGCCCCGGCGCGAGGTCGATGCGCAGGATCGCGCTGCCCGTGGCTTCGATGCAGTCGCGCAGCGGCGTGGAGAGCGCATAGATCAGGCTGCCTTCGACGCCATGCGCGGTGATGAGGAACTCGCCTTCGCGTTCGATGCATGAGCCGTCGGGCACGGCAAATGCGGCGCCGACGGTTTTCACAGGCGTGCCCGCAAAACGCTGGCGCAGGTGGTCGCTCCACGCCACATCGAAGCCGCAATTGGCCGGCCGCAAGGTTTGCACGGCAACGCCCCGTTCGGCCAGCAGCGGCAGCCAGGCCCCGTCCGAACCCAGCCGCGCCCAGCTGCCGCCGCCGAGTGCCAGTACCACGGCGTCGGCCTTGACGGCGACTTCACCTGCCGGGGTCGTGAAGCGCAGGGTGTGTCCATCGTCCGCCCAGCCGCGCCAGCGATGGCGCGCATGGAACACCACGCCGGCGTCACGCAATCGGTGCAGCCAGGCACGCAGCAGCGGTGCGGCCTTCATTTCCTGCGGGAAGACGCGGCCGGAACTGCCGACGAATGTCTCGATGCCGAGCCCTTGCGCCCAGGCGCGCAGTTGCGCCGGGCCGAATTCCTCCAGCCAACCGCCGACCTCGCGCTGGCGGGCGCCGTAGCGCGAAAGGAACAGGTCTGCTGCTTCCGAGTGCGTCAGGTTGAGTCCGCCGCGGCCGGCCAGCAGGAATTTGCGACCGACCGAGGGCATGGCGTCGAACACATCGGCCCGCAGGCCCGCGGCGCTCAATACCTCGGCCGCCATCAGACCCGCGGGTCCGCCGCCGACGACGGCGATTCGCCTAACGCTCACGGTACCGAGCGCCACTCGCAGAAAATGAAACACGCGAAAAGCCGATAAATTGCCCGCCCCCCTTCCCCCCTCGCGGGGGGTTGCCAATCGGCGCGCTGCGCGCGTTCATCACAAAGAGCCCCGAACAAGGAGTTTCACGGGGAATGTTAGCGGCCGGCAAGGTCGGCCAGCGAATTGGCGAGGCGCACATAGTCGGCCACGCCGATGTCTTCGGCCCGTGCGGTAGGCGTGATGCCGAGTGCGGCGAGGTCGGCCTCGCTGATGAGTTCGCGCAGGGTGTTGCGCAGCATCTTGCGCCGCTGCGAGAATGCCGCGGTCACCACGCGGGCGAACAGCGCCGGGTCTTTCGCCGCATCGCCATCCGCTACGGCGAGGAGAGCGTCTTTTGCTCGACCGCCTTGTAGCGCAGTTGCTTCATCAGCGCCGACTTTTCGGGGAATCATGCGCACGATCGCGGAGTCGACTTTGGGTGCCGGGTTGAAGGCGCCCGGAGGAACGACAAAGAGGCGCTCCATGTGATAGTGGTACTGCAGCATTACCGACAGGCGCCCGAAATCCTTGCTGCCCGGATCGGCCACCATGCGGTCGACCACTTCCTTCTGCAGCATGAAGTGCATGTCATGGACCCGCTGCGCGAACGCGACCAGGTGAAACAGCAGCGGGCTGGAAATGTTGTAGGGCAGGTTGCCGACGATCTTCAGCGGCCCCGAACCCTTGAGCGAACCAAAGTCGAACTTGAGCGCATCGCCTTCGTGCACGCTCAGCCGCTCGGGCGGGAAACGCTGCTGCAGCCGTGCGATCAGGTCGCGGTCGATCTCGACCACGTGCAAATGATCGATGCGTTCCAGCAGTGGTTCGGTGATGGCGCCCAGTCCGGGCCCGATTTCCACGACCGTGTCACCCGGATGCGGTGCAATCGCGTCGACAATCTTGTGGATGATGCCGGGTGAGACAAGGAAGTTCTGCCCAAACCGCTTCCGGGCCGTGTGCCCGGCGACCGTTTTCATCCGGTGCGTGCCGTGGCAGCCGGCACGCCATCGTGAAACACCATCAGCGTGCCGGCTGCCATGGTGATCCAGTTCTCGTTGTCGGTCAGCGGCAAGGTGGCGATCAAGGCGACCCGGTCGTCGGCGTTGGCGACCTCGCTGAAATCGATGCTGACGTCCTGGTCGGTGAGGTGGGCGACGGCGAACGGCGCCTGGCGCACGATGTAGGCCAGTTTGGTGGCGCAGTGGGCATACAGGCAGTTGCCGTTGCTGAGCAGGAAATTGAATTCCCCATGGGCGGCGATTTCGCGCGTGATGTTTGCCAGAAAATCGAACATCGGCTGTCTGAGCGGCATGGCGTCACCGAACTCGCGGCGCAGGCGTTGCAAGAGAAAGCAGAAGGCCAGCTCTGAATCGGTGTCGCCGACAGGGACGAAGCTGCCGTCAAGAGATGGGGCGAAGTCCTTGAGATTGCCGTTGTGGGCGAAGATCCAGTAGCGGCCCCAGAGTTCGCGCTGGAAGGGGTGGGTGTTTTCCAGCGCGACACGCCCCTGCGTCGCCTTGCGGATATGGGCGATGACGTTCTTCGAGTGGATCGGATAGTGGCGCACCAGTTCCGCGACCGGCGACTGCGCCGACGGCTCGGCGTCGAGGAAAACCCTGCAGCCCGGTCCCTCGAAAAAGGCGATGCCCCAGCCATCCTTGTGCACGTCGGTAAGGCCGCCACGCGTGCGAAAGCCCTCAAACGAGAAGCAGATGTCGGTCGGCGTGTTGCAGTTCATGCCGAGCAACTGGCACATGGGATTAGCCCTCACCCCGACCCTCTCCCCGCGGGAGAGGGTGACTGTGGTTCGCCGGCTGCGCCGGCTCCGGGTCAAGGCTGCGCCGCCCTTGGGGCGGCCCTGCGGGCGGCGCCCTCCGCCGGGAGCTCATGTCGATCGCCGCGTCGATCGCGGCGAACAGGCTGGTCGGCGAAGCCCTTCCGGTGCCGGCGAGGTCCAGCGCCGTGCCGTGATCGACCGAGGTGCGGATAATCGGCAGGCCGAGCGTGACGTTGATGCCTTCGTCGAAGGCCGCGTACTTGAGCACGGCAAGTCCCTGGTCGTGATACATCGCCAGTTGCGCGTCGGAGCCGGCGAGCACATTCTTCGTGAACAGCGTGTCGGCCGGCAGCGGACCGATCAAGTCCATGCCTTCGGTGCGCAGTTTGTCCAGCACCGGGCCGATGACCTCGATCTCCTCGCGGCCCATGTGGCCGCCTTCGCCGGCATGCGGGTTGAGGCCGGCAACAAGAATGCGGGGGCGGGCAATGCCGAACTTGTTGCGCAAGTCGGCATGCAGGATGCGGATCGTGGTTTCAAGGTCGCTGCACGTGATCGCGGCAGGCACGTCCTTCAGCGCGAGATGCGTGGTGGCAAGGGCCACGCGCAGACCGGCCCCCGCCAGCATCATCACCACGCGTGCCGTGCCGGTGCGCTCGGCGAGGTATTCGGTATGCCCGGTGAACGCGATGCCGGCGTCGTTGATGACGGATTTTTGCACGGGGGCGGTGACCATCGCGGCATAGTCGCCATGGACGCAACCATCCAGCGCGACATCGAGCATGTCGAGGACGTAAGGGGCGTTGGCCGCATCGAGCCGTCCCGCCCGCGCCGAGTTTTGCAGCGGCACGTGGCGGATTTCGATGGCCTTGGCGTCGAGGCCGAGTTGCTGGGCGCGCTCGGCAAAGAGCTCGCGATCGCCCAGCACCACCAGCCGCACCGGCCAGCTTCGTTCGGCCAATCGCAGGCAGATATCGGGGCCGATGCCGGCCGGTTCGCCCGAGGTGACGGCGATTGCCGGCAGCGCGGAATTGCCTCCGCTAGCGGTCTTCGGCGCGGTATTCGACATAGGCGCGGTCACGCATTTGCCGGACCCAGTCCTGATACGCCTCGTCGGACTTGCGATCGCGCAGCACCTGGCGCGCGGTGAGGCGCTGGCGCTCGGCCGTGGCATCCTCGGTGCGGCGTTCCAACACCTGGATCAGGTGGAAGCCGAAGGGCGACTGTACCGGCTCGCTGATCTGGTTGATCTTCAGCCGGTCCATGGCCTTCTCGAAGTCAGGCACGGTGTCACCCTGATACAGCCAGCCAAGATCGCCACCTTTGGCGGCGGAAAGATCGTTCGAGTGCAGGCGTGCAAGTTCGGCAAAATCGGCGCCGTTGTCGAGTCGTTCCTTGAGCGCGACCAGCTTGCGCCTTGCCTCGCCCTCGGAGACGAGTTCGTTGACCTTGATCAGGATATGCCGGGCGCGTGTCTGCTTCAGAGCCGCCAACACTTTCGTGCCGCCACCGCCCTGCCTGGCAATCAGCAGGACGATGTGGAAGCCGGCCGGGCTGCGCAGAATGTCGCTGGTTTCGCCGGGCTTCAGCTTCTTCACAGCGTCGGCGTAAAGCGAAGGCAGGCGATCAAGGGGGCGGGTGCCCATGGCTCCGCCGGTAAGCCCGTCAGGTGCATCCGAATAGCTGGCGGCCACCTTGGCAAAGCTCTCGCCCCGGCGAATCTGGTCGAGCGCGGCCTGAGCTCGCGCACCGATGCGCATCAACTGGTCGGGCGACGCCTGCTCCGGCACCCGCACCACGATGTGCGCGGTCTGGACTTCGATGTCGCCCGTGTCGCCGCCCTGGTCGGGATTGGCCAGGTAATTGTCGATCTCGCCATCGGAAATGACGATGCGGCTTTCCACCTCGCGGTCACGCAGGCGCGACAAAATGATTTCCTCGCGAATTTCCTCGCGGAACTTGATCCATGCGATGCCGTCCTTTTCCAGGGTGGCACGGAATTCCTGCAGGGAAAGACGGTTGCCTTCGGCGATGCGGCGGATCGACGCGTCGAGTTCGATGTCGGAGATGCGCAGCCCGGTCTCCCGGGCGAACTGCAACTGCACGCGATCGGTGATCATCCGCTCGAGCAGTTGTCGCTCGAGTACGTCCTGCGGCGGCAACTGAACGTTTTGTCCCCGCAGCTGGCGTTCTACGGTCGCGAGGCGGGTGCGCAGTTCAAAGGCAGTAATGGCTTCGTCGTTGACCACGGCGACGATGCGATCGACCTCGATCGGCTGGGTGCGCCGCGTCTGGGCGTGCGCCGGAATCATGAGGCTGGAGAAAAGGCAAAGCAGCAGCAGACGGAAGATCATGGGATGGTGAGCGGGCCTTCTGTGCTCTGCTGGTTGATGATGCCGTAGCCAGGCACGTTGCGTTTGAGAATGTCGAGCGGATTGGAGCCGACTTTTGCGAAACCGTTGAACTCGAGCTGGAAAAACAGCGCGGTATTCGAGACCTGTGTCTGCGTAGCCAGACGCTGGAATACCACGCGCCCGACCCAGCAGCCGCCGTCGTATTCCAGACCGGCAACGGATTCGACCATGCGCTTGTCCTTGGTCGAGTAGTTGAAGCGTCCCACCGCATGCCAGCCGCCGAAGACCGGCCATTGACCGGAGAGGTCGACCTGTCCGAGTTGATCCCGGGTATAGCGATAGCCGGCATTCAGCACCTGCCCCGCTTCGGGCTGATAGCGCCCGCCGACGTTGAGACGTTCGATTCGATTCAAGCGCGGGTTGTACTGGACGCCGAGGTCGGCGTAGGTCTTGGGCAGGATACGGCCGGACAGCGAGCCGAGAAAGTCTGTCTGCCGGTCGCTGCGCAGCACTTCGCCGGGCAGGCCGACTTTCTGTGTGCTGAAATAGAAGCGCTGGCCGAAGGCGGCGCGCAGGGTCTCGGCGCCGGTCAGCGGATCGAGCAGGCGCGAAGTGAGCATTGCGGTGACCTGGTTCGCATCACCGATCCGGTCGCTGCCGCCATAGCGGTTTTCGCCAAAGATCTGCGCGAAATCGAAACCCGTCGCGCCGCTGTCGAACACCGGAATCTGGCTCTGGTCGCGCACCGGCACATAGAGGTAGTACAGGCGCGGCTCCAGCGTCTGCGTCAGGCTCTTGCCCTGCCAGTCGAAGTCCCGCTCGAATGTCACCCCTGAGTCGACGCTGAATATCGGCACGCTGCGTGTCAGCTTGTCGGGCGTGCCGACCGCCTGGCGATCGAGGTTGTAGCGCGTCGAATGCAGGCCGATCTTCGGCGTGACACTCAGCACTTCGGTCTGCAGCGGCAGTGACAATTGCGGATAGAGCGTGAAGCGTCTTCCTTGCACCAGGGTCGGATTGCGGAAGCTGACATGCTCGCCGCTGAACGCGAAATTAATTCCGAGCGGCAGGTCGCTGCGGTTGGCGCTGAGCGTCAGCTGCGGCAGGCGGCGGTAGGGCTCGGTGACCGCTGGCAGGGACGGGTCCTGCAGGGTCTGATAGCTTTGCGCCAGCAGGTTGGCCGACCACCAGGCGCCGCCGTAACTGAGCGTGCCCTGGCGCAGCAGGTTGGTCTGGGCAATCACCGACGAGCCACTCGCCAGATCGCTGAAGTAGGTGCCGTCCGATGCGCCGTTCAGGGCCAGCGATCCGGAAAATCCGAAGCCCAGGTTCTGACTGTGGGCCAGCGAATAGGAGGAGCGCCGCTTCTTCTCGATCTTGTCCTCGGGCAGGTATTGCCCCTGCATCGTTCCGCTGTAGGACGGGTTCATGTAGCGGTACTCGCCGTTCCACAGCGTGCCGCGCTTGGCCATGAAGCGCGGCGCAATCGTCGCATCCATGTTCTGCGCGATGTTCCAGTAGAACGGCTGGGTGTATTCCATGCCGCCGCGACTGGTGGAGCCGAAGGTGGGGGTCAGCAGCCCGCTCTTGCGTTCGTGATTCAGCGAGAAGCTTATCCAGGGTGAGTAGAGGATGGGGGCGCCCTTGAAGTACAGGGTGGCGTTGCGTGCCGTGCCTTCCTCGTCGTCATAGTCCAGGCGAAGATCGGTGGTCCGCGCAAACCAGTCGGGGTCGCGGCCGGCGGCGGGCGTACAGGTGGTATAGGTGGCATCGGTGAGCCGGTACTTGCCTTCACCCTCGAAATCCATGCGCGCGGCCGCTCCATGGCCGGTCGTCAGATTCGGCGTCGCGCGTTCTTCGGTGCCGGTCCATAGCGTGGCGGCGGACCCTGTCTTGATGCGGCGGATCGCATACTCGGGCTGTTCGAAGAAGCCGGTGCTGTCGTCCATCTTCATGCGCATCCTGGGCCCGGTAACGCGATCGCCGTCGCGGGAAAGGCGGACGTTGCCGGCCGCTTCCATTTCATCGGCCTCCTGCCAGTAGGTCAGGCGGTCGCTTTGCAGGATCGAATTGCGCTTGCGCAATTCGACATTGCCATCGGCGACGACTTCGACATCGTTCTTGCCGGCGATGTGATCGGCGGCGATGAAGGTCGGCAGCAGTTCTCCCGGACGCTTGAGATACGGCATGACGCCCGGGGTGCGCTTGAGCAGGGGAGCGGGCAGTTCGCCGGCGGCAACGTGGGCCGAATAGAGCGGTGGCAGGACGGGACGTTCGTCGACCTGTGGCGGTTCTTGCGGCTTCTGGATGGCAACCGGAACGGACGCCACTTGTGCGACCGGCACTTCGGCGGCGGTGGGCTTCGCCAGGATGACGGGTGCGGGCGCCTTGGCGGGCGCGGCGACCGCTCTTTCGACAGGGGCCGGCTGCAGGGCGGCCGTTGCGGGACGGCCAGGTTGTGCTGGGGGCGGTGCCGCGGCACTGATCGCAGGTGCACTCTGTTGCGGCGTCAGATCGACGCGCACTGTCGGTGCCGGCGCAACCTGCACCGCCGGCGCGGCAAGCGGCTTCACCGCTACCGCAGGTTCGACTGCAACAGGCATCGCTGCCGACGGCGGTGTGCCGGCACCGAGCAAGGCGGGATTGATGCGCAGGGGCGGCAGCGCTTCCGCCGCCGCCGAGCCTGCGGCCATTGCGAGCAAGGCAAGCAACAAGCCGGTGCCGAATTGTCCGCGATGCGATTGAGACATGCCGTATCGAAAGAGGCTCTAAGTTGGCGCAGCGGTGACGGAAGAACGCGAACCTGCGAAGTCCGCGTACCGCAGGCTGGGAAAGCCTTTGCCGGCCGATGCTAGAATCGCGAATTCTAACACTTCATGCCTGCGGAACGCGCTCTACGACAAAGCTTTTGCGCCTTTTCGCCGCATTTCGCGCATCTTCGATATGGAACGCCAGAAGCTCATCACGACATGGCTGGCCGCCTTGTGGCCGGGGCGTAGTTTTACTCTGGCACCCGCGTCGGCTGACGCCAGTTTTCGTCGCTATTTCCGCGCGACGCTGGACGACGGCACGACGCGGATCATCATGGACGCGCCGCCGGCGAACGAGGACTGCCGCCCCTGGCTGCATGTGCAGCAGTTGTTCCACGCCGCCGGCGCTCACGTGCCCGAGGTTCTTGCCCAGGATCTTGAACGCGGGTTTCTGCTGCTTTCCGATCTGGGCAATACGACGTATCTGCAGGCGCTGGATGCCGACAACGCTGCGCCGCTCTATGCCGATGCCATCGCCGCGCTGGTGAAGATTCAACTGGCAAGCCGGCCCGGCGCGTTGCCGGATTATGACGAAGCGCTGCTGCGGCGGGAGCTCGATCTCTTTCCCCGGTGGTTTCTCGCGGAACACCACCAGATGGTTCTGACGGAGAGCGAGCAGAAGTCTCTCGACGAAGTGTTCCGCCGAATCCTGGCCGCGAACCTTTTCGAGCCGAAAGTCTTCGTGCATCGCGACTACCATTCGCGCAACCTCATGCGGATCGATGCGACCGGTTTGGGCAATCCCGGCATCATCGATTTTCAGGATGCCGTCTATGGTCCGATCAGCTACGACATGGTGTCGCTGCTGAAGGACGCGTACATCGAGTGGGATGAGGATATTGCGCTCGACTGGCTGGTGCGCTACTGGGAAATGGCGCGCAAGGCCGGCCTTCCGGTGGCCGCCGATTTCGGCGATTTCTTTCGCGACTACGAATGGATGGGCGTGCAGCGCCACGTCAAGGTGCTGGGCATCTTCGCCCGCCTCTATCACCGTGATGGCAAGGACGGCTACCTCAAGGACCTGCCGCTGGTGGCGCGCTACCTGCGCAAGGCCTGCGAGCGCTACAGCGAACTCTCGCCGCTGCGCAAGTTGCTCGATCGGGTCGAGGACAAGGTCACCGTGCTGGGCTACACGATGGATGCGGGCGATGTCGGACGCCGCCGCAGCCAGTAGCCCCATGAAAGCCATGATTCTTGCCGCTGGGCGCGGTGAGCGCATGCGGCCATTGACCGACCAGACTCCGAAGCCACTGCTGCCGGTCGGCGGCAAGCCGCTTATCGTCTGGCATCTGGAGCGACTGGCCAAGGCCGGACTGCGCGAGGTGGTGATCAATCACGCCCATCTCGGTGCACAGATCGAGGCGGCGCTGGGGGATGGCGCGCGCTGGGGTCTGTCGATTCGCTATTCGCCCGAACCCGAAGGCGCGCTGGAAGCGGCGGGAGGTATTGCCAACGCATTGCCGCTACTGGGAAATGACGAACCATTTCTGGTGATCAATGGCGATATCCATTGCGACTGGGATGTGGCGCGGGCCGTCTATGCGCTGCCAGCTAAGAGTCTCGCCCACCTGGTGCTGGTGCCGAATCCGCCGCATCACACGCGAGGCGACTTCCTCCTGGCCAATGGCGAGGTCCGCGCCGATATTCAGGCGCCCGCCGGCAATGAACAAGTCTGCACCTTCTCCGGCATCGGGATCTACCGCCCGCAGTTGTTTGCGGAAATCGAACGCGGACAGCCGGCAAAGCTGGCACCGTTGCTGCGTGTCGCGATGGACGCCGGACGCGTCACCGGAGAATTGCATGCCGGCCGCTGGATCGATGTCGGCACCCCGCAACGGCTGGCCGACCTGGATGCCGAACTCCGGTCGCTATAATCAACCGATGGAACTGTCGTTTGCCCAAACAGGGAACTCTTTGGCGGCGTGCCGCCAGCGCCGACTTGCATTGATCGAACGCATGCAGCGCGGCGGCGGCGGTGTTGCCCTTGTGCCCACGTCGCCGGAGCAGGCGCGCAACCGCGACACGCACTTTCCTTATCGGGCCGACAGTTATTTCCAGTACCTGACCGGCTTCACCGAACCCGAGGCGGTGCTGGTGATAGTCGTCGGCCGCGCGAATGCCCCGCCGCAATCGATCCTGTTCTGTCGCGAAAAGAATCTGGAGCGAGAAATCTGGGATGGCTTCCGCCATGGTCCGGACGGCGCCCGCGAAATGTTCGGCTTCGATGCCGCCCATGCCATCGGCGACCTGGAGGGCAAGTTGCCGGAACTGCTGGCCGACCAGCCGGCACTGTGGTTTTCGATCGGCCACGATGCCGGCTGGGACCAGAAGATTGCCGCGGCGTTGAACAAGGTGCGCGCCGAGAGCCGGACCGGCAAGCATGCGCCCGCGGCAATTCGCGACGTGCGCGCCGAGCTCGATGCCATGCGCCTGGTGAAGGACGCTACCGAACTCGCGACCATGCGTCGGGTCGCAGACATCTCGACGGTTGCCCACATTCGCGCCATGCGCTTTGTCGCCCCGGGCTGCTTCGAGTACGAAGTCGAGGCCGAACTGCTGCATGAGTTTCGTCGGCAGGGTTGCGAGTATCCGGCCTACACCTCGATCGTCGCCGGCGGGGCAAATGCCTGCGTGCTGCATTACGTCGGCAACGACCAGGCCCTGCGCGACGGCGACCTGCTGCTGATCGACGCCGGTGGCGAACTCGGCGGCTATGCTTCCGACATTACGCGCTGCTTTCCGGTGAATGGCCGCTTCAGCGGGCCTCAGGCGGAGGTATACAACCTGGTGCTCGACGCGCAGGCCGCAGCGATCGCGGCGGTGCGTCCCGGCGCCACCTTCGCCGATCCGCACGAAGCGGCGCTGAAAGTCCTGGCCCAGGGCATGCTCGACTTGAAGCTGTTGTCCGGATCGCTGGATGGCGTGATCGAATCGGAAAGTTACAAGCGTTTCTTCATGCACCGCACCAGCCACTGGCTGGGCAAGGATGTGCACGACGCCGGCGAATACAAGGAGGGCGAGCACTGGGCGCCGCTGGTGCCGGGCATGGTGCTGACCATCGAGCCCGGCTGCTACATCCGGCCGGCGGACGACGTGCCCAAAGCCTTCTGGAATATCGGCGTGCGCATCGAAGACGACGCGGTGGTGACGGCCGACGGCTGCGAGATCATTACCGTCGCGGCCCCGAAGAAGATTGCCGACATCGAAGCGCTGATGCAGGATGCTCGTGGCGGCTGATCAACTCGCGAGCGCAGCGAGCCAAACTGGTAGCCCCCTTCCCCGGGAAGGGGGACGGGGGGATGGCTCTCAACTTATTGCCCATGGCAACGGGCGTAGCCCCGTTGCCATCGTTGGCGGAGGACCGGCGGGCATGGCTTTGGCTTTGGCGCTGAAACTTCATGGCGTCAATGCCGAAGTATTCGAAGCGCGTGAACGTGAAGCGGTGCGCCGCGATCCTCGCGTGCTGGCCTTGTCCGACGGCGCACGGCAGATTCTCGAGTGGCTCGGCGTGTGGTCCGGGCTTTCCGCAACACCCATCGAAGCCATCCATATCTCGCAGCGCGGCGGCTTTGGTCGCACGCTTCTGCGCGCGACCGAACTCGATCTGAAGACGCTCGGCTGGGTGCTGTCGGCCAGCGATCTGATCGCCGCACTCGACACTGCCGTGAGCGCTGCCGGCATTGCTTATCGCGGCAATACAAAAGTCGGCGCTGGTGAGACGGCGAGTTTCCCGCTTACCGCGTTCGCCGAGGGTGCTGTCGAGGCCGGTGCCGGCGAGATGCGCGATTACGGGCAGCACGCGGTGCTGTGCAGCGTGAGCGTCGCGGCGCCGCACCACAATGTCGCCTGGGAACGTTTCACCAGCGACGGTCCGGTCGCATTGCTGCCGCTCGGCGACCGGTACGCCGTGGTGCTGACCTGCGCCGACGAAACCGTTGCTGACATCAAGGCGCTCGACGATGCGGCCTTCCTCGCCCTCTTGCAGCAGCGCTTCGGCACGCGCCACCGTTTCACCGCGGCGAGTCCGCGCACGGCCTATCCGCTCGGGCTGCGTTACCGCCCGAATCCGGTGGGCGAGCGTCAGGTCTGGCTCGGTAACGCAGCGCAGACCTTGCATCCGGTCGCCGGGCAGGGCTTCAATCTGGCCTTGCGCGACATCTGGGAACTGGCGCAGGTTGTGGGCGCCTCTGCCGATCCGGGCGCCCCCGAAGTTCTGGCCGCTTATGCAGGCGGCCGCCAGACCGACCGGCGCGGCGCGATCGCCTTCACCGATCTGCTGATCGACGGCTTTGCTTCGGGCTTCGCACCCTTGAAGCATGCGCGCGGTGCCGGCCTGCTGGCCTTGGACCTGCTGCCACCACTGCGAGCCTTTGTGGCCAAGCGGATGATCTATGGTGCTCGTGCCTGGCCCTGAGTTTGAGCCGACAATAAATAGCCTCGATTACCGCCGCCGCGCTTTGCGCTAAAATCGCGCCCTCCCCAATCGCATCTTCTTTCCGACATGGACTTTCTCGGCTTTCAGCTGCGCAACAATCTGTTTGTCGCGCCCATGGCCGGGGTCACGGATCGTCCTTTCCGCCAGCTGTGCAAGAAGCTCGGCGCCGGGCTCGCGGTATCCGAAATGGTCACCTCCAACTCCTTGCTGTATGGCAGCGCGAAGACGCGCCGCCGTGCCGACCACGAAGGAGAGGTCGATCCGATTTCGGTGCAGATCGCCGGCGCCGATCCGGCGATGATGGCGCAGGCGGCGAAGTACAACGCCGACAATGGCGCGCAGATCATCGACATCAACATGGGCTGCCCGGCGAAGAAGATCTGCAACGTCATGGCCGGTTCGGCCCTGATGCAGAACGAGCCGCTGGTGGCGCGAATTCTCGAGGCCGTGGTGGCCGCCGTGCCGGACACGCCGGTGACGCTCAAGTTTCGCACTGGCTGGAACAGCCAGAACCGCAACGCACCGCGCATCGCCCGCATCGCCGAGGACTCCGGCATCCGCGCGATCGCCATCCATGGCCGCACGCGCGCCGACCAATACATGGGGTGTGCCGAATACGACACGATTGCCCTGGTCAAGTCGCAGGTGAAAATTCCCGTGATCGCCAACGGCGATATCAACACGCCGCAGAAGGCCCGCTACGTCCTCGGCTACACCGGCGCCGACGGCGTCATGATCGGCCGCGCGGCGCAGGGGCGGCCCTGGCTGTTCCGCGAGATCGAACATTTCCTTGCGACGGGCGAAGAACTGCCGTCGCCGCGGGTGGAAGAAATCCACGCCATCCTGCGCGGGCATCTGGCCGACCTGTATGCGTTCTACGGCGAGCTGACCGGCGTGCGCATCGCGCGCAAGCACATCAGCTGGTACACCAAGGGCCTGGTCGGCGCCGCGCATTTCCGGCATGCCATGAACCAGTTGCAGAGCGTGCATGAACAGCTCGCCGCCACCGACGAATTCTTCCTTGGCTACGCCGCTGCGAATGAGCGCTTGCGCTATGAAGATCGTGTTCTGGAAATGAGGGCCGCATGAGCAGCGAAATCAACGACTGCGTCCGGCGCAGTCTCAACCGGTACTTCCGCGATCTCGACGGTCAGGCGCCGCATGCCGTCTACGGCATGGTATTGAAATGCGTGGAACGGCCGATGCTCGAAGTGGTGATGAAACAGGCGGACGGCAATCAAACTGTCGCCGCCGACATGCTGGGTATCAGCCGCGGCACTCTGCGCCGCATGCTGGTCGAACACGAACTGCTTTAATTCTCGCGAGGTTTTCATGAAGGTCACACAAGCGCTCCTTAGCGTTTCCGACAAGCGCGGTACGGTTGATTTTGCCCGCGGCCTGGCCCAGCTCGGCATCAAGCTTCTCTCCACCGGCGGCACCGCCAAGCTGCTGCGCGATGCCGGACTCGACGTCACCGACGTCTCCGATTACACCGGCTTTCCCGAGATGCTCGACGGCCGCGTCAAGACCCTGCATCCCAAGGTGCATGGCGGCATCCTCGGCCGGCGCGACCTGCCCGAGCATCTTGCGGTCATGGCGCAGCACGACATCCCGGCCATCGACCTGGTGGTGGTGAATCTCTATCCCTTCCGCGAAACCGTGGCCAAGCCCGGCTGCACACTGGACGACGCGATCGAGAACATCGACATCGGCGGGCCGACCATGGTCCGCGCCGCGGCCAAGAATCACGGCAACGAGCAGGGCGGCGTCGGCGTGATCACCGACCCCGAGGACTACGCGCCGATACTCGACGAGCTCAAGTCCGGCGGTGCACTTTCCTGGAAGACGCGTTTTGCTCTGGCGAAAAAGGCCTTCACCCATACCGCGCGCTACGACTCGGCGATTTCCAACTGGCTCACCTCGCTCGACGCCGACAACAAGCCGGGGCGTTTCCCGGATTGCCTGCAGCTCGCATTCGACAAGGCCGACACCATGCGCTACGGCGAGAACCCGCACCAGCAGGCGGCGTTCTACCGCGAGACCACAACCGTGCCGGGCAGCATCGCCAGCTATCAGCAACTGCAAGGCAAGGAACTCAGCTACAACAACATCGGCGACGCCGACGCGGCCTGGGAATGCGTCAAGGCCTTCGACGGCGAGATTGCCTGCGTCATCGTCAAGCATGCCAACCCCTGCGGCGTGGCGATTGCCGGCTCGGCCCTCGACGCCTATCGCAAGGCCTTCAAGACCGATCCGACCTCGGCCTTCGGCGGCATCATCTCCTTCAACTGCGCCATCGACAAGGCCACCGCCGAAGCCGTCGCCGGCCAGTTTGCCGAAGTCATCATCGCCCCCGAGATTACCGCCGAGGCGCGCGCCGTATTCGCCGCCAAGCAGAATCTGCGCGTGCTGATCGTGCCGATGGGGCGCACCACCGGCGTGCTCGACTACAAGCGCGTGGGCGGCGGTCTGCTGGTGCAAAGCGCCGACGAAGCGCGCATCACGCCGGCAGACATCAAGGTGGTGACCAAGCGCGCGCCGACCGCGGCCGAGATGAGCGACCTGCTGTTTGCGTGGCGCGTCGCCAAGTACGTCAAGTCGAATGCCATCGTGTACTGCAAGGACGCCATGACCGTCGGCGTCGGCGCGGGCCAGATGAGCCGCGTCGATTCCGCCCGCATCGCCGCGATCAAGGCCGAGAACAACGGCCTCACGGTGGCCGGGTCGGTGGCTGCCTCGGATGCCTTCTTCCCCTTCCGCGATGGCCTCGATGTGCTGGCCAAGGCCGGCGCGACGGCGGTGATCCAGCCCGGCGGTTCGGTGCGCGACGCAGAAGTCATCGCCGCCGCCGACGAGCAGAATCTGGCGATGGTGTTCACCGGCTTCCGGCATTTCAGGCATTGATGCAATGAGAATATTGGTGGTCGGTTCCGGCGGCCGCGAACATGCACTGGCATGGCGTCTGGCTCAGGCTCCGGGGATGCAGAAGGTTTATGTCGCGCCCGGCAATGCCGGCACGGCGCGCGAGCACGAGCTGGAGAACCTGCCGCTCAGCGACATCAACGAACTGGCGGATTATGCGCAGCGCGAAAAAGTCCATGCCACCGTGGTGGGTCCCGAGGCGCCGCTGGCGGCCGGCATCGTCGATGTCTTCCGCGCCCGCAATCTGCGCATTTTCGGGCCGACCAAAGCCGCGGCGCAGCTTGAAAGCTCCAAGGATTTCGCCAAGCGTTTCATGACGCGGCACAACATCCCGACGGCCAAGTTTGAAACCTTCGCCGACATCAAGGCGGCTCATGCCTACATCGATGCCGAAGGCGCACCCATCGTGGTCAAGGCCGACGGCCTGGCCGCCGGCAAGGGCGTCGTGGTGGCAATGAACGTCGCCGAGGCCCATGCCGCGGTGGACTCGATGCTGGCCGACAACAAGCTGGGCGATGCCGGAGCGCGCGTCGTGATCGAGGAATTTCTCGACGGCGAGGAGGCCAGCTTCATCGTCATGGCCGATGGCCGCCACGCCCTGCCGATGGCCACCAGCCAGGATCACAAGCGCCTCATGGATGCCGACCAGGGGCCGAACACCGGAGGCATGGGCGCCTATTCGCCGGCCCCGGTGGTGACGCCGGAAATCCATGGACGCGTCATGCGCGAAGTGATCATGCCGACCATCAACGGCATGGCCGCCGATGGCATCGTCTATACCGGCTTCCTCTACGCCGGGCTGATGATCAAGCCCGACGGGTCCTTGCGCGTGCTCGAATTCAACTGCCGCATGGGCGATCCGGAAACCCAGCCGATCATGATGCGGCTGAAGAGCAATTTCGTCGAACTGGTGGATGCCGCCATCGACGGCCGCCTCAACGAAGTCGAAGCGGAGTGGGACCGCCGCGTCGCCCTCGGCGTGGTCATGGCCGCCGCCAACTATCCCGAGACCCCGCGCAAGGGCGACGTGATTCACGGCCTGCCGGCAGCGACCGAAGACAGTCACGTGTTTCATGCCGGAACGGCGGAGAAGAATGGCGAGGTGGTGACGGCGGGCGGGCGCGTGCTCTGCGTCACGGCGCTGGGCGACAACGTCAAGGTGGCGCAGAAGCGCGCCTATGAAGTGCTCGACCCGATCAGTTTCGACGGCATGCAGTGCCGCCGCGACATAGGGTTCCGCGCCATTAAACGATGATCTTGCCCCCTGCCACGCTCGGCATGCTCGGTGGCGGCCAGTTGGGCCGCTTCTTCGTCATTGCCGCGCATGAACTGGGCTACCGCGTGGTCGTTCTCGATCCCGATCCGCAGAGCCCTGCCGGACGCATCGCCGACCAGCATCTGGTCGCCGCTTACGACGATCAGGACGCGCTCAACCGGATGGCGGAATCCTGCGCCGCGGTGACCACCGAATTCGAGAATGTCCCGGCCGGCAGCCTCGCCTATCTGTCGAAGTTCCTGCCGGTGCGGCCCAGCGCCGAGGCTGTCGGCATCAGTCAGAATCGCAGCGCCGAAAAGGGTTTTCTCAGGCAGCACGGCTTTCCGCACGCGCCCTATGCCGACGTTCGCAGCGAGGCCGACATCGCGCAAGCCAATGCCGGCTTGTTCCCCGGCATCCTCAAGGTGGCCCGTTTTGGCTACGACGGCAAGGGGCAGGTGCGGGTGCAGAGTCGCGAAGAAGCGCTGCTCGCCTTCCGGCAGTTGAAGCACGAGCCCTGCGTGCTGGAACAAATGCTGTCGCTCGATTACGAAGTCTCGGTGGTGCTGACGCGCGACGCGGCAGGCGTCGTGAAATGTTTCCCCACCGCCGAGAACAGCCATCGCCACGGCATCCTCGATGTGTCGATCGTTCCGGCGCGCACCACCGGATGCATGTCGGGCGATGCACAGGAACTCGCCGAGGGCATTGCCCAGGAAATGAATTATGTCGGTACGCTGGCCGTCGAGTTCTTCATCGTGCGCGGTCGGCTTCATGTCAATGAAATGGCGCCGAGGCCGCACAACTCGGGGCATTACACGATCGACGCCTGCGTCACCAACCAGTTCGAACAGCAGGTGCGGGCGCTCACCGGCCTGCCGCTGGGTGAGGCGCGTGCGCATTCGGCCGCCGTGATGGTGAACCTGCTCGGCGATCTGTGGTACCTGAAGGACCCGCATCACAGCCACGAACCCGACTGGACGAAATTGTTGGCGGTGCCCAACCTCAAGCTGCATCTCTACGGCAAGCATCACGCCAGGCCGGGGCGCAAGATGGGCCATTTCACCGTGATCGGCAGCGACGCGCAGGAGGTGCAAAAGTCGGCGCTGGCGGCACGGCGATTGATCGGGATTCGCGATGACGGCGCCGGTGACTGACATCTCCCGCGCGGCGGGCATGCTGCGCGCCGGTGAGCTGGTCGCCTTTCCCACCGAGACGGTCTATGGCCTCGGCGCCGATGCCCGCAATCCGCTTGCCATTGCCAAAATATTCGCGGCCAAGGGGCGGCCCGCCGACCATCCGCTGATCGTGCATCTGCCGGATGCTTCGCACCTTGAGCGCTGGGCCGTCGACATTCCCGAGGCGGCGCGCAAACTCGCCGCCGCATTCTGGCCGGGGCCGTTGACGCTGATCCTCAAGCGGCATCCCTCGGTGCCGGATGCCGTCACCGGCGGTCAGGACACCGTCGGCTTGCGCGTGCCGAATCACCCGCTGGCCCTGCAATTGCTGCGCGAATTCGATGGTGCGAATGGTGGTGGATTGGCGGCGCCCTCGGCCAATCGCTTCGGACATATCAGTCCGACCGCGGCGGCGCATGTGAGCGAGGAACTCGGCGACGCCGTGGCGATGATTCTCGACGGCGGCCCCTGCGCCGTCGGCATCGAATCCACCATCCTCGATCTTTCCGGCAGCGAGCCGCGCATCTTGCGTCCTGGCATGCTGGATGCGGCAGCGATCGGCGCGGTCCTCGGCTACCGTCCCGAATTCGGCGGAGCACAGAACGCACCGCGGGTCTCGGGCAGCCTCGAAGCCCACTACGCGCCGCGCACGCCGCTGCAACTGGTGGCAGTGGCAGAGCTTGCCGGGGCAGCAAGCCACGCGCTTGGCGCCGGTCGGCGTGTCGCCGTGCTGGCGGCCCACCCCCCCGGCCTCAGCCACGAAAATCTAGCCTGGTGTCCCGCCAGCGCCGACCCGGCGCAGTTCGCCCATGACCTGTATGCCCGGTTGCGCGAACTCGATGCCATGGGCTGCGACCTGCTGCTTGTTGCCGCACCTCCCGTCGATGAGGCCTGGCGCGCCGTGACGGATCGCCTGCGCCGCGCCGCCGCCGGTTCGAAATAAGGCCGAAACATTCCTGTCATCAGGGCCTAAGGTTTTCGGGCAGCGGTCGATAATTTTCCTGAAAGCGGGATTTCCGCCGAAAGGAGGGGACTATGGCTGCCAAAGAGCGCAAGGGCTCGCGCCCGGGGAAGGCGCAGCAGGATTCAGAGCGGTCCGGCCGCAGCATCGTATCCGCCGTGAATGTCGCCATCAACCGCGGTTTCGTGGTGGGACGCGAAGTCCTCGTCGGCAGCATCCCGGGTATCGTCGTCGGCTACAACATCGCCAGTTTCGGCCAGTTCATCGGCCACGCCTATCCTCTCGTGGTGCGCACCGCTTTGGGCGTCACCAAATGCGGAATGGACGAGGTGAGCCTGGCCTAGGAGCCGGCTTCCCCGGCGCCACCCCCGGTTGCTATAATTTGCCCTACGCAATGGGGGTGTAGCTCAGTTGGGAGAGCGCGACGTTCGCAACGTCGAGGCCAGCGGTTCGATCCCGCTCACCTCCACCAGTACATTGTTTTAACCGTTCCAAACTAGGCCGGAAACTCCAGCAACAGCAAGGGTTTCCGGCCTTTTTCATGCCCAGGCGTACCAGACTAAGCTATTGCAATCCGTCTCGAAGTGGGGGCATCATTGGGGGCATAGACGACTTCTTGAGGAAGGATGCCCCCAAAATGCTGACCGATACCGCGATCAAAAAAGCAAAGCCCGGCGACAAGCCGGTTCGGATATTCGACGCTGGCGGGCTGTATTTGGAGGTAGCAACCTCTGGCAGCAAGCTCTGGCGCTTCAAGTACCGATTCGAGGGAAAGGAAAAGCGGCAAGCGCTTGGGGTCTATCCAGACACCAGTCTCGCCAAGGCACGGGAGAAGCGCGACAGGGCGCGGCAACTGTTGGCCGATGGCATAGACCCCGGCCAATACCGCAAGGTGCAGAAGGCCGCAAAGGTCGCGCTGTCGGCTAACAGCTTCGAGGCGATAGGCCGCGAATGGTTTGCCAAGATGAAACCCGAATGGGCCGATTCTCACGCCGACAAGATCATGGCGCGGCTGGAGCGGGATGTTTTCCCGTGGTTGGGCAAGCAACCCATAACCGACCTGACCCCCGTGGAAGTCCTATCGACGCTGAAACGAATCAGCGACCGGGGCGCGAAAGACACGGCAAAGCGAGCGCAACAGGATTGCGGGGGCGTGTTCCGTTACGCGATCCAGACCGGCCGCGCCACTTACAACCCTATCCCTGATCTGCGCGGCGCGCTGCCGACAGCGATAGGCGGAAACTTCGCGGCGATTACCGATCCGCTCAAGGTGGGGGAACTGCTGCGAGCGATTGAAGGATTCAACGGCACATTCATCGTCAAGTGTGCGCTGAGGTTGTCGCCTTTCCTGTTCGTGCGCCCTGGCGAACTCCGGCAAGCGAAGTGGGTTGACTTCGATCTGGATAAAGCCGAGTGGAAATTCTTGGTGAGTAAGGTCAAGAAAACGGAAGAGCCGAGAATCCACCTTGTGCCGCTGGCGTCTCAGGCCGTGGCGATCCTGCGCGAACTCCATGCACTGACTGGCGACGGCGAGTTTGTTTTTCCCGGTGCGCGCAGCAATGGCCGGGCGATGAGCGAGGCGGCGGTAAACGCGGCATTGCGGCGCATGGGCTACGACACCAAGACAGAGATTACCGGGCATGGTTTCCGGGCAATGGCGCGAACGATCCTGCATGAAGTGCATGGCATAGCGCCGGAAGTGATCGAGCATCAGCTGGCGCACAAGGTTCCTGACGCGCTCGGCACGTCCTACAACCGGACAAAGTTTCTACCGGCGCGAAAAGCGATGATGCAGCTATGGGCGGATTATCTCGACAAGTTGAAGGCCGGGGCCGAAGTGATACCGCTGCACGGCAACGCGGCATAATGGCTTCGCCGCGCCTAGGCTGATCTCCGAATACCCGTAACCCTTGCGGGCTGGCGCTGGCGATCCATTCAGGGGGTGCGGAAGGGTGCGCGATGATTGATTTCATGAGGGGCAAGGCAAAGCTGATTGAGGACGAGCTGTGGAAGATTGCCAAGACCGAATTCGGGCTAGAGCCTACTGCGGAAACGCTCAATCGTGTTGGCGCAACATTGCTGCGAGCACGGAACACCAAAGAAATTCAAATCGACCCGAATATTGAGGATGTCGATTGGTGCTTTGCTTCGGGGATCGTCATGGCAACAATTGCCCAGACAGAGGAAAGCCCGCAACGCACTCTGGATTTCCTGCTATCAGCAAGGGATCATCTAGCAATGCTGACAACCTATCTAATTACCGATAAGCATCCCTGCGAAAGTCCTCAAGTCCATTCAGTTAAAGAGATGGCAACGGGATTGGCGAGGCGACGCCATGCGGAAAACTATGCACTGGTTGACGATGCGGTGAAATACTGGCGCGAGAGGATTGACCCCAATCTATCGGCAGCCAAAGCGGCGAATGAGCTTGTGCGAGTAGTTCCGCTGTCGCACAAAAAGCTAGCCGAAGTGGTTTCAGCAGAAAAGAAAAAGCAGCACTGAGAGTTTCCCGTCTGCGCAGACCGGAACCCCTGCGCAACGCAGGAACCCTGCGGACGCGGGTTGTTACGGCGTTTCATGCTGCATATTGTGCAGGCCATGCCGGTACGTTCCGGCGCTTCCCTAGAGGAGCGAATCATGGCCGCACGAAACCAAGCAGCATTTTCGGAAAACACCGAAGTCCGCATCCTTCGGCGAAAAAAGGTCGAGGCCCGCACAGGGCTTTCAAGGTCGACCCTGTACGCACTCATTGCCGCGAACAAATTTCCAAAACCGATTCAACTGACCGGCGCTCAGTCCGTGGGCTGGATCGAGTCGGAGGTGGACAGCTTTCTTCGCGACCGGATCGCTGCATCGCGCAGCGCGACGGCATAGGGGGCGATCATGACGGCGATCAATCCCACAAAAGAACTCGCCCCGCAGGCGGCAACCGGCGAGGCGAAGGTGAATCAGCTCTGTTCAATACGCGAGAAGTATAAGGGAGAAACCGGCGCAACCCATGCCCGGCGCATTCTGGACGCCCTGAAGCTGGGGCCGCTCTCTACCTTCGAGGCCCGCAAGCACCTTGACGTTCCGCACCCTGCGGGACGGGTTCAGGAATTGCGCGAGGGCGGCAACGAAATCGACACCCTGCGATTCTCAGAACGCAGTGAAGTCGGCAGGCCGCATTGCATCGCGGTCTATCTGCTGCGGAAAGAGGCAAAGCAATGAATACCGATCTGCTTCGTGAGCGTGTCTATAGCCTCTCTGCGCGTCTTTCATGGCTTGGCGTAGGTGCTGACATTGCCGCGCTCTCCATCGCCGAGCTGTGGGGCGTGTATCTCTTTCTGCTGCGAGTCAGTCATGGCGAAACATAACCGCAAACCTGTCGAGTCGGTCACTGGTTCCTATACCCCCTTGGTGCATGTTGTTCTGGACAGTGTTGCGCTCATGGGGGCGAGTCATACGGCGCGCTCTCTCCTGCTCGAACTGATGCGCCAGCATACCGGCTCGAACAATGGTCGCTTGCACCTGGCGCAAGGATGGTTGCGGAAACGCGGATGGAAGTCCGGCGACACGATCCAGCGGGCGAAGGTCGAACTGCTCAAGCGCGGATTGATCGTGCAGACCAGGCAAGGGGGCTTGAATACCGGGCCGTGTCTGTTCGCTTTGACCTGGCTGCCGATTGCGAACTTCGTCGGCTTGGAGTTGCGCCCTTCCGAGTACCACAAGGGCGCGTGGCACTTCATGGACAAAATGCCGTCTGTCAAAAATTGCGAGGGCAGTTCCGTTTCGCGGACTGGTGCTGATCCGTCAGGCGGACTAGTGGAGAACCGAGCTAGTCCGTCTCACGGATCGAAAACGGCACTTATGGGCATTGCCGCCAGTCCGTCAGACGGAAACAATGAATGTTTACCACTACCCCCTAGGAAAGCTTCTGCTGCTGTTGTCGGAAGAAAAGGCGCGAGCGGCATCAAGAGGCAGGCAATCGCGGAGACATTGCAATGACAGCGAAGCGTAGGAAACCAACGGGCAAGGAACTGGGAAAGCCAAATCCCGCAACTCTGCTCCTTGATGAAAGGTATCTAAACGAAGGCGATCGAGAGCGGTATCTGGCGGCAAAGGATGACGCTGCGCTTGAGATTCTGGGCAATGAACTGGCTGCTCGGGCAATGTCTCAGCCTGAAGTGAGGGCGGCGGCAACCATCCAGGAGTTTGAGGGTGGCTCTCTCAATGTGAACTACCTCGTGAACGAATTGCGGGAGCAGGTCGGAGAAGTGCAGAGGGGCCGCATGACAAGGCCCGAGGCGATGCTGATGGCGCAGGCCCATACACTTGATGCCCTGTTCTCAAATCTCGCGCGGCGCTCTCACTCAAACTCGAAGGCGGGCTATCTCGACGCAGCAGACAGGTATTTGAGGCTGGCCCTAAAGGCTCAGTCTCAGGCAGTGCGAACCATCGAGGCGCTAGGGGAACTTAAGAACCCGAGGCCGGTAACCTTCGTGCGCCAGGCCAATGTTGCCCACAATCAACAGGTCAATAACGGGATGGCCTCGCAGGCGGGAGAAAGTGAAAACCGGCAAAGCAAACAATCAGCAGGAGACAGCTATGAGTTACTACCGGACACAAGAGCATCGCAGACTGAGAGCCGAATTGATCCGCCAATGGAGACCGTGGGAGAAATCGACCGGGCCGAAGTCGTCAGAAGGTAAGGCAAGGGTTTCGCAGAATGCCTACAAGGGTGGATCGCGGGGGGGGCTTCGGGAACTGGCGCGATTGCTACGGGAACTAGGCAACACACTGAAGTCTGTCGGATAGAAAGTTGGCGCTCCCCTCGCTGGCGTTGCCTGCGCTCTGTCTGTCGCAGCTAATTCGTCGAGAGTCATCTATGCCCTTTGCCTGATATACATCTCCGCAAAGTAGGCGCATGATCCGCCTCTCAAATTGGGGAGGGAGGCGACATGAAATCGGTCGTTCTAAGGGTTTGGATTCTAGCCTTTGCATTGTCGCCATGTATCTCGTCGAGCGGTGAGTTGGAGTGCGGGATTGGCAACTGTCGCATAGACGGCGTTTTTCAAAGTGTGAAGTGGAAGCCTTCGGGTTGCTTTCAACCAAACAAGCCGCCGATGTATTTCGGGAGCAGCAGCAGCGAATTCAACGATGCTGTCAGCGCATTCAACAACTGGCAGGCAAAAGTTCGGTCTTATATTAGTTGCGCCCGCAGTGAAGCGGCGAATGATGTCCAGAAAATGCAAGAGGTTATTGCAAATGGTGAGAAGCAGCTTGAGCAGGAAATGTCAGCGGAAGTAGAGCGCGCACGTTCAACGCTCCAAATGATGCGTCCTCGATAGCTTGTGCTAATGGCGAGTAACCATCACCCTGCGGGGGCATTGTTGGGGGCAAAGTCCTGGTCGCGCCTGCCCCCATACCTACCCCCGATCCGCTTCCGCTTAGCCAGCCTAGACGATGCGGCCCCCCCCGCGAATGTCGGCGCTGGCGGGACGCCGATGCACCCCTCTGCCCGCTCTGTCACGGCGCTTGCACAAGAACCCGCAAGCCCCGCGCCATCGCTACCGCATCGCATCCTGCACCGCGCCGTCACGCGATAAACCTGCGTCACGGCTTTGTGCCTTCGGTAATCGCCGTCCCGCCAGCGCCGACTTTTACCCTGGCCTTGCATTGTCGCTACGCCCCGCCGCCTGCGCCGTCAGCAAAAGGCCGCTCACGGCTTCAGTGGCTACACCGGGGCGGTGCTCATCGTCCTGCACTCCGTGGCCCGCCGCCGCTTAACTGCGTTGAAGCGGACGACTGCGATGCCGGGTTGTGTCGGCCAGCAATGGCAAGTCAGTTCGCTGCGCTCAACTGCACCCAGCCGGGCAGGGGTAAATCGAAAGCGATTGAACATAACCGCGCATTACCCAAAGTACGCCAGTCGCTGCGCTGTGCTTCGCTTGGTGGCCTACCGCTGCGCGCCCTGCGGGTTCGGGTAATGGTCGGTTATGTCTTGCGCCCCAGCCCGGACAACAGCTATTTCGGCTGCGATAGGTTAGTCAGGCTGCGCGGTGGTGGCGTGAGCCGCTTTCTCGCTTTATGGCTTGCTCGCTGGCCGGCGTTGCCGGTGGTCAGTTGGTGGCAACATCATCGCCGCTGGTCAGGCGCATAATCCAATTTCACCGAAGGGGGCCGGGCAATGGCGATAAGAGTGATTTTGGTGGCGATGCTGCTTTTGCTGGGGGGCTGCTCAGCGCCAGATAGCGAAGTATTTACGCTGTATCGAAACAGCGTGACTCTCGGCGGGGAGAACATGCGGCTTCATGTTGCAACCTTTGACTCGGTTGATGGTGAAGCCTATAACCGGGGCAACTGCGACCAAGCACAAATCCTTTTCCAGAATCAACCGGGAGTCAAAACCAAGTTTTGGTGCGAGAAGGGACGGTTCAAGAAATGAGCGCGATGCCAGCGGGAATTGTGAAGGCGAGTACGGCAGGTTGGATTTGTAGCGTTTTGTTTTCTGCTAACTGCCTTGCGTTGGATATAGCCCAGTGTTCTAACCCAAGCGGCAAAGCCTATTACCCGTACATCGGCCTGATGGAAAAGAAATCTTCGGGATGGGCAGACGACAAGATAACTGGCGGCATAACAACACTTCAAAAATTAGGCCCGAACGAATACGACATTCTTTTCGTTGATGTGACCAAACGCATCATTTCTTCGCGGCAAGACGGCGGTCAGGTTCTTCTGCTGAGCAGGGCAGCGAGTAGCGTCTCAATTCTTGTCGTCTATCCTGGGCAAACCGTTGAGGTTTACACGTTCCTGATTGATAAGTCTGGAAAGGCAGAATACATGCAGGTAACGAGTCGCGCTGGTGATGCGGTAATGATTGCCAAGACAACCGTAATGCGCGGCGATTGCCAGTTCGTGAATCTCAAATTGGTAGACTGAGGCCGTGCAGCGGCGAGTCGCTCAATGCACGTGCATGCCGGTAGTTGTTCTCTCGCTGATCTTCCCGCTCGCCGCCTATGCCGACTTCACCGGCAAGGTGGTAGCGGTAGCCGATGGCGATACGCTTACCGTGTTGCGTGACCGCGAACAGGTGAAGGTGCGTCTGGTGGAGATTGACGCCCCAGAGAAGGCGCAACCCTTCGGCCAGAAGTCGAAGCAGTCGCTTTCCGATCTGTGCTTCGGCAAGACCGCAACGCTGGCCGACCAGGGGAGCGACCGCTATAAGCGTACGCTGGCGCGGGTAACTTGCGATGGTATAGACGCGAACACTGAACAGGTACGGCGCGGCATGGCCTGGGTGTATCGGAAATACGCCCCGAAGGATTCTCCGCTATATGCAGTCGAGAGTGAGGCGAAGGCGGCGTGGCGTGGATTGTGGGCAGATGCCCAACCTATGCCGCCGTGGGAGTGGCGGCATTCAAGAAAGGACGAACAATGAGGTGGAATCTATTGATGGTGGTGTTGGCAATATCCCCTGGGGCGATAGCACAACAAGATGTAACGCGGTTGCAGTGTGATGGCTCGTTCTCCCAGTACTCAAGAAATCTTCAAGATGTCCCGTTGTCCGGCGGTTATGTCGAGGTATTGAGCAACGGAGTAAGGGTTGCCGGCATACTCAATTTTGGCTCAGGCAATTCTTCATACCGCATCAGTCATTCCGACGAATCGGGAATTTGCTTTGTCCATCCTTCGGACAATAGGACATGGGGATGCCTGAATCGATTAAATGGCGAACTGCAACTCACCACTAGAGCTCAGGAGGACAAATTATCGCCAGTAACGCTCATTTATACCGGCAAGTGCCGCCCCGTGCGGCCACTTTTCTGATCTCTTCAGTAGCCTAACATGCTGGCTAGGCTGAGCCGCCCTGGAAGCGGCTGCGCAGGAATCGCGAGGATTACCTAAGATGATTTCCGATGAGACCAAAGCAGCAATTGACGGTCTTCCAATGGAAGAGTTGCTTCATGAAGTGATTCGAGGCAATCGCTCGCGTTTTCAAGGTGAAGGCCATGACTATCTCGTGGCTCAATACGCTCTGATGAAGCAGAGGGAACAGGATCGAGTCAAGGAGAAAGAACTAACTCTGGCGGAAGAGGCAAACAATATTGCCAAAGCTGCAAGCGTTACGGCAGTAAGTGCCTATCGTATGTCCTACATTTCGGTGGTGGTAGCCATTGTCGCCTTACTGGGAACGGTTTTACAGCAGTGTTCCCGCGTGCCTTAGTGGGTCTACAGACTTAGGTTGTCGGAGGGGGCGATTCGGCGAAGGCTCCTATGCCCCAATCTAATGGGGGCATTTTTGGGGGCATTTAGGAATGACGAAAAAGTAAGACCATTGCAGCACGGGTGATGGCAGCAGTTATTTGGTAGCGCTCACCCCACCATTTTCAAAGGGTCAGACTTCGGTCTGGCCTTTTTCTTTTGGCGCTAGCGAGAGCATATGCCCGACACGCGGGTCGCCACGTCCGCCGAGCACTTCTGCGTAAGCGGCTTTGACCGCATCCAATCCCGCGTGATACCTCACCACCAGCCACGGTGCCGTCGGATCGCACACCTTCCGGGCGAAGGATTGCCACGACTGCAGCAGGCGCTGCCCGAGGACATTTGCGCCCCATTCGGCGCTGCGTTTCTTGATTTGCGCCGGCGCAAAAAACAGTGTGGCTCGCGGCCCGGGAAGGTCTTTGGCGCCACCCAGTTGCTCGACATGCGTGCCACCGATGGAACTGCTGTATTTCAGGTTCGCGAAGCGGGTGTGAATTGCCCTGCGCAGGTCGGCATTGCCAGCAAAGTCGACGTACACACAGGCTACATCGGCGGCGACCCGGTCGAGTTGATCGTAGGCCAGAACCCGGCGATAGCAGCCGAGGCTGTTGCAGAACTCCAGATTGGCGGCCGACGTCAGGCCGACCACTTCGATGCCTTTTCGTTGCGCAAGCTGAAATGCCGTGCCATAGGCGGTCTTGCTCGATGCGCTGGAGAGCAGCATGACGCCGCTGCCGGATTCGGCGGCGCCGAAAAAATCGTTGTCCGCGAGGAAGTCGTCAATCAGCCACGAGGTGATGAACAAGGGGCGCAGCAGTGCCTGAACGTCCTCCGTCTGTGGCGTGTAGAACGGGTCGGCGCTGCAGCGCACGTAGTTGTTGTACACGGCATGCAACGCGGCGCGATGTTCGGCGCCGTCGAAAAATCCCTCCGGCGACAGGCGGACCGGTTGCAGGATGGTGCTGGACGACATCGGGTAGTAGCCATAGAACTTCTCGCCGACCGGCAGGCCGGCGTGCTGCGATTCGACTACGGTGCCGAAACCCCAGACCGGTATGCGCCCCCATCCGGGGTCGGCCGGATAGAAACCCCAGTAGTTCATCGCGTCGCCAAAGGCGGCGTAGGTGATGTTGTTGGCCGTCAGCGCGAACTTGTCCACGCGCAGCCGAACCTGGCCGTCCTCGAGCGTTGGCTCCGGCGTCTCGCGCAGCTCGGTGGCGGACAGCTGATCCTTGCGAACGAGAAAATCGATCGTATTCATGGCCAACCCTTGCAGGATTCGGGGCAAACGCCCCTCCGTTCCCAAGTATCGCAGCAAATGAAAAGGGCCTGCATTTCTGCAGACCCTTTGTTTGGTACTGGCGCGCCCGGAGAGATTCGAACTCCCTACCCCTTGGTTCGTAGCCAAGTACTCTATCCAGATGAGCTACGGGCGCTTGAGAGGGCCGGATTATACCGAAGAAATCGACTTAGACAAGATGGATGCCACGCCAGGAAGGCCGCGCTGGGGCGGTCACGCTCTATTTCTTCTGGGCAGCGCGCACCCGCTGGGCAAGCTCCCTCACCTGTTCCGCCGACGCTTCGCCGGGTCCCTTGTCCTTGAATACCAGCCAGAGCAGAGCACCATTGATGATGATCAGGGCGACTTCGATGTACAGGATCGGCGCTATCAGTTGTCGCTGTGAGTTGTCGGCAAAGACGAAGTAGAAGCCTTCGAAGGTGGGCAGGGCCGCCTTGGTGATCGCCCCGAAGAACTCGAAGGGAGGGAACAGGAGCACCAGAACCAGATTGACCGCCACCAGCGTCAGCACGGCACGCTGCTTGCGATTTCCTCCGGGTCGCTCAAGTTGTCGCAGTGGCGGGTCGCGCAGCAGCAGCAGGGCGATAAAGGCATTGATCAGGACCACGATCACTTCGAGCGTAAGGAAATTCGCATTGACGATGCGATTCTGATGGGAACCGAACGCGAAGTAGAAGCCGTCGAAAGTCGGGATGCCGCCGCGCTGCAGCGAGATGTAATCGTAGGGCGGGAACACCAGAAGCAACACAAGGTTGGCGACTGCGACGACCAGTGCGATTCGTTGTGCGGTATTCATTGCGCTTCCACGGCGGGCTCGAACGGCCCTTTCCTCCATACTTTAGTAACAAATATAGGGTAGTCGAGAACCCCTGCTGGTGCAATCCGTTTGGAGCGCAGTGGATCGCGTATAAACTTCGCCTGTTCAGTGGATATGGGGCGGGAGCATGAAGAGAATTCTTTGGATTTTGCTTGCCTGCGGTGCGGCATGCCCGGTTGTCGCGCAAGACATCAGCCTGCGCCACGATCTCGACGGCAAGGCGCTGGACACGCTGGCGACTCAGGTGCTGCGCTTCAACGATGAGCTGAAGGGCAAGGGCAAGGTGGTCCTGCAGGACGCCCGGGGGCTGGAGAACAGGCATGCGTTGCCGCATCTGGCGCTGCTCGATCCGGACGACAGCGTGGAGTTTTTCGGCACCCGGCCGCGCTTCCGCGCCTTGCATGAGGTCATGCGCGAGGCGGGGCAGAAATTTGATGCCGCGCAGTTCTATCCCCAGGTCGCCGACGCGGTGGACGATGCGAGCGCGCGTATCCAGGCCTTGCCGCTGGCACTTTCGCTGCCGGTGTTGTTTACCAATCGCGCCGCCCTGCGCAAGGCCGGTGTCGATCCTGACCATCCGGGCAAGACATGGTGGGAGTTGCAGAAAACCGCGGGCGAGATTTATGACCGCGGCGGCAAGTGCCCGCTGACTACCGTACGGTTTTCCTGGGTTCATGCCGAGAACGTGTCGTCGCAGGCCGGTGAAGCCGTAGTAGGCAAGGTGGGCAAGGGAGACACGGTGTTGGTCAACGGCCTGGTCAACGTCAAGCACCTCGCGCTTCTGGCGAGTTGGCAGAAGAGTCGCTATTTCCATTACTCGGGCCCGGGCCGCGAAGGCAACCGGCGCTTTCTGAGCGGCGAATGCGCGATGCTCACCGGCGAATCGTCGCTGTATGCCGAAGCCAAACGTGCCGGTATCGATGTCGGCATCGCCGCCCTGCCGCATTACGACGATGTCTATGCCGCCAAGCCGGCCGACGTGCTGCCTGACGGTGCCGGACTGTGGGTGCTGGCCGGGCACAAGAAGGATGAATACAAGCTGGCCGCGCGTTTCATGGCCTTTTTGCTGCGGCCGGAGGTACAGAAGGAGTGGGTGCACGCCACCAGCTATTTGCCAATGACGCCGGGAGCCGTGGCAGCGCTGCGCGATTCGGGGATTCCCCAGCCCCTGCTCGATGCGGCGCAGAAGCGTCTTTCCGTGTCGAAGAAGGGCAGTACGCGGGTCAGGCATGGGCCGATCCGCGACCATCTGCATGAGTTTCTCGGCGAAGAAGTGGCCTTTGTCTGGACCACCGACCGGCCCGCGAAAGAGGCGCTCGACAATACCGTGCGCCGGGTCAATCAGGCCATCGCTCCTGTGGCGCCACTCGCAAAGCCGGCAGCGGGTTCTCGCAAGCCGTGATCTACCCGCGCATCATCGCGCACCGCTGCGGCGGCGCCCTGACGCCGGAGAACACCCTGGCCGGCCTGCGGCTGGCGGCGCGCCTGGGTTGTCATGGCGTCGAGTTCGACGCCATGCTCGCCGCCGATGGCGTGCCCGTGCTGATTCACGACGAGACGCTGGAACGCACTACCTCGGGGAGGGGGCGAGTTGCGAACACGGACTCGGCCCGGCTGGCCGAGCTCGATGCCGGAAGCCGGCACCATGCGGCCTTCGCGGTGGAGCCGCTGCCGACGCTTGATGCGGCGCTGCAGCTTTGTGCCGCGCTGGGTTTGTGGGCCAATGTCGAAATCAAGCCGTCTGCCGGGCAGGAGGCGGAGACCGGACGCGTCGTGGCCCGCCATGCCGCAGCGGCAACGGGCAAGCTGCTGCTGTCCTCGTTTTCGGCGGAGGCCCTGCGCATCGCGGCAAGCGAAGCGCCCCAGTTGCCCCGCGCCCTGCTGGTCGAGGCGATCCCGGCGGACTGGTCCGAGCGCATGGCGGAAGCGGGTGCGCTCGCCTTGCATTCGTCGGCGCGCAAGCTGAGCGCCGAGGCGGCGCAAGCCGTGCTTTCCGCGGGGGTTCCGCTGCGGTGTTACACGGTCAATCGCCGTGAAGATGCCGCGCGCTTGTTTGCCATGGGCGTCAGCGCCGTGTTTACCGACCGACCGGATCTTTGGCCAGCCTCGGAAATGTAAGCCTGCTTACCGATGCTTACATTTGGATTGTCAGCGCCGGGTTGTCTCTGGCGTTATTCTGCGCATGGGGCTGTCCCATTTCGAACACAAGGAGCAACACATGAAACGCACATCCACTTTGCTGGTCGCTGTTCTTGCCGCTTTTGCCCTCCCGGTTCTGGCGCAAACCAACACACCCAATATCGACCAGCGTCAGGCCAACCAGCAACAGCGCATCGATCAGGGCGTCAAGTCCGGCGAGCTCACCGGCAAGGAAGCCGCCCGTCTTGAAAAGGGCCAGGAGCGCGTCCAGAAGATGGAAGACAAAGCCAAGGCCGACGGCAAGGTGACGCCGCAGGAGCGCGCCCGGATTGAAAAGGCGCAGAACGTCGAAAGCCGCAAGATCGCCCGCGAGAAGCACGATCGTCAGCATGATCGCAATCACGACGGCAAGAAGGATCGCCCGGGCAGGAACAAGTAAGAAGCCCGCCGCGCCTCACCCAAGCCCGCCTCCGCGCGGGCTTTTTTATGGCCTGTTCGCGTAAAATCGCCGTTTCGTGTACCAGCCTGTATTCCCCGCCATGAAAAGCTCCGAAATCCGCCAGAAGTTCCTCGATTTCTTCGCGTCGAAAGGCCACCAGGTCGTGGCGTCCAGTTCGCTGGTGCCGCACGAGGATCCGACCCTGCTGTTCACTAACGCCGGGATGAACCAGTTCAAGGATGTCTTCCTCGGCTTCGACAAGCGCAGCTACACGCGTGCCGCGAGTTCGCAGAAATGCGTGCGCGCCGGCGGCAAGCACAACGATCTGGAGAACGTCGGCTACACGGCGCGGCATCACACTTTTTTCGAGATGCTGGGCAACTTCAGTTTCGGCGACTACTTCAAGCGCGACGCGATCAAGTACGCTTGGGAGCTGCTGGTCGATGTCTTCAAGCTGCCGGCCGACAAGCTCTGGATCACGGTATATGCCGAGGACGACGAGGCTTACGAGATCTGGACCAGGGAGATCGGCGTGCCGGCCGAGCGCGTGATCCGCATCGGCGACAACAAGGGTGCGCGCTACGCCTCGGACAATTTCTGGATGATGGGCGACACCGGCCCCTGCGGCCCCTGCACCGAAATCTTCTACGACCACGGCGAGCATATCTGGGGCGGCCCGCCGGGCAGCGAGGACCAGGACGGCGATCGCTACATCGAGATCTGGAACAACGTCTTCATGCAGTTCAACCGTGACGAAGCCGGCGCCATGCATCCGCTGCCCAAGCCCTCGGTCGACACCGGCATGGGCCTCGAGCGCAGTTCGGCGGTGCTGCAGCACGTGCATGCCAACTACGAAATCGACCTGTTCCAGGCGCTGATCGCTGCCGCCGCGCGCGAGACTTCCGACGCCGACATGGACAGCCCATCACTCCGCGTGCTGGCGCACCACATCCGTGCCTGGTCCTTCCTGATCGCCGACGGCGTGATCCCCGGCAACGAAGGGCGCGGCTACGTCCTGCGCCGCATCATCCGCCGCGCCATTCGCCACGGCTGGAAGCTCGGCGCGCGCAGCGCCTTCTTCCACAAGATGGTGCCCGACCTGGTGGCCGAGATGGGTGTGGCTTTCCCCGAACTCGCCGGCGGCAAGACGCGCGTGATGGAAGTGCTCAAGCAGGAGGAGGACCGCTTCTTCGCCACCATCGAGCACGGCATGGCGATCCTCGAAGCCGAACTGGAGCTGATGGAAAAGACCGGCGTCAACATGTTCAACGGCGAGACCGCGTTCAAGCTGCACGACACTTACGGCTTCCCGCTCGACCTGACGGCCGACATCTGCCGCGAACGACAGCTCACCGTGGACAGCGCCGCCTTCGATGCCGCCATGACACGCCAGAAGGAACAGGCGCGCGCCGCCGGCAAGTTCAAGATGGCGGCCAATCTCGGCTATGAAGGACCGGCCACGACCTTCCACGGCTACGACACGCTGGAAGCCAAAGGCAACATCCTGGCCCTGTACAAGGACGGCACGGCGGTCAATGAACTCGTCGAAGGCGAGCTCGGTGTCGTGGTGCTCGACGACACGCCTTTCTATGCCGAATCCGGCGGCCAGGTCGGCGACGTCGGCGAACTGCGTGGAAGCGGCGGCATCTTCGCTGTGGAAGACACGCAGAAGATCCAGGCCAGCGTCTTTGGCCATCACGGCGTGGTGCGTACCGGTACCCTGAAAGTCGGCGCTGGCGTTACGGCGAAGGTAGACACCTTGGCGCGCGCCCGCACCATCCGCCACCATTCCGCGACGCACCTGATGCACAAGGCTTTGCGCGAAGTGCTCGGCGCCCACGTGCAGCAGAAGGGTTCGCAGGTCGACCCCGACAAGACGCGCTTCGACTTCGCCCATACCCAGCCGGTGACGGCCGAGGAAATTGCCCTCATCGAGCGCATGGTCAATGACGAGATCATTGCCAATGCCGCCGCTGAATCGAAGGTGATGGCGCTGGAAGACGCGCAGAAGACCGGCGCCATGATGCTCTTCGGCGAGAAGTACGGCGACGAAGTGCGGGTGTGCACCATCGGCAGTTCCAAGGAGCTTTGCGGCGGCACGCATGTGACGCGCACCGGCGACATCGGCCTGTTCAAGGTCGTCATGGAGGCCGGCGTTGCGGCCGGCGTGCGTCGCATCGAAGCGGTCTGCGGCGACATCGCGGTGGCTCGCGTGCAGCAGCAACAGGCGCTGCTCGATGCGGTGGCCGCCGAACTCAAGGCGCAGCCGGCAGAAGCCGCAGCGCGCGTGGCGCAGATTCAGGACAACGTGAAGGCGCTGGAAAAGGAACTGGCGCGGCTCAAGTCGAAACTCGCCGCCTCGCAGGGCGACGATCTGCTGAATCAGGCGGCCGACGTCAAAGGCATCAAGGTGCTTGCCGCGGTTCTCGAAGGCGCCGATGCCACGGCGTTGCGCGAAACCCTGGACAAGCTCAAGGACAAGCTGAAGAGCGCGGCCATCGTGCTGGCCAGCACCGGCGAGGGCAAGGTCAGCCTGATCGCCGGAGTCACCGCCGATCTGACGGGAAAGATCAAGGCTGGGGAACTGGTCAACTTCGTCGCCCAGCAGGTCGGCGGCAAGGGCGGCGGACGGCCCGACATGGCGCAAGCGGGGGGCACCAACCCGGCCGCACTGCCGGCGGCACTGGCAGCGGTCAAAGGCTGGGTCGAACAGCGCGCCTGAGTCGGTGGCCCGGTTCGTCGGGCAGCGTCAGAAATCGGTGGAAATTCCCGGCCAGGCGGCAGTCAGCGCCGCCTTGAATTCGTTCTTGATGCGAACCAGCGCCGGCTGCGTGTCGGCCTCGAAGCGCAGTACCACAACCGGCGTGGTGTTCGACGCGCGCGCCAGACCGAAGCCGTCGGCATACTCGGCGCGCACGCCGTCGATGGTGATCAGTTCTCTCGCAAGGGGCAGCAGCTTCTTGGCATCCTGGCGCAGCTTCGCCACCAGCGCATGGGGCTCACCCTCATTCATCTTGATGTTGAGTTCCGGCGTCGAGATGGCGTTGGGCAGATTCTTCAGGGGCCAGTTGGCGTCCTTCCAACGCGAGACGATCTCGAGCAGGCGGGCGCCGGTGTAGAGCGCGTCGTCGAAGCCGAACCAGCGCTCCTTGAAGAACATGTGGCCGCTCATCTCGCCGGCCAGCGGCGCGCCGGTCTCCTTCAGCTTGGTCTTGATCAGGGCGTGCCCGGTGTTCCACATCAACGGCCGCCCGCCCTGATGGCGGATGGATTGCGCCAGCCAGCGCGAGCATTTCACGTCGTAGATGATCTGGGCGCCGGGATTGCGACTCAGCACGTCGGCGGCAAACAACATCAGCTGGCGGTCGGGAAATATGATTTCGCCATCCCGGGTGACAACGCCGAGCCGATCGCCGTCGCCGTCGAAGGCCAGTCCCAGTTCGGCATCCTGCTCGCGTACGACGCGCTGCAGGTCGACCAGGTTTTCTGGCTTGGACGGGTCCGGATGGTGATTGGGGAATTTGCCATCGACTTCGCAATACAGTTCCGTCACGCTGCAACCCATGCGGCGGAACAGGTCCGGCGCGACGCTGCCGGCCACGCCGTTGCCGCAATCGATGACGATCTTCATCGGCCGCGACAGCCTGACGTCACCGACGATGCGATCGAGATAGGCCTGGCGCACGCTGGCGTGGCGCACCTTGCCGCGGCCCGTACAAAACTCGGCGCTGGTCGCATTTTTCTCAATTCGGCGGCGCAGGTCCTGGATCATCTCGCCATACAGCGTCTGCCCGCCCAGCACCATTTTCAGGCCGTTGTATTCGGGCGGGTTGTGGCTGCCGGTCACCGAGACGCAGCTTTCCGTGCCCAGTTCATGGGCGGCGAAGTAGGTCATCGGCGTCGGCACGCGGCCGATGTCGATGACGTCGACGCCGGTCTGCGTAATCCCCTCGGCCAGGGCGCGGGCAAGCGCGGGGCCTGAAAGCCTGCCGTCGCGGCCGATGACAATCGACTTGATGCCACGCGCCACGGCTTCGCTGCCGAGTGCCAGTCCGATCTGGCGCACTGTCTCTGCCGTCAGCGTGGTGCGCACGATGCCGCGAATGTCGTAGGCCTTGAAGATTTCGGGTGCGGGTGTGTGCATTTCTGGTGCCGGAAAATTTGGAGGCGAGGATTATCGCACGCTGAATTGCGGCGGCAGGTGGGCGTCGAAGTGCGCCAGCAGGCGCAGCGGCAGCCAGTCGATGCGGCCGGGCAGGGTGCCGTGCACAAAGCCGACGTGGCCGCCATGTTGCGGGACTTCGAAGGTCACGGCTTCAGGCAAGGCGGCGCGCCGGGGCAATGCCGCCTGCGGCAGAAAGGGATCGTTCGCCGCATTCAACAGCAGTGTCGGCGTTCGCACCGTACCCAGCAGCGGCCCGGCGCTGCTCCGCGCGTAATAGTCGTCGGCGTCATGAAAGCCGTGCAGCGGCGCGGTGGCGGCATCGTCGAAGTCGCGCAGGGTACGCGCCGCCTTCACACGGCTGACGTCGATGCGGCCGGGAAACAGGCGGTCCTTGGCCAATGCGGCGGGAATCAGCGTGCGCAAAAAGTGCCTTGCATAGACCAGGTTGAAGCCCGACGACAGCGCGGTGTTGGCCGCCGCCAAGTCCAGCGGCGCGCTCACGGCTGCGGCCGCATTCACGATGCCGGATGCCAGATCGCCTTGCTCGGCGAGCCACTTCAGCAGCGCGTTGCCGCCGAGTGATACGCCGGCGGCGAACAGTGCCGGATAGCCGCGCGCATGCAGGCGGCGCACTACCCAGTCGATTTCCTGCGAGTCGCCCGAATGGTAGGCGCGCGGCAGGCGATTCGGCTCGCCCGAGCAGCCGCGAAAATGCACCACCACGCCGTGCCAGCCGCGGCGCTCCACCGCGTGCATCAGGCGCCGCGCATAATGGCTGCGCGAACTTCCTTCGAGGCCGTGGAACAGCACCACGCAGGGTGTGCCGGGCTTGCCATCAATCCAGTCGAGGTCGATGAAGTCGCCGTCCGGCGTGTCCCAGCGCTCACGCCGGTAGCGCGGCAGCGGGCCCTTGATCAGCAGCGGCCAGATGGTCTGTGCATGGCCGCCGGGCAACCAGACCGGCGCCGGATAGCGAGGCGTCTTCACGGCCGGATTCAGTGCAGGATGCGCGGCGCTTCGCCTATGCTGTCAGGCGGCACCGGCGATGCGTGGTGAGCGACCATGCGCCAGCCCAGCGCGCCGCGCACATAGATGTTGGTGGCCGCCACCGGCGCGGTCACATTTTCATTGTCGACGGTGGCAATGTGCTCGAGCAGGGTGCTGACCATGGCGAAGGGCGTGGTCACCGTCGTTTGCTGCGACAGGCGCACGCGCAGCTTCCTGCCGTTGACGAAAATGTGCTGCCACGCCTCGCGAATCATGGTGTAGCCCACCAGGCGCGGCCCGCCCGGGTGTACGCAGACGACTTCTTCGTCTTCAGCCCAGACGGCCATCATCGCCTCGATGTCGCAGCGCTCGAGCGCTTCGTAGAACGCGGCTTCAACGTCCTGCGGCGTGGCAAAAATCTTCTGGTTGGGCACGGTCAGATCGAACGCTGCAAGGAAATGTCGGCTGCCACCTGTTGCGGCGCAATGCCGTTCATGCAATCGAAATGCCCCAACGGGCACTCGCGCTTGAAGCAGGGACTGCAGGGCAGGTTTCGCGAAACGATCTTCGCCCGTGGCGACAGCGGCGGCGTATATGCCGGTGACGACGAGCCGTAGAGCGCGACCAGCGGTCGCCCGAGCGCGGCGGCAACGTGCATCAGGCCGGAGTCGTTGCTCACCACGCAACGCGCGGAGGCGATCAGATCGATGGCTTGTTGCAGTGAACTGCGGCCGCACAGGTTGAGCGCCGCGCCTTCTGCGGCCCGCACGATCTCGTCGCCGACCGCGGCATCCTTGGCCGAACCCACCAGCCATACCGGACTCCGCGGGCTTGCGATGAGCTGCGACAGCGCGGCAAAGTGCTGCGCCGGCCAGCGCTTTGCGGGACCATATTCGGCGCCGGGGCAGAAGATCACGGGTGCGGCATCTAGGGGAAGGTCCAGCGCACGGCGCGCGGCTTGCTGCTGTTCCACCGTCGAGTTCAGATGCGCTTGTGGCAGGATCGCCGGCAGCGGCCCGGCCAGGGCGGCATAACGTTGCACCAGTTGCGGATGCGCGGCGACGTCGAGCCGATGGCGTTCGTTCAGCAGCAGGTAGCGACTCTCGCCCTGATAGCCGATGCGGCGGGGAATGCGGGCGAAGAAGGGAACCAGTGCCGACTTCCATGAGTTCGGCAAGACATACGCCTGTGAAAACTCGGCGCTGGAGAGACGGCGACCCAGTGTGCGGCGCGCGCTGAAGTTGAACTCGCCGTGACCGAAGGGATTGACGATGACCGCATCGACCTCGGCCATGCGCGAAAGCAGCGGCGCCGACCAGTCGGGTGCCAGCACGTCGATGCGGGCGTCCGGATGCTTGCGCTTGAGCAGCGCGAGCAGGGGCTGGGCGAGAATCGTGTCGCCGATCCAAGACGGAGCGACGACAAGAATCTTCATTGCTTGGTAACGACTAGATCTTGCAACGAGATTTAATGGTGACCCTTGGGGCGCTCGCCTTCGAAGCGGTACTGCGTGCCGCAGTAAGGGCAGGCGGCCTCACCCGACTCGCTCTTCAGCACGTCGATGAAGACGCGCGGATGGCGGGCCCACAGCGGCGCGCCGGGGCGTGGACAGGCCAGCGGCAGATCATGGGCGGTAATGGCAACCTGGCGTTGCGATTCGTCGAGAGTGGACATGTTCAACCTCAGGGCAGTGTTAAACGTAGCTCAGCCAGTCGGCATGGGCCGGCACTTTGCCGTTCACCACGTCGAAGAACAGGCTCTGGATCTTGGTCGTGATCGGGCCCCGCGCGCCGGCACCGATGGTGCGGTTGTCGAGTTCGCGGATAGGCGTCACTTCTGCCGCCGTGCCGGTGAAGAAGGCCTCGTCGGCGATGTAGATGTCGTCGCGCGTCAGGCGCCTGGAGATCACCTTGTAGCCGAGTTCCGCCGCCAGCGTGATCACCGTATTGCGGGTGATGCCCATCAGCGCCGAAGCGATTTCGGGTTCGTAGATCACGCCGTCCTTGATCACGAACAGGTTCTCGCCCGCGCCTTCGGCGACGAAGCCGTCGACGTCGAGCAGCAGGGCTTCGTCATAGCCGTCATCGGTGGCTTCCATATTGGCCAGGATCGAGTTGGCGTAGGTGCCGGCGAACTTGGCGCGCGCCATATTCACATTCACGTGATGACGCGAGTAGCTCGAGGTCTTGACGCGGATACCCTTTTCCAGGCCTTCCTCGCCGAGATAGGCGCCCCAGGGCCAGGCCGCGATCGAGACGTGCGTGGCCGCGCCACGGGGGCTGACGCCCATCTTTTCCGAACCGTAAAAGGCGATCGGCCGCAGGTAGCAGGAGTCGAGCTTGTTGCTGCGCACGACTTCCTTGTGCGCTTCGATCAGCGTCGCCTTGTCGTAGGGCATGGGCATGCGGTAGATGTGCGCCGAGTTGAACAGCCGGTCGGTGTGCTCTTTCAACCTGAAGATGGCGGTGCCGGAAACCGTCTTGTAAGCGCGCACGCCTTCGAACACGGCGAGGCCGTAGTGCAGCGAGTGCGTCAGCACGTGGGTGGTGGCATCGCGCCAGGGCACGAGCTTGCCGTCGTACCAGATGAAGCCGTCACGGTCGGCCATGGACATGGTGGGTCTCCAGCATTGCGGTGAGTGAAAGCGTGATTTTAACGTGAAACACCTTGTTCGAAGCCTCTGGTAATGGATGCGCGCAGCGCGCCGACTGGTAACCCCCCGGGAGGGGCGAGGCGGGAATTCGCGACGCATGCGTCGCGCCGCCGCAGCCGGCTGGCTGTGCAAAGCCAGCCGTGGGCCGCGCAGCGGAAGGGGGGCGGGCGACCATTTCGCGTTTCGCGTGTTTCACCTTCGGCGGGTGGCGCTTGGTGCCATGAGCGTTAACAGGGGCGCTAAAATGCGGTCATGAATCGCATCTGGAAACCCAATGTCACCGTCGCTGCGCTGATCGAGCGCGAGGGTCACTTTCTTCTGGTGGAAGAGGAAACCGAGGACGGCTTGCGCTTCAACCAGCCCGCGGGCCACCTCGACGAGGGCGAATCACTGGTCGCTGCGTGTGCCCGCGAGGCGCTGGAGGAGACCGCGTGGAGATTTACGCCGACCGCGCTGGTGGGCATCTATCAATGGCCCCGGCCACAGGGCGACATTACCTATCTGCGCTTTGCCTTTTCCGGCGAGCTGGGTGAGCACGATGCGGGCCGCACCCTGGATGCAGGCATCCAGCGCGCCGTGTGGATGACGGCCGACGAGATTCGCGCCAACGCGGAGCGCCATCGCAGCCCGCTGGTGTGGCAGTGCGTGACCGACTACCTCGCCGGGCGGCGTTTTTCGCTTGAACTTTTGAGGCACTACGACTGACAGCCATGTCCAGGGGAAAAATCATTGTCGGATTGTCGGGCGGCGTCGATTCGTCGGTCGCGGCACTGCTGCTCAAGCGCGAGGGTTACGAAGTGATCGGCCTGTTCATGAAGAACTGGGAAGGCGACGATACCGACGAATACTGTTCCTCGAACGAGGACCTGGTCGCCGCTGCGGCTGCCGCCGATGTGATCGGCATCGATTTCGAAGCGGTCAATTTTGCCGCCGAATACCGCGAGCGGGTATTCGCCGATTTCCTGCGCGAGTATCAGGCCGGGCGCACGCCGAACCCGGACGTGCTGTGCAATTCGGAAATCAAGTTCAAGGCTTTTCTCGATCACGCCATTGCGCTCGGCGCCGACAAGATTGCCACCGGCCACTACGCGCAGGTGCGCGAGTTTCTCGGCGAGTGGCAGTTGCTCAAGGCCGAAGACGGCACCAAGGACCAGAGCTATTTCCTGCATCGCCTGAACCAGGCGCAATTGGCGAAGACGCTGTTCCCGGTCGGCCATCTGTACAAGCGCGACGTGCGCAGGATCGCCGAAGAGGCCGGCCTGCCGAATCATGCACGCAAGGATTCCACCGGCATCTGTTTCATCGGCGAAAGGCCCTTCCGCGAATTTCTGGCGCGCTACCTGCCGAAGCAACCGGGCGAGATCCGCGTGCTCGGCACCGATCGAGTGGTGGGTCGTCACGAGGGCCTGAGTTATTACACACTGGGCCAGCGCGAGGGTCTCGGCATCGGCGGCGTCAAGGGCGCGCCGGAGGAGCCCTGGTTCGTCGCCGCCAAGGACATGGAGAGGAATATCCTGTGGGTGGTGCAGGGGCATGAACATCCGGCCCTGCTCTCGGGCAGCCTGGTGGCGAAAGACCTGTCCTGGGTGGCGGGACGCGCGCCGCACACGCACTGGGTCTATGCGGCGAAAACGCGTTACCGCCAGCCGGACGCTGCCTGCGAAGTCGAGCGGATTTCGGGTGAGGAGTGTGAAGTGATCTTTGCTGCTCCGCAATGGGCGGTGACGCCAGGACAATCGCTGGTGCTTTACGAGTCCAGGGTTTGCCTGGGCGGCGGCGTGATTGCAACAGCCCGGGCGCCGCGTGAATAAATACCTTGCACAGGGGCCGGGTATCGGGTTTAGAATATTTTTTGGGCGGGATGCCCTCTTAACTCAGGAGGAATGACAGGTATGAACAAGGCAGAGCTGATTGAAATCGCCGCCAAGGAAGCCGACATTAGCAAGGCTGCCGCAGGCAAGGCGCTGGATGGAATCATGGCAGCAGTTGTGAAGGCGGTTTCGAAAGGGGATAACGTTACCCTCGTTGGTTTCGGCACCTTCAAGTCGGCCAAGCGCGCTGCGCGCACCGGCAAGAATCCGAAGACCGGCGCCACCATCAAGATCCCCGCCACCACCGTGCCGAAGTTCAGCGCGGGTTCGGGTTTCAAGCTGGCGGTTTCGGGCAAGAAAGCCAAGAAGTAAGCGCGGCTGCTATTCGCCTGCAGGGGCCCGCAGTGCGGGCCCTTTGTATTTGTGGTCGGGAATTTTCGGTGCGGAGACAAGCAAATGACTTGTTGCACGAGATATGATCCCCGCTGACACTGACTCTTGAGAGGTACAGCATGATCACCACACAAAACAAGGACCATCTGGTCGAATTCGCCGTGTTTGGCGAATTCACCCTGGCCGACTTCAAGGAATTCGAGGCACTGGTCCTTCACGAGATCAACTTCTCGGGGCCGGTGAATCTGCTGGTCGATCTGCGCGACATGGCCGACTTCACGCTGGACGTGGTCTGGGAAGAGATTCGTTTTTCCCAGCAGCACGCGGGTGACTTCAGGCGCATCGCGGTAATCACCGACAGCCAGTGGGTGGCCTGGAGCGCGTGGCTGGAGCAACTGTTCGTCAATGCCGACGTGACGGTGTTTGAGGATGAGGCCGAGGCGCGCGCCTGGCTTGCCGAGACGGGCGAATGAGCGAAGGAGTGGCAGACGCGACGGCAAATGCGCTGGTGAGCGTCGAGGACCTCGCCGCGCATCCCGAGTGGCGGGTGTTCGACTGCCGGCATGACTTGAAGAACACCGAGTACGGCAGGCAGGCCTATGCGCGCGGCCACATTCCCGGCGCGCTGTTCCTGCACCTCGACGACGATCTGTCGGGCGCCAAGGACGGGCGCAATGGCCGCCATCCGCTGCCCGATGTCGCCGACTTCGTGCGGCGCATGTCGGCCTGCGGCGTCGATGCGACGACGCAGGTGGTGGCCTACGACAACGAAGGCGGGATCTTTGCGTCGCGTTTGTGGTGGATGCTGCGCTGGCTGGGGCATGACAAGGTGGCGGTGCTGGATGGTGGACTGGCCGGCTGGAAGCGCAGCAAGCGGGCGCTGGAAGAGGCACCGCCGATGGTGGCGCCGCGCGTCTTTACGCCGCAGCCGCAGGAGGTGACTGTCGACGTTGGGCAGGTGTTGTCCGCGCTTCAATCGCAGAACATGTTGATCGTCGATGCGCGCAGCCCGGAACGATTCCGCGGCGAGAACGAGACGCTCGATCCGGTGGGTGGCCACATTCCCGGCGCCGTGAATCGCTTCTACTTCGACAACCTCGATGACGACGGTTGCTTCTTCAAGCCGGTCGCGGAACTGCGCGCGGAATTCGACGCGCTGCTCGCTGGCCGGCCTGCCGAAAGCGTGGTGCAGCAGTGCGGCTCCGGCGTCACCGCCTGCCACAATCTGCTGGCGATGGAACTGGCCGGGCTCAGCGGCTCCAGGCTCTATCCCGGCTCGTGGAGCGAGTGGTGCGCCGATCCCTCGCGGCCGGTGGCGACGGGCTGACAAAGAGCAGCAAGCCAACCGCAGAGGCGCAGAGGCGCAGAGAAAAACCACGCAGAGAAAAGCAACGACAAATTGATTTTGCTTTCCTCTGCGTTTCCTCCGCGCCTCTGCGTCTCTGCGGTAAAGTTTTTCATCCACGGTCCAATCTGTACAGTGCCCACGCCACATATTCGCGTACCAGCGCCGAGGAATGATCGGCGCGTGAGCGCAGCGCGGTAATCACTTCTTCGCTCGATGGCGCATTGCCCAGCGCCACGGCGATGTTGCGCAGCCAGCGCTCAAAGCCGATGCGCCGGATCGGCGAACCGGCCAGCCTTTCGTTGAAAGCGTTTTCTTCCCAGGCGAAGAGTTCCACCAGCATCGCCTGGTCCAGCCCGTGGCGGGGCGCGAAATCGGCCTCCCGGGTCAGCAGCGCAAAGCGGTTCCACGGACAGGCCAGTTGGCAATCGTCGCAGCCGTAAATGCGGTTGCCCATCAATGGGCGCAAGGCCTCCGGAATGTCGCTCTTGAGCTCGATCGTGAGGTAGGAAACGCACAGTCTCGCGTCGACTTGATACGGGGCGACGATGGCCTGCGTCGGGCAGGCGTCGATGCAGGCGGTGCACGTGCCGCAATGATCGGTGACCGGCGTATCCGGCGCCAGCGGCAGATCGGTGAATATCTCGCCAAGGAAGAAATACGAACCCGCGTCGCGGTCGAGCAGCAGGGTGTGCTTGCCGCGCCAGCCCAGGCCGCTGTTCTGCGCGTGGCCGACTTCCATCACCGGCGCGGAATCGGTGAACACCCGGTAGGCGAACTCGCCGACCTCGGCAGTGATCCGGTCGGCGAGTTTCTGGAGTCGCCCGCGCAACAGCTTGTGGTAGTCGCGGCCCAGCGCGTAGCGCGAAATGAATGCGCGCCGTCCATCGGCGAGAGTTTCCCCGGAGTCGGCGCTGACGCTGCGGTAATTGATGCGCGCGGTGATGATGCTGCGGGTACCCGGCACCAGTTCGGTCGGCAGTGCGCGCTTGTTTCCCGCTGGCGTGACGTGGGCCGCCATATAATCCATTTCGCCATGAAAGCCGGCCGCGAGCCAGGCGTCCAGGCTTTCTTCGGCGCCGTCGAGCCGGATGCCGGAAAAGCCGATCGCATCAAAGCCTAGTTCGCGGCCCCAGCGCCGTATGTCCTCCTTCAACGCCGCCGAATTTTCTTCATTGCCATGCATGCCGACCATCTTACGATAGCCTTGCCGAGCGAAGCCGATACCCTGGCATTGGGCAGTGCCATGGCCCGGAACCTTGCGCCGGGCATGGTGGTCTGGCTCGACGGCGACCTCGGCGCCGGCAAGACCACGCTGGTGCGTGGACTGTTGCGCGCGGCGGGCGACAGCGGTCCGGTAAAAAGCCCCACTTACACACTGGTTGAAGTTCACGTGGTTTCTGGATTAAACTTCTATCACTTTGATTTTTATAGATTCAATCAGGCGGAAGAATATCTCGATGCAGGGCTCGACGAATATTTTTCAGGTAGCGGAATTTGTCTGGTCGAATGGACCGACAAGGCCGCACCGTATTTGCCGCCCGCCGATATGCGAATCGAGTTGCGCGTGGACCCGAGCGGCGAGGGGCGCACGGCCCGCATCGCCGCCGAAAGTGACAAGGGACGAACATGCCTCGCCGGCGTGATGTCCTCAAATTCGCTGCGGCCAGCCTGACGCTGCTGGTTTCGAGAGTCGGCGCTGGTGCCACGCCGGGAACCAGCATTCTCGCCGTGCGCGTCTGGCCTGCCCGCGACTACACGCGGGTGACGCTGGAACACGATCAGGTGATCAAGTATTCCCATTTGCTGGTGAAGGATCCGGAGCGGCTGGTGCTCGATCTGGAAGGCGTCGAGTTCAACTCGGTGCTGCAGACGCTGCCTTCGAAGATCCTCGACTCCGACCCCTACATCAAGCTGATCCGCGCCGGACGCAACAAGCCGGGCGTGGTGCGTCTGGTGATCGAACTCAAGGGCGAAGTGAAGCCGCAGGTGTTTTCGCTGAAGCCGGTCGGCGAGTACGGTCATCGGCTGGTGCTCGACCTCTATCCGGTGGAGCCGATCGACCCTTTGATGGCGCTGCTGGAAAAAACCGGCGAGCCGCCGCCGAAGGCCGAGCCGAAGCCCGCCGACCACAAGCCCGCCGAACGCCCGCCGGAAAAGCCGGCGGAGAAGCCCGAGATCGTGCGCCTCGTCACCATCGTGCTCGATCCGGGTCACGGCGGCGAAGACCCCGGCGCGATCGGGCGCGGCGGCAGTTATGAGAAGAACATCACCTTGTCGGTGGCGCGCCGCCTCAAGGAAAAAATCGATGCGACGCCCAACATGCGTTCGGTGTTGACGCGCGACGGCGACTATTTCATTCCGCTGCAGCAGCGCGTCGGCAAGGCGCGTCGGGTGCAGGCCGACCTGTTTGTCTCGGTGCATGCCGATGCCTTCATCAAGACCACGGCGCGCGGTTCCAGCGTGTTCGTCCTTTCCGAAACCGGCGCATCGAGCTCGGCGGCGCGCTGGCTGGCCAACAAGGAAAACTCTGCCGACCTGGTGGGTGGCGTGAACCTCGGCGCCAAGGACCCCTATCTGGCGCGCACGCTGCTCGACCTGTCGCAGACGGCGACCATCAACGACAGCCTCAAGCTGGGCAGGGACGTGCTGGGCGAACTCGGTCGCATCAACACCCTGCACAAGGGCCAGGTGGAGCAGGCCGGCTTTGCCGTGCTCAAGGCGCCGGACATTCCCTCGATCCTGATCGAGACCGCCTTCATTTCCAATCCCGAGGAAGAGGCGCGCCTCAACGACGAGGCCTACCAGGACCGCATGGCCGAGGCGATCCTCAAGGGCATCCGGCGCTATTTCGCGAAAAATCCGCCGCTGGCGAAATCGAAGCTGGCACGGCTGGATTGAGTCAAACGGGAAACCTTACCGCGGAGGCGCAGAGGCGCAGAGGATTCGCAGAGAAAATCGAGAGACTGGGATTTCGCTTGCTTTGCTTTCCTCTGCGCTGTTTTTCTCTGCGCCTCCGCGGTGAAGCCTTTAAGCTTTTATGGTTCAGGTCGCACCGGCCCAGCTTGATATAATCGCTCGCTTTCCCTGCAGCCTCAACCCCATGCTGGTTTTTCGCGGTGTTCCCGAGCGGGCGACGACGTCCACGGTACTGACCATCGGCAACTTCGATGGCGTGCATCGTGGCCATCGCGCGTTGCTGTCCGAACTGACAGCCAAGGCACGCGAACTCGCGTTGCCGGCGACGGTGCTCACCTTCGAGCCGCATCCGCGCGAGCTGTTCGCGCCGGACCAGGCGCCGGCGCGCCTGGCCAGCCTGCGCGACAAGTTCGAACTGCTGGCCGAATGCGGCGTCGACCGGGTCCATGTCTGCCGCTTCACCCGCAAACTGGCCGGGCTCACCGCCGGCGAGTTCATCGAAAACATCCTGGTGCGCGGGCTGTCGGTGCGGCACTTGATCATCGGCGACGATTTCCGTTTCGGCAAGGGACGCGGCGGCGATTTTGCGTTGTTGGAACAGGCCGGCGTGGAACATCGCTTCGTGGTCGAGGCCATGCACACGGTTGATTTCGGCGGCGTTCGCGTTTCCAGTTCCGCCGTGCGCGATGCCTTGGCCGCCGGCAATATCGAACATGCCGAGGAACTGCTCGGTCGCGCCTACGTCATTGCGGGGCGCGTCATGGACGGCAGGAAGCTCGGGCGCACCATCGGCTTCCCCACGGCCAACATCCAGGTCCGGCGCAAGCGCCTGCCGCTCTCCGGCGTGTTTGCCGTCACCGTTTCCGGCATTGATGCCAAGCCCCTTCCAGGCGCGGCGAACATCGGCGTGCGGCCCACGGTGGAGGAAGGACTCAAGCCTGTACTGGAAGTTCATCTGCTGGATTTCGATCGCGACATCTACGGCATGCATGTCGATGTGAATTTCCTGCACAAGCTGCGCGACGAGGCGAAGTTCGATTCCCTCGATGCACTCAAGGCGCAGATCGCTCGCGACGTCGCCGACGTGAAGAAATTTTTTTACCGCAGAGGCGCAGAGGCGCAGAGATGACGCAGAGAAAGGCCACTGCGAAGACTGATTTCAACGATCTCAGCGGACGCGTCATTGGGGCAGCCATCGAGGTGCACCGTCAGGTGGGGCCGGGTCTACTCGAATCGGCGTATGTGGAGTGCCTTGGATGGGAGCTTGAACAGTCCGGACTCCGCGTCGAACGCGAGGTGATTGTGCCCTTGCGCTACAAGAAGTTGATACTTGCGCAATCCTATCGACTGGATTTGCTGATTGATGATTGTTTGATTGTTGAAGTGAAGGCGGTTGACAAGTTGATGCCAATCCATGACGCCCAGCTACTGACATACCTCAGGCTGATGGACAAACGGCTCGGATTACTTATGAATTTCAATGTCGATGTGATGCGCAATGGCATCAAAAGGCTGGCAAATGGACTTTGACCTATTTTCCTCTGCGTTTCCTCTGCGCCTCTGCGCCTCTGCGGTGAGATCTTAAACATGGCTGATTACCGCAAGACCCTCAACATGCCCGACACGCCGTTCCCGATGCGCGGCGACCTCGCGAAGCGCGAGCCGGGCTGGATCGCCGCGTGGCAGGAGCAGCGGCTCTACTGGAAGATTCGCGACGCGGCGAAGGGGCGTCCGCGCTTCGTGCTGCACGACGGCCCGCCCTATGCCAACGGCGACATCCATATCGGCCATGCGGTGAACAAGATCCTCAAGGACATCATCGTCCGCTCCAAGACCCTGGCCGGTTTCGATGCGCCCTATGTGCCGGGCTGGGACTGCCACGGCCTGCCGATCGAGCACCAGATCGAGAAGACCCACGGCAAGCACCTGCCGGCGGACAAGGCGCGCGAGCTGTGCCGCAGCTTCGCCGCCGAACAGGTGGAACGGCAGAAGAAGGATTTCATTCGTCTCGGCGTGCTCGGTGACTGGGACAATCCCTACCTGACCATGACCTTCCGCAACGAAGCGGACGAGATCCGTGCCGTCGGCGATCTGTACCAGACCGGCTACCTGTTCAAGGGCTTGAAGCCGGTGAACTGGTGCTTCGACTGCGGTTCGGCGCTGGCCGAGGCCGAGGTCGAGTATCAGGACAAGAAGTCGCCGGCGATCGACGTCGGCTTCCGCCTCGATGCGGCCGAACGCGGCCGCGTCGCCCATGCGTTCGGCATTGCTGCGCTGCCCGAAGGTGACTGCTGGACGGTGATCTGGACCACGACGCCGTGGACCATTCCGTCGAACCAGGCGCTCAACATGCATCCGGAATTCACCTACGAACTGGTGAAAACGTCACGCGGCTGCCTGATCCTCGCCGCCGAACTGCGTGGCGCGGCACTGCAGCGCTTCGGCCTCGAAGGCGAAGTGCTCGGCGCCTGCCAGGGCGCGGCGCTGGCCCAGGTGGTGTTCCGCCATCCCCTTTACGACCGCGCCTCGCCGGTGTATCTGGGCGACTATGTCACGCTCGACACCGGCACCGGCATCGTCCATAGCGCGCCGGCCTATGGCCTGGAGGACTACGATTCCTGCAAGAAGCACGGCATGCAGAACGACGAAATCCTCACCCCGGTGCAGGGCGACGGCGTCTTCGCCGCGAGCCTGCCCTTCTTCGGCGGCATGTTCGTCTGGAAGGCCAATGCGGTCATTGTCGAGAAGTTGGCCGAGGTCGGCAGCCTGTTTGCCAGTAGCGAGATCGTCCGCAGCTACATGCATTGCTGGCGGCACAAGACGCCGATAATTTATCGAGCTACCGTTCAATGGTTCGTGGGTATGGATCGTGTAGTCGATTCTCCTGCCGCTGAAATCGCAGGTGACGACAATCCCCCCGTCCCACTTTCCGGGAAAGGGGGCTATGAGAACGGGTCGCCTGGGGCGACAGGGAATAAGCTGACGACGCTGCGCGACAAGGCGCTCGCGGCGGTCGAAGCAACCAAGTTCTATCCCGACTGGGGCAAGGCGCGGCTGCACGCGATGATCGCCAACCGGCCCGACTGGTGCGTTTCGCGCCAGCGCAACTGGGGCGTGCCGATTCCCTTCTTCCTGCACAAGGAAACCGGCGAGCCGCATCCACGCACGCTGGAACTGCTCGAAGCCGTGGCCAAGCTGATCGAGAAGCAGGGCATCGACGCCTGGTTCAGGCTCGACGCCACCGAGTTGCTCGGTGACGAAGCGGGCCAGTACGACAAGATGCGCGACACGCTCGACGTCTGGTTCGATTCCGGCACCACGCACCGCACGGTGCTGCGCGGCTCGCACGTCGAGGAGAGCAGCTACCCGGCAGACCTCTATCTCGAAGGCTCGGACCAGCATCGCGGCTGGTTCCATTCCTCGCTGCTCACCGGCGCCGCCATCGACGGCCGCGCTCCCTACAAGGCGCTGCTGACGCACGGCTTTGTGGTCGACGGCAAGGGCATGAAGATGTCCAAGTCGAAGGGCAACGTGGTTGCGCCACAGAAGATTTCCGACACGCTGGGCGCCGAAATCCTGCGCCTCTGGGTGGCCAGCACCGACTACTCGGGCGAGCTGTCGATCGACGAGAAGACCATCCTGCCGCGCGTGGTCGAGGTCTATCGCCGGCTGCGCAACACCTTGCGTTTCCTGCTGGCCAACACGGCCGACTTCGACGCCGGAACAAAGATGCTGCCGCCCGCCGAATGGCTCGAAGTGGATCGCTACGCGCTGGCGCTGACGCGCCGCCTGCAGGCGCAATGCACCGCCGATTACGAGCGCTTCGAGTTCCACAAGGTGGTGCAGGCGCTGATGAATTTCTGTTCCGAAGACCTCGGCGCCTTCTACCTCGACATCCTCAAGGACCGGTTGTACACCGCGGCGGAAGACTCCCGCGCGCGCCGCTCGGCGCAAAGCGCGCTGTGGCACATACTGCAAACCGTGACGCGGCTCATGGCGCCGATCCTCTCCTTCACCGCCGAGGAAATCTGGGCCACGCTGAAACAGGGCGACAGCGTCATGCTGGCCACCTGGCACACGCTGCCCGCTCAGGCGGAAGAGTCGGCGCTGATGACACGGTGGCAGGCGCTGCGCGCCGTGCGTGCCGAAGTTTCACGGGTGCTGGAGGACGTGCGCAGTTCCGGTGGCATCGGTTCCTCGCTGCAGGCCGAGGTGAGCCTGCGCGTCGACGCCGAGACCCATGACCTGCTGGCTTCGCTGGACGATGACCTCAAGTTCGTTCTCATCTGCTCCAAGGTGACGTTGGAAAAACTCGGCGCTGGCGACACGGCGATTTCCGCGGCACCCAGCATCCACGCCAAGTGCGCGCGCTGCTGGCACTGGCGCGAGGATGTCGGCGTGGACGCCGAACACCCTGAATTGTGCGGACGCTGCAGCACCAATCTGTTCGGTTCCGGCGAGGCACGCGAGTTTGCCTAAGTCGGCGGCAACGCTCGGTCGCTGGCTGGCACTGGCGCTGCTGGTGCTGGTACTCGACCAGATCACCAAGGCGTGGGTACTGGCGAACTTCCGCCTGATGGACCGGCAGATGGTGACGTCCTTCTTCAATCTGGTGCTGGTCTTCAATCCCGGCGCATCGTTCAGCTTTCTCGCCGATGCCGGCGGCTGGCAGAAATGGTTCTTCGTGGTGCTCGCGCTCGGCATTTCGCTGTGGCTGCTGAGCCTGTTGAAGAAGCACGCCGAGGAACGCCTGATGCCGGCGGCCCTGTCGCTGATCCTCGGCGGCGCGCTCGGCAATGTGATCGACCGCCTGCGCCTCGACGCCGTGGTGGATTTTCTCGATTTTCATGTGGCGGGCTATCATTGGCCGGCCTTCAACGTGGCCGATTCGGCCATTTTCGTCGGCGTCGCGCTGATGTTGCTGCATCAGTTTCTCCAGCCCAAGGAAGCATCATGACCGACACCGTCCAGCCCGACAGCTACATCGCCCTGCACTACCGTGTCGCCAATGGCGACGACGTCGAACTGGTGAGCACCTTCGGCGGCGGCCCGGCCACGATGATGCTCGGCACCGGTGAATTGGCTCCGCCGCTGGAGCAATGCCTGATCGGCATCACTCCGGGCGAGCGCCACGTGTTCCTGCTCGAGCCCGACCAGGCCTTCGGTGCGCACAACCCGAGTCTCGTGCAGCGCATCGGGATCGGCGATCTGCCCCCCCACATCACGCCCGAACTGCACGGCATGATTGAATTTGCCTCGCCAGCCGGCGACAAATTCACCGGCGTGGTGCGCGAGCTCGACAGCGAGGCGGTGCTGGTCGATTTCAATCACCCGCTGGCCGGCAAGTCGATCCGCTTCGAAGTCGAAGTGTTGGGGATCATGTGATGGATATCCTGCTCGCCAATCCAAGAGGTTTCTGCGCCGGCGTCGAACGCGCGATCGCCATCGTCGAGCGCGCGCTGGAGAAATTCGGCGCGCCTATCTACGTGCGTCACGAGGTGGTGCACAACCGCTACGTGGTCGATGGCCTCAAGGCCAAGGGCGCGGTGTTCGTCGAGGAACTGAGCGAGGTGCCGGACGGCGCCACGGTGATTTTCAGTGCCCACGGCGTGCCGCTGTCGGTGCGCATCGAAGCCGACAAGCGCGGCCTCAAGGTGTTCGATGCGACCTGCCCGCTGGTGACCAAGGTGCATCTCGAAGTCTCGCGCCTGCACAAGCAAGGGTACGAGATCGTCATGATCGGCCACAAGGGCCACCCCGAAGTCGAAGGCACCATGGGCCAGGCCACCGGCCCGATGTACCTGGTGGAAAACGTCGAGGATGTGGCGCGGCTACAACCAAAACCCGGCGCTGGCGGTGCGGCGGCCCTGGCCTATGTGACGCAGACCACGCTGTCGGTAGACGACGCGCAGGCCATCGTCGCCGCGCTGCGCGTCCGCTTCCCCACTATCGTCGGACCGAAGAAGGACGACATCTGCTACGCCACGCAAAACCGGCAGGACGCCGTCAAGGCGATGGCCGGCAAGGTCGACGTGGTAATCGTGGTCGGCTCCAAGAACAGCTCGAATTCAAATCGCCTGCGCGAAGTCGCGGCAATCGGCGGCATCCCGGCCTACCTGGTGGATGGCGCCGATCAGATCGATGCGACGTGGCTGGGCGGCGATGCGCGGGTCGGCGTCACGGCCGGCGCCTCGGCACCCGAGGTGTTGGTTAATGGCGTGGTGGAACGGCTCAAGGGGCTGGGTGCCGGCAGCATCGAAACCCTGGACGGCGTGCCCGAGAACATCAACTTCGCCTTGCCCAAGGAATTGCTGGGCAAGTAGCCGGAACAGTGGTCTGGTGTTGTCGCGCTGCTTCCGCGGCGATCAATTCGCTGCCGGCATCCGCGTTGCCATGCAGCAGGGCCAGCAGGTATAATCTGCCGCCTTTCAGGACGCTGTTGTAGCTCAGTTGGTAGAGCAACTGATTCGTAATCAGTAGGTCGCCAGTTCGATTCCGGCCAACAGCACCAAATCTCTGGGCCTGCCTCCTTTCCGGTCGGCAGGCCCAGTTTCATTTATGTCTCCGGCGGAGTCGCCGGGGACGGTATCCAGGCGGATTGGAGAGCGCTCATGCAGATCAAGGACAGTGTTTTCATCATCACCGGCGGGGCCTCGGGCCTCGGCGCGGGTACCGCGCGGATGCTGGCGGCGCAGGGCGGCAAGGTGATCCTGGCCGACCTCAACGAAACGGCCGGCAAGGCACTGGCGGCGGAACTGGGCGCCAACGCGCGCTTTGTCGCTACCAACGTCGCCGACGAGGCTAGCGCCAAGGCCTGCGTTGCAGAAGCGCTGGCGGCCTTCGGCGGCCTGCACGGCCTGGTCAATTGCGCGGGCATTGCGACGGCGGAGAAGGTGCTGGGCAAGAACGGCCCGCATGCCCTTGATACGTTTGCCAAGACCATTACGGTGAATCTGGTCGGTTCCTTCAACATGATCCGCCTGGCTTCCGAAGTCATGAGCCAGGGCGAGCCCAATTCGGCGGGCGAGCGTGGCGTGATCGTCAGCACGGCGTCGGTGGCGGCCTACGACGGCCAGATCGGCCAGGCGGCCTATGCGGCGTCGAAGGGCGGCATTGTCGGCATGACGCTGCCGGTCGCCCGCGAGCTGGCGCGCTTCGGCATTCGCGTGATGACCATCGCCCCGGGGATTTTCGAAACGCCGATGCTGCTGGGCATGCCGCAGGAAGTGCAGGACGCGCTGGGCAAGATGGTTCCCTTTCCCTCGCGCCTGGGCAAGCCCGCCGAGTATGCGGCGCTGGTGCGGCACATCGTCGAGAACGAGATGCTCAATGGCGAAGTCATCCGCCTCGACGGCGCCATCCGCATGGCGCCCAAGTGACGGAGCTGCTCGGCTCCGTCATCCCCGCGTAGGCGGGGATCCAGATCGTAGGTAAGACTGGATTCCCGCGTTTGCGGGAATGACAACTTTATGCCCCAGACCGACCAATCCTGCTACCACTGCGGCCTGCCGATTCCGGCGGGCGCGAATTTTTCGGTCGAGATCGAGCGCGTTCGCCGCGAGATGTGTTGCGCCGGCTGCCAGGCCGTGGCGCAGGCTATCGTCGACAACGGCCTCGCCGACTACTACCGGCACCGCGATGCGATGCCGGAGTCCCCGCGCGAGGCCTTGCCGCAGATCGTGGCCGACTTCGGCCTGTTCGATCACCCCGACGTGCAGAAGAACTTCGTGCGCCGGGCCGAGGGGCCGGCCGGCGAACACGAGCAGGAAGCCGCGCTGATCCTGGAAGGCATCACCTGCGCCGCCTGCGTCTGGCTCAACGAGTCGCATGTGCGCCGCCAGCCGGGTGTGACCTCCATCGATATCAACTACACCACGCGCCGCGCGCGGGTGCGCTGGGACGAGCGTGTCACCAAGCTCTCGGCCATCCTCGAAGCCATCGCCGCCATCGGCTACCGCGCCCATCCCTACGATGTCGGGCGCTCCGAAGAGTTGGCGCAGAAGGAGCGCAAGGCCGCGCTGTGGCGGCTGTTCGTCGCCGGCTTCGGCATGATGCAGGTGATGATGTACGCGATACCGGTGTACCTCGCCGATGGCGACATGACGCCGGACATCGAGCAGCTGATGCGCTGGGCCAGCCTGATCCTGACTTTGCCGGTGATGCTGTATTCCGCCGCGCCGTTCTTCGTCAGCGCGTGGCGCGACCTCAAACTGCATCGCGTCGGCATGGACGTGCCGGTGGCGCTCGGCGTCGGCGCTGCATTTGCCGCGAGTGTCTGGGCGACCTTGATCGCGGCCGGCGAAGTCTATTTCGATTCGGTCACCATGTTCGTTTTCTTCCTGCTCTCCGGCCGCTATCTGGAAATGATGGCGCGGCAGAAGGCGGCGCGCAGCGTCGAGACGCTGGCCCGTGCGATTCCCGCCTTCGCCACACGCCTCGCGGCATGGCCGGGCAGCATGGATGGCGAGCGCGTCGCGGTGGCCCAACTGCGCGCCGGCGACGCAGTGCAGATCAGGCCCGGCGAGACCGTTCCGGCCGACGGCCTCGTGCTCGATGGGATGAGCGCGGCGGACGAATCCCTGCTCACCGGCGAGAGCCGCCCGGTGCCCAAGGTGGCGGGCGATGCACTGATCGGCGGCAGCGTGAATACCGCGAGCCCCTTGGTGATGCGGGTTGAACGCGTCGGCGAAGCGACGCGCGTGGCGGCCATTCAGCGCCTGATGGAGCGCGCCGCCGCGGAAAAGCCGCGCCTGGTCGAAATGGCCGACCGCGTTGCGGGCCGCTTCATCGTTGCCTTGCTGGTGCTGGCGGTGGCGACTGCTCTGGCGTGGTGGTGGATCGATGCCTCGCGCGCCCTGTGGATTTTTGTCGCCGTGCTGGTGGTGAGTTGTCCTTGCGCCTTGTCGCTGGCGACGCCGGCGGCCCTGACGGTGGCGACCGGTGCGCTCGCGGCGCGCGGCGTGCTGGTGACGCGTGGCCATGCCATCGAGGCGCTGGCGCGGGCCGACCGGTTCATTTTCGACAAGACCGGGACATTGACCCTGGGCCGCATGGCGCTGGTCGAGGTGATACCGATTCGCGACGATGCGGCACGCGCGCTGGCCCTGGCCGCCGCGCTCGAACGCGGCTCCGAGCACCCCATTGCGCGGGCCTTGGCCGCCGGCGCTGCCGGGGCGAATGCGGCAATAGGCGTCGACGGCTTGCGCGCCATCACGGGTGCGGGTGTCGAGGGTTCGATCGAGGGCCGGGTCTGGCGCCTTGGCCGGCCTGAGTTCGTTGCCGCAATGCATGGCGCGGCAATTCCGCAGCGGCTTCAGGCAAAAGTCGGCGCTGGCGACACGGTGATTGCATTGGGCGGCGCCGACGGCTGGCAGGCATTCTTCCGCTTGAGCGATAGCGTGCGTCCGGAGGCAGCCGTCATGGCCGCCAAACTTGCTGCCACAGGCATCAAGCTGTCGATATTCAGCGGCGACGCAGACGCTGCGGCGGAACGCGTCGGCGCGGCGCTGGGCATCACGGACGCGCGGGGCGGACTTTCGCCCGAAGACAAGCACGCGGCGCTCCGGGCATTGCAGGAGGCCGGCGAGACGGTGGCCATGATCGGCGACGGCGTCAATGATGCCCCGGTGCTGGCACAGGCCCAGGTGTCGATCGCGATGGGCGGCGGCGCCGATCTGGCAAGGGCCAACGCCGATGTGGTGCTGCTCGGCAATGACCTGCAAGCACTGCCCGAAGGTCTGGCGCTGGCGCGACGTACCCTGCGCATCGTAAAGCAGAACCTGGTGTGGGCGTTCGCCTACAATTTCCTCGCGATCCCGCTGGCCATGACCGGCTGGGTGACGCCCTGGATGGCCGGCATCGGCATGTCGGCCAGTTCGCTTCTGGTGGTGCTCAATGCCTTGCGGCTGCAGAGGAAATAGATGGACATCCTGTATTTGCTGATTCCGCTGTCGCTGGTGCTGGTCTTCGTCATCGCGGCGATGTTCTGGTGGTCGCTGAAGAGCGGCCAGTACGAGGATCTCGAAGGCCCCGGCCACCGCATCCTGATGGACGACGATACCGGGGACGCGCAGGCAAAAAGCGGTCCGGTTGACCCAGATCAAGGCGTAGCCCGCGACAAATAACCATACTTATAGCGGGTTTTATGGTGATGGCTTCGCGCCGTCGCCCAAAGGCTCTCTGTTGGGGTTAGGGGTGCGCGCTGCGCACCCTTTTTTTATGTCTCCGAGCGAAAGCGAGGAGACGGTATCCCAGCGATCGCCGGCCCGCGAAGCGGAATTCCCGGCGGGCAAAGCCTCGCCCGGGAGAAGTGAGACGATATTTCCCTGCCCCAATTCCCGCGATACCGCTTCAACAAGGCGAGTCCATACATCCATAAACCATACTAATAGTATTGTTAATTTTGTTGAAGTTCGATATATTTTGACCTACATCAAACATCGCTAATACTTCAAGAGTAAGCTCCCGAAAAAATTCCCATACTGCACCGCATCAAACGCAGTATTGCCAACGGTTTCTTTTTGTTTAAGTGAGGTGAATCCATCATGCAATCGCAAGCGACTTACAACTACAAAGTCGTGCGCCAGTTCGCTGTGATGACCGTAATCTGGGGCATCGTCGGCATGCTGGTCGGCGTCATCATCGCCGCCCAACTGGTCTGGCCGGAGTTGAACGTGCACGAGTGGCTGAGCTACGGGCGCCTGCGTCCGTTGCACACCAATGCCGTGATATTTGCGTTTGGCGGTTGCGCGCTGTTTGCCACCTCCTACTACGCGGTGCAGCGCACCAGTCACGCGCCGCTGTTCGCGCCGGGGCTGGCGGCCTTCACTTTTTGGGGCTGGCAACTGATCATCGTTCTCGCCGCGCTGTCGCTGCCGCTGGGCTTTACCTCCGGCAAGGAATACGCCGAGCTCGAGTGGCCGATCGACATCCTGATCACACTGGTGTGGGTCTCGTACGCTGTGGTGTTCTTCGGCACCATCATGAAGCGCCAGGTCTCGCACATCTACGTGGCGAACTGGTTCTTCGGCGGCTTCATCCTCACCGTTGCCGTACTGCACCTGGTCAATAGCGCTGCAGTTCCGGTGTTCGCCGCGGGCATCCTGACGCCGAAGTCCTACTCGGCCTATGCCGGCGTGCAGGATGCGATGATCCAGTGGTGGTACGGCCACAATGCGGTGGGCTTCTTCCTCACCGCCGGCTTCCTCGGCATGATGTACTACTTCGTACCGAAGCAGGCCGGACGCCCGGTGTATTCCTACCGCCTGTCGGTGGTGCACTTCTGGGCCCTGATCTTCACCTACATGTGGGCCGGCCCGCACCACCTGCACTACACCGCGCTGCCGGACTGGACGCAGTCGGTCGGCATGATCTTCTCGCTGATCCTGCTGGCACCTTCCTGGGGCGGCATGATCAACGGCATCATGACCCTGTCCGGTGCCTGGCACAAACTGCGCGACGATCCGATCCTGAAGTTCATGATCACCTCGCTGTCCTTCTACGGCATGTCGACCTTCGAAGGCCCGATGATGTCGATCAAGACGGTCAACGCCTTGTCGCACTACACCGACTGGACTGTCGGCCACGTGCATTCCGGTGCGCTGGGCTGGGTGGCGATGATTTCCATCGGTTCGATCTACTACCTGCTGCCGCGCCTGTTCGGCAAGCCCGAGATGCATTCGAAGAAGGCGATCGAAGTGCACTTCTGGATCGCCACCATCGGCGTCGTGCTCTACATCGCCTCGATGTGGATCGCCGGCGTGATGCAGGGCCTGATGTGGCGCGCGACGAACGTGGATGGCACGCTGACCTACTCCTTCGTCGAGTCGGTCAAGGCAACCTATCCGTTCTGGACCATACGCCTGCTGGGCGGCCTGCTGTTCCTCGCCGGAATGTTCATCATGGCCTGGAACATGTTCCTGACCATGGCGGGCGGCAAGGCGGTCAATGCGCCAGTACTCGCACCCGCGGCGGCTCACTAAGCCCCGA
>JAUXUK010000058.1 GCA_030680805.1 Sulfuritalea sp. | reverse complement strand
CGGCCGGAGCGCAGCTGCCGGAATGTACGAGTTTGTACATGAGGATAGCGAGCACCGCCCAAGCCCCGATCCGGTACGCGCAGTAGATTTATTCACAAGCTCAGTCTTCCGCGGGCAGGCGGATGATGTGCTGGCCGGACTTTTCGTCGCGCTCGAGGATCAGCAGCTTGTGCTTCATGGCGTCTTCCAGCAATTCGCCGAAAGAACGGTAGCCGTAATAGGACTCGCTGAAACCGGGCTTGCGCCGCTTCAGGGTCTGCTTGACCATGGAACCCCAGATCTTCTCGTCTTCGCCACGCTCGGTGACCAGCGCCTCGACGGTTTGCACGACGAGATCGATCGCTTCCTGACGCTTCGGGTCTTCCGCCTTTTCTTCGGACTTCGGCTTGGCGGCAGAGCTGGCAGCGGGCTTGGCGGGCGTCTTGCGCTCGCCGCGCTGTTTCTTGGCGGGAAGCTCGCGCACCAGGTCGTCGTAGAAAATGAATTCGTCGCAATTGGCGGCCAGCAGGTCGGAAGTGGCCGCCTTGACGCCGACGCCGATCACGCGCTTGTTGTTCTCGCGCAGCTTGGAGACCAGCGGCGAGAAATCCGAGTCGCCGCTGATGATGACGAAGGTGTCGACATGCGACTTGGTGTAGCAGAGGTCGAGCGCATCGACCACCATGCGGATGTCGGCGGAGTTTTTGCCCGACTGGCGCACATGGGGAATCTCGATCAACTCGAAGGCCGCTTCGTGCATCGGCGCCTTGAATTCCTTGTAGCGCGCCCAGTCGCAATAGGCCTTCTTGACCACGATGCTGCCCTTGAGCAGCAGGCGTTCAAGCACCTTCTTGATGTCGAACTGCGCGTACTTGGCGTCGCGCACGCCGAGGGCGACGTTCTCGAAGTCGCAGAACAGCGCCATGCTGGTGATTTCCGGGTTTCCGGCCATGTTTCGACTCCTGTTGAGCAAGGCTCGATGATAACAGCGCGACAGCGGGCATAATGCGCGCTCGCTTTCGCCACCGCTTGTTTCCGCATGCCAAGCCCTCTCGAAACCCTGCACCGCGTCTTCGGCTATTCCTCGTTTCGGGGGCCGCAGGCGGAGATCGTCGACCATCTGATCGGCGGTGGCGATGCGCTGGTGCTGATGCCTACCGGCGGCGGCAAGTCGCTGTGCTACCAGATCCCTTCGATGCTCCGGCAGGGCGTCGGCGTGGTGGTCTCGCCCTTGATCGCGCTGATGCAGGACCAGGTCGATGCCCTGCTGCAAGCGGGGGTACGCGCCGCCTTCCTGAATTCGTCGCAGGATTTCGCGACCGCATCGGAGGTCGAGCGGCGCTTGCGCAGCGATGAACTTGATCTGATCTACGTCGCGCCCGAACGCTTGCTGACTGACCGCTTTCTCGCCGTAATGGATCATCTGCAGAGCCGGGATCGCCTGGCCCTGTTCGCCATCGACGAAGCCCATTGCGTCTCGCAATGGGGGCATGATTTCCGCCCGGAGTACATCCAGCTCTCAGCCCTGCACCAACGCTACCCGACGGTACCGCGGATTGCGCTGACGGCGACGGCCGACCAGCTGACGCGGCGGGAGATCATTGCTCGCCTCGGCCTCGACGATGCACGCGTGTTCATTTCCAGCTTCGACCGGCCGAACATCCGCTACACCGTTGTCGAACGCGACAACCCGCGCCGGCAGCTGCTCGACTTCCTGGCCGGGCATCGCGGCGCCGCCGGCATCGTGTACTGCCTGTCGCGCAAGAAGGTGGATGAAACCGCTGCCTGGCTCAACGAGCAAGGCATTTCCGCCCTGCCCTATCACGCCGGGCTCGATGCGGAAACGCGCCAGCGCCATCAGCAGCGCTTCCTGCGCGACGACGGCGTGGTCATGGTGGCGACGATCGCCTTCGGCATGGGCATCGACAAGCCGGATGTGCGCTTCGTCGCCCACCTCGACCTGCCCAAGAGCCTCGAAGCCTACTATCAGGAAACCGGTCGTGCCGGCCGCGACGGAGAGCCCGCCGAAGCCTGGATGACCTACGGCCTGAACGACGTGGTGATCCATCGCATGCGCATCGAAGAATCGGTGGCGGGCGACGAGCAAAAACGCGTCGAACGCGGCAAGCTCGACGCCCTGCTGGCCTGGTGTGAAACCGCCGACTGCCGGCGCGCCCTGCTGCTCAGGTATTTCAGCGAGGAAGCGTCCGCCTGCGGCAACTGCGATACCTGCCTCGAGCCGCCGGAACTGTGGGACGGTACCGTGGCAGCGCAGAAGGCCATGTCGGCCGCCTTGCGCACCGGCCAGCGCTTCGGCGCCGGCCACCTGATCGATATCCTGCGCGGCAAGTCCACCGAAAAAGTGCAGCAGTTCGGCCATGCCGATTTGCCCACGTTCGGCGCCGGCACGGATCTCGATGATGCCGGCTGGCGCTCGGTGTTCCGCCAACTACTGGCTGCCGGCTTGCTGCATGCCGACGCCCAGGCCTACGGCGGGCTGCGCCTGACCGACGCGGCGCGGCCGGTGCTGAAAGGCGAAACCACGCTGTCGCTGCGCAAGCAGGTAGTCCGTGTCCGTGGCAAAAAGTCGGCGGTGGCGACACGGCGATCCAGCCCCGGGACGCCCATGGCGGAAGCCGACGCGCCCCTGTTCGAAGCCCTGCGCGCCTGGCGCGCCGATCTGGCGCGCGAACAGGGCGTGCCGGCCTATGTGATCCTGCACGACAAGAGCCTGCGCGAACTTGCCACTCGACGACCGGCAACTCCGGCTGACCTGCTTTCCGTACCCGGCATCGGTCAAGCCAAAGCCGATCGCTACGGAGAAGCCCTGCTTCGGTTGATGGCTTGAGTCGCAGAGAATTTTCCGTCGCAATCGCACCAGAACGGCACGCCGACAGGCGATAATGGCGGGCTGCCAAACAATGGAAAAGTTTGCAATGAAGCGCGTCGACGATTTTCGCCTGCGGCTGGGCAAGCAGGAACTGGTACCGATCATGGTCGGTGGCATGGGCGTCGACATTTCGACTGCCGAACTTTCGCTGGAGGCGGCGCGACTGGGTGGCATTGGCCACATATCGGACGCCATGGTGCCGACGGTTTCGGACCGGCGCTTCAATACCAAGTACGTCAAGAACAAGCTTCGGCAATTCAAGTTCAACGTCGCCAATACCGACAAGGCGATCGTCAAATTCGATCTCGGCCTGCTGGCCGAGGCCACAGCCCTGCATGTCGGCCGTACCATGGAAGCCAAGCGCGGGCCAGGTCTGATTTTCATCAATTGCATGGAAAAACTGACCATGAACGCGCCGAAGGAAACTCTGCGCGTTCGTATGAAGGCTGCGCTCGACGCCGGCATTGACGGCATTACCCTGGCAGCGGGACTGCATCTGGGTTCGTTTGCGCTGATGGAAGACCATCCGCGATTCCGCGATGTCCAACTGGGAATCATCGTCTCGTCCCTGCGCGCCCTGCAGCTCTTTTTGAAAAAGAGCGCACGCACCGGCCGCCTTCCGGACTACGTTGTCATCGAAGGGCCGCTGGCTGGCGGGCATCTGGGGTTTGGCATGGACTGGTCGCAATACGATCTGGCCAGGATCGTTATCGAGATCCGCGACTGGATGAAGGCCGAACATCTCGACATTCCGCTGATTCCGGCCGGCGGCATTTTCACCGGCTCGGATGCCGTCGCCTTCCTTGAAATGGGCGGCGCGGCAGTGCAGGTTGCGACCCGCTTTACCGTAGCGAACGAATGCGGCCTGCCCGAAGATGTTCAGCAGGAGTACTTCAAAACCAGCGAGAGCAACATTGTGGTGAATACCATTTCACCGACCGGCTACCCGATGCGCATGCTGGCGAACAGCCCCGCCATCGGCACCGGAATCCGGCCAAATTGCGAGGCCTTCGGCTACCTGCTGGATTCCAACGGTAACTGCCAGTACATCGAGGCCTACAACCGCGAGGTGGCGGCCCATCCGGACGCGAAAAAGGTCCATGTGATGGACAAGACCTGCCTATGCACGCACATGCGCAATTTCGAGCTGTGGACCTGCGGTCATTACACCTACCGCCTGAAGGACACCACTCGCCGCAATGAGGACGGCAGCTATCAACTGCTTTCCGCGGAACACATCTTCCGCGACTATCAGTTCAGCACCGACAACAAAATCGCCCTGCCCGATTAGGGCTGCAGATCAGGCGGGAAAGACTCCGGTCGACAGGTAGCGGTCGCCGCGGTCGCAGACGATGGTGACGATCACCGCGTTCTCCACCTGGCTGGCGATGCGCAAGGCGACGACCATTCCGCCGCCCGAGGAGATGCCGGCAAAGATGCCTTCCTCGCGTGCCAGGCGCCGCGCCATTTCCTCGGCCTCGCCCTGGCCCACGTTTTCCACCTGATCGACGCGCGTGCGGTCGAAGATCTTCGGCAGGTAGGCTTCCGGCCACTTGCGGATGCCTGGAATCTGCGAGCCCTCTTCGGGCTGGCAGCCGATGATGCGGATCGCCGGATTCCGTTCCTTGAAGTAGCGCGAGCAGCCCATGATGGTGCCGGTGGTGCCCATGCTGGAGACGAAATGCGTGATGCGGCCGCCCGTGTCGCGCCAGATTTCGGGCCCGGTGGTTTCGTAGTGGGCCAACGGGTTGTCCGGGTTGGCGAATTGGTCGAGGACGATGCCCTTGCCGTCCACCATCATCCGGTCGGCCAGATCCCGCGCGGCCTCCATGCCGCCTGCCTTGGGCGTCAGCACCAGCTCGGCACCGAAGGCGCGCATGGTCTGGCAGCGCTCTACGCTCTGGTTTTCCGGCATGATCAGGATCATGCGGTAGCCGCGCATCGCCGCAGCCATCGCCAACGCGATGCCGGTATTGCCCGAGGTGGCTTCGATCAGCGTGTCACCGGGCTTGATGCGGCCGCGTGCTTCGGCATGCTTGATCATGGACACGGCCGGCCTGTCCTTGACCGAACCGGCCGGATTGTTGCCTTCCAGCTTGGCCAGGACCACGTTGTTGCGTCGCGTGTTTTCCGCGCCGGGGATGCGCTTGAGCTGCACCAGCGGCGTGTTGCCGACGAAGTCTTCCAGTGTCTTCCAGTTCATGGCAGGCAACTCACCTGGCGAGCCATTTCACATAGGCGGCCACGCCTTCTTCCACGGTCGCAAATTCCTCGCGGTAGCCGGCGTTGCGCAAAGCGGAAAGGTCGGCCTCGGTGAAGCTCTGGTATTTGCCCTTCAATGCGTCCGGGAAGGGAATGTATTCAATGACTCCCTGCGCCACCAGTTCGGCCACGGACTGTGCCGGCTTGCCTTCCGCCGCGCGGCAGGCGTTGACGGTGGCGGCGGCCAGTTCGTTGAAGCTCTGCGCGCGGCCGGTGCCGAGATTGTAGATACCGGAAGCACGGCTTTCGAGAAAAGCCATGTTGACCTTCACCACGTCGCCGACATAGACAAAATCGCGTCGCTGCTCGCCGTTGCCATAGCCGCCGTAGCCTTCGAACAATTTGACCTTGCCGCCTGCCTGATACTGATTGAAGTGATGGAAGGCGACCGACGCCATGCGCGCCTTGTGCTGCTCGCGCGGGCCATAAACGTTGAAATAGCGAAAGCCGGCGATCTGGGAGTCGGCGCTGGCCGCATTTGGCCCAATTCGGCGACGCACGATCTGATCAAAGAGGAATTTCGAGTAACCATAAACATTGAGCGGCGCCTCGAACTCGCGCTCTTCGCGAAATACCCCACCGCCGCCATACACCGACGCCGAAGAGGCATACAGCAACGGAACTTCCTGTTCAGAGCAGAAATCCAGCAATGACAGCGAATAACGGTAGTTGTTGGCCATCATGTAGCGGCCATCCGTTTCCATGGTGTCGGAGCAGGCGCCCTCATGCAGGATGGCCTCGACGCCCCCGTCCAGCTGGCCGCTCTCGACCAGTTCCAGGAACTCCTGCTTGTCCAGATAGTCGGCAATCTCGCAATCGGTGAGATTGAGGAACTTGTCGGCCTTGGTGAGGTTATCGACCGCGATGATGTCGGTAACACCGCGTTCGTTGAGTGCCTTGACCAAGTTTGCGCCGATAAAACCGGCTGCGCCAGTTACTACATAGTACATATCAATTCTCCGCGGCCGGTTTCAGTGAAGGCTAATGCGCGCGAAGCGCGGGTTATGCCGGAGCGAAAACCGCAGGCGCCGGTGACGACGTAATAGCTCATGAGACCCCTAGCTGACGTGTTTCAGTTCTTCCAGTGAGCACGTTGCGGTGCCCAGCTTGCCGACCACGATGCCGGCCGCGAGATTGGCCTGGCGCATGGCCTGCGGCAGGGACAGGCCGCTGCCCAGCATCACCGCCAGTGTCGCAATGACTGTATCTCCGGCACCGCTGACATCATAAACCTCGCGCGCCACCGCCGGTTCATGGGCGACGCCGTCGTCCGCGAACAGGGTCATGCCTTCCTCGCTGCGGGTGACCAGCAAGGCGTCCAGCTTCAATTCGGTACGCAGGCGGGTGGCCTTCTGCGCGAGTTCCGCATCGTCCCGCCAACGGCCGACCACCTGACGCATCTCGGAGCGGTTCGGTGTCAGTAACGTGGCGCCGGCGTAGCGGGCGTAGTCCTCGCCCTTGGGGTCGACCAGCACCTTCTTGCCTGCCGCGCGGGCCAGGCGAATCATTTCCGTAATGTGGGTGAGGCCGCCTTTGCCGTAGTCGGAGAGGATCACGACATCGCACGCCGCCAGCCGTGCTTCAAAATCGGCCAGCTTGGCTTGCAGGACTTCGTGATCCGGCGCATTTTCAAAGTCGATGCGCAGCAGTTGCTGCTGGCGGCCGACCACCCGCAGTTTGACGGTGGTACTGAGTTTCGCGTCTTCGTGAAGGCTGCATTCGATGCCGGAGTCTTTCATCAGGCGCGCCAGATTCTGGCCTGCCTCGTCGGCGCCGACCACGGACAGCAGCGAAACGCGTGCGCCCAGCGCAGCGCAGTTGCGTGCAACGTTGGCGGCACCACCGGGACGTTCCTCGGTACGTTCGACCTTGACTACCGGTACCGGCGCTTCGGGCGAAATGCGCGAGACTTCGCCGAACCAGTAGCGGTCCAGCATCACGTCGCCGACCACCAAAATGCGGGTGGCGGAAGTTTCGGGAACCGTGTTCATGCTGCCTCCGCCGGGCCGCCCCAAGGAGGCAGCAAGTCAAAACACCGGAGCGAGCAACGCTCGCGAACCATAGCCACCACCTTCCTTGGGGCGAAGGCAGGGTTTCGCGGAGCACTGCTCCGCGCTGCCGTAGCCGGCTGGCTGTGCAAAGCCGGCCGTGGGACGGGGGACGGGGGGAAGGTAGTCATAAGCGGCCGATGGCGAAATACTCCAGCCCCGCTTTGCGTGGCGTGGCCGGATCGTAAAGGTTGCGGCCGTCAAAAATCACCGGTGTCTTCAGCTTGGCCTTGATGGCGTCGAAGTCCGGGCTGCGGAATTCCTTCCACTCGGTGACGATGGCCAGCGCATCGGCGCCATCCAGTGCCGCCATCGGCGTCGAGGCGTAGCTGATGCGCGGGTTCTGGCCCAGGATCCGCTGCGCTTCGTGGGCGGCCACCGGGTCATAGGCGCGTATCGATGCCCCGCGCGCCAGCAAATCGGCGATCAGCACCAGACTCGGCGCCTCGCGCATGTCGTCGGTATTCGGCTTGAACGCCAGACCCCAGAGGGCGAAAGTTTTGCCGCTGAGGTCCTGGCCGAGACGCTGGGTGATCTTCCGTGCCAGCACGCCCTTCTGCGCTTCGTTGGCTTCCTCGACCGCTTTCAGGACCCGCAGTTGCTGACCGGCTTCCTCGGAGGTGCGAATCAGAGCCTGCACATCCTTGGGGAAACAGGAACCGCCATAGCCAACCCCGGGATAGAGGAAATGGAAGCCGATGCGCGGATCGGAACCGATGCCCTTCCTGACCAGTTCGATGTCGGCGCCGAGCTTTTCCGCGAGGTTTGCCAACTCGTTCATGAAGCTGATGCGGGTTGCCAGCATGGCGTTGGCGGCATATTTGGTCAGTTCGGCACTCTTCACGTCCATCACGATCAGGCGTTCGTGATTGCGCTGGAAAGGCGCGTAAAGCTCGCGCATCAGTTCGATGGCACGGGCGTCGTCAGCGCCGACGACAATGCGGTCGGGCTTCATGAAGTCGTCCACCGCGGCGCCTTCCTTGAGGAATTCGGGATTGGACACGACGCTGAAATCGATCTTTGCGCCCCGTGCCGCCAACTCTTCGGCAATTGCAGCGCGCACCTTGTCGGCGGTACCGACCGGCACCGTGGACTTGTCGACCACGACCTTGTAGCCGGTCATGTGACGACCGACATTGCGCGCCGCGGCGACTACATATTGCAGGTCGGCCGAACCGTCCTCGTCGGGCGGCGTGCCGACGGCAATGAACTGGAGCACGCCATGGGCGACCGCCGCTTCGATGTCGGTGGTAAAGCGCAGGCGCCCCGCCGCTTCATTCTTCCGCACCATGGCTTCGAGGCCGGGTTCGTAGATTGGAATGCCGCCTTCGTTGAGGGTGCGGATCTTGGCGGCATCCAGATCGAGGCAAAGTACGTCGTTGCCGACGTCTGCAAGACAGGTGCCGGAGACAAGGCCGACGTAACCGGTGCCGATGACTGTTATCTTCATTGGATTTCTAGAGCGTAATATCGAATTCTTCGGTGCGCTTCGGCGGATAGGTTTCCCAGCCGCCGCAGCCGGGGCAGCGCCAGTAGAACTGGCGCGCCTTGAACCCGCAGGTGTCGCAGCGATAACGCGCAACGCGGCGGGTGTGATTGTGAATCAGGTTCTTGATCAGTTCCAGATCAGCCCGCTTTTCCGGTGGAACTACCAGAATCTGCGCTTCAAGCAGCTTGTCGAGTCCGAGCAGCGTCGGATTCCGCCGCAGTTCATCGCGCACCAGCGCATAGGCCGCTTCCGCGCCATCGTTGTCCAGTTCGGCGCGGAACACCGCGTCGAGCAGGTCCAGCGAGGGATGGCGTTCGAGCCAGCCGCGCAGCAACTGGATGCCCTGCTCCATCTTGCCCAACTGGATATGCATTGCCAGCAACTTTTCCGCCGCCAGCGCCAGATACACCGGATTCTGCTGCTCGATGCGTTTCCAATGATCGATCGCCGTCTCGCCAGCGCCGACTTTTGCTGCCAGATCGCCCTGCAGCAGCGTGGCACGCACGCACTTCCGGTTGGCCACCAGCGCTTCGTCGAGCAGGCGCCGCGCCTCGTCGTGGCGATCGTGCAGCATTTCATTGGCCGCCATTTCGCAGCGAAACTCGGCAATTTCCTTTTGCCAGAGGTGATCGGAATGGTTCGGCATGGCATCGCAAATGGCTATCGCCTTGGCCCACTCCTTCTCCTGCTGGTAGATTTCCAGCAGGTTCTTCAGTGCTTCATCGTCGCGATCGGTGCCGCGCAACTTGACGAAGATTTCCTCGGCGCGATCCAGCAGGCCGGCCTTGAGATAGTCCTGGCCGAGCTCGGACAGGGCGTGCAGCCGCTGCTTGGCGGACAGGCCGTCACGCTCGATCAGGTTCTGATGGACCCGGATGGCACGGTCGGTCTCGCCGCGCCGGCGAAACAGGTTGCCCAGCGCGAAATGCAGCTCGATGGTCTCCGGATCAACGCGCGCCGCCTCGATGAAGGCTTCGATGGCCTGATCCGGCTGCTCGTTGAGCAAGAAATTCAATCCCTTGAAATAAGAGCGCGGCAAGGCGCGCGACTCTTTCAGCAGATGCTTGATGTCGATCCGCGCAGCGATCCAGCCGAGGCCGAAAAACACCGGGAGAACCAGCAGCCACCAGAGTTCGATTTCCATGGTGCTAGCCCGGCCCGCTATCGGTCTTGCGCAGGGGACGCAGGAATACGCCCAGAGCCGCCGTCAGGCCGACCGCTACGCCAATCGCGAATACGGCGAGGATCACCACCGAGACCGGCGCCGTCCAGGCCTGATCGAGGAAGAAGCGCAACTCCATCGGGCCGCTGTTCTTGATCGCCAGACCGAAGAGTCCGACGAAGACCACGATACGCAACAGCCAGACAAGAAGCTTGATCAGAGTGGTCACAGCAAGGTAGTCGAAAAATTAGGCATTAACTAAAAAAAGCGGCACCTGTCTAAGGTGCCGCCTTGATGCATGCTGCAACAGCGCAACTCATGGCCGGTAATCGACCCGCTCCCGCAACTCCTTGCCGGCCTTGAAATGGGGCACGTACTTTTCAGGTACCTGCACCTTGTCGCCCGACTTGGGATTGCGACCAACACGCGGTGGCCGGTAATTCAGCGCAAAACTGCCGAAGCCGCGGATCTCGATGCGATCACCGCGGACCAGCGCCGCGGTGAGGGCATCGAGCATCATCTTGACGGCATAGTCGGCATCCTTCGCCACAAGCTGGGGAAACCGCTCCGCCAGCCGGGCGATGAGCTCCGATTTGGTCATGGGATCGGCCGTATTACTGCGGGGTCTGGTTGAGCTTGGCCTTGAGCAGCGCGCCCAAATTGGTCGTGCCGCTGCTGGCCGAACTGTCGGAAGCCAGCTTTTGCATCGCCTGGCTCTGTTCCACCTGATCCTTTGCCTTGATCGAGAGGTTGATCGAACGCGTCTTTCGATCGACGTTGACGATCATGGTCTCGATCACCTGGCCGACTTTCAGATGCTGGGTCAGGTCTTCGATGCGATCGCGCGAGAACTCGGAGACGCGCAGGTAGCCTTCCACTTCGGAACCCAGATCCACCGTCGCGCCGCGCTGATCGACGCTGGTGACCGTGCCGGACACCAGGCTGTTCTTGTCATGCGTCGCAACGAAGCTGGTGAAGGGATCGCCATCGAGCTGCTTGACGCCGAGCGAAATGCGCTCTTTCTCGACATCAATGGAGAGCACCACGGCCTCGACTTCATCACCCTTCTTGAAGTTCTGCTTGGCTTCCTCGCCGGTGGCCGACCAGGACAGGTCGGACAGATGCACCAGGCCGTCGATACCGCCAGGCAGCCCGATGAAGATGCCGAAGTCGGTGATCGACTTGATGGCGCCGCGGACCTTGTCGCCCTTCTTGTGGTTCATCGCAAAATCGTCCCACGGATTCGCCATGCACTGATTCATGCCGAGCGAAATGCGGCGACGGTCTTCGTCGTTTTCGAGGATCATCACTTCGACTTCATCGCCCAGCTGGACAACCTTGGTCGGGTGGATGTTCTTGTTGG
>JAUXUK010000051.1 GCA_030680805.1 Sulfuritalea sp. | reverse complement strand
TGCCCTTGCCCGAGTTGAACTCTTCGATGCCGGTGAAATCCACGGCCTGGCCGATCGCGGAAACGATCAGGTCGGCCGGCAGTTCCTTTTCCGTGCCTTCGATCTTCTTGATGTCGAGCCGGCCCGAGATCATCTTGGCCTCGCACTGCATGACGCGCAACGCCGTGGCGCGGCCGTCAGGACCCTTGACCACGCCGATCGGCATCCAGCCGCCCATGATGGTGATGCCTTCAGCCTGGGCGTGTTCGATTTCGGGCTTGCTGGCGGTCATATAGACGGAGGTCAGGGTGACTTCGGCTCCCTGGCGCAGGGAAACGTCGGCCACGTCCTGGGCCATCTGGCCTGCGATCGCGCCTTCCCAATCGGTGGGCTTGGCCTGGGTGATGTGGCCGAGGCGGCGCGCGACGGTGGCAACGTCCATCGAGGTATCGCCGCCGCCGACCACCACCACGCGGTGACCCACCGTCTTCAGGCGGCCGTCATTGAAGGCGCGCAGGAAGGAGGTGGCGGTAACGACGTTGGATGCGGTATTGGCTTCGGCATCGCCCGGGATGGGCAGGGCGCGACCGGCCTGGGCGCCGAGGCCGAGGAAGATCGCGTCGTAGCTGGCGCGCAGTTGTTCCAGGGTGACATCGGTGCCGATGCGGGTCTTGAGGTGCACTTCGACGCCGAGGTCGAGGATGCGCTGGATTTCGGCGTCGAGCGTGTCGCGCGGCGTGCGGTAGCCGGGAATGCCGTAGCGCATCATGCCGCCGAGGAACTCGTGCTCGTCGAAAATGGTGCAGCTGTGGCCCTTGAGCGTCAGCTGGTAGGCGGCCGAGAGGCCGGCCGGGCCGCCGCCGATGATGGCGACTTTCTTGCCGGTCTTCTTTTCCGGTGCCGTGAATTTGAGGTTGTTCTGGATCGCCCAGTCGCCCAGATAGTGCTCGACCGAGTTGATGCCGACGTGGTCCTCGACTTCATTGCGGTTGCAGCCGGTTTCGCAGGGCGCGGGGCAGACGCGGCCCATCACGGCGGGCAGCGGATTGGCTTCGGTCAGGCGGCGCCAGGCGTATTCCTGCCAGGGCATGCTCGGCTTGCCATCGGCACCCACGGGCGGCTTCTCGATGCCGCGCACGATGTTGAGATAGCCGCGGATGTCTTCGCCGGACGGGCAGGAACCCTGGCAAGGCGGGGTCGACTGGACGTAGGTCGGGCACTTGTAGGTGTAGCTGGCCTGGAAGATCTGCTGCTGCCAGCGCTTGACCTTGGTGTCGCCTTCCTTGTAGCGGCGGAAGGTCAGTTTTTCGGGCTTGATTTCAGACGTGGCTGACATGAGGGGTCTCCATTGATATCTTGTTCGTCATTGCTCGTTGTCGAGCACGATCGCGGTACTGACCAGTTGGTGCACGCCGCCGACCATGCTCATCTTGAAGCCGTAGTAGGGCAGCACCTTGGTGAATTGGGCCTTGCAAATGGCGCAGATGGTGGCCATGAAATTGACGCCGTTGTCCTGCACGATGC
>JAUXUK010000036.1 GCA_030680805.1 Sulfuritalea sp. | reverse complement strand
AAAAAAGGAGGAGTCAAAAAATGCAAGTCACACGGCGACAGTTCTGCAAGGTCTGCGGCGCCGGTCTGAGCGGGTCTTCCATCGCACTGAGGGGAGTCTCACCCACATCGGCCCTGGCGGAGGTGCGCAGCTACAAGCTGGCCCACGCCACGGAAACCCGCAACATGTGCCCCTACTGCTCGGTCAGTGGCGGGGTCCTGATCTACACCACGGGCGACAAGTCCAAGAACTCGAAAGCGGACATCATCCACATCGAGGGCGATCCGGATAATCCCGTCAATCGCGGTACGCTGTGCCCCAAGGGTGCCGGCCTGCTCGACATGGTCAAGAGCCCCAACCGGCTCAAGTTCCCCGAAGTGCGCGAGCCCGGCAGCAACGAATGGAAGCGCATCTCCTGGGATGACGCGCTGACGCGCATCGCCAAGCACATGAAGGCCGACCGCGACGCCAACTTCATCGAGAAGAACAAGGATGACGTCACGGTGAACCGCTGGAACACCTTCGGTTTCCTCGCCTCTTCCGCCGCCAACAACGAAACGGGATACATCACTCACAAGGTTCTGCGCAGCCTCGGCGCCGTCGCCTTCGATACGCAAGCACGCATCTGACACGCCCCCACGGTATCCAGTCTGGGTCCGACATTTGGGCGTGGTGCAATGACCAATCATTGGGTCGACATTAAAAATGCCGACCTCGTGATGGTGATGGGCGGCAATGCCGCCGAAGCGCATCCCTGTGGTTTCAAGTGGGTCATCGAAGCGAAGAAGGACCGCAAGGCCAAGCTGGTCGTGGTCGACCCGCGCTTCACGCGTTCCGCTGCGGTTGCCGACTTCTACGCGCCGATCCGCGCCGGTGCCGACATCGCCTTCCTCGGCGGCGTCGTGAACTACCTGCTCGAGAAGGACAAGATCCACCACGATTACGTCAAGCTTTACAGCAACGCCAGCTTCCTGATGAATCCGGACTTCAAGTTCGAGGACGGCCTCTTCTCCGGCTACAACGCGGAAAAGCGCAGCTACGACAAGGCCACCTGGAGCTACCAGCTGGACAAGGACGGCTTCGTCAAGGTCGATGAAACCCTGCAGGACCCGAACTGCGCCTTCCAGTTGCTGAAGAAGCATTACAGCCGCTACACGCCGGAGCTGGTGAGCAAGGTCTCGGGCACGCCGAAGGACGCCTTCCTCAAGATCTGCGAGAT
>JAUXUK010000009.1 GCA_030680805.1 Sulfuritalea sp. | reverse complement strand
GCCGAGCATGGAACCCGCCTTGGCGATCGAGTCGTAATCCATGGTGCAGACAATCAGGATGTCAGCGGGAAATACCGCCGCTGACGAGCCGCCAGGAATCACCGCCTTGAGCTTGCGTCCGCCGCGCATGCCGCCGGCCATTTCCAGCAGCTTGGCAAAAGGCGTGCCCATCGGCACTTCGTAGTTGCCCGGACGATTGACATGGCCCGACACGGAGAACAGCTTGGTGCCGCCGTTATTGGGCTTGCCGAGGTTGAGGTAGGCTTCGCCGCCCATGCCGAGGATAAAGGGAATCGCGGCGAAGGTTTCGGTGTTGTTGATCGTGGTCGGCTTGCCGTAGAGGCCGAAGTTCGCCGGGAAAGGCGGCTTGTAGCGCGGCTGGCCCTTCTTGCCCTCGATGGATTCGAGCAGACCGGTTTCCTCGCCGCAGATGTAGGCGCCCCAGCCGTGATGCGCGAAGAGGTCGAAACTGAAGTCGGAACCGAGGATGTTGTTGCCCAGGTAACCTGCGGCGCGGGCCTGATCCAGAGCTTCCTCGAAGCGCTGGTAGATCTCGAAGATCTCGCCGTGAATGTAGTTGTAGCCGCGTTTGGCACCCACCGCATAGCCGGCGATGATCATGCCCTCGATGGTCGAATGCGGATCGAAGCGCAGCAGGTCGCGGTCCTTGAAGGTGCCCGGCTCGCCCTCGTCGGTGTTGCAGACGACGTACTTTTCCGGCGCTGCCTTGGGCATGAAGCTCCACTTGAGGCCGGTCGGAAATCCGGCGCCGCCGCGCCCACGCAGCACGGACTTCTTGACCTCGGCGATCAGATCGTCCTGGCTCATCTTGCTCGACAGGATCCGCTTCAACTGCGCATAGCCGCCACGCGCTTCGTAGTCCTTGAGGCTCCAGCCGGCATCACCCTTGGACCAGCCGGTGGTGAGCAGCGGATTGATGGTGTCGATCAGCGCCATCTTATTTGCACTCCGCCAACAGCTTGTCGATCTGCTCGGGCAACATGAAACTGCACATGCGCTTGTTGTTCACCAGCATCACCGGCGCGTCGCCGCAGGCGCCCATGCACTCGCCTTCTTTCAGCGTGAATTTGCCGTCGGGAGTGGTCTCGTTGAAGTCGATGCCGAGCTTTTCCTTGACGTAATCGGCGGCATGCACGCCACCGGACAGGGCGCAGGGCAGATTGGTGCACACCGTGACCTTGTACTTGCCTACCGGGTGCAGGTCGTACATGTTGTAGAAACTCGCGACCTCGTAGGCGGCGATCGGTGCCATGCCGAGATAGCTGGCCACGGCGGCAATGGTTTCCTTTGCCAGCCAGCCTTTTTCGTCCTGCGCGATCACCAGCGCCGCCATTACCGCGGACTGCTTCTGGTCGGCCGGATACTTGGTGACCTCGCGATCGATCTTGCGCAGCGCTTCAGGACTCAAGGTGTCGTAGTCGTTATTCATGCGGCGGTCTATCTGTCAACGTCGCCAAGCACCAGATCGATGGTACCGATCACGGCGGTGGCATCGGCCAGCATGTGGCCACGACACATTTCGTCGGTGGCGGCCAGATGCGGAATTCCTGCGGTATGCAACTTGATGCGGTAAGGCTTGTTGGCGCCGTCCGAAACCGCCCAGACGCCCATTTCGCCCTTGGGATGCTCGATCGCGACGTAGGCTTCGCCGGCCGGCACGTGCATGCCCTCGGAGAAAAGCTTGAAGTGGTGGATCAATTCTTCCATGCTGCCCTTCATCTTTTCGCGCCGTGGCGGTGCGACCTTGTGGTCGTCGGTAATGACGGGGCCGGCGCCTTTGGCAGAATCGTTGCGCAGCCAGTCGATGCATTGGCGGATGATGCGGTTGGACTGGGCCATTTCTTCCATGCGCACCAGATAGCGGTCGTAGGTATCGCCGTTGACGCCCACCGGGATGTCGAAATCGACGCGGTCATAGACCTCATAGGGCTGCTTCTTGCGCAGATCCCACTCGATGCCCGAACCACGCAGCATCGCACCGCTGAAACCGAGTTGCAGGGCACGCTCCGGACTGACGACGCCGATGCCGACGGTGCGCTGCTTCCAGATCCGGTTGTCGGTCAGCAGGGTGTGGTACTCGCTCAGATAGACCGGGAAACGCTCGGTGAAGTCTTCGAGGAAGTCCAGCAGCGATCCGTTGCGCGGCTCGTTGAGTTCCTTGACCGTCTGCGCGTTCTTGAAGCGGTTTTCCTCGTACTTCGGCATCTGGCCGGGCAGATCGCGATAGACGCCACCGGGGCGATAGTAGGCGCCGTGCATGCGGATGCCGGTGATCGCCTCGAGCACGTCAAACAGATCCTCGCGTTCGCGGAAGGTGTACAGCACCATGGTCATGGCGCCGATGTCGAGTGCATGGGTGCCGATGTTGAGCAGGTGATTCTTGATGCGCGTCACCTCGTCCATCATGACGCGAATGTATTGCGCGCGGATCGGCACCTCGACGCCCAGCAGACGCTCCACGGCGAGGCAGTAGGCGTGCTCGCTGGGGATCATCGACGTATAGTCGAGGCGATCCAGATACGGCAGCGTCTGCAGCCAGGTGCGCGTCTCGGCAAGCTTCTCGGTGCCACGATGGAGCAGGCCGATGTGCGGGTCGGCGCGGACGATGACTTCGCCGTCCAGTTCCAGCACCAGGCGCAAGACGCCATGGGCCGCCGGATGCTGCGGACCAAAGTTGATGGTGTAATTCTTGACGTCAGCCACGGCCACCGCCTTTTGCGTAGGTTTCTTCGCGCACGATGCGCGGCGTGACTTCGCGCGGCTCGATGGTCACCGGCTGATAGATGACGCGCTTCTGCTCGGGGTCATAACGCATCTCGACATAGCCGGAAATCGGGAAGTCCTTGCGGAAGGGATGTCCGACAAAACCGTAGTCGGTCAGGATGCGGCGCAGATCGACGTGGCCCTCGAAATGAATGCCGAACAGGTCGAAGGCCTCGCGCTCGTACCAGTTGGCGACGTTCCAGATGTCCATGACCGAAGCGACCACCGGAAACTCGTCATCCGTCGCAAAAACCTTGACGCGCAAACGCCAGTTGTGGGTGAGCGAGAGCAACTGGCTGACGGCCGCAAAGCGCTTGCCCTGATAGCCGGTGAATTCTGAATAATCGATGCCGCTGAGGTCCATCAACTGTTCGAAACGGAAAGCAGGGTCGTCGCGCAACTGGCGCATCGCGTCCAGATAGTTTTCGGCGGGAATCGCAACAGTCAGTTCGCCCAGCGCCAGAACCGGTTCGCCGATGCGATCGCCAAAGCTTTCCTTCAATTGCCGGCAAAGACGTTCCAGTTTGGCGCTCATGGGGTAGACGTGTTGGGGTCAGCGGGCGATGGTAGTTGTGCGACGGATCTTGCTCTGCAACTGGATCAGGCCGTACAGCAAAGCCTCGGCCGTGGGCGGACAGCCCGGCACGTAGACGTCGACCGGCACGATGCGATCGACGCCGCGCACCACTGAATACGAGTAGTGATAGTAGCCGCCGCCATTGGCGCAGGAACCCATGGAAAGCACCCAGCGCGGCTCCGCCATCTGGTCGTAGACCTTGCGCAGGGCCGGCGCCATCTTGTTGGTCAACGTACCGGCGACGATCATCACGTCGCTTTGCCTCGGACTCGGGCGGAATACGATGCCAAAGCGGTCGAGGTCGTAGCGCGAGCAACCGGCGTGGATCATTTCGATGGCGCAACAGGCCAGACCGAAGGTCATCGGCCACATCGAACCGGTACGCGTCCAGTTGATGATCTTGTCCAGCGACGTGGTGACGAAGCCTTCCTGCAGGATGCCTTCGATGCTCATTCGCCGTTCACTCCCAGTCCAGCGCGCCCTTGGCCCAGGCGTAGACGTAGCCCACCACCAGGATGCCAATGAACACGAACATTTCGACGAAACCGAACATCCTCACCGCGTCGGTGCTGACGATCTCCTTGTATATCGCCGCCCAGGGAAACAGGAAGGCGATTTCCAGATCGAACAGGATGAAGAGGATGGCAATCAGGTAGTAGCGCACGTCGAACTTCATGCGCGCATCTTCGAAGGGGGCAAAACCGCATTCGAAGGCAGACAGTTTTTCGCTGTCGGGGCGATTGGGGGCGACCAGCCAGCCAAGAAGGATAGGCGCGCAGCCGAAGGCGAGGCCCACCAGAACGAAAACGAGGATCGGGAAATAGTTGTCCAGCATTGGGGTGGCAAGCCACTTCGCTCGTTATTCTCGACCGGCCAACCCGCAAACTCTGCAAGACAACCGACGCTCAACTGCTTTTTGCTGCTCTGCTAAGTCAAAATTACTGGTGCCGACGGTGAGACTCGAACTCACACAGCTTGCGCCACTACCCCCTCAAGATAGCGTGTCTACCAATTTCACCACGTCGGCAATTCCGTTACTGCGGGAGCGGCGCAAATTATATAACAAGCCATTGACTCGTTCGTGCGCCGCAGCAAAAAAATCTATCGATCAAAGCCTGGCCGAATTACTTCGGAATGTCCTTGGCCTTCGAATCAGGCGCAGCAGGCGTTTGCGCTGGAACCGAAGGAGCAGTCTGCGCGGGAGCCGAGTCCATCACGCTGCCCGATACCGTGGGGCGCGACGTCGCGATATAGGAAAGCCCGAGACTGGTCAGGAAGAACACGGCCGCGAGAACGGCTGTCACGCGCGACAGAAAGTTCGCCGAGCCCGTAGCGCCGAACAGGCTGCCCGATGCGCCGCTGCCGAATGCCGCGCCCATGTCGGCGCCCTTGCCGTGCTGAATCAGCACGAAGCCGATGACACTAAGGCCGGCAATGATATGCACGGTCAGGATGATGGTATGCAACAGTTCCATGAGAACCCCTTGAAATTAGTTTGAGGCAGCAGCACAGATGGCGAGGAAGTCCACTGCCACCAACGAAGCGCCGCCAATAAGCCCACCATCAATGTCGGACTGGCCGAAAAGCTCGGCCGCGTTGTTGGCCTTGACACTGCCGCCGTAAAGTATGCGCAGCCCGGCAGAAACCTCTGCGCTGTCACGCGCGAAACGAGCACGAATCAGGGCATGAACCTCCTGCGCCTGCTGCGGTGAGGCGGTACGACCGGTGCCTATCGCCCATACCGGCTCATAGGCGACGACAGCATCGGCAAATGCGGCAACGCCGGAATTTGCCAGCACGGCGTCGATCTGGCGCGTCACTACCTCGCCGGTAATACCGGCCTCGCGCTCGGCCAGTGATTCGCCGACGCAGAGCACCGGCGTCACGCCCGCCTTCTGTGCCGCGGCAAATTTGGCGGCGACCACGGCATCGGTGTCGCCAAAGAAGGAACGGCGTTCGGAGTGCCCCACCAGCGCGTAACGGCACCCGAAATCAACCAGCATCGCCCCGCTCACTTCGCCCGTCCATGCGCCTTGCGCGTGTTCCGAGACATCCTGGGCACCCCAGGCAACGCTGCTGCCATCAAGCACGGTGCGCGCTTGTGCGAGATAGGGATAGGGGACACAGACGGCGACCTCGGCCGAACCCTTGGCGCCATCGCGCACGGCATGCAGCAGCCCAAGGTTGGTGGCGAGGCTGCCATGCATTTTCCAGTTTCCGGCGACAAGTTTGGTGCGCATGAGGGTACAAGGGCGTCTACACGAAGCCCGGCATTATAGCGGGAGCACCGGGCGAATGCCATACGGCCGGACCGCTTGCAGAGTAGCGGCAGCTCTGCGGGCTCGACCGGCGACACGATATTCATTTCCTGCCCGTCCGACTTGACACAAATCAACAAGAAGCAGGTCAAAGAGACGATACTGGCGACCCAAGATCAACGTATAACCATCACGGATGGGCTCAATGGACACGATATCGACCGATGTTGTAATCATAGGTGCCGGAGGAGCCGGTCTGCGTGCCGCCATCGCCCTGGCCGAGACAGATCCCGCCTTGCGCATAGCGCTCATCTCCAAGGTCTACCCGATGCGCAGCCATACCTGTGCCGCCGAGGGAGGTGCCGCCGGCGTGATCAAGCCGGATGACAGCTTCGACATGCATTTCGACGACACCGTGGGCGGCGGCGACTGGCTGTCCGACCAGGACTGCGTCGAATACTTCATCCACGAAGCGCCCAAGGAACTGCTACAGCTCGAACATTGGGGCTGCCCCTGGAACCGCGAAGCCGACGGCTCGGTGGCGGTGCGGCCCTTCGGCGGCATGAAGAAGAAGCGCACCTGGTTCGCCGCCGACAAGTCCGGCTTCCACATTCTGCATACGCTGTTCCAGACTTCACTGCAGTTCCCGACCATCACCCGCTACGACGAGTACTACGCGCTCGACTTGCTGGTTGATGACGGTCGCTGCCAGGGCGTGACCGCGATGGAAATGCGCAGCGGCGAACTGCGCCAGTTCCACGCCAAGGCGGTGATCATCGCCGGCGGCGGCGCCGGCCGCATGTTTCCCTTCTCCACCAACGGCGCGATCAAGACCGGCGACGGCATGGCCATGGCCTACCGCGCCGGTGCGCCGCTGAAGGACATGGAGTTCGTCCAGTACCACCCGACCGGCCTGCCCAACACCGGCAGCCTGCTGACCGAGGCGTGCCGCGGCGAAGGCGGCATCCTGGTGAACAAGCACGGCCGCCGCTACCTGCAGGACTATGGCATGGGCCCGGAAACTCCGGTCGGCCAGCCGCAGCTCAAGACCATGGAACTCGGCCCGCGCGATCGCGTCAGCCAGGCCTACTGGCACGAACTGCAAAAAGGCAATACGGTCACCACGCAGTGGGGCGAATGCGTACTGCTCGACATGCGCCATCTCGGCGAGAAGAAAATCAACGAACGACTGCCGCTGGTGCGCGAGCTGGCCGAGGCCTATCTCGGCGTCGACATCGTCAAGGAAGCGGTGCCAATCCGCCCCGTGGTGCATTACATGATGGGCGGCATCTCCACCAACACCGCTGCGGCGACTCCCCTGCCCGGCCTCTTCGCCGCCGGCGAGTGCGCCTGCGTCAGTTTGAACGGTGCCAACCGGCTGGGATCGAATTCGCTGGTCGAACTGCTGGTGTTCGGTCGTCGCGCGGCACTCTCCGCCATCGAGCATATCCAGGGCCTGCCTGCCGCCAACGCTCCGGCACTGAATGCGCGTGCCGAACAGACGCAGCAGCGAATCACCGAACTCTTCACCCGCACCGACGGCACCGAGTCAATGTCCGGCCTGCGCAAGGAGATGATGGACACGATGGAAAAGAACGTCGGCATCTATCGCACCGAGGAAGGCCTGCAGGAAGGCGTCAGCAAGATCCACGAATTGCGTCAGCGCTACCAGCGCGTGATCCTCACCGACAAGAGCAGCGTCTTCAATACCGACCTGTTCCAGGCGCTCGAACTCGGCTCGATGCTCGACTGCGCCGAAGCGGTTACGGTCGGCGCACTGGCACGCAAGGAATCGCGCGGCGCGCACCAGCGACTCGATTACGTCGAGCGCGACGACAAGAAATTCCTGTGCCACACGATGGTCCATCACCAGGGCCTGGATGTGCCCCGCGTCGACTACCTCGATGTGGTGATCACCAAATCGCCGCCGGGCGTTCGCGACTACTCGGGAGACCACAAATGACGCCGCTGAAGGAACGCCTGGTCCAACTGGAAATCCTGCGCTACAACCCGGATACCGACACCGAGGCCAGTTTCCAGCGCTATGAAGTGGTCTGCCAGGAAGAATGGGTGGTGCTCGACGCCCTGAACAAGGTCAAGGCGGACATCGATCCGACGCTCAACTACCGATGGTCCTGCCACATGGCGGTGTGCGGCAGCTGCGGCATGATGATCAACGGCGAACCCAAGCTGTCCTGCCACGCCTTCCTGCGCAACTACGAAGGCGTTATCCGGGTCGAGCCGCTGGCGCATTTCCCCATTGAGCGCGATCTGGTCACTGCGCCCGACGATTTCATGGAGAAGCTCAAGCGCGTCAAGCCCTACATCATCCCGAAAGAGAAGAAGCCGATCAGCGAGGGCGAGTACAAGCAGACCCCGGCGCAACTGATGAAGTTCCGCCAGTATTCAATGTGCATCAATTGCATGCTGTGCTACGCCGCCTGCCCCGAGTACGGCCTGACGCCCGACTTCATTGGCCCGGCGGCACTGACCCTTGCCCACCGCTACAACATCGATTCGCGCGACGGTGGCCGCAAGGAGAGACAGGAAGTCATCGCCACGCACGAAGGCGTCTGGGAATGCACCTTCGTCGGTGCCTGTTCCGAGGTCTGCCCGGCCCACGTCGATCCGGCTAGCGCCCTCCAGCAATTGAAGATCACCAGTTCAGTCGACTGGATCGTCGAACACCTGATTCCGGGAGGGAAATCATGAGCCGCAGACCCCTGGTTAGAGAAGTGCCGCCGACCTCCTGGTTCTTCCGTCATCCGCGCTACCTTCGCTACATGTCGCGCGAGATCACCTGCATTTTCATCGGCGCCTATTGCGTGATGCTGGTGGTCGGCCTGCAGCGCCTCGCCGCAGGCCCCGCGGCCTGGGATGGCTTCCTGCTGGCGCTGCGCAGCGCAGATTCGATCGTCTTCCACCTGCTGGCACTGGCCGCCGCTTTCTATCACGCTGCCACCTGGTTCAATGCCACGCAGAAGGCCATGCCGATCCAGATCGGCGAGGATTTCGTACCCGGCAACGTGATTTCCGGCGCGCACTATGTGGCGTGGGCCGTGCTGTCCGTCGCTGTCCTCTACCTCGCAGGAGCATTCTGACCATGGCCAAGTCGCACAAACCCGTTGTCTGGTTCCCCTTCGCGGCCGGCGGCACCGTGATCGCCTTCTGCATACCGGTGATCGTGATCCTGACCTTTCTGGCGGCACTCGGCCATGTCCCGGCCGGCCTCAGCTATGAGCGGATGCACGCCTTCGCCGGCAGCGGCCTCGGCAAGCTGATCATCTTCGGCGTGGTCGCCCTCTCGCTGTGGAGTTCCGCCCACCGTCTGCGCTGCACCTGCTACGATTTCGGCTTGCGCGCAGATACGCTGGTCGCGACTGTCTTGTATATTGCGGCAATAGCGGGCAGCCTCTTGTCTGTGGTGTACCTGCTGAAAATCTAGTCGGCGTCAGACCGAAGAGATTCACCCAAGGGAGCAAAGAACAGAATGGCACCACCCCCGATGGCCTCACGCGAGGCAGTACGCGAAGAGCGTTTCAGCGATGTCTGGAGCAATGACCTGAACGACGTCTTTGCCGACGTCGCCCCCTATTACGACCGCGCCAACAACATCGCCGCGCTGGGACAATTCGGCAACTTCCTGCGGCGCTTCATGCAGCTTGTCGAACTGCAGCCGAAGCAGAAGGTGCTGGATGTCTGCGCCGGCACCAACGCCATCGGCATTGCCCTGCTCAAGCGCGAGCCGACGCTCGACGTGCATGCCATGGATCGCAGCGTGGCAATGCAAACCGTCGGCCAGCAACGCGCCGCGGCGCAGGGTTTTCACATCAAGAGCACCATCGGCGATGTGCACACGCTGCCCTTCCCCGACAATCATTTCGACGTCGTTACGCTGCAGTTCGCCTCGCGCCATTTGCGCGTGCGCGAGGTGTTCAGCGAAATCCTGCGGGTGCTGAAACCCGGCGGGCATTTCCACCATTCAGACATGCTGCGCCCGCGCAATCCGATCGTGAAGAACCTCTACTACGCCTACCTGCGCAGTTGCCTTGGCCTGACCGGCCTGATCGTCGGCAGCGGCCCGGCAGCGGCAAAGGCCAAGCAGTATTTCCTCGACGCGCTGGAGCTTTTCTACACCGCCGAGGAACTGTCGATCCTGCTGCGCGAACTGGGCTATGTGCAGGTCAAGGTGGATACCGTGTTTCACGGCATGCTCGGCTTCCACCGTGCGGTGAAGCCCGCACAGGCTTGAGCATCTGACCGCGACGAAGTTCACGTGAAGCGGGCGAAGTCCCTCGCCAGGCTCAACGGCCGCATTCTGCACGTGTTCAGCCGGCGCACCACCACCGCGCTGCGCGCAGCCCTGCCCCTGCGCCTGGCCCTGCCGCACCTGGAACCGGTGCTGCTGCTCAATGTCATCAAGGAAGTGGAGAAGGACACCCTGGTCATTCTTCGCGCCCGCGAACTGGCAGCGGAAAATCCGCCCGACTGGAATGAAGTCCTGCCGCAACTGATGCAGGCAACCAAGGAAATCGACCGCCTGTTTCTCGCCCGGGTCGGGACGTTTCCGGTCGAAATCGTCATTCGCTACGACGAGATAGCACCGATACGCGCCCGGCGCATGAGGCTGCTTTACGATGCCGCGCTGAAGTCGCTGGCGGCCGAGCATAGCCGGCATCGCTTGCGTGTCGCCATGCAAAAGGCATTTACGCGCGACGAGTTCGCCCAACTGCTCTACGAACTGTTTCGGCTGTACGCCGAAGAGGCCCGGTGCCTGAGTCGATCGGTACGACTGCCGAGGCTGCTGACGCCCCTGCGCGAACTCATCGCTCAGGAGATGTTGAACGTCATGCTGCAGGTCGCACGACCGCTGGCGCTGGAGATCGCCACCACCGCGCTCCTCCCTCCGACGACAAAGGCAGACCCGGCACCAAAGATGGAAGCCTGAAGGACGCATCGATTGACGTCTGCGGCAAAACCCGGAGATACTCGCGCCGGCACCGTTGAAACGTCAATTGTCAAAGCGGGTCTCTGTGAGGGGTCGACCATGAAAATTCAGCTTTGGACCGTCGCCGCAATCGTCGCCCTGCCCATGGCAGCGGCGGCGGAGTCGAAAATGCCGATTTTCGATGCGCACGTGCACTACAGCCATGATGCATGGGAGAGCACGCCGCCCAAGGCAGCCATTGCCATCCTGCGCAAGGCCGGCCTCAAGCGCGCGATGATTTCCAGTTCCAGCGACGAAGGCACGCAGATGCTGTACGCCGAAGCACCGGATCTCGTGGTGCCCTCCTTGCGGCCCTATCGCAAGCGCGGCGAGATTTCGACCTGGGTGCGCGACGAGACCGTTGTCCCCCATCTCGAAGCCCGTTTGAAGAAGTATCGCTACGCGGCGATCGGCGAGTTTCATGTCTACGGCAGCGACGCCGATTTGCCGGTGGTGCGGCGTACGGTGCAACTGGCGAAGCAGTACCAGCTCTGGCTGCACCTGCATGGCGACAGCGATGCCATCGAACGGGTGCTGGTGCAGGACCCCGCGGCGCGCATCCTCTGGGCGCATTCCGGATTCGACCGGCCCGAACTGGTTCGCGCCATGCTGAAAAAGCATCACCGGCTGTACGCCGATCTGGCCTTCCGCAACGATCACGCGACGAACGGCAAGGTGGATCCCGCCTGGCGCGAAGCCTTTCTCGAATTTCCCGACCGCTTCCTGGTCGGCACCGACACCTTCACGCCAGAGCGCTGGCATTACATTGCCGAGCATGCCGATTGGTCGCGCGCCTGGCTGGCCGACCTGCCGCCCGGGATCGCCGAGCGAATCGGCTGGCGCAATGGCGAAACCCTGTTCGCTTCGATGATGGCGATCAAGAAATGAAAAGTCGGCGCTGGCGGTACGGCGGTTGCTTGGGCTGCGTGCTGGCGTTGAGCGCAATGGCAGGCGCGGCGAATGCCGCTTGCCCTCCGACCAGGGGCGATGGCGTGGCGGTCGGAAAGGACGGCCTGCTGCTCGCCTATCAACTACCCGGAAAGACCGGCCGAATCCCGATGGCGAAGCACTTCGCACTGGAAGTGCAGCTATGCGACAAGGACGGCATCTCAGCCGCGCGCCTGCTCAAAGCCGACGCCACAATGCCCGAGCACCGGCACGGCATGAACTATCGCCCGGTCATCACGCCGCTGGGCGGCGGACGCTTCCGCGTCGAGGGCATGATGTTCCACATGGCGGGTCGCTGGGAAATGGTCTTCGAAGTGCAAAGCGGCAAGGAACTTGTGCGCCTGACCCATGACGTACAGATTGAATGAGAGCGTGCCGCGACGTCTGAGCCTCGCCGTCGTTCTGCTTGCGCTGGCGACCGTCGTATCCGCCGCTGAGGAAATCGCTGAGTTCACCGCTGCGGAGCTTGGCCGCATCGCCTCGCATGGCCCCTGGCCGCTGCCATGGACGCCGGACCCGGGCAATCGGGTCTCGGGCAACGCCGCCGCAATCCGCCTGGGCCACGAGCTGTTCTTCGAGCCTCGCCTGTCCGCCAACCGACGCGTCGCTTGCGCCACCTGTCATCAGCCGACGCGAGGATTTCAGGATGGCCGCGCCGTCGGCCGCGGCCTGGTCGACGGGGTGCGCAACACGCCCGGCCTGCTCAATGTCCGACACCAACGCTGGTTCGGCTGGGACGGCGGGCACGACAACCTGTGGTCGGCCAGCCTGCGCCCCATCCTCGACACCCGCGAGATGGGCGGCAGTGCAACGCGAACGGCGCGCGTGCTGCGCAACAAGGCGGCTCTGGATTGTCACTACCGGCAGGCTTTCGGCACGGCGCCTGATGCAAGCGACCCGGAACTGCTGGTCAACATCGCCAAGGCGATCGCCGCCTGGCAGGAAACGCTGGTCTCGCCGCCCAGCCCTTTCGACATGTTCCGCGATGCGCTGGAGCGCAATGACGCGCAGGCCATCGCGGCCTACCCCGCGGCGGCGAAGCGCGGCCTGCGCCTGTTCCTCGGCCGCGGGCAATGCGCGACGTGCCACGCCGGGCCGCTATTCAGCAATGGCGAATTCGGCGACATCGGCGTGCCTTTCTTCATCAAGCCCGAGGGTGTCGACCCCGGCCGCCAGGGTGGCATCAAGCGCCTGCTGGCCAGCCCCTGGAATCTGCTGGGAACCTACAACGACGACGCCACGCGCGGCAACGCGACGGGCACGCAATTCCTGCGGCCCGAGCATCGCAACTTCGGCGAATTCAAGGTACCGAGCCTGCGCAACCTGAAACATACCGCGCCCTACATGCACAACGGCAGCCTCGCCACGCTGCGCGACGTGGTGCGGCACTACTCCGAACTGAATGAAGACCGCCTGCATGCCGATGGCGAGCGCATCCTCAAGCCGCTCAATCTCGGCAAGGCGGAAAGTTCAGACCTGGTGGCATTCCTGGAGTCGCTTTCGCCAAGCGAGGCGATGCCGGCGCCGGTCACGCCGGCCGCAGTCTGCAGCGGCCGCTGAGCGCCGTTACCTGCCCGCGAAGCGGAATTCCAGGTACGCAGAGCGAGCCAGCGCCGACTTTTCGCGGTGCTACCCGAATCGCCCAGTGATGTAGTCCTCCGTCGCCTTCTTCTGCGGCTTGATGAAGATCTGGTCGGTGACGCCGAACTCGACCAGTTCGCCCCGAGACAAGTAGGCGGAGTAATCCGATATGCGCGCCGCCTGCTGCATGGGGTGGGTGACGAAGAGGATGGTGACCTTATCCTTCAGCTCGATGATCAGTTCCTCGATGCTGGCGGTCGCGATCGGATCGAGTGCCGAGGTCGGTTCGTCGAACAGGATGATCTCGGGGTCCGAGGCCAGCGCGCGGGCGATGCACAGGCGTTGCTGCTGGCCACCGGAAAGGTTGGCGCCAAGCTCACTCAGGCGATTGCTGACCTCGTTCCACAGGGCGGCACCCTTCAGCGCGGCCTCGACACGGTCGGCAAGTTCGTTCTTGTTGCTCATGCCGCGCACGCGCAGGCTGTAGGCGACGTTTTCAAAAATCGACTTGGGAAAGGGGTTCGGCTTCTGGAACACCATGCTGATGCGCATGCGCACTTCGATCGGATCGACGTCGGGCGAAAGCAGGTTGGTGTTGTCGGGATACAGCACTATGCCGCCGCCGGCATAGCGGTTGCCCGGATACAGGTCGTGCATGCGGTTGAAGCAGCGCAGCAGCGTGGACTTGCCGCAACCCGAGGGGCCGATCAACGCCGTGACCATGTGGTCATGGATCGGCATGGAAACCCGCTTCAACGCATGGAAGGCGCCGTAGTAGAAGTCGAGATCGCGTACATCGGCCTTGAGCACGGCGCCTTCGACGCCTGCTTCGTATCCGGTAGGTATTTGCATGGTGCTCACCACTTGATGTTTTTGCGCAGACGATAGCGCAGATAAATTGCCAGGCCATTCATGGCCAGGGTCATGAAAACCAGAACGAAGCCCGCCGCCGCGGCATTTTCGGTAAACGCCGCCTCGGGCCGCGAGGTCCAGTTGAACATCTGGATCGGCATCACCGTGAAGGGCGCGAAGATCCAGTCGAACAGCCCGGCCGGGGGATCACCCGTGTAGGGGGCCGTGGGCAGGAATGCAATGAAGGTCAGCGCGCCGATGGTGATGATCGGGGCGGTTTCGCCGATGGCGCGCGCCATGCCGATGATCACCCCGGTCAGAATACCCGCCGAGGAGTACGGCAGGATGTGATCCTTGACCGTCTGCCAGTTCGTTGCGCCACAGGCGTAAGAGCCCTCGCGGATCATCTGCGGAATGGATCGGATCGCCTCGCGCGTGGCAACGATGATCACCGGCAGGATCAGCAGCGCCAGTGTCAGGCCGGCCGAAAGGATGCTCTGGCCGAAGCCGAAGTAATACACGAACAGGCCGAGGGCCAGCAGGCCGTAGACGATGGACGGGATGCCGGCCAGGTTGCTGATGTTGATCTCGATGATGTCGGTGATCCAGTTCTTCGGCGCGTATTCCTCAAGATAGACACCAGCGGCAACGCCCAGCGGCACCGCCGCCAGAGCGGTCAGCAGCATCACCAGCACGGTACCGACCCAGGCCGACAGGATGCCGGCGTTTTCCGCCCGACGTGACGGAAACGAGGTGAAGAACTCGTAGCTCAGGCGCGGCACGCCCTGGATCGCCATGTCGACGAACAGCACGACGAAAGTGAGCAGGCCCACCATCAGACTAAGTATGCCAAGGATGGTGAAGAGCAGATCCCAGCGCTTGGCCAGGGCGATGAGGCCGCGGATGTGCTCGATTTTCTGGTCGGCGTTCATTTCGCTCATTTCAATAGACCTCGCGAAAGCGCTTGCGCAGCCAGTGGCCGAGCAGGTTGAAAAACAAGGTCATCAGCAACAGGGTCAGGCCGGCGGCGAAGATGGTCTGGTAGCCGATCGAGCCGTGCGGCAGGTCGCCCAGCGCCACTTGCACGATATAGGACGTGATGGTGGCGCCCGGCTCGGTGGGATTGAAGGTCAAATTGGGCTGCATGCCTGCCGCGACAGCGAGGATCATGGTCTCGCCGACGGCGCGCGAAATCCCCAGGATGTAGGCCGAGGCGATGCCCGAGGTTGCCGCAGGCGTGACCACCCAGAGCGCCGTCTGCAGTCGCGTCGCGCCCATGGCGTAGGAGCCTTCGCGCAGCGACATCGGCACGGCGCGCATCGCATCTTCGGAAAGCGAGGCGACATAGGGAATGATCATGATGCCCATCACCAGGCCGGCCGACAGCAGGTTGAAGCCGGGCAGGTCGGGGTAGATCTTTTGCAGCAGCGGCGTAACGAAGGTCAGGGCAAAGTAACCATAAACGATGGTCGGCACGCCGCCCAGCAATTCGAGGAAGGGCTTGGCGATCTCGCGCACCCTGAAGCCGGCGAATTCGGACAGATAGATGGCGATGATGGTCCCCAGCGGGATCGCCACCAGCAGGGCCACGGCCGAACTGGTGAGGGTACCCGAGAGCAGCACCATGATGCCGTAATGGGCGTCATCGAATAGCGGCGTCCATTGCGTGTCGAACAGGAAATCCGTGAGCGGTACGGTCTCGAAGAACACCCAGGATTCCTTGACCAGAACATAGACGATGGCCACGGTGACGAAGACCGAAAACGCCGCAGCGGCAAACAGCAGCGCCTCGATGATGCGTTCCTTGACGTGGCGCGAAGCCTTCTTCTTCAGGCGTTCGCTGACGCCTTGGCCGATGGATGCGGAAAGGGGGGGCGCCGATGCGCTTGCACTCATTGCTGGGTTCCGGAAACGTTCTATTCAGAAAAGCCGCGGATCAGGCGACCCGGGCATCTGCCCGGACCGCCTTGGAACTTCACTCCTTCGGATTGCGCTTCAGCAGGTCGGAAACCTTGACCCCGACCTCGGAATGGCCGCCGAAAGCGGTGCCGGTCTTCTTCTTCTGGAAGTTTTCCAGCGCATGTTTGTAGTCGGCGGCGCCCAGCGGCACGTATTTGACTTCCTTGGCCAGCTTGCCGCCCTCTTTCAGGTAGTACTCGATGAATTCCTTGACCTCGGGCTTGTCCATCGACTTGGCGCTGACATAGATGAAGATCGGACGTGCCAGCGGCTCGTATTCGCCCGCCATCACGGCATCGAGCGAAGGCATCACGGCCTTGCCCTTGGGATTGACGATGGGCACTGCCTTCAGCTTGCCCTTGTTTTCGTCGTAGTAGGCGAAGCCGAAGAAGCCCAGCGCGTTGTTGTCGCGCGAGACGCCCTGCACCAACACGTTGTCGTCTTCGGAGGCGGTGAAGTCGCCGCGGCTGGACTTGGCCTTGCCATTCACCGCCTCGGTGAAGTAGTCGAAGGTGCCCGAGTCGGCGCCGGCACCGAAGAGCTTGAGCGGCTTGTCGGGCCAGGCCGGATTGACCTGCTTCCAATTGGTGATCTTGCCCTGGGCGCCCGGTTCCCACATGGTCTTCAACTCGGCAATGGTCAGTTGCTTGATCCAGTCGTTCTTCGGGTTGATCACGACCGTCAGCGCATCGAAGGCAATGGGCAACTCGATATACTTGATGCCGGCCTTGGCGCAGTCTTCCATTTCCTTCGCCTGGATCGGGCGCGAGGCGTTGGAGATGTCGGTTTCGCCACGGCAGAACTTCTTGAAGCCGCCGCCGGTGCCGGAAATGCCGACGGTAACGCGAACGCTGCCCTTCTTGGCCTTCTGGAAATCTTCGGCGACCGCCTCGGTCACCGGGAACACGGTCGAGGAGCCATCGATCTTGACCAGTGCCTGGGCAAAAACGCTCGCCGAGACGAAAGCGCCGGCGACGACAGCAGCAATTTTCAGGGATTTCATCAACAGACTCCTTTGTGCGGTGCGATATAGGAAGCCCACAGTCTAGGCAGCGAATGTTACAAAGCCGTGAAACCTGACGCCGGATTCGATTTATTTGCCCGCAAGAGTCATCGGCCTGTAACGGAGCCCCCCTATCCTTCCCTGATGACTACGCTCGCTGCCCGCGTTCGGCTGCTTCTGGTAGGACTGCATCTCCTGTTCGGCGCGTTCCAGGCGGCTGCGTTGTTCCACTTGGGCGGGGCTCGCTGCCGACAGCAGCTCAAACGAGTCTGGTCGCGGCAGCTTCTTGGAATACTGGGCATCCGGATCGAATCCGGCGATGGCCTGTCCAGCGTCGAAGGCGGCCTGCTGGTGGGCAACCACATCTCTTTCATCGACATTTTCGTCATCAACGCCCTGCTTCCCTGCGCCTTCGTCGCCAAGAGCGAGGTGGGGCAGTGGCCGTTGATCGGCTGGCTCACCCGCCAAACCGACACCGTATTCATCGAACGCGGCAGCCGCAAGGCGGCTCATCGCACCCACCGGCAAATGCGGCAAGCCTTCGACGCCGGCCTGCGTCTGGCCATTTTTCCCGAAGGCACCACCACCGCGGGCAACACGCTGCTGCCTTTCCATGGGGCGCTGTTCCAGAGCGCCATCGACGCTGCCGTGCCGGTACATGCCATTGCGCTGAGTTACCACGATGCCGGCGGGGCTCGCTCCGACGCACCAGCCTACATTGGCGACATCAGCCTGATCGACTGCCTGATGAGTGTTTTGCAGGCCGGCGGACTGGTCGCCCGGGTGACCCTGGCGGCCAGCTTCGTCCCGCCGCTGCCCGATCGCCGCCACCTGGCCCACCGTGCCCACCAGGCGGTAGCGACGGCGCTGGCAATCGCACGCGGACACGTTGATTCACCGGCATTCGATCCGGGGAATACAGGGCAAAACCCGTCAGAGGGCAGTGCGCAACGTCTCCGTAACGAAGCGGCAATCAGCCCGTAACGCCGGGTTTCGAAAATGCAGGCGAACCCCACGAGCCAAATGGAGAACGCCATGCAAAAACAACTAATCGAAAACACGGCTGCCAGCCAGCACGTCGGCTATACCGTTTCGCTGGCCCACAGCGAAGTGGAAGTCCGCGAAGCGCAGCGCCTGCGCTACAAGGTGTTTGTCGAAGAACTCGGTGCCCACGTCCCGACGCAGGTGCCGGACCACGACATCGACCTCTACGATCCGTTTTGCGAGCACCTGATCGTGCGCGAAAGCCATGCCGACCGCATTGTCGGCACCTACCGCATCCTGTCCCCGGATGCGGCCCGCCGCGTCGGCAGCTATTACTCGGAAAGCGAGTTCCGCATCAACCGCTTGCAAAACCTGCGCAGTCGCATGGTGGAAGTCGGCCGCTCCTGCATCCACCCGGATTTCCGCAGTGGCGCCGTCATCACCCTGCTCTGGGCGGGTCTCGCCGAATACATGGTGAACAACAACTACGAGTACCTGATGGGCTGCGCCTCGATCGGCATGGCCGACGGCGGACACAATGCCGCCAACCTGTTCGCCCAGCTGGATGCGAGCCACATTGCCCCGGCCGAATACCGCACCTTCCCCCAGCATGGGCTGCCCTTCGAACGGCTCACCAACGGCCAGCCGGCGCTGATTCCACCCCTGATCAAGGGTTACCTGCGTGTCGGCGCCTGGGTTTGCGGTCAGCCCGCCTGGGATCCTGACTTCAACACGGCCGACCTGCTGATGCTGCTGCCGATGTCGCGCATGAATCCGCGTTACATGCGCCACTTCATCAAACCCGCCGAAGCCGTCGCGGCATGAGCGTGGTCGAGATCGCTCCGCGACAGCACATCATCGGCGAAACCCGCGCTGTCACGCCCCGCTCCGGTCGCCCTCTGCATGTGCTGATGGTCAGCGACGTCTACTTTCCCCGCATCAACGGCGTATCCACGTCGATCCAGACCTTCCGTGCCACGCTCGCCGCCCTCGGCATCCGGGTCACGATAGTGGCTCCCGAATACGCGGCGACAGACATCGTCGCCGATGCTGCTTCAGGTGCTTTGCATGCCGGGGATTCCGCTTCGCGGGCCGGCATTGTTCGCATGCCCTCACGCACCGTGCCGCTGGACCCGGAAGACCGTCTGATGCAATGGAGTCATCTCTCCGACCTGGATCGCCGTCTCGGACTCTGTCTGCCGGGGATTCCGCTTCGCGGGCCGGCAAGCGCCGACTTTGACCTGGTCCATGTCCAGACCCCCTTCGCCGCGCACTACGCCGGCCTTCGCCTGGCCCGGGTACGCGGCATCCCGTGCATCGCCACCTATCACACGCACTTCGAGGAATACCTGTTCCACTACATCCGGCTCCTGCCCAAAAGCGCGCTGCGCTCAGCCGCCCGCTGGCTGGCCCGGCATCAGTGCAATGCGCTCGATGCCGTGGTCGTGCCGTCGCAACCGATGGCCGCCACCTTGCTCGGCTATGGAGTCGACACTCCGCTGCACGTGATTCCCACCGGCCTCCCGGAGAGCCAGTTCGTGCGCGGCGACGGCGGAAAATTTCGCCAGACCTGGGGCATCGCGCCGGATCGAAAGGTGGCCCTCTTCGTCGGTCGCGCCGCCTTTGAAAAGAACATCGGATTCCTGCTCGAAATGATTGCGCTGGCGCGCCGGCAGCAGCCACAACTGATGCTGGTAATCGCCGGCGAAGGCCCGGCCCTGCCGGCATTGCGGCGCCAGGCCGCTGCCCTGCGCCTTGACGACCACGTTCGCTTCGTCGGCTACCTGCCGCGCGAAGGCGGCTTGCGCGACTGCTACGCCGCCGCCGATGTGTTCACCTTCGCCTCGCAGACCGAGACCCAGGGCCTGGTGCTGCTCGAAGCCATGGCGATCGGCCTGCCGGTGCTGGCCATTCCGGCACTGGGAGCGGCCGAGATCATTCTCCCCCGGCGCGGCGCCGTCGCCGCCGCCGACACGCCGGACGCATTTGCCGCGCAGTTGGTCACTCTGATCGATCGGCCGGGCAAGCTCGCCGCCATGGCGGACGAAGCCATCGCCTTCGCCCGCGAGTGGGATGCCGCGACGCAGGGCGCCCGGCTGGCCGCGCTCTACCGCGAACTGGTGCGCGCGCCGGTCGCCGTCGACTGCGCTCTGCCCCTGGCGGCCAGCCGATGAATACCGAGCCCATCGCCGAAGAAAGCCCCTTCAAGGGCCAGACAGGTTTGCGCCGCATCTGGAATGCCTTCAGCTATTCGCTGTCCGGGCTCCACGCCGCCTACCTCAACGAAGATGCCTTCCGGCAGGAGAGCCTGCTGGCGGCAGTGATGATTCCCATCGCCTTGGCCTTGCCCCTCACCGGCATCGCCAAAGCACTGATGATAGGCAGCGTGTTGCTGGTCCTGATCGTCGAGCTGCTCAACTCCGCCATCGAGGCCGCGATCGATCGAATCTCGCTGGATCGGCACCGGCTCTCCAAGCGCGCCAAGGACATCGGCAGCGCCGCGGTACTGATCGCGCTGATCAACGTACTGGCCACCTGGTCGCTGGTGCTGCTGCCTTGAGCACAACATGACCGCCTCTCTCCACATCGCGGTCGTCACGGAAACCTACCCGCCGGAAGTCAATGGCGTCGCCATGACCTTGGGCCACATGGTGCAGGGCCTGCTTGCGCGGGGGCATCGCGTCAGCCTGACCCGTCCGCGCCAGAACGGCGAAGACGCGCCGACCGCTTCGGCACCGCATGCGACCACGCTGGTGCGCGGCCTGCCAATTCCCGGTTACGCCGGGCTCAGATTCGGCCTACCGGCGCCGCGACTGTTCCGTCGCCAGTGGCGCGCCGACCGGCCGGACGTAGTACAGGTGGTCACCGAGGGGCCGCTGGGCGCATCGGCCATCGCAGCGGCGCGCGCGCTGGGCATTCCGGTGGTCTCCGAATTCCACACCAATTTCCACGCCTATAGCCGCCATTACGGCTTTGGCTGGCTGGAAGGCCTGGTCGCGGCCCACCTGCGGCGCCTGCACAACCGCAGCCGATTGACGCTGGTGCCTTCGCACCAGTTGGGTATCGATCTGGTGCGCCGGGGCTATCAACGCATTCGTGTTGTCGCTCGCGGCGTCGATACAGCGCAGTTCAACCCGGCGCGCCGCAGCGCAGCGTTGCGAGCCACATGGAACGTTGGCGACAACGACCTGGTGGTGGCCCATGTCGGCCGCCTGGCGCCGGAAAAGAACCTGCCGCTGCTGCTCGCCACCTTCGCGGCAATTCGCGGTTACGCCCCGTCGGCGCGCCTGCTGCTGGTCGGCGACGGCCCGTCACGCCGGCAACTGGAACAGAAGCATCCCGAACACATCTTCGCCGGCATGCGCCACGGCGAAGACCTCGCTACCCATTACGCCTCGGCCGATCTGTTCCTCTTCCCGAGCATGACCGAGACATACGGCAACGTCACCCTCGAAGCGCTGGCCAGCGGTCTGCCGGTCGTGGCCTACCGCATGGCAGCCGCCGCCGAACTGATTCGCCACGGCGACAATGGCATGCTGGCCGACCCGGGCGCCAGCGACCAGTTCGTGCGCGCCGCGCTCGACCTCGTCACCCGCCCCGGCGCCCGCTACCGGGCCGCCGCCGCCGCCCCGCAAAGCGTCGCCTCGCTCGACTGGGAACGCATCCACGACCGATTGGTAACCGCTCTGCGCGATGCCATTGACCGCCCCGCGATCGCGGCGGCGAACGAATCGATCTACCGCTTCCTTCCCGACTGATGCACGTCCGCTCGATCTTCATCTCCGACGTCCATCTCGGCACCCGCGGCTGCCAGGCCGACCGTCTGCTCGATTTCCTGCGCGACTATGAAAGCGAGAACCTTTTCCTGGTCGGCGACATCATCGACTTCTGGTCGATGAACCGCGGCATCCACTGGACCCCGGCGCAAAACACGGTGGTGCAGAAGATCCTGCGCCGCGCCCGCCACGGCCAGCGCGTGATGCTGATCCCCGGCAATCACGACGAGGCGATGCGCGAATATGACGGCGTTTCCTTCGGCGATATCGAGGTCAGGCTCGAGCACATCCACATCACCGCCGACGGCAAGCGCTATCTGCTGCTGCATGGCGACGAGTTCGACCAGGTGACCCGCTATCACCGCTGGTTGGCAGTGCTGGGCGACGTCGGCTACAACCTGCTGGTGCGCGTAAACGCCACACTCTCGAAGCTGCGCCGCCTGCTGGGCCGTCCCGGCTACTGGTCGCTGGCCGGTTACGCCAAGAGCCGCGTCAAGCGCGCCGTTTCCTTCATCTTCGACTTCGAGGATTCCCTGATTCACGCCGTGCGCGAGCGCGGGCTGGACGGCGTGATCTGCGGCCATATCCACAGCGCCGCCCTGCGTCCGGTCGGCGACGTGGTCTACGTCAACTGCGGCGACTGGGTGGATAGCTGCACCGCCATCGTCGAGCACCACGACGGCCGGCTGGAACTGGTCCGGGCCTGGCAGCCGGTTGCCTCGGCTGCTGCGCTGCCGGTGATGGCCCCCGTCGCCGTATCGCCAACGCCGACCTTTGACGGTCTTCAGCACCCGGGCATGGCGTGCCGCGGGGAAACTGCACGACTGTAATAATTCTGTCGCAGTTGGGGCGCTACACTGAACCGCAATCCTTGCCCGGCATCGCCTCATGACCCAACAAATCGCGCTGAAACTGGCCGTCGCCGAAGACCGGCATGGCGTTCTGCTGCGACATCCGGCGCTGGCCCGCGCCGCCGCCCGCGAGCAGCACCAGCTGGTCAGCATCTACTACGACAGCGGACGCATGGCGCTGCGCCGCGCCGGCATCCTGCTGCGCCTGCGCCGGCACGGTGCGTCGTGGCAACAGACGGTCAAGCGTCAGGACACCTCCGATGGCGGCCTGACGCAGCGGCCGGAATGGCAGGCGCCCTACCTCAACCACTTCGACTTTTCCCACGTCGACGACGCCGAACTGCGCGACTGGCTGCAACGGGACAAGATTGCCGGTCATCTGGCGCCCGTATTCGAGACCAACTTTCGTCGCACGCTCTGGGAACTCGACCGCGGCCACGACACGCGCATCCTGGTCAAGCTCGACCGCGGCTGGATTGCCTCGAACGGACGCCGCGACAACATATCCGAGCTTGAACTGCAACTGGTGTCCGGCAGCATCGACGGTCTTTACGCCCTGGCCCTCGAACTGGCGCAGCGCCAGGCCCTGCCGCCGCTGCTGTTGTCGAAAGCGGAACGTGGCTACCGGCTTTTCCTGAACACGCCGGCGCGCCCAGTCAAGGCCGGCGACGTACCGATCGATGCCGGCGACACGCCGCTGGCCGCCTTCCGCCTGATCGCACTGGACTGCCTGTCGCATATGCAGCTCAACCACGACGGCGCGGTGCGCAGCGACGATCCGGAATACGTGCATCAGATGCGGGTTGCCATGCGCCGCCTGCGCGCTGCCTTGCGCATGTTCGGCCCGGTGCTGCCGGCCGGTTTCGCCGAGTACCTGGTGCCGCCGATGCGCGAATTGATGCGTGCGCTGGGACAAGCCCGCGACTTCGATGTGCTGATGGCGGAGATCGTTGTCCCGGTGGCAAACGCCCTGCCCGATGAACCGCGCCTCACCGATCTGGCCAGCGCCGTCACCGATCGGCTCTACGCCGCCCGCGCCGACATCCGGCATATGCTGCGGCAACCCGCCTACGGCCAGCTGCTGTTGACCGCCGGCAGCCTGCTCCACGGCGCACCGTTCGTCGACCCGCCCGGCGCAGCAGACGAAGCGCCATCCCTGCAGCAGTTTGCCGACCGCCGTTTGCGCCGCCTGCTAAAGAGGATTCTCGAGCTTGCCGATGCCGCCCGCGTGGACTACCCCTCCTCGCTTCACGAGTTGCGCATCGGCATCAAGCGGCTGCGCTATGCCATCGAATTTTTCGGCCCGATGATTCCCGGCAAGTCCGGCGCCGCCGCGATCAAGCGACTCGCCGGGCCCCAGGACGAACTGGGGCAGCTCAACGATCTTGCCAGCGCCGGCACCCTGCTGATGGTCTGCGCCGGCCGCGACCCGCTGTTGCGCGAAGCAGTGACGCTGATCGGCGGCTGGCACGGGCGGCGTCACGCCGCCCTGCTCGACGACGTCCCCAACCAGTTGCAGCGCGTCCGCGGCTTGAACCTGCCAAGACTGGACGCCGCGCATCCGCTACGAGGCAAGGCGTCGCCGGGTTCAGCCTGAGCCAGACGGTGCTGTCATCGCAAGCCAGTCGCGCACCTGTCTTGCCACCCATGGACCGTCGTCGAGCGGTATATCGTGGCCGGCCGCGGGATGCTCGCCAAAAGCGGTTTCCCAGCGCGATGCAAGCTGGCGCGAACATCGTGGATCAACCAGGCGATCCTGTGCGCTGGCGAGGAGCAGCAGCGGCGAGCGTGGCGCAACCTCGGCCCGATAGCGGCTCGCCGCCCATAACTGCCGCAGCGCATTGCGGCGCGAGACCGGGCACTCGCGTCGCAGCGCAATCCAGGCATCGAGTATCGATGCGCGGTCCTCGGCGAGATTGCTGGTCAGCGCCAGAATCGCGGCCTCCCATTCACCTGGGCTGCCGCCAAGCAAGGCACGCTTGAGCAGCACAGGATAATTCCTCGGCCGCAAGCGCTGGTGGAAAGGACTGAAGGGACGCAGGCTGGTGTTGATCAGTACGCATCCCGCTATTTCTTCGGCATGACGCTGCGCCCAGGCAAGCGCCACCATTGCTCCCAGCGACATCGCCAGCACAAAATAGGGCGGTTTCAAGCCACGCGACAGCATCTCGGCATGGCAATAGTCCGCCATCTGTTCGACGCGGAGCGGGCTTTCCATCCGGTGCAGACCGCCGTTGCCGGGCAGGTCGAGCGTGACGATTTCAGCATCGGCGATGGTCTTGCGAAAGACTTCGGGAAAGGCACCCCAGTGACGGCTCTCGCGCGTCAGGCCGCGCAGGAATATCCAGGTACTCATGCGCCGCCTTGATACCAAAGCGCCATGGCTTGCTCCCGGTGCCTTTCCCGCGCCGGTCCAGCCGGGATCCAGCGCGGGTAGCCGCTGGCGGCGCGGGCAAGAAAATCGAGCCAGGACAGGTGCCGCCGCAGCACGCGCTGCTGGCGATGACCGATCAGCGGGTTGAAGATGCCATGACGCGAAAACAGCTGGCGCGGATTCTTCTTCACCCAAAGCCACGAGCCCATTTCGAGAGTCAGCGGGAGGAAGGTTCGGCCGGAGTTTTCCGCCTGCAGGTACAGGTAGTCCCACAGGTCGCCGTGGGTCAGGTACTGGCGGCTTTGCGGCTCGAACAGGTAACTGTGATTGGTATAGGTCTGGTCGAATATTTCCTTCAGCGCATGCATTTCGGGCAGGTGCTCGATCGGCAGCGTGGTGTGCGCATGGGGAAACCAGAGGCGATCATGCAGGCCGAAGCCGGAATGGCAGTCGAGCGCAATGCTGAATTTGCGCGACAGCAGTTCTTCCTCGACGACGCGGCAAACGGCCTGGCTCTCGGCTTCCATCGGGCCGCCGCGCGGGCCCTGGTACCAGGGGAGTCGAGCGCTGATGCGCTGGCCGCCGATCATGAAGGGCACTTGCTCCGACGACTCGAGCGGCGCATTGCGCATCAGGTCGACGCCGTTGGGATTGGCGCGCGTGCCGCGCCACATGCCGCCCGGATTGACGATGGGCATGAAAACCAGACGTACCGATTCCAGTTCCCGGTGCAGCACGCTGTCCCAGCGCAGGCGCGCCACCAGGCTGCGCAAATACACCAGGACCACCTCGGCGCCGATGCGCTCGAGGCCATGCACGCCGCCGAAGAAACCGACGGCGGGAACGTCGGGACTCGGATTGCCGAGACAGATGGCATAAACGGGGAATCGCTGCGCGCCGCTTGTCACCTCGCAAACGACGCGTACGGAGAGATGAGGCGCGCCCTCCTCGATGATGCCTTCCAGGTCGTTCAGTTCGGCCAGTTCATGCACGGACACGGCATTCATTCGAAAACGGGGCAGTGCCAAGAATACCCCAGCCGGATGCCATGCTGTGTGACAAACCCATTACATCCCGCACGCGCAACTGTCGCAAACCTGCAACGGATTCTTAACTTCGTGTTGCTACGCTGGTCGCGTTTGCTACAAAAAACGAAAGGATCATGACGATGACACCAGCACCGATGACATTCGCGCTGAATCTGCTCAATCTGCAGAAGGCAATCGACAGGTTCTTCGATAATGGCTTGATAACCCTGTGGCTGCTCGACGATCTCTGACGTGAAGGAACTGCCATGAATATGACATTTCGCGGGACAAGCGCACTTCCGGCGCCGGCCATCGCCAGCGCCGTGCTCTGGGGCATCGTGGAATTCATCGCCCTGCACCGCGCCGGCAGGTCAGCGCGGCGATCCCGAACGGTGGTCAGGCCCGCACATGGCGCCGCAGCGGTCGATGGATGCAATCAAGCCACCTCGCCGCCTTCGATCGCCGTCTCGCCAGCGCCGACTTTCCCCGCCATCGCGCTTCCCGCGCGGACGGAGACCGCAGCAAACTAGGCCAGCCGGAAGCGCGACACAAAGCCCCGCAATTCCTCCGCCAGTTGCCTCAGGCCATTTACGGCATCGGTGATGCCGCTCACCGTCGCGCTGTTTTCCCTCGCCACGCGAGCAATGCCATCGATGCGCTGCGAGATATCATGACTGGTGCTCGCCTGTTCGTGCGTCGCCGCCGCCGTGTCGCGAATCGCAGAGGCCACGGTGCGAATGCTGTGGTTGATGCGCTCCAGCGCCTCACCCGCCTGCTCGGCCAGGCGCAGTCCCTCATCCACCTGGCGTCCGCCCGTCTCCATGTTCTGCACGGCGTCGCGGGTCTCGCCCTGAATCGACGCAATCATGGTCGAGATTTCACTGGTGGCCTTGGCCGTGCGCTCGGCGAGCTTGCGCACTTCGTCGGCGACCACGGCAAAACCCCGTCCCTGTTCTCCGGCGCGTGCCGCCTCGATGGCAGCGTTGAGTGCCAGCAGGTTGGTCTGGTCGGCGATGTCCTTGATGACGGCGACGATCGCCCCGATCTGATCCGAACTCTGCCCGAGCGCACCGACCAGCCGCGCCGACGCATCGAAGGTGGTGGCGATGTCGCGGATGCCATTCACCGCCTGATTGACCACCTCCTGCCCGCGCACCGCGACACTGCTGGTCTCCTCGGCCGCTTCCGCCGCCGCCTCGCTGCGCGCGACGAGTTCGCCGATGGCCTGTTCGAGCCGCCCGGCGGAGGCGGAGGCATCGGCGGCCTGTTCCGCCTGAGCCTGCGAGGCCAGCGCCACCTGTCGCGCGGTGTCGGCGACCCCGGCCGAGGTGTCGACCACCTGCGCCGAAGCGTGTTGCACCTGGCTCAGGATGGCGGAAAAATCCTCCGCCATCTTGTTGAAGGTGAGCGCCACCTGACTTAACTCGCAGCCGCCGTGGGCGTCGACGCGAATGGCCAGATTCCCGGAGGCAAGGCCGGACGCCGCTTCCACCAGCCGATTGACGCTGTCGGTGATGGCGCGCGTGACGAACAGCCCGGCGAAGATCGACAACACAAGTCCCGCCACCATGCTGCCGATCGTGATAGCGCGAACGCGCGCGGCCGCTGTGCTGGCTTCCTCATAGGACGTCCGGGCATGGTCGACCTGGTATTTCAGCAGCGCGTCAATGGCCGCGGATGCATTCACGTAGGCCGGCTCCATCACCGTCTTGCGCAATTTGTCGGCCTCGGCGAATTTCTCTCCCTGCAACAGGTCGATCATCGGCATGACGCCGGTGCGCCCGAAAACGAGGCGCGCCTTGACGAAGTTCTCCAGCAACTTGCGCTCCTCCGGCGCCAGCGCGCGACCTTCATATTCCTTCAGCAACTTGTCGATGCGGAAGATCATGCCGGCGATCCTGTCGGTGTGTCCGACGATCTCGAACGCATCGCTCTCCTGGCGGGCCGTGGCCAGCGTGATGTTTATCTGCATCTGGTTGTTGCGAATCTCGTTGAGCCGCTCGATCGCCAGCAGATTGTCGTTGTAGAGCGCGGCCACGGTCGCGTTCGAAGCGCCGATGCCGGACAGCCCCGTAACGCCAACCCAAAGCAGCATCAACGCCGAGAACCCGATCAGCAAATAGAACCGGGTCTTGATCTTCATATGGTTCATGACATGTTTCTCCCTTTGTCCGCCGGTTCCGGAACGGCGCCCCCGCGCCTTCGAATACCCGTCCGCCGGCTTTGCATTGCGGCGAGTATCCCCGACTGTTGCACCGCGGTCAATGACAGTTCGGTTCGACGGAGACACCGGATTCGGGGCCGGCATCGCACTGCAACAAAGTCGTGATCGACCTGTAACAATCGAAGTTCAGGATGAGCATCCCGGCCGCAATTCATACAGCATTTTCCATCCCCTGCCCACCCTTGCCGACCTTCCGCGAACCGCGAATCATGAAAGATCTGCACATCCCCGCACGCAATGACACCCCGGAAATCAGGTTCGAGTTTTCCCGTCATCGCCTTTGCATTTACGGCGAGTCCTTCCCGGAGAATGCGATAGGCTTTTATGGACCGATCCGATCGCGCCTCCAGGACTACCTGGAGAAACTGCCCGTCGACGGCCGCGTCGACGTCAACATCGGCCTGCTCTATTCCGACAGTTCGAGCGCCAGGCTGATTCGCGCCCTGATCGGCATGCTCGACAGGGCTGCCCGCAGCGGCCCGTCGATTTCAGTGCATTGGCTGCTCGCCGAAGACGACGAGGTGGGTATGGAATTCGGCATCGATCTGATGGAGGAGCACGGATCGCTGCAATTCAACGTGGTCGTCGCCGAGACGGCCTGACAACTTCGCCGCCACGCCGGCGACAAGATCGGCATTGGCGAAAACCACACGAAAGGTGAACACATCATGAACATGCTCCATCCAACCCACAACGCCGCCACGCAGATCAACCCGCACGGAAAATTGCTGCGGAGCCTGATGGATGATCGCGGCCTTCATTCCGTCTATCAACCCATCCTGGATGTCCGCCAGGGCAGCTATCTTGCCTGCGAAGCACTGATTCGCGGCCCGGAGGGCTCCGAACTGCATACACCGGGCGCGTTGTTCGCGGCAGCCGCTGCCGAGCAATGCACTCATGAACTCGAATGGCTGGCGGTGGAAACCGCGATCGCGCAATTCGCCGAGCAGAATTGCGCGCTGCGACTCTTCCTGAACATGAGTATCAGCTGCCTGCACGCCAGTCGCAAACGCCTCGTCGCGATTCGTCAGGATCTGCTCCGCCTCGGCGTACCACCCTCACGCATCGTCATCGAGCTGACCGAGAACGAGTCGGTGACGGACTTCTCCGATCTGCAGGAAACCTTGCAGGACTTCCGCCGGATAGGCATCCAGATCGCCATGGACGACATGGGCGAAGGCTTTTCAAATCTGCGCATGTGGTCCGAAGTGCGGCCCGAGTTCGTCAAGATCGACCGCCACTTTGTCACCGGCATCGACACCGATCCGCTCAAGCTGCACTTCGTTCGCGCCATGCACGAAATCGCCGATGCCTGCGGCAGCGCCCTGATTGCCGAGGGCGTGGAGACGGAGGAGCAACTGGCGGTGCTGCGCGATATCGGCATTCCCTATCTGCAGGGCTTCGGCATCGCCAGACCGCAACGCGTTATTGTCACCATGCCGCACAGCGCCCACCCGGCCGTGGCGGCGCCGGACAAAAGCATTCTGCTGTTGCCGTCGCGCCCCCACGCAGAACGGCGGGCACCGCGCATCGACCAGATCCTGCACGAAGTGCGTCCGGTATCTACCGAAACAGACAACGATGCCGTCTACCGCATATTCGAGCATCAACCGGCGCTCAACGTCGTACCGGTGGTCGCCAACGGCCTGCCCGTCGGAATCATTACGCGCAGTTCGCTGATCGACCGCTTTGCCCGCCCGTTTCGCCGCGAGCTCTATGGCAAGCGCTCATGCACCATGGTCATGGACCCGCCGCTGCTGTTCGACGAGGCGAGGAGCGCGCAGGACGTTGCACAAATCATCGGCAGCCTGCGCGGCAGCGAAGTCTGCGATACCATTGTCATCACCCGGGAGGGGCAGTATCGCGGCATCGGCTTCCTGCGCGAACTGATGGCGATCATCACCGACATGCAGATTCGCGCCGCCCGCTACGCCAATCCCCTGACGCAACTTCCGGGCAACGTCCCGATCAACGAACAGATGGATCGACTGATCGAGGCGGAGCACGGTTTTGTCGCTGCCTACTGCGATCTTGACCATTTCAAACCCTACAACGATACCTACGGCTATCGGCGCGGCGACCAGATGATCCAGCAGGTTGGAGCGCTGCTTACCGAAGCAACGGCCGATCATGAGGACTTCGTCGGTCATGTCGGCGGCGATGACTTCATCGTCCTGATGCAAAGCCGCGATTGGGAAGCACGGCTGCAGCGCGTCATCAGCGAGTTCGACGCCGCGCTGCCCAAGTATGTAACTACCGCGGAGCACCTTGCCGCTGGTGGCTACGGTGGCGAAGACCGACGCGGACAATCGGTGTTCCACGCGCTGCCGGCGCTGTCGATCGGCTGCGTGATAGTTCAGCCGGGAACCTTCGCCAGCCATCACGATGTGTCCGCCGCACTGAGCGAGGCGAAGAAGGAGGCCAAACGCGTGCCGGGCAGCGTGGTGTTCATCGAACGCCGCCAATACCGCAGCAGTGCCGGCACGGCGGAAGCCGACCCGAACATCAGCGCCGTGTCACCAGCGCCGACTTTTGTTCCATTTCGCCCTCCAGCCGGCCCGAACATCAGCGCCGCGCCACCCGCACCAGCGCGGGTCGTTCCCGTGGAAACCTTTGTTGCAGGCCAAGTCAGCTACGCTGCAGCCTGCGTTCCGGGTAATGCGCTTGTCACACACTTGGATTAGTCTGCCCGCCTTACTCAGGCGAAGGGCACTATGGATTTGATACTGTGGCGTCATGCCGAGGCAAAGGAAGCCGCCGGCGCGGTCGCCGATGCCGACCGCGAACTCACGACGCGAGGACTCCACCACGCGCAGCAGGTGGCAGAGTGGCTGCGTGGCCAGCGGCTACCCAAGCTTACGGTGCTGTCGAGTCCCGCCAAACGAGCCTTGCAAACGGCGCAGACGCTGAGCCTGCCGGTTAAGGTGAAAACGCAGCTTGGCGTCGGCGCCAACATTGCCGATCTGCTCGGTGCCGCGGACTGGCCGGACCACTCCGGCGCAATCATCCTGGTCAGCCATCAGCCGGCGCTGGGGCGGCTGGCCTCGCTGCTGCTGGCCGGCACCGAGGCCGACTGGACCATCAAGAAGGCGGGAATCTGGTGGTTCAGCAACCGCGTTCGCCATGATGAAACCCAGACCGTGCTGCGCGCTGTGCACAACCCCTGAATGGCTTTCCGCTTTGGCGGGGGAAACGCCGGGGCGATTACTCGCCGAAGGCCTGCCGCACCGCCTCGGCAATAGCCTCGGCCTGGCCAAACACCACGGCAGCCTCCCGGCCTTCCACCATCACCCTTAGCAAAGGCTCGGTGCCCGATGGGCGCAGCAGCACACGGCCGCTACCGTCCAGCGCGGCTTCGGCCGATTTCACTGCCGACGTGATGCCGGCATCCCCCGCCCAGTCGAAACCGGCCGGCATCCTGACGTTGATGAGCCTCTGCGGATAAAGCGTCAGATCGGCGCAGGCTTCGGCCAGGGTTTCGCCGGTAGCGCGCAGTGCGGCCAACACCTGCAGTGCGGCGATGATGCCGTCGCCCGTGGTGTGGCGGTCGAGACAGATGATATGGCCGGAGTTTTCGCCGCCGAGTTGCCAGCCCTTCTCCTGCATCATTTCCAGCACGTAGCGGTCGCCGACTTTGGCGCGGCCGACGGCAATACCCAGCCGACCCAGTGCATGTTCGAAGCCGAGGTTGCTCATCAGCGTGCCGGCCACGCCGGGCACCGGCTGGCTGCGCGCACGATGGCGGGCAATCACATAGAGCAACTGATCGCCGTCGTAGAGCTTGCCCGCCGCATCGACCATGACCAGGCGGTCGCCATCGCCGTCGAGCGCGATGCCGCAATCGGCGCGCGCCTCGAGCACGGCGCGACGCAGCGCCTCGGGTGCCGTGGCGCCGACCTCGTGGTTGATGTTGAGGCCGTTCGGCGTGTCGCCAACGCCGACTATCTCGGCGCCGAGCTCGTGGAATACGTTGGGCGCGACGTGGTAGGCCGCGCCGTGGGCGCTGTCCACCACGATCTTCATGCCGCGCAGATCGAGATCGTTGGGAAAAGTGCTCTTGCAGAATTCTATGTAGCGCCCGGCGGCGTCTTCCACCCGGCGTGCCTTGCCGAGTTTGGCCGACTCCATGCAGGTCATCGGTTGATCGAGCCGCGCCTCGATCTCGAGTTCCACCGCATCGGGCAGCTTGGTGCCCTGCGCCGAAAAGAACTTGATGCCGTTGTCGTCGTAGGGGTTGTGTGAGGCGGAGATCACCACGCCGGCCTGCAGACGCAGGGCACGGGTGAGGTAGGCGACGGCCGGCGTCGGCATCGGTCCGCACAGCATCACATCGACCCCCGCCGCGGAAAATCCGGCCTCAAGCGCGGCTTCCAGCATGTAGCCGGAAATGCGGGTGTCCTTGCCGATCAGTACCGCAGGATGCTCGTTGGCCGGCAATCCGTCGCGTGCCACCAGTGCGGAACCTGCCGCATAGCCCAGGCGCATGACGAAATCAGGAGTGATCGGCGCCTGCCCGACACGGCCGCGAATACCGTCGGTGCCGAAATACTTGCGTCCCATTCAGTAGTCCTCCACAGCTTGCAACACGGCCAGCGCGTCGCGCGTCGCCGCCACGTCATGCACGCGCACGATGCGCGCGCCGCGCTCGACAGCCAGCACGTGGGCTGCCACTCCGGCAAAAATCCGTTCAGGCGCCGCGCGGCCGGTGAGCAGGCCGAGCATCGACTTGCGCGACATGCCGACCAGCAGCGGCAGGCCCGGTACCACCAACTCGCCCAGCCGGCGCAGCAGTTCGATGTTGTGCTCCAGCGTCTTGCCAAAGCCGAAACCCGGGTCGACCGCAATCCGATTCAAGGCGATGCCTGCCGCTTCCGCCGCCGCGACGCGCTCGCCGAGAAACTCGGCAACCTCGACCACGATATCGGCGTAATGCGGATCGTCCTGCATGGTCCCCGGAGCGCCCTGCATGTGCATCAGGCAGATTCCGGCCTTGCTGGCCGCGGCAAGTTCCAGCGCGCCCGGCGCGCGCAGTGCATTGATGTCGTTGATCATGTCCGCGCCGGCGGCCAGTGCGACGCGCATCACTTCCGGCTTGACGGTATCGATCGACAGTGCCGCACCGCAGTCGCGCAGGGCTTCGAGAACGGGCAACAGCCGATCGATTTCCTGCTGCGCCGGCACCGGAGCCGCCCCCGGTCGCGAGGACTCGGCACCAAGATCGAGGATATGTGCACCCTCATCCCTCATCCGCAGGGCCTGGGCGATGGCAGCCTCCACATCGCCATGCAGGCCGTCGCCGGAAAAGGAATCGTCGGACAAGTTGACGATGCCCATGATCAATGGGCGCTCGGCATTGAGGACGAAGCGGCCGCAGTGGAAATTCTGTGTCATGAAAAAACGGAGGCCGCCGAATCGGTTCTGCTTCGGCGGCCCGTCTGAGCTGTAATAAGAATCAGGCCGGCGCCGGGGCGGTCGGCTCGGGACCCGGCGTGCTGTCGGCCCTCGGAGCCGGCGGCGCACTGGAAGGCTTGGGCGGTCGCGGCGGCAACCCCGCCATGATGTCGTTGATCTGGTCGGCGTCGATGGTCTCCAGTTCGAGCAGGGCGGCCGTCATGGCTTCGACCTTGTCGCGATTGTCTTCGAGCAGACGGCGCGCACGCGCATATTGCTCGTCGAGCATGCGGCGAATCTCGACATCCACCTTTTGCATGGTGGATTCCGACATGTTCTTGTGCGTGGTGACGGAGCGACCGAGGAAGATTTCGCCTTCCTCTTCGCCATACACCATCGGCCCGAGGCTGTCCGACATGCCCCACTGCGTCACCATGCGCCGCGCCAGATCGGTGGCGCGCTGGAAATCGTTGGAGGCGCCGTTAGTCATCTGCTGCATGAACAGTTCTTCGGCGATGCGGCCGCCGAACAGGACGCAAATGGTGCACAGCAGGCGGTCGCGGTCCTGGCTGTAGCGCTCCTGGTCCGGCAACTGCATGGTCAGGCCCAGTGCACGGCCGCGCGGGATGACGGTCACCTTGTGCACCGGATCGGTCTTCGGCAGCAACTTGGCGACGACGGCATGACCGGATTCGTGATACGCGGTGTTCCTGCGTTCCTCTTCGGGCATGACCATGGAGCGGCGCTCGGCGCCCATCATGATCTTGTCCTTGGCGCGCTCGAAGTCTTCCATATCCACCAGGCGCTTGTTGCTGCGCGCCGCAAACAGCGCGGCCTCATTGACCAGGTTGGCCAGGTCGGCGCCCGAGAAACCGGGGCAGCCGCGGGCCAGGACCGAGGCGTCGATGTCCGGCGCCACGGGAACCTTGCGCATATGCACCTTGAGGATCTGCTCGCGGCCGCGAATGTCGGGCAGCGGCACCACCACCTGGCGGTCGAAGCGACCGGGGCGCAGCAGCGCCGGATCCAGCACGTCGGGACGGTTGGTGGCGGCCACCACGATCACGCCCACCGAGGGCTCGAAGCCGTCCATTTCGACCAGCATCTGGTTCAGGGTCTGCTCGCGCTCGTCGTTGCCGCCGCCGAGGCCGGCGCCGCGCTGGCGGCCGACGGCATCGAGCTCGTCGATGAAAATGATGCACGGCGAAGACTTCTTGGCCTGTTCGAACATGTCGCGCACCCGGCTTGCGCCGACGCCTACGAACATTTCGACAAAATCGGAACCGGAAATGGTGAAGAACGGCACCCC
>JAUXUK010000034.1 GCA_030680805.1 Sulfuritalea sp. | reverse complement strand
AGCGCATGGGCCGCGTTCGCGGCCTGCAATTTGCGACGGGAAAAATCAGTCGCACGTTCTATGAGCGCTGGCACAAGCATGGCATACAGCGGGCGCAGATCGAGGATGCGATCAGTCAGATTGAAGGCGATTTCCTGATCGAGCCCACCCCGAAGGCCATCGACGACATGCTCCGCAGCTGGAAGAAAGGAACAGGCCGTGGCCGCGTCGCTCTCTGATTCCGGGACCGCTACGGTCCGCGCGATTCTCGGTCCTGTACGGGAGCAACTGGTCGAGGCCGCTCTCGGGCTGGCGTCGTATCAGAACGCCTATGGTCGGCTATCGGGCTGGCAGGCGTTCGCCTTGACGTTGTGTTTTGGCATGGGAGAGGTGCTGGATACCGCCATGGAAACCGGCGACATCGATGGCAGGCGCGACTTGGCGAATCTGGTCCGCTTGGCTGACGACGCGATGTTTGCCGCTCGCTGGCCGGCGGACGAATGGTGGGCCTACGTTGCCCGCACGCAAGGCAACCGGGACACGCTGGCGCTGGTTCGGCACGTCGAGGATCAGATTGCTGCCGGGGGGCTTGGCCAACTGGCGATCTACGGGCAGTTCAGCGATGCCGTGAAGGCCGGCCATCGCCTGATGGATCAACAGTATCTCGAACGACACACGCCGGAATGCAATGAATGCGGCAAGGCGGGATCGATTTAGCCGACAGACGGGAACGACAGGCACGCAACGCGGCGCTAGGGTTTTCGGATCAGGACATCGGAGAGGCACCATGACCAACATCCGCCAGCAGATCACCGAAATGATCATCGCCGCAATCGAGAAGGGCACGCCTCCATGGCGGAAAGGCTGGACCTGTGGCGGGCTGAGTTTCAACGCCGACAGCGGCAAGCCCTATCGAGGCATCAATCAGATCATTCTCGGCATGAGCGGTTATGGCGATCCGCGCTGGCTTACCTACAAGCAGGCGGCAGCCAAAGGCTGTCAGGTTCGACGCGGCGAGAAGTCATCGAAAATCGTTCGCATGGTCGAGGTCACGAGAACTGCCGCGAATGAGGATCAAGGGGACGTGGTGGCCGCCAACGCAGAAAAGATGCTGGTCATGCGTGCCTATGACGTTTTCAACGCGGCACAGATCGATGGCGTCGAGCCGTTGCCACCCAAGGGCGAGCCAGTGGCACCGATCAATGCGGCGGATGCGATGGTGGCCGGGGTGAAGGCCAGTGGCCTGATTCTGCTGCACGGGTCAAACGGTGCCTGTTATTTGCCACGGATCGACACAATCCGCATTCCTGACAAGTCGGCGTTTCACTCGACGGAGGACTACTACGCCACGCTGTTGCACGAATGTGCACACGCCACGGGAGCCGAAAAGCGTCTGAATCGCCTGTGTCCCGGCTCACGGCACGGGTCCATCGAGTATGCGAAGGAGGAACTGCGGGCCGAGATCGCCGCGGCGATGCTGTGCGGCGACATCGGCTTGACGGTGAATGAGGCGCACATCGAGAGCCATGCGGCTTACGTGGCGTCGTGGCTGGAAGTGCTGCATAAGGATGGCAACGAGATTTTCAGGGCGGCGAACAGCGCACAGCAGATTTGTGATTATCTGCGGGAGCATGCAGTTAAGCCGGAGCCGGTCGAGGTTGCTGCGACATCACCGGTCGCCATAGCGAGTGTAAGGAACTGGCAATGCCGCCTGAAATAAGGGCTATCGCTTGCGAATAGAGGTATATCGTTTCGTGGTCTGAGCCGTGGTATGACCAACGACTTTCATCAAATCCGTTTCAGTCTTCACGCCGCCCCGAAATATCCGCCTTGTTTGCTCGGGTTCCAGGTACTGTTTCTGCACGTGCCGAACGTCAGTCAAACCCATGGTTTCAGAAACCGCCAGTGCGCTGGGAGATGCCAGCATTTCAACCAAGCGACTGATGAACTCTCGCCGCAGGTCATGGAAGCGAAAGCCTTGCAGTTTTGCTCGAACGACCACGCGTTGCCAATTAGTCGAGAAGCCTTCGAGCGTATACGCGAACAGCCTGCCAGACGGTGTTCCGGATGGCTTGATCGCTTCCAATACTGCTTTTGCTTCGTCTGTCAGGTATACCCGCCTTGGTGTCGTCTTCGTCACATCCAGAACAAGGTGGTTTTGCGATAGGCGAACCCGCTCCCATTCAAGAAACAAGACTTCGCTTCTCCGCATGCCCGTTGCGAGCGTCAGTGCCACAATTTGACCCATTTGCGGATTCTGGCACTTGGAAAGTTCAGCGAGCAACTTTTCCTCCGCCTGTTCGCCGAAATCCTCCAAGCGGACATCGCGCTTTTTGTTGGCCCCCTTGAGGCGGCTCTTATCGGCCTTCTGGAACGGATTTTCCGAGAGCTTGGCATCAGCCTCCGGGTCGATGAAGCGCAGCTTGTTGAAGAAGGATTGGAGGATATTTACCTGCCGCTGAACACTGGCAGGCGATACCGATTTCAGTCGCTCATCGATAAAGTCCGATGCCGTCTTGGCGTCAATCTCTTCGATCTTGAACTGACCGAACTGCTTCTTGGGAAAGGTTAGCAGCGTTCGCATCGTTCCCGTTTCCACGGGATAGGCAGCGCGGTTCGGAACTTCGGTTGCCTTGATCGATTTCAGTTGGTATTCGAGAGACTTCGCGTTGCGTTTTTGTACTGCGGTTGCCCCTTCGGGGGCTTGTCCATATTTCGCCGAATAAGCATCAAGATAAAACGTCAGCGTAGGCGACATCTGGAAAGCCCTGAGGGCGAGTTTGGCCCGGCTCTGCTGTTCCTCTTTTTTGGCCAGTTCTGCGCGTCCAGTGCGTGATTTCGCCGTCGCAAGGAACTCAATCGCCTCGTCTTGGGAATCAAAGTAGCGGTCAGCCTTATAGTCTTTACGGACGATACGGACGCGGAAGCGAATCGACTTCATACCGTCGGCATTTTTCCATTGAACAACCTGGATGCCGCGGGGCAAGTTTCTGGCGTATGTTCTTGTCATTGGTGAATTCCTAGGTGAATTTAAACCAAAAAAGCGGGGTATATGTGAGGCCGCTTATATAATGAACACTAGGAAATCAACAACTTACAATCACGACTGGGTTTGTGTGAAGGTGGCACTCTACCGCTGAGTTAACCGCCCGGAAAGAGGCGCGCATTTAACCACAAAGCGTGGCCGACGGTCAATCGGACCTCGCTCCGTGGCGTAGAATTCGCGACTCTCCCTTCGCCTCGAAATCCCATGACGGTCCGCACCCGCTTCGCCCCCAGCCCCACCGGTTTCCTCCACATCGGCGGCGCCCGCACGGCGCTGTTTTCCTGGGCCTATGCCCGGCGCCACGGCGGCATCTTCATCCTGCGCATCGAGGATACGGATGTCGCGCGCTCGACGCCGGAGGCGGTGCAGGCGATCATCGACGGCATGCAGTGGCTCGGTCTGGCGCACGACGAAGGCCCGTTCTACCAGATGCAGCGCATGTACCGCTACAAGGAAGTGATCCAGCAGATGCTGGAGGCGGGCACGGCCTACCACTGCTACCTGCCTGCCGAAGAACTCGATCAGCTCCGCGAAGCGCAGCGCGCGCGCGGCGAGAAGCCGCGCTATGACGGACGCTGGCGGCCGGAGCAGGGCAAGGCGCTGCCGACGCCGCCGTCGGGCGTGCAGCCGGTGGTGCGCTTCCGGAATCCGGTGGATGGCATCGTGGCCTGGAACGACCTGGTCAAGGGGCGCATCGAGTTTGCCAACGAGGAACTCGACGATTTCATCATCGCCCGCGCCGACGGCACGCCGACCTATAACTTTTGCGTCGTGGTCGATGATCGCGACATGGACATTACCCACGTGATTCGCGGCGACGACCACGTGAACAACACGCCGCGCCAGATCAACCTGCTGCAGGCCCTCGGCGCGCCGGTGCCGGCGTATGCGCACCTGTCGATGATCCTCGGCGACGACGGGCAGAAGCTGTCCAAGCGCCATGGCGCGGTATCGGTGATGCAGTATGACGAGGACGGCTATCTGCCGGAGGCGGTGCTGAACTACCTGGCGCGGCTGGGCTGGTCGCACGGCGACGAAGAAGTCTTCAGCATGGAGCAGTTCGTGCAGTGGTTCGATCTCGACCACATCACGGCCTCTGCCGCCCAGTTCAATACCGAGAAACTGAACTGGCTCAACGCGCACTACCTGAAGCTGGCCGATCCGCAGAGGATTGCTACCGAAACCACGCGCAGGTTGGAGCAGCAGGGCGTGGCAGTCGCCGGCGGTCCCGATGTAGCGAAGGTGGTCGCTTTGTATCGGGATCGCGCCGCCAATCTGAATGAGCTGGCCGATGCCGTGCATCCTTTCTTCGTGGCGCCGAAGCCGGCGGAAGAAATGCGCCTTCAGCATTTGACCGGGACGGCGTTGAAGGCGCTGGGCGCGCTGCGCATCTATCTGTCGGAGTGCGTCTGGCAGGCGGCCGAACTGGGCCAGGCGGTGAAGCAGACCGCAGCGGCGGCGGGGCTGAAGATGCCGCAACTGGCGATCCCCTTGCGCGTCGCGCTGCTGGGGCTGCCCCAGTCGCCTGCCATTGACACCGTGCTGGAGGTTCTTGGCCGCGAGCGTGTGTTGGCGCGCCTGGACGCCGTGCTGCCCGCAGAAGCGGATTGATGGGCGTCCGATTGCGGTGGGTCGTGGTGGCGGAGGCCTGATGCCGCCCATCCTGCTGCCCTTGTTCCTGCTGTTTTTCGTGACGGCTTGCGCCACGTCGCCGGAGGGGCGCACGCAGCTGGTGCCGCCGCAACCCTTGCAGGGATTCAGCGCGGTTTACTCCGAATTCGACATGCATTTTCAGCTGGTCACCGCGACCAATGCGCCGTCATGCAGCGCAGTGGAATGCGCCGCGGACCGCGCCTTCGACCAGCGCATCCTCGCCTTGGGGCGACGCTTGGCCGACGTCGCCTTCCGCCAGCACCCCGACCTGCATTTGCGCTTCCCGCGCTTCGAGTTCGTCATCGCCGACAAGGCCGATCCGGGGGCTGCGTCGAGTGCCGCTGGAACGGTGGTGATCTTTCGCGGTGTGCGGCAGTTGAGTCTCGACGATGCGGCGCTGGCCTTTATCCTGGCGCGCGAAATGAGCCATATCATTGCCGGCCATCATGACGAGAACGTGACCACCAGCGTTCTGATTGCGGTGGCTGCGCAAATTCTTTTCCCGATACTCAATATCGGGACCTTGTTTTCCGGCAGCGCGGCCACCACTGCCGCCGCGACGACCGCGACGACCGCGGCCAGTACGGCTGTAACAACTACCGCGGTAACATCGGTCGCTTCATTTGCCGGTTCGCGTGCGCTGCGGGCCAGCTATCGCCCGCAGCAGGTGAGGGAAGCTGAAACCATGGCCATGAAACTTCTGGTGGCCGCCGGCTGGGACGGGCGCGAGGTCAGTGATCAGCTGGAGGCCCTGCGGCCTGCCCTGCCCGACGAACCGGACTGGACCGTGGAGCTGCGTGAATCCACGCAGCGCATCGCCAGCCTGATGCAAGGTCCGGTTCTTCCCGTTATCCCGGGCGCTGCGGGCAGCCCGGATCAGGTCGTGCCGAAGTCGTTGGCACCCGACCTGCCGCCGTCGAAGATCAGCGCGCCGTTCTGAAGGCGGACACGGTCGCCGCTATGCCAGGCAGGCGGTGAATCGCTGCTGAAGGTTCGCGCGCTGCCGTCCTGGAAGCGCACTACCACGTCATAGCGCTTGCTTTCCTTGGTGGATTTCTCGATATGGTTGCCGGCGTAAGCGCCGCCGACTGCACCCAGCACCGTGGCGATGTCGCGCGTCGCGCCCTTGCCGATCTGGTTGCCGATGATGCCGCCGACAACGCCCCCGGCAACGGCGCCACCGCCACTGGCTTTCGGCTCGATGCTTACCTCATTCACCGCCTGGACCACGCCGCAGTCGCGGCAGATTGCCGGCAAGGGCGCGGAATTCGCCGTGTTCGAATAAGTCGGCGCTGGCGGTATGGCGAATGGCGCGGTGCTTGCCGCCGGAAGGGGCGCCGTGCGGCGGACGCTGACGGATGCGCGCTCGCTCGGGGCGGCGGCCGGCTTCGGTTTTTCCTGAGGAACGGTGACCGTCTGCTGGATCGAGATGGGTGCCGTGGCGGGGGCCACTGGCGCCGCCGACGCCAGTTTGGCGGGCTCGGCGCTGTGGGCGCCCGGGCCGGGCAGCCAGCCGGCAAGGGTGCCGACTCCGGCCAGGCTGAGTACGGTGACTGATGCCGCGGCAATCAGCAGCAGCGGGTGGGTTGTCGAGGCGGCATTGCTCGCCGGTATGAGTTGCGTTGCTTCCATGATGTGCTCCTTGTGTGTAATGCGTATGAGCACATTAACGTTCGGCCGGGCGTCCGAGGGACAGGCGCAATCAACTGTTACATCTGTTACAAACCCGCCGTGCCGCGGCGCAGGGCGCGCAGATGGAAGCGGGCGGGATCGACCGCGCGGGCGAGTTCGCGTTCGACCGGCCATGGCTCGCCACTCAACTGGCTGGCGAGCAGCTCGGCAGCCAGTGGCGCCCAGACCATGCCGCGGGCGGAAAGCCCGAGCAGTGCATGAAGGCCGGCTTCGCGCGGCAGAGTGTCGAGTGATGGCGAACTGCCGGCGACGGCCGTTGTGTCGGGCAGGTTGCCGATCAGCGGCAGTCGGTCGGGCGCGGCGCAGCGCAGGCCGACGCGGCCACCCAACCGAGCCGGATCGATGCCTTGCGCGGCGCCGGGCAGCAGTTCGTCCAGTCGTTGCATGTTGGCGGCATGGTCGGCGAGGCGGATGCCCAGATCGGTTTCGCCGCTGTCGAAGCTGGCGCCGACGCAGACGACTCCGGCTTGCGGGGGCGTCACATAGCCCGAGCGGCAAAGCACGTGACGAAACGGAGGATCGATGCGTTCGGCGATATCTTGCGGCAGGCAACTGATCTGGCCGCGGATCGGTGTCAGAGGCAGTGCCTGGGGCAGCAGCCGGCTGGCGGCATGGGCGTTGGCGAGTATTACGTGCGGCGCACTGGCCAGCAGTTCGCCGTCGGCGTCGAGGGCCTGCCAGCCGCCGGAATATTTTCGAAGCGACGCGACCTCCGACCCGAAATGCAGGTGCATCTGCACGCCGCCGGCAGCCAGCAGGGTGGCGCAGACGCTGCCGGGACTGACCCAGCCACCGCCGGGAAACCACCAGCCGCCGTGCGCCACCTGGCGACCGATAAGGGCGGTAGCGGCGTCGCGTTCGAGAAAGGCGGCAAAGTCCGGCGGCAGTTCGAGTTCGCGCACCGTGTCGCGCTGCAGAGTTTCGTGGGCCGCGTCGCGGGCGACCTGCAGCACACCGCAGGGCGACCAGCGCACGCCGGCAAGATCCTTCACGCGGCGCAGTGCGTAGAGGAAGCAGGCACGGGATAGTCGCGCTGCCAGCGCATCGTCTTTCGCCAGGTGCGGCAGCAGTATGCCGGCCGGGTTGCCCGAGGCCTCCTGTGCCGGGGCGTCTTGACGCTCGAAGAGTTCGATGTGCCAGCCGCGGCTGGCGAGGCGTTCGCTGATGGCGGTGCCGGCCAGCCCGGCGCCGATGACGATGGCGCGGCGTTGATGCGGTAGTTGCGGCAAATGGAAAGTCGGCGCTGGCTTGCTCTGCATACCTGGGATTCCGCTTCGCGGGCAGGTAACGGCGTTTTCAAGCCGGCCGACCAGCATTTCACGTTTTGGGGCGAAGCCGGCGCGGCGTTCCAACTGCCAGCCGGCCTGTTCGAGCGCGCGGCGCAGTTCGCCCGCCACGCTCCAGGTCGCCAGTGTGGCCCCGGCCTTGCACGCTCGGGTGATCGACGATATCAGCGCCGGCGACCACAACTCGGGATTCTTCGCCGGGGCGAAGCCGTCGAGATAGACCGCATCCACGCCGGCAACGAGTTGCGGCAGCAATGCCTGTGCGTCGCCCAGCAGCAGGGTCAGGGTAACGGCGCCGTGGTCGAAATGCAGGCGATGAAAACCCGGTGTCAGCGGCGGCCATTGCCGCAGCAGTTCTGCAGACAGGGGTGCCAACTCGGCATGGCTCGCCAGCAGCGCCGCCAGATCATCGCGGCGGAAGGGATGCTTTTCCACGGAGAGGAAATGCAGTCGCCCCTTTGCTTTCGATTCGCGCCAGGCCTGCCAGGTGACGAGAAAATTCAGGCCGAGGCCGAAGCCGGTCTCGAGGATGACGAAGCTGTCGGCGTCGCTCCAGCGCGCGTATTCCCCCGGCAGATCGTTGCCGGCGAGAAACACATGGCGGGCTTGCGCCAGCGCGCCGTGCGATGCGTGATAGACGTCGTCGAAGATCGCCGAGTACGGCGTGCCGTCGCCGGCTGCCGCCGGTTCGGCGGGAACCAGCGGAGGTGACATCACCCCGGAGTCACTCCGGCCGCATCTGCGGGAAGAGGATGACGTCGCGGATCGAGGCCGAATTGGTCAGCAGCATGACCAGACGGTCGATGCCGATGCCGCAACCGCCGGTGGGCGGCAGGCCGTACTCGAGGGCGCGGATGTAGTCGGCGTCGTAGTACATGGCTTCCTCGTCGCCGGCCTCCTTGGCTTTCGCCTGCTGCATGAAGCGCGCCGCCTGGTCTTCCGGATCGTTCAACTCGGAGAAGCCGTTGGCGATTTCGCGGCCGACGATGAACAACTCGAAGCGTTCGGTGATGTCCGGGTTGTCGTCGTTGCTGCGCGCCAGCGGCGAGACTTCGGCCGGGTAGTCGATGATGTAGGTCGGGTCCCACAATTCGGACTCGGTGGTTTCTTCGAACAGCGCCAGTTGCAGGGTTCCCAGTCCGGCGCGGACCATGTGCGGCGCCTTCATGTCGACCCGGAGATCCTTGAGCTTCTGCCGCAGCCAGTCGACATCGTTGAGCTGCTCGAAGCTGTAGCCGGGATGGTAGTGGTGAATCGCGCCGACGATGGTCAGCCGGGCGAAGGGCTTCGACAGGTCGAGCGTGCGCCCCTGGTATTCGAATACCTCGGTGCCCAGCGCTTCGCGCGCCGAGTGGCGCAGGAGACCTTCGGTGAAGTCCATCAGACGGCGGTAGTCGGTATACGCCTCGTAGAACTCCATCATGGTGAATTCTGGATTGTGGCGCGGGCTGAGGCCTTCGTTGCGGAAATTGCGGTTGACCTCGAACACCTTCTCGAAACCGCCGACCACCAGGCGCTTCAGATACAGCTCGGGCGCGATGCGCAGGAACAACTGCATGTCCAGCGCATTGTGGTGCGTGGTGAAAGGCTTGGCGCTGGCGCCGCCGGGGATGGGGTGCATCATCGGCGTTTCGACTTCGAGGAAGCCGTGATGCATCATGTAGCCGCGGATCGACTGGATCATCCGGCTGCGCGCGACGAAAGTGAAGCGCGTCTGCTCGTTGGTGATCAGGTCGAGTTCGCGGCTGCGATATTTCTGTTCGACGTCGGTCAGGCCATGAAACTTTTCGGGCAGCGGCCGCAATGACTTGGTGAGCAGGCGGATGCTGCTGCACTGGACCGTCAATTCGCCGGTTTTGGTCTTGAACAGCGTGCCGACGCAGCCGACGATGTCGCCCATGTCCCAGCCCTTGAACTGCTTGTGCACATCTTCGCCCGTACCGTCGTTGCTGACGAAGATCTGGATGCGTCCGGAAACGTCCTGGATGCTGGCGAAGCTGGCCTTGCCCATGACGCGCTTGAGCATGATGCGGCCGGCAACCTTTACCTCGATCGGCGTGGCTTCGAGTTCTTCGCGCGTCTTCGCGCTGTAGAGTTCGTCGAGCCGGCCGGCGAGGTTCTCGCGCGAGAAGTCGTTGGGGAAGGCCTTGCCCGTGGCGCGCCAGGCGGCGAGCTTTTCGCGGCGCTCGGCGATGAGGCGGTTTTCGTCGACGGGTTGCTGTGGCTGGTCGCTCATGATGATGGTCCGATGGCGGGGATGATGGGTTAGGGGCGCACTGGTCAAGCTGTCACACCGGCGAAAGCCGGTGTCCAGTGCCTTGATTCCTCTGGATTCCGGCTTTCGCCGGAATGACGATATGGCATTTGATCAGCGATTCCTTAAACGCCTTGCTTCAGGCTGGCTTCGATGAACTGGTCGAGGTCACCGTCGAGCACCTTCTGCGTGGCGGAGATTTCGATATTGGTGCGCAGATCCTTGATGCGAGAATTGTCCAGCACGTAACTGCGGATCTGGTGGCCCCAGCCGACGTCGGTCTTGCCGGCTTCGAGCTTGTCGGCCTCGGCCTGGCGCTTGCGCAGTTCGAGCTCATACAGGCGCGACTTCAGCATCGCCATCGCCTCGGCGCGGTTGCGGTGCTGCGAGCGGTCGCTCTGGCACTGTACGACGATGCCGGTCGGGACGTGGGTGATGCGGATCGCCGAGTCGGTCTTGTTGATGTGCTGGCCACCGGCGCCCGAGGCGCGGAAGGTGTCGGTGCGCAGGTCGGCCGGATTGATCTCGACCTCGATCGAATCGTCGATCTCGGGATACACGTAGAGGCTGGCGAAACTGGTGTGGCGCCCGCCCGAGGAATCGAAGGGCGACTTGCGCACCAGACGGTGCACGCCGGTTTCGGTGCGCAGGAAGCCGTAGGCGTAGTCACCCTCGACCTTGATCGAGGCGCTGCGAATGCCGGCCACGTCGCCGTCGGTCTGCTCCAGCAGTTCGGTCTTGAAGCCCTTGCGCTCGCAGTACTTCAAATACTGGCGCAGCAGCATCGAGGCCCAGTCGCAGGCTTCGGTGCCGCCGGCGCCGGCCTGGATGTCGATGAAGCAGTTGTTGGGGTCGGCCGGGTTGTTGAACATGCGGCGGAATTCGAGGTCGGCGACCAGCTTTTCGGCCTCGTCGAGATCGGCCTCGACGGCCACCATGGTGTCTTCGTCGTCTTCCTGCTTGGCCAGGTCGAACAGGTCGCGGCCATCGGCAAGTTTGGAACCGACGCCGGACAGCGTGCCCACCACGGCTTCGAGGGATTTCTTTTCGCGGCCGAGGGTCTGGGCGCGCTCGGCGTCATCCCAGAGCTTCGGGTCTTCGAGGACCTGATTCAGTTCGGCGAGTTTTTCCGCTTTTCCATCGTAGTCAAAGATACCTCCGCAGTTGCTCGCTGCGACCGGAAAGGTCGGCGATACGGTTGGCAACGGCGTTGATGCGTTCGGCTTCCATGACTGTTCCTGCGCGGGGCGAAAACGCAAATTATAGTCGTACCTGCGATGTGATAGCCTCATAACTTTCGCTGTCAGGACCAACGCAATGTCCGAAATGATGTTCTACGAGCGCGTCGTGGCGCTCAACGACCAGACTCACGCCAAACTGAAGGTGCGCCCGGCGACGAACTTCGCCTTTGCCGCCGGGACCAATTCGGTGCCGCTGCTGGCGAGCGAGTTTTTCGAGGCCGCACGCGAGTATCCGATCGTCTTTGCGCGCGGCGAGTCCGGCCTTGTTCCGGCCGCCCTGCTGGGTCTGCGCGAAGCCGAGAATCTGTATGTGGACGCGGCCGGCAAATGGGATGCCCGCTATGTGCCGGCGTTCGTGAGGCGCTATCCTTTTGTGCCCGGCAAGGGACCGCAGGGGGAATTGCTGGTGTGCATCGACGAGGCCTCGCAGTGTTTTGGCACCAAGGAGGGCGAGCCCCTGTTTGTCGACGGCAAGCCGAGCGCCCAACTGGATCACGCCATGAAGTTCCTCACCGAGTTTCACCAGGCGGCTGCGGCGACCGAACTGCTGGGGCGCCGACTGCAGGAACTAGGCTTGTTGCGGCAGGCGGATTCATTGGCACAGCTCGCCGACGGCAGCCAGTTTCGACTCAACGGACTGAGCGTCGTGGACGAAACCAAACTGCGTGCGCTGGACCGCGATGCGGTTCAGGAGTTGTTTGCCAATGGCACCCTGGCGGTGGTCTACGCGCATCTCATGTCGCTGGGAAACCTTGGAACGCTGGTTGACCGCCTGGGCAAGCGCGGCCCCCTCGAAAAGGGTGCCGGCCGCCGCTGAGTCGTTGCTTGTTGGTCACTCGGTGGTCGCCCCGTCGCGCCGAATTGCCCGCCTGGCGCGGGGCTTCTACCGGGCAGGGAATTTCCGCTATGATTGGAATTTCCCGCAGCAGCATTTCCATGGCCAAATACGTTTTCGTTACGGGCGGTGTCGTGTCCAGTCTGGGCAAGGGGATAGCCGCCGCCAGCCTCGGCGCGATCCTCGAATCCCGCGGCATCAAGGTTACCCACCTCAAGCTCGACCCCTATATCAACGTCGACCCCGGCACCATGTCGCCGTTCCAGCATGGCGAGGTGTTCGTGACGGAAGACGGCGCCGAGACCGACCTCGACCTGGGGCACTACGAGCGCTTCACCAGCGCCAAGATGGGCAAGCGCAACAACTTCACCACCGGTCAGATCTACGAGTCGGTGATCAAGAAGGA
>JAUXUK010000003.1 GCA_030680805.1 Sulfuritalea sp. | reverse complement strand
ACATGAAGAAGGACAGCCAGTCCGGCGTGCTTTCATTGAAGGCGCCGAGGATGCGGGGATTGTCGGCGTCGCCCGAGCGGCGTTCGAGCAGGGCTTCGGCTTCCTCGCGACCGTCACGACCGAAGTAGGCGTGCAGCAGGTAGACCATGGCCCAGAGGTGGCGGCCTTCCTCGACGTTCACCTGGAACAGGTTGCGCATGTCATACAGCGAGGGGCAGGTGAGGCCGAGGTGGCGCTGCTGCTCGACCGAGGCGGGCTCGGTGTCGCCTTGCGTCACGATCAGCCGGCGCAGGTTGCTGCGGTATTCGCCCGGAACTTCCTGCCAGGCGGCTTCCCCCTTGTGGGCGCCGAAATTCACCTTGCGATCGGCTTCGGCCGGGTTGAGGAAAATGCCCCAGCGGTAGTCGGGCATCTTGACGTAGTCGAAATGTGCCCAGCCGCCGGGATCGACGCTGACCGCGGTGCGCAGATAGACATCGAAATTCTGCGAATCATCCGGGCCCATGTCCTGCCACCAGTTGATGAACTCGGGCTGCCAGTGTTCCAGCGCGCGCTGCAGGGTCTTGTTCTCGGAAAGGTTGACGTTGTTGGGGATTTTCTGGTTGTAGTCGATGCTCATGGCATTCTCCTGATGGGGGTAGGGGTGCTGCTTTATTGTCATTCCGGCGAATGCCGGAATCCAGGAGCTTTTGCGTGGACTTCTGGATTCCGGCTTTCGCCGGAATGACGAGCTTGTGTTAGACGCGTTCCCAGTTGAATTTCGCTTTGTTGCCGCTGCCGAAGACTTTCAGCGCACCGGCTTCGCCGACGGCGTTGGGGCGGATGAAAATCCAGTTCTGCCAGGCCGAGAGGCGGCCGAAGACGCGCGTTTCCATGGTTTCGCCGGGGCCGAAACGCAGGTTGGCCTCCATCGCCGTCAATGCGTCGGGCGAGAGGCTGGCTCGCTCTTCGAGGACGATGCGGATCTCGTCTTCCCAATCCAGGTCGTCCGGTGTCGCGGTAACCAGACCCAGCTCAAGCGCGGCGGCGGCGCCTTGGGGCTTGCCGATGGACGCCTTCGCGGCGGCGATCGGAGCCTCCTCGCCATAGAAGCGGGCGGCGATGCGGTACTGGCTGTTGACCATCGGATAGCTGCCGAAATTCATTTCGGATAGCGCGATCTTCGGCTCTTGCGCCGGATCGTCCGGCAGGGCGAGCATATAGCCGCGGTCGGCGGCAAGCAGCAGTTCCGCCAGCGTGCCGGCGAAGCAGGTGTCGCGGCCGACCAGCGCAATCAGGGTGCGCGAGGTGACGTCGAGGCGGGCCAACGTCCGTCGCAGCATGCCGATCACCTCGCGGACGAACCAGTGGCTCTGGTGCTTCGCCAGCGCGGCATCGGCATCAAGGACGAGTTGTGCGTCGCCGCTGGTCTTCATCACCCAGGTGCCGATCTCCAGATCATTGGTGCGCAGCATCAGGATTGCGTCATCGAGTTCGCGCGCCATCAGCAGCGGCCACCAGGCAGCGCCCGCGGCGACGATGCCGTCAAGGCTGCTGGCTGCCGCGGCAGACGGAGCGGCGACGGTCAGCGTCGCGCGCCGTGCCTTGCGGTCGATGGCCACATCGACGGTTTCGTAGTGGTAGCCGGTCTCGTCGATGGTTCGCTTGAGGGGCGGCAGGGCGACACCTTTGGCATTGGCCGGGCGGTCGCTCTGCGCCGCGAGCTGCTCGGCGCGCTGCTTCACCTTTTCGGCAAACTGCTGTGGCTTGGCGTAGTCGTCGATCAGCCGCCATTCCTTGGCACGCTGGGCGCGCACGCCTTCGGTCAGGGTGCAGAAGATGTCGGCGTGATCGCGGCGGACGCGTCGCTTGTCGGTGACGCGGGTGAGGCCACCGGTGCCAGGCAGTACGCCGAGCAGGGGTACTTCGGGCAGGCTGACGGCGGAGGAACGGTCATCGACCAGGATGATTTCGTCGCAGGCCAGGGCCAGTTCATAGCCGCCGCCGGCCGTGGTGCCGTTGCAGGCGGCGATGAACTTGAGGCCGGAGTGACGGCTGGAATCCTCGATACCGTTGCGCGTCTCGTTGGTGAATTTGCAGAAATTCACTTTCCAGGCGTGGGTGGAAACGCCCAGCATGAAGATGTTGGCGCCGGAACAGAAAATGCGATCGCGGCCGGAGGTGACGACCACGCTGCGCACTTCCGGATGCTCGAAGCGGATGCGCTGCAAGGCGTCGTAGAGTTCGATGTCGACACCGAGGTCGTAGGAATTCAGCTTCAGCTTGTAGCCGGGCTTGATGCCGCCGTCCTCATTGATGTCGAGGGTCAGCGTGGCGACCGCGCCGTCGCAGCTCAGGCGCCAGTGTTTGTAGTGGTCGGGATGCGTGTCGTAGGTGATGCTCTGCCGGGGGGCATCGGGGCTGTTCATGGAATTCTCCGTTTTGGGTTTTATGGCGCTTCAGGGATTGGGGTGACTGCTTGGCGCAGTTTCTTGAGACACACTTTGGGTTCGCACCCGGTGGTGTCGAGGATGAAATCGGCTTTCGAGTAAAGCGGTTCGCGGGCGACGAGGATGCGGCGCATGTCTTCCATGGCTTCGCTGTTGCCCTCCATGGGGCGGAAGTCACCTTGGGCCACGACGCGCGACATGTGTTCTTCCGGGCTGGCCTTGACCCAGACGGTGTAGCAGTTCATCAGCAGCATATTGAAGGTTTCCGCTTCGGAAACAATGCCGCCGCCAACGGTGATCACGGCGCCTTCGTGCTCCGTGATGAATTTGTCAAGGCAGCGTCGCTCAAGGCGCCGAAAGCCGGGCTGGCCATAGAGCGAGAACACTTCGTTGAGGCTCATCCCGGCCTCGGCCTCGATGGCGCTGTTGAGTTCGACGAAGGGCAGCGACAACTCGCTGGCCAGTGCGCGACCGAGGGTGGATTTGCCCGCGCCGCGCAGGCCGACCAGCGCGATGCGCTTGCGGCGCGAGGCGTCTTCGTTGCCGAAGTCGCGCATCAGGCGCAGCAGGGCGTCTTCGAGCCGGTTGGGCGAGAGCTGTTCGAGGAAGCGCGAGATCAGCCGGTATTCCGGCGAACTGTGCTGCGGCTCCAGCAGTTCGATCAGTGAAATTCCCAGTGCATGGGCGACATGGCGCAACACCATGATGGACGGATTGGTCTCGCCGCTCTCGACTTGGGCCAGATAGCGCTCCGAGACATCGGCATTGATGGCGAGGGCCTTGCGCGACATGCCGCGCCGCGCACGCGACTCGCGCACGCGGACGCCCAGGGCCTGAAGGAATTCCGTGTCTGCGGCTTCATCGACGAAGCGCGCAGCGACGGGTAGAGCGGATTTTTCGATCGGTACCATGATGTGCTGTCACCTCTTGGCTGCCCTGCCTTGGAAGATGCACTATAGTACATGAATTTGATATAAGTCAAAAACTATTTTGTTTTATCGTTCGTCATTCCGTCAAAAAGAAGCGTAATAGCTTGTAGTAATACAATAAAAAGTGATTTAAGCAGTGCTGCAAAATATTGCATAAGCGTCTTGACGGGCCGGATTTCCTCACGCATACTTCGCTCAGAATGTGCAGTATGATTCATCTAGGGAACAATAGTTCCGAGTCTAATGAATGCCGCGTCCAGAGCACCCCGGTGCGGTGGATCGCCAACAAGGAGGCACCAATGGCTGATGGTTTGTTCGACCAGTTCAAGGGCTGGTATGAGAATCGCCACGATTACGCACGTGACTGGAAGAAGCGCACCGGCGGACAGGTTGTGGCGACGATGTGCACGTATACGGCGGAGGAGTTGCTGATTGCCGCCGGCATGCTGCCGGTTCGGGTGCTTGGCGCACATGAACCGCAGAACGTGACCGAGCCGCACATTTTCGGCATGTTCTGTCCGTTCTGCCGCGATTCCCTGGCCCAGGGCCTGCTCGGTCGCTTCGATTACTGCGAGGGCGTGACGCTCACCCAGTCCTGCATCCAGTATCGGCAGACCTTCAGTTCGTGGCGCAGCAATGTGCCCAGCGTACAGTGGGACTACTACGTGCCGATGCCCAACGACGTCCAGTCGCCGCATGCACGCAAGGCACACCACGCCGAACTCCAGTCCTTCCGTACCTTCCTGCAGGCATTGACCGGCAAGGAATTGACGGATGCGATGTTGAAGGAGGCGCTGGCGGTGGTTGACGAAAATCGCCGCCTGCTGCGTCAGTTGTTTGAATACCGCAAGGCCGAAAACCCGCAGGTTACGGGTGTCGAGGCGCTCTACGCCTCGATCACGGCCCAGTTCGTGGATAAGCGCGAGCACAACGAGATGTTGAAAAAGGTGCTCGCCGCGCTGCCGTCGCGTCAGTTGAATCGCAAGGAAGGCGTGCGCTTCATGACCATCGGCTCGGAAAACGACGACCTCGCGTTCATGGCCATGGTCGAGTCGGTTGGTTCGACCATTGTCATCGACGACCAGTGTTCCGGCACCCGCTACTTCTGGAACGAGTCGAAGCCCGAAGATGACGTGATCAAGGCCATCGCCGATCGCTACTGCGACCGCCCGGCCTGTCCGACCAAGGATTACCCGAACCACACGCGTTTCGACCATGTGCTCGGCCTGGCCAAGGAATTCAATGCGCGCGCCGCGATCTTCCTGCAGCAGAAGTTCTGCGATCCGCACGAGGGCGACTATCCGGACCTCAAGGAACACCTCGAAAAGAACGGCATCCCGACGCTGTTCCTCGAATTCGACATTACCAACCCCATCGGCCCCTTCCGCATTCGTATCGAGGCATTCCTCGAAACGATGAGCGACGAAGAGCTGTTCTGAAACTGACGGGAGAGAACGATGAATGCACCGAACAAGTATCCGACCGAATCCCTCAAGCTGTGGGGCAAGGCCAAGCAACTGCGTGAGCAGTACTACAAGAACTACGCGACGGCCAAGGACAACGGCGGCCTGCGCTGGTCCGGCTCGGCCTGGGCGCTGGACGCGCTGCCGGCCGGCCTCGGCGACGACGTCTATTCGCTGACCGGCGAGCCTTACGCCGCCGCTGTTGCGCACGACAAGAAATTCGCCAAGGAATGCATGGATGCCGCCGAGTCAGTGGGCTTTGCCCGCGACCTGTGCTCCTACATGCGCATCTACTGGGGTGGCATGCACCTCGACAAGTATCTGTATGGCGGCAAGTTCCCCAAGGCCGACTTCATTTTCCAGACGCAGATCTGCTGCTCCCACTCCAAGTGGTACCAGCACGTCGCCAAGGAAGAACAGATACCGCAGTTTTACCTGGACGTCGGCGTCGGTCCCTACAAGGACATGAACGCGGCGCGCCTCGACTACGTCACCAACCAGTTGCACGACGGCATCGAGTTCCTCGAGAAGTCGACAGGCCGCACCTTCGACGACGAGAAGTTCCTCAAGGCGGTCAAGAACGAGATGCGTTCGACCAGCCGCTGGGCCGACATCTGCGCCCTGAACAAGGTCAAGCCGGCGCCGCTCGACGAGAAGACCATGTACTCGCTGTACGTGCTGGCTACGCTGTCGAAGTCATCGCAGTGGTGCGCCGACTTCTACGACGAGCTTTACGACGAGGTCAAGGATCGCGTCGCGCGCGGTATCGCCGCCGTGCCGAACGAGAAGTGCCGCATGATGTCCGATACGCAGCCGCCCTGGTCCTTCCTCAAGATCTTCCGCTACCTCGAAACCTACGGTGCGGTGTCGATCGGCTCGCTCTACACCTTTGCGTTGGAAGGCATCTGGGAAGACAAGCCGGACGGCAGCTGGGGCGGTCGTTCGCTGCCTTGGGAAAAGGGCATCGAGATGAATACCCGCGATCAGATCCTGCGCCTCTACGCCGACTGGAACCTGTCCAAGCCGCAGTGGCAGCACTTCTTCGATCCGCGCCTGAAAACCGAGATGATGCTGCGCATCGTCAAGGAATGGCAGGTCGACGGCGTCATGCTGCACCTGAACCGCGGCTGCGAAGGCCTGAGTCTCGGCATCATGGAAAACCGCGGCGGCATCGCCAAGGCCGGTGTTCCGATCATGACCTTCGAAGGCAACATGGGCGACGAACGCGAGTTCGACGAAGTGCGCACGCAGGCACGGGTCGATGCCTTCATGGAACAGCTTGGCTTGCGTCGTCAGGCTGCGTAACTGTTATAACCACTGACTTATTTGGCAAGCATGATTGACCACGAAACTCAGCTGGCAGCCGCCATCCCAATCCGTCATTCCGGCGAAAGCCGGAATCCAGGAGGTTTTCGGTCGGCTTGCTGGATTCCGGCTTCCGCCGGAATGACAAACTGAATCTACAGGAGGAATCAACAATGATTACCGCTGGAATCGATATGGGGTCCCGCAGCATCAAGGTGGTGCTGCTCGAGGAGCTCAATGTGGATGGTGCGCCGCAGCTGAAGTACGGCGTGAAGAAAGTGCACATCATGATGCCGGGCGACCTCGATCAGGACGTCGCCGCCGACAAAGCCTACAACGAAGCCCTGGCTGGGGCCGGTCTGAAGCGTGACGACGTCAAGGTTGTATTTGCTACCGGTGCCGGCCGCAAGCAGGTGGCATTCGCCGCCGAAGGCATCACTGAAATGACAGCCGGTGCCAAGGGCGCGGTATTCATGTATCCGCAGGCGCGCACCGTGGTCGATGTCGGCGCCGAGGAAGGTCGCGGCATGAAGACCGATGCCGAAGGTCGCGCGATCGACTTTGCCGGCAACGAGAAGTGCGCTGCCGGCGCGGGTTCATTCGCCGAGGCGATGTCGCGTGCTTTGCAGATGACGCTCAAGGAGTTCGGCGAGGCGAGTCTCAAGTCCGACAAGTCGATCCCGATGAATGCGCAGTGCACGGTGTTCGCCGAGTCCGAGGTGGTATCGCTGATCCATTCGGCGACGCCGAAGAACGACATCGCCAAGGCCGTGCTCGATGCCGTCGCCAGCCGGGTCTGCGCCATGGTGCGCCGCGTCGGCATCGAAGGCGAAGTGGTGCTGATCGGTGGCATGGTGCATAACGCCGGCTTTGTTCAGTCCCTGAAGGGCGCCATGGGCGTCGACACGATTTCCCTGCCTGACATGCCGGAGTACATCAGCGCGCTGGGTTGCGCGATGATTGCCGCCGAGCGCCAGCATTGAACCCCTACGGAATAGGAGCGAAAACATGAATGCAGAAGTGGTAGCTGAAACCGTACCGGAGAAGAAGGAATTCTGGCGCTGGCAGGAAAACACTTGGGTCGACGAGACCAAGGACTGGAAGACCGCCAAGATCATCACCTGCGGCATTGACGTTGGTTCGGTGTCGTCGCAGGCGGTGCTGGTGGTCGATGGAGAGCTGTACGGCTTCAACAGCATGCGCACCGGCAACAATTCGCCGGATTCGGCGACCAACGCCCTGCAAGGCGTGATGGACAAGTGCGGCATGAAGCTGGAAGACATCCACTACGTCGTCGGCACCGGCTACGGTCGCGTCAACGTGCCCTTTGCGCACAAGGCGATTACCGAAATCGCCTGCCATGCCCGCGGCGCCAACTACATGGGCGGCAACAGCGTGCGCACCATCCTCGACATGGGCGGCCAGGACTGCAAGGCCATCCATTGCGACGAAAAAGGCAAGGTCACCAACTTCCTGATGAACGATAAATGCGCGGCCGGCACCGGTCGCGGCATGGAAGTCATCTCCGACCTCATGCAGATACCGATCGCCGAACTCGGCCCGCGTTCCTTCGACGTCGATGTCGAGCCGGATGCCGTGTCGTCGGTCTGCGTGGTGTTCGCCAAGTCCGAGGCGCTGGGCCTGCTCAAGGCCGGCTACACCAAGAACAAGGTGATCGCGGCGTATTGCCAGGCCATGGCCGAGCGCGTAGTGTCCCTGCTGGAGCGGATCAACGTCGAGGAAGGCTTCTTCATCACCGGCGGCATCGCCAAGAATCCTGGCGTCGTCAAGCGCATCGAAAAGCTGCTCGGCATCAAGGCGATGGAAACCAAGATCGACAGCCAGATCGCCGGCGCCCTGGGCGCCGCGCTGTTCGGCTACACGCTGATGTCGAAGAAAGCTGCTGCTGCCTGATAGCCTCCCGCGTGCCCTGAGAGAAGGAGCAAGACATGATCGCCAACTACGGTTACAAAGACGGTTCCGGTGAGTACTACATCAGCATCGATACCGACAAGTGCATCGGCTGCACGGCCGAGCGCGCCTGCCTGACGGCGTGTCCGAAGCAGATGTTTGAAATCATCACCGACGACTACGACGACGAAGTGGCCTGGATCAAAAAGCCCAACTGCCGCACGCTCGCCTACGACTGCTCCGAGTGCAAGCCCGCGGGCGGCTACAGCAGCCTGCCCTGCATCGCTGCCTGCACGCCGGGCGCGATCAAGCATTCGTGGTAGGCACGGAGTGATTCCGATGGCAGAAACGCGGCGTGTAATTCCCATCGCCCAGGCCAAGGTCATCAGTCCCGAGGATGCCTTGCTCAAGGACGGCTGGGTGCGCCAGACCACCATCGGCGAGCCGCGCCTGTCGGAGATCGTGCAGAACTACAAGGCGATGGGCTTCGAGGTCCATGTCGAGGAGTTCAAGACAGAAGGCGACAGCGGCTGCACTACCTGCTTCGATGCGGGGCAGGGAATGGGTTTCATGTATGGAACGGTGTATGTGCGCAAGCGCAGCGAGCCGGCCGGCGATGACGAATTGTTTGATTAAGGAGGAATGAAATGGCGAATCAAAATAGAGTAATGCGCGTACTGCGCCTGGGGGATCTGGATGCCATCGTCGCCATCGACGCGTTCGCGTCCGGCGAGCCGCGCCGCGAGTACTACGAGCGCAAGATTGCGGGCATCCTGAACAAGAATGCCAACGTCAATACCTCGATCGTCTGCGAGATCGACGGCAAGGTGGTCGGCTTCGTGATGGGTTACGTGTTCTTCGGTGAATTCGGTATTGCCGACGCCACGGCGACGATCGACACGCTGGGTGTTCATCCGGATTTCCGCAAGTTCGGCGTCGCCGCCGAAATGCTGGACCAGTTCATGATGAACATGAAGGCCGCCGGGGTGAAGAAGGTCTATACGCTGGTGAACTGGGACGACTTCGCGCTGGAAAAATTCTTCTCGCGCAACAAGTTTGTGCCTTCGAAGCGCATCAACCTAGAGTATGAGCTGCCCTGAGAGCCTGCTTTGAGGTCGCGGACAAGGCGCTGCCATGTGGATAGACACCCATTGCCATACGAAGCACTCGTACGACAACTGGCTCGAGCCGCTTGACCTGATCCGGCGCGCGAAGGAACTGGGCCTCGATGGCGTCTGCATCACCGAGCACTATTCCTACGAGGCGTCGGAGCCGGTAGAGCGCATCGGCCGCGAAGAGGGCCTGCTGGTCCTGCGTGGCGTCGAGATCGCGACGGATAGAGGGCACCTGCTGGCGTACGGAGTGGTCGATGACAGCTGGAACATATGGAATCGCGACAGCTATCTGCCGCTGGAGGAAGTGATCGAACGCGTCAATTCACTTGGTGGCATCTGCGCACCCGCCCATCCCTTTCGCGAGATCGGGCTGTCCAGCCTGCTTGAAGGATTGCTGGAGTTGCAGGGCATCGCGGCCGTCGAATCGCATAACGGCGGCAATGCCGACAGTGACAACGATCTGGCAATTTCGGCGTCGCAGCATCTGGGACTGCCGACACTGGGTGGCAGCGATTGCCACAAGGTGGTGGCGGTAGGGCGGTGCGCGACGGAGTTTTCGCAGCCGGTGCATGACATGGACAGCTTTATTGCGGCAGTAAGGGCCGGTGCTTGCCGGGGCGCGTACTACGCGCCCTACAGCCGGTCATAGCGAGATCGAGGGGGACCTATGCAGGCCGTACAGACGTCCGAAATCAGATGGTACAAAACCCGCCAGTCGCCCGGCGCGTCCGATTCGGACGCGGCGGCCGGCGTCGGCATCACCATCGACGGCAAAGCGGTCAAGGCGCCCGCGGGCGTGTCCCTGTTGTCCGCGGCCACCGCAGCCGGCATCTACATTCCGGCCCTGTGCGCCCATCCCGATCTGCCGCCCGGTTGCCAGCGCGGCGGCGGTGACAGTGGCTGCAATCTCTGCGTGGTCGAAATTGCCGGCATGACCGGCATGCGCACCTCGTGCTCGATTCCGGTCGAAGCCGGCATGGTCGTTACCACCACGTCGCCGGCCATCGACAAGCTGCGCAAGGAACGCATCGCCAAGACCCTCGGCACGCATCCCCATGTCTGCCTGACCTGTCCGCAGCGCGAGGGCTGCAGCCGCACCACGTGTTCCTTCGGCAATCCGGTCGAGCAGCGCTGCTGCTCGATCTTCAACAGTTGCGAACTGCGCAAGGTGTCCGATTACGTCGGCATTCCGCCGACGACGCCGAACTACAAGCACGTCCAGTTGCCGGTGATCAAGGACGAGCCCTTCTACGATCGCGACTACAACCTGTGCATCGACTGCCGGCGCTGCCTGGTGGCCTGCAACGAAGTGCGCGGGGTCGGCTGCCTGGAAGTCAAGAATACCGATGGCCGCACCTGGGTCGGCACCATTGCAGCGACGCTGCTCGAATCGGGCTGCAAGTTCTGCAGTGCCTGCGTGACCGTCTGCCCGACCGGTGCCCTGATGGATCGCACGCTCGACGTGGCACGCAAGGAAGAGACGCAAGTACCTTGCAAGGCCACCTGTCCGGCCGGCATCGATGTGCCGCGCTACGTGCAGTTGGTGGGCCTCGGAATGTATGGCGAAGCGGTCGCCGTGGTGCGCGAGAAGCTGCCCTTCCCCGGCATTCTCGGCCGCGCCTGTTTCAGCCCCTGCGAGTCGGCGTGCCGGCGCAAGGATCTCGACGATCCGCTGTCGATCCGCAGCCTGAAGCGCATCGCCGCCGACAACGATACCGGCCTGTGGCGCAAGCATTCGAAGCAGCTGCCGCCCTCCGGGAAAAAGGCCGCAGTGATTGGCGCCGGTCCCGGTGGGCTGACTGCTGCCTACTACCTGGCCAAGAAGGGCCATGCAGTCACCGTGTTCGATGCCCTGCCTGCAGCCGGTGGCATGGCGCGCTATGGCATTCCGTCCTACCGCGTGCCGCTGGACGTGATCGACCAGGAAGTAAGCGAGGTGGAAAAGCTGGGCGTGGAATTCCGCTTCAACACACGCATCGAGAACGTCGATGATCTGAAGGCGCAGGGTTTTGATGCGACCTTCCTTGCCATCGGCGCGCAAAGTGGTGATCCGCTCGGTATCCCCGGCGACACGCTGCCGAACGTCATCGACAGCCCGACCTTCCTGCGCGCCGCGACCATGGGCAAGATCGGAAAAGTTCCCAACGGGACGCACAGCGCTGGCGCTGGCGATGCGGCGATCGTGATCGGCAAGCGCGTCGCGGTAATCGGCGGCGGCAACGTCGCCACCGACAATGCGCGCTCGGCCCATCGTCTCGGCGCGGAAGTGGTCGACATGGTGTATCGCCGCACTCAGGAGGAAATGCCTGCCCGCGACGATGAAGTGCAGGGCTGCGTCGAAGAACAGGTGAATCTGCGCTTCCTGCTGGCGCCGAAGAAGATCGAACTCAACGACAGCGGCAGTTCGCGGCTGAAGATCACCTACGTCAAGATGCAACTGGGCGAGCCGGATGCGTCGGGTCGCCGCCGGCCGGTGGAAATCGCCGGCAGCGAGTTCACCGAGGATGTCGATCTGGTCATCTCCGCCATTGGCCAGCGTCCGGAAGAGATTTCCGGCTACGGCGTGCAACTGGCGAAGAACAACCGCGTTCAGGTGCGCGAGGACAACATGCTGACCAGCCGGCCCGGCGTCTACGCCGGCGGCGATTGCGTGCTCGGCCCCTCGACGCTGATCGAATCCGTGGCGCAGGGCCGCAAGGCGGCCGCGGCGATGGATGCCTTCCTCGGTGGCGACGGCAACATCGAGGAAACGCTGCTGCCGGACTGGGATACCGATCCGCATATCGGTCGCGAGGAGGGCTTCAACACTCGCAAGCGCCTGCATCCGATCTTCATCGATCCGGCGAAACGCAACAACTGGGATGAGGTCGAGCTCGGCTTTGATGAAGCGACAGCCCGTGCCGAAGCCCTGCGCTGCCTGAAATGCAATCTGGCGGCGAAGATCGAGGATATGGTGCTGCCGCCCGAAGCCTGGCTGGAACTGACCGCCGAAAATGTGGCCGGCGTGCAGACCGAATCCGGTGTCTACCAACTGCTCGACGCCGACAAGAAGGTGCTGGCGATCAAGGGCGTCGAGAACCTGCGCGAAGGCCTCGAAGGCATGCTCGACAAGGCGGATATCGCCAAGTACTTCGTCTGGGAGGACGCGCCCTTCTTCAGTCAGCGCGAGAATCAGTTGGTGCAGGCCTACATGCAGCAATACGGCGGCATGCCCCCGGGCGTCGGCGCCGACGAAATGGACGACTTGTTCTAGGAACCCAAATGACTGACTTCGTGACCGACTTCAAAACCATCACCTACGGCGTGGCAGGCGGGCTGGCAACGCTGACGCTCAACAAGCCGCCATTCAATGTGCTCGACATTCCGATGATGGAGGAAATCAATGTCGCGCTGGACGCCTGCCTCGCGGCAAGCGACGTCAAGCTGCTGATGATCACCGGCGCCGGCGAGAAGGCCTTTTCGGCGGGTGTCGAAGTGGCCGACCATACGCCGGACAAGGTGGACCGGATGATCGAAGTGTTCCACGGCATCTTTCGCCGGCTGAACCGGATGCCGATGCCGACGCTGGCGGCGGTGAATGGCGCCGCGCTCGGTGGCGGCATGGAACTGGCCATTGCCTGCGACATGCTGGTGGCGGCCGGTGGCGCCAAGTTCGGCCAGCCGGAAATCAAGCTGGCGGTGTTCCCGCCGATCGCGGCGGTGCTGTTGCCGCGTCTGGTGCCGCCGGCACGGGCGATGGAACTGCTGCTGGGCGGCAATAACATCGATGCCGACGAGGCGCTGCGCATCGGCCTGGTCAATCGCGTGTTCGCCAAGGAGACATTCGCTGCCGACCTCAAGACCTTCGTCGATCCCTATCTGGCCCTGAGTCGTGCCGCGCTGCTCAGCACGCGCAAGGCGATCCGCGCCGCGAGCGACAAGCCCTTCGACGCCGCGCTCGACGTCGCGGAAGAAATCTACCTCAAGGAACTGATGGCCACCGACGATGCGAAAGAAGGCCTGGCCGCGTTCCTCGAAAAGCGCAAACCGGTTTGGCGCGATCGCTGAACGAGACTAACGCTCATGGCAGCAAGCTCCGCCCACAGAAGATGAAACACGCGAAAGGCAAATTGATGGCCCGCCCCCCCATCCCCCCTCGCGGGGGGCTACTGATCGGCTCGCTTAGCTCGACTATCACCAGTCGCTCCGAACGAGTTATTTCACGTTAACAACTTGCGGAGACAAAAGTGATTCCTGAATTCATCGATACCTGGCAGATGACAGAGCCGGGCAAGCTGCTGAAGACCCGCATTCCGACGCCTGCCCTGGCCGCCGGCGAGGCGCTGGTGAAGATCGCCGGCTGTGGCGTCTGCCACACCGATCTGTCGTATTTCTACATGGGCGTGCCGACGGTGCAGAAGCCTCCCCTGTCGCTTGGCCATGAGGTCTCCGGCGTGGTGGTGGCGGGCGATGCGCGGGTGCTGGGCAAGGAAGTCATCATCCCGGCGGTCCTGCCGTGCAACAAATGCGAGCTATGCAAGACGGGGCGCGGCAACCGTTGCCTCGCGCAGAAGATGCCGGGCAATTCAATGGGCATTTACGGCGGTTACTCCAGCCATATTCCGGTGCCGGCCGAGGATCTGTGCATCGTCGGCAATCGAGGCAAGATTCCACTCGAGCATCTGTCGGTCATTGCGGATGCAGTCACCACGCCGTATCAGGCGGCGATGCGCGCCAGGTTGCAGGCGGGAGATCGCGTCATCATCATCGGTGCGGGCGGCGGTGTCGGCAGCTTCATGACCCAGATGGCGAAGGGCCTGGGCGCCGCGGCGGTGATCGGTATCGACATCAATGCCGAAAAGCTCGAAGTCATGAAGGGCTACGGCGCCGATTTCACCATCGATCCGCGGGACAAGAGCGCCAAGGACGTCAAGGAGCTGTTCAAGGGCTTTTGCAAGGAGAAAGGCGTGCCGTCCAACTACGGCTGGAAGATCTTCGAGGTCACCGGCAGCAAGCCCGGCCAGGAACTCGCCCTTTCGCTGCTGTCATTCACCGGCATGCTGGTGGTGGTGGGCTACGGCAGCGACGAGACGTCCTACATGCTGTCCAGGCTGATGGCCTTTGATGCCGAACTGATCGGCACCTGGGGTTGCCTGCCCGAGTACTATCCGAAGGTGCTGGAGATGTGCGTCGACGGCCGGATCGCACTCGGACCCTTTGTCGAGACGCGGCCCATGAGCCAGATCGAACAGGTCTTCGACGAAGCGCATCACGGCAAGCTCAAGCGACGCGTGATTTTGACCCCGGATTTCTGAAACAGATTTTGACGACAGACGAACGACCCACCGAATTCAATCAGGAGAAATGACATGGCACTGGAATGGCTACGCAGGGAAAACGACCTCAAGGATCACCAACTCATCGACAACTCCCACTTTGGCACCGAAGCGCCGACGGTGATCTACGAGGAACGTCCGGTGCTGGACGACAAAGGCGCCGCGGTGCCGGGCTTGTTCTCCGCCTGGATCTGGCTCAACAACCCGAGCCAGTACAACTCTTACACCACGGACATGGTCAAGGGCGTCATTGCCGGCTTCCAGCGCGCGTCGAGCGACCGCAAGATCGTCGCCGCGGTGTTCACCGCCGTTGGCGACAAGGCCTTCTGCACCGGCGGCAACACGGCCGAATATTCCTCCTACTATTCCAAGCGCCCGAACGAATATGGCGAGTACATGGACCTCTTCAACACCATGGTCGACGGCATCCTCAACTGCAAAAAGCCGGTCATCTGTCGCGTCAATGGCATGCGCGTCGCGGGCGGCCAGGAAATCGGCATGGCGACGGACATCACGGTGTCGTCCGACCTCGCGGTCTACGGCCAGGCCGGTCCCAAGCATGGCTCGGCGCCGGTCGGCGGTTCGACCGACTTCCTGCCCTGGTTCCTGTCGATGGAAGATGCGATGTACAACTGCATCTCCTGCGAAACGTGGAGCGCCTACAAGATGAAGTCCAAGGGCCTCGTCACCAAGGTGGTGCCGGTGCTGAAGAAGGACGGCCAGTGGGTACGCAACCCGCTGGTGCGCACCGATACCTTCGTCGATGACGGCGAGATCGTTTATGGCGAAGCCGTGGCCGGCGACAAGATCGCTGCCGCCAAGGCGCTGATCGCGGAATGCAAGACCGATTTCGAACTGCTCGACGCCGAAGTCAATCGACTGGTGTGGAAATTCGCCAACCTGTTCCCCAACTGCCTGATCAACTCGATCGACGGCATCCGCGGCAAGAAGAAGTTCTTCTGGGACCAGATGAAGCTGCCGAACCGCCATTGGCTCGCCGCCAACATGAACCACGAAGCCTGGCTCGGCTTCAACGCCTTCGATGCGAAAAAGGTCACCGGCAAGGACGTCATCGACTTCGTCCGCTTCCGCCAGCTGGTGGCGGAAGGCGCGTTGTTCGACGACAAGTTCGCCGAGCAGGTGCTGGCCAAGCCCAAGGGCTGAGCTGATGCAACTCAAGGATAGAGTCGCGATCGTCACGGGGGCCGGGCAGGGCATCGGCGCCTCCGTGGCGCAGTCCTATGCCCGCGAGGGGGCCCGGGTCGCGGTGGTGGACATGAACGGCGAGGCCGCGAAGAAGGTCGCCGCAGCAATAGTCGGCGCTGGCGGTACGGCGATTGGCGTCACTTGCGACGTTTCCAATCGCGAACAGGTCGAGGCCATGGCGGCCAGGGTCAACGCCGCCTGGGGGCGTATCGACATCCTGGTGAATAATGCCGGCATCACGCGCACCGCGATGCTCAACAAGATGACCATCGAGCAGTGGCAGCAGGTAATCGGCGTGCATCTGACCGGCGCCTTCAATTGCCTGCAGGCGGTGGTCGGCGGCATGATCGAGAGGAAGTACGGCCGCATCATCTACGTAACCTCGGCAGCGGGCGTTCTCGGCACGATTGGTCAGATAAACTACAGTGCGGCGAAAGCCGGCATTCTGGGCATGACCAAAAGTACGGCGAAGGAACTGGCGCGCTATAACATCACCGCCAATGCCATCGCTCCGGGTGCCGCGACGCCGATGACCGAAGTGATCCGCACCGACGAGAAATTCAAGGACAAGTACCTCGACCGCATTCCGCTGGGACGCTGGGCGGAACCCGAGGAAATCGCGCCGGTGTTCCTTTTCTTTGCATCGGACGCATCGGCCTACGTAACAGGACAGATTCTCGCCGCCGACGGCGGCATGACCATACATTGATACTGGAGTTTTGATGAGCAGCCAACCGAGATTCAACTGGGAAGACCCGTTGCTGATGGATCAGCAACTGACGGAAGACGAGCGCATGGTGCGCGACACGGCAGCCGCCTATGCACAGGACAAGCTGGCGCCGCGCGTACTCGAAGCCTTCCGCCACGAAAAGACCGACCCGGCGATCTTCCGCGAAATGGGCGAACTCGGCCTGCTCGGCACCACCATTCCCGAGGAATATGGCGGCGCCGGCATGAACTACGTCTGCTACGGCCTGGCCGCGCGGGAAGTGGAGCGCGTCGATTCCGGTTACCGCTCGATGATGAGCGTGCAAAGCTCGCTGGTCATGGTTCCGATCTACGAGTTCGGCAACGAAGCCACGCGCAAGAAATATTTGCCCAAGCTGGCGACGGGCGAGTTGATCGGCTGCTTCGGCCTGACCGAACCGAATCACGGTTCCGACCCCGGCAGCATGATCACCCGCGCTCGCGCGGTCGATGGCGGCTACAGCATCTCGGGTTCCAAGATGTGGATTACCAACAGCCCGATCGCCGACGTCTTCGTCGTCTGGGCCAAGGACGACGGCGGCCAGATTCGCGGCTTCGTGCTGGAAAAGGGCTGGAAGGGACTCTCCGCGCCGGCGATCCACGGCAAGGTGGGCCTGCGCGCCTCGATTACCGGCGAGATCGTGATGGACGAGGTGTTCTGCCCGGAAGAGAATGCTTTTCCCGATGTGCGTGGTCTCAAGGGCCCGTTCACCTGCCTCAATTCGGCGCGCTACGGCATCGCCTGGGGTGCGCTGGGCGCCGCCGAATACTGCTGGCATGCGGCGCGCCAATACACGCTCGATCGCAAGCAGTTCGGCCGTCCGCTGGCTGCCAACCAACTGATCCAGTTGAAGCTGGCCAACATGCAGACCGAGATCACCATGGCCCTGCAAGGTTGCCTGCGCCTCGGTCGTATGAAGGATGAGGGCACGGCCGCGGTCGAGATCACCTCGATCATGAAGCGCAATTCCTGCGGCAAATCGCTGGAGATTGCCCGCATGGCGCGTGACATGCTCGGCGGCAACGGCATTTCCGACGAGTTCGGTGTGATCCGCCACGTGGTGAATCTGGAAGTGGTCAACACCTACGAAGGCACGCACGACATTCATGCGCTGATCCTCGGGCGCGCACAGACGGGGATTCAGGCTTTCAGCGTCTAGCAGCGAACAACATTGCCGATAGTTACGGCGCTTTTGAGTCACCCGCCACAGAGCGGAGGAGGAGAGCACCATGCCAGAACTGAGCACTGCCGATCACGGTACATCGCCACCGCGAGTATCGATTCCACGCCAGTACAACGCGGCATGGGATCTGATCCAGAGAAATCTGCAGGCCGGACGATCGGGCAAGATCGCCTACATCGACGATCACGGCAGCTATTCCTACGGCGACCTCGCCGAGCGGGTGAACCGCTTCGGCAACGTGCTGGCCGGCATCGGCCTCGAAGCGGAAGACCGGGTGATGCTCTGCCTGCTCGACACCATCGATTTCCCCTCGGCGTTTCTCGGCAGCATCCAGGCCGGCATCGTCCCGATCGCCGCCAATACGCTGTTGACGACCGCCGACTACGACTTCATGCTGGGCGATTCGCGGGCCAGGGCGCTGGTTGTTTCGGAGGCGCTATGGCCCCAGTTCGCGCCCATCGTCGGCAAGCACCACCACACGCTCAAGCACGTCATCATTTCCGGCAAGGACGGCAAGGGCTACCCGTGCCTCGGCGACCTGATGAAAGGCGTCAGTCCCTACTTTGATCCCGCGCCGACCACCTGCGACGACTTCTGCTTCTGGCTGTATTCCTCGGGATCGACCGGCACGCCGAAAGGCACCGTGCATCTGCATTCGCACCTGATCCAGACCGCCGAACTCTACGGCAAGGCGATCCTCGGCATTCGCGAGGACGACCTGGTGTTCTCCGCGGCCAAGCTGTTCTTTGCCTACGGCCTCGGCAACGGGCTCACGTTTCCACTGTCGGTAGGCGCGACCACGGTACTGATGGCCGAGCGGCCGACGCCGCAGGCGGTTTTTCAGCGCCTGCGCGAGCACCGGCCGACGATCTTCTATGGCGTACCGACGCTCTATGCGGCGCTGCTTGCCAGTCCGGACATGCTCAAACGCGGCGAGATCCCGCCCCTTCGCGTGTGTACATCCGCCGGAGAAGCACTGCCGGCGGACATCGGTCGGCGCTGGACTGAAACGCTCGGCGTCGAGATCCTCGACGGCATCGGCTCGACCGAAATGCTGCACATCTTTCTTTCCAACCGGCGCGGTGAAGTGCGCTACGGCACCACCGGAAAACCGGTCCCGGGTTATGCGGTGCGCTTGATCGGGGAAGATGGCAATCCGGTGCCGCCCGGTGAAATCGGTGAACTGCAGATCAATGGCCCGAGTGCGGCCGTCATGTACTGGAACAGCCGCGAGAAATCGCGCCACACCTTCATGGGCGAGTGGACGCGCAGCGGCGACAAGTACATCGAATCCGCCGATGGCTACTTCCAGTATTGCGGCCGTTCCGACGACATGCTGAAAGTGGGCGGAATCTACGTCTCGCCCTTCGAGGTGGAAGGCGCATTGATGACGCATGAATCGGTGCTGGAGGCGGCCGTGGTGGCGCATGCCGACACGGATCAACTGGTCAAGCCCAAAGCCTATGTGGTGCTCAAGGCCGGCATCCAGCCCTCCGATGCGCTGGCGGATTTGCTCAAACAGCACGTCAAGGAAAAGCTGGCCCCCTACAAGTACCCGCGCTGGCTTGAATTCGTCGCCGAATTGCCGAAGACCGCCACCGGCAAGATCCAGCGCTTCAAACTGCGCTGAGAGTCGGGGCGCGGGACTCGAGGCATCAATTGGCTTGACGCACCGGCAGGGAAGTGTTGAGATTGGGCTTCATTTTTGACGGCAGAGGCAAACCCGAAGCCCCGCCGGCCGACAGTTTTAAGCGAGGAGCGAGACCATGCAAAAGAACCAGAAAAATCCCTATGACCGCCGCGAATTCCTGAAAGGCACCACCGCCGTTGCCGGTGCGACCGCCATCGGAACGCTGTTGCCGACCGGCATGGCACTTGCCCAGCAGGGCAAGCTGAAGATCGGCCTGATGCTTCCCTATACCGGAACTTTCGCGCAACTCGGTGTCGCCATCACCAACGGTTTCAAGCTGGCGATCGAAGAGCGCGGCGGCAAGCTCGGCGGCCGGGAAATCGAGTACTTCACGGTGGATGACGAATCGAACCCCGCCAAGGCGCCCGAGAACGCCAACAAGCTGGTGCAACGCGACAAGGTTGATGTGGTCGTCGGTACCGTGCATTCCGGCGTCGCCATGGGCATGGCCAAAGTGATCCGCGAGTCGGGCACGCTGTGGATCAATCCGAACGCCGGAGCCGACGAAGTTACCGGCGCATTGTGCGCGCCGAACATTTTCCGCACCTCCTTCTCCAACTGGCAGACCACGCATGCCCTCGGCAAGGTGCTCAAGGCCAAGGGCCACAAGAATGCCGTATTCATCACCTGGAAGTACGCCGCCGGCGAACAGATGATGGCCGGTTTCAAGGAAGGCTTCGAGAAGGAAGGCGGCAAGCTGACCAAGGAACTATATGTGCCTTTCCCGCAGGTGGATTTCCAGGCGCTGTTGACCGAGATCGCCAGCATCAAGCCGGATGCCGTGGTGGCCTTTTTCGCCGGCGGCGGCGCCGCCAAGTTCCTCAAGGACTATCAGGCGGCCGGCCTCAAGGGCAAGATTCCGCTCTATGGCTCGGGCTTCCTCACCGATGGCGTGCTGGATGCCGTGGGCGATGCCGGCGAAGGCGTGGAGACCACGCTGCACTATGCAGACGGCCTCGACACCAAGAAAGACAAGGCCTTCCGCCTCGCCTATGCCAAGACCTTCAAGCTGCAGCCGGACGTGTATGCGGTGCAGGGGTATGACGCCGGCCAGTTGCTGGCCGCAGGCCTCGACGCGGTGAAGGGAAATGTCGGCGACAAGGCCGCCATGATCAAGGCCATGGAGTCGGCCAAGATCGACAGCCCGCGCGGTCCCTGGACCTTGTCCAAGTCGCACAACCCGGTGCAGGACATGTATCTGCGCAAGGTCGTCGGCAAGGAAAACAAGAACATGGGCGTCGCCTGGAAGGCCCTGGCCGATCCGGCGCGAGGCTGCAAGGCCTGAGAGGCAATGAATATATCTACTGCGCGTGCCGGATCGGGGCTTGGGCGGTGCTCGCTATCCTCACGTATAAAGACATACGTTCCGGTAACTGTGCTCCGGCCGCACCCCGCTGCGGCCCGCTCACTACGATTTCTTCACTGCCTCTGAGCGTTCCAAACAAAGGGGCGGCCCGCCAAGCCGCCCCTTTTGTTTTCTGACCGCCGTATCGCCAGCGCCGACTTTTTGAAAGCCCGATGGATTTCGCCTTCTTCCTCATCCAGTTGCTCAACGGCCTGCAATACGGCCTGTTGCTGTTCCTGGTCGCCAGCGGCCTGACGCTGATCTTCGGCATCATGGGCATCATCAACCTGGCGCACGGCAGCTTCTACATGGTTGGCGCCTATCTGGCCTGGTCGCTGGCCAGCCTGACCGGAAGCCTGACGGCGGCCATCCTGCTGGCCATCCCGCTGACCGTGATCCTCGGCATGGCGCTCGAACGCCTGTTGTTCCGCCATCTGTATCAGCGCGACCATCTCTACCAGGTGCTGCTGACCTACGGCCTGATTCTGGTTTTCGAAGAGTTGCGCAGCCTGATCTGGGGCGATGACGTGCATGGCGTCGCGGTGCCCGCTTTGCTCAACGCCTCGATTCCGCTGACCGACAACCTTTCCTATCCGGTCTACCGCCTGGCCATCTCCGGCGTCTGCCTGTTGCTGGCGGCCGGACTCTACTTCCTGATCCAGAAGACGAGGCTGGGCATGATGATCCGCGCCGGTGCCAGCAATCGCGAAATGGTGCAGTCGCTGGGCATCGACATCAAGCTGATCTACACGCTGGTCTTCGCCCTCGGCATCGCACTGGCTGCCTTCGCCGGCATGATCAATGCGCCGCTGTCTTCGGTGTTTCCCAACATGGGCGGCCAGGTGCTGATCATCTGCTTCGTGGTGGTGGTCATCGGCGGCATCGGCTCGGTCAAGGGCGCCATGGCGGCCTCGCTGATCATCGGCCTGGCCGAGACCTTCGGCCAGGTGCTGGTGCCGGAAGTGGCGGGGATGATCGTCTATGTGCTGATGGCGATCGTGCTTGTCTGGCGGCCGGAAGGCCTGTTCGGGAAAACCTGAAATGTACTCCCGCCTGATCAACTTCCTGCCCTGGCTGGTGGTCGGCCTGCTCGCGCTGTTTCCCTTGCTCGAGAGCACCTTTTACATGCAGTTGCTGACCAAGGTCCTGATCATGGCCATCTTCGCCATGAGCCTCGATCTGCTGGTCGGTTACACGGGGCTCGTCAGCTTCGGCCACGCCGCCTATTTCGGCCTGGCCGGTTATGCGCTGGCGCTGATGGCGCCGAAGTACGAGGTGGTCAACCTGTGGTGGTCGCTGCCGGCGGCAATCGGCGTCTGCGCGCTGTTCGCGCTGATCACCGGCATGCTGGTGCTGCGCACGCGCGGCATCTACTTCATCATGGTCACGCTGGCCTTCGCCCAGATGCTGTTCTTCATTTTCCACGACACCAAGCTCGGCGGCGGTTCGGACGGCATCTACATCTACGCCAAACCGACGATGAAACTCGGCGATGTCGACGTCCTCAATCTGGAGAAACTGGAAAACTTCTACTGGCTGACGCTGATACTGATGGCGGCCACCTACCTGTTGCTGCGCCGCGTGCTCGGTTCGACTTTCGGCCGCGCCCTGGTCGGCATCAAGGTCAATGAACACCGCATGCGCGCGCTGGGCTTTCCGGTGTTCCGTTACCAGTTGTCCAGTTTCGTACTCTCCGGCGCCCTGGCGGGCGTGGCCGGCTACCTGGCGGCGGTTCAGTACGGCTTTGTCAATCCGGAAATCCTGTCCTGGCACCAGTCCGGTGCCGTGCTCATGATGGTGATCCTGGGCGGCATGGGCACGCTCCACGGTGCGGTGATCGGCGCCTTTGCCTTCGTGCTGCTGCAGGAAGTGTTGTCCAACCAGGCATGGTTCGGCGCTTCGGCCAAGCATTGGCAACTGGCCATGGGCCTGTTCATCATGCTGGTGGCGCTGTACCTGCCGCAAGGCATGGCAGGACTGGCGCAGAAGTTCGGCAGGAAGCCTGCGGCGGAGACGGCCGATGAGTGAGCCGATCCTGCGCACCAGGGGTCTGACCAAACGCTTCGGCGGATTGGTCGCGGTGAGCGATGTGTCGCTCGATCTGTTCGTCGGTGAAATCCACGTCGTGATCGGTCCCAACGGCGCCGGCAAGACGACCCTGACCAACCTGTTGTCCGGCGACTTGCCGCCGACCTCGGGCGAGGTGCTGTTCGCAGGCAGGAATATCGCCGGCCATGCATCCGACCAGATTTCACGCCTGGGCATCGGGCGCAGCTATCAGAAGACCAATATCTTCCTGCCCTTCACGGTCTTCGAGAATTGTCGGCTGGCGGCGCAATCGCGCACGCCGCATGCCTTGCAGGTTTTTCAGCGGGCCGAAGGATACGCCGACATCAACGGGCGGGCGGAGGAGGCAATGGCGGCGGCCGGTCTCGCCCATCGCGCGCAGCGCATTGCCGCCACGCTGTCGCACGGAGAGCAGCGCCAGTTGGAAATCGCCATGTGCCTGGCGACGAAGCCGCGCCTGCTGCTGCTCGACGAACCGCTGGCCGGCATGGGGCCGCATGAATCGCAGCGCATGGTGGAATTGATCAAGGGGCTTACCGCAGGCCACGCCATCATGCTGATCGAACACGACATGGATGCGGTATTTGCGCTGGCGAACCGGCTCACGGTCATGGTCAACGGCGAAGTGCTGGAATCCGGCACGCCCGATGAGGTACGTTCCAGTCCGGCGGTGCAACTGGCCTATCTCGGTGGCGAGGAGTTGCTGCATGACTGACGCGCTGCTGGAGGCAACGGGCCTGCACACCTTTTACGGCGTCAGCCACATTTTGCACGGCGTCGATTTTTCCGTGCGCCGCGGCGAGACGATCGGCCTCATGGGGCGCAACGGCATGGGCAAGACCACGCTGCTGAAGACCATGCTCGGCCTGGTGCGTCCGCGCGACGGAACGGTCAGGGTGCGCGGCGCGGACATGACCCGGGCCGCCACGCATGAGATCGTCCGGCGCGGCATCGCCTATGTGCCGGAAGGCCGCGGCATCTTCCCCAATCTGTCGGTCCGAGAGAACCTGGTGATGGCGGCGCGCGCTGGTGTCGAAGGGCGCCGCGAGTGGGATTTCGACCGCGTCATCCACACCTTCCCGCGCCTCGGCGAGCGCCTGAACAATGGCGGCGCGCAGCTTTCCGGCGGCGAACAGCAGATGCTGACCATCGGCCGCGCGCTGATGACCAACCCTGATCTGCTGATCCTCGACGAGGCCACCGAGGGCCTGGCGCCGCTGATTGCCCGGGAGATCTGGAGCATCATCAAGACCATCCGCGCTTCGGGCATCGCGACGGTGATCGTGGACAAGAACTACGCCGCGGTCATGGCGCTGGCGGATCGCAGCGTGGTGCTGGTGAAGGGCAGGGTGGTGTTTGCCGGAGATTCCAACGAACTGTCGGAGAATGAGGAACTGATGCACCGCTTCCTCGGCGTCTGACGCATGCACAACGGCTTCGTTATGGCCTGCGGTCGTACTCTTGAGTACCAGTTGATCCCGGCCCACCAGATCAACCGCCCGACGCTGGTGCTGCTGCATGAGGGGCTGGGCTCGGTGGCGATGTGGCGCGATTTTCCGTCACGCCTCGCTGCCGCCACCGGTTGCCGCACGCTGGTCTACTCGCGTTACGGCTATGGCGAGTCGGATATCCTGCAAGCACCGTTCGGCACCGATTTCATGCATCGCGAAGCGCGCGAGGCGCTGCCCGAACTGCTGGCGGCCCTGACCATCGAGAACCCGGTGCTGGTAGGCCACTCCGACGGGGCCTCGATTTCGCTGCTGCACGCGGGTGACGGTCGCTTTACGGTGGCGGGCCTGGTCGTCATGGCGCCGCACTGCTTCGTCGAAGACATTTCCATTCGCAGCATCGAGGCGGCGAAGGTAGCGTTCGAAACAACCAATCTGCCGGCCAAACTGGCGAAGTATCACCGTGACGTCAAACGGACCTGTTACGGCTGGAACGACATCTGGCTGGATCCCGAATTTCTCGCATGGAATATCGAGGATTGCCTCGCTGGCATCCGCTGTCCGATCCTGGCAATTCAGGGTGAGGATGACGAATATGGAACCATGGCGCAGATCGAAGCCATTGCCGCGAAGGCCACCGCCGCACCCGACGTCGAACTGCTTAAACTGGCGGATTGCCGGCACTCGCCGCATCGCGATCAGACGCAGGCCGTCATCGACGCCATCGTCCGTTTTGTTGACCGTCTCGACGCCTGAGCGTCCGGCGCCACCCATCAGGAGGCTCACCCCGTGACTACCGCCCATTTCGAATGCGACAAGCTGATTCGCTTCCATCATTGCGATCCGGCGGGAATTGTCTTCTATCCCCAGTACTTCGTGCTGTTCAACGAACTCGTCGAGGACTGGTTCAACCAGGGCCTGGGCATCGACTTCGCGCGCTTTCACGTCGAAAAGGGGCTCGGCGTGCCGATGGGCAGCATCCAGTGCAGATTTCTGTCACCCAGCAAGGTTGGCGAGACCTTGCGTCTGTCGCTGTCGATCAAGCGCATCGGCCGGAGTTCGCTGGAACTCCATGTCCAGGGCGCTTCCGCTGGCGTGGCCCGGGTCGAGGCCACGCTTACGGTTGTGCTCGCCTCGTTGAAGACCTGGGGTTCGGTGCCGATCGATGGTGAACTGCGCGAAAAGCTGGAGCGCTATCTGGAAGCTTGACACTGCCTGACAGCCAGAAGTCGGCGTTGGCGACACGGCGAACTGGCCAACATGAATGGGGGCTGCCGTCCAGACCAGCCCCGTTATCACGGCAGCGTATCAGGCGGCGGCCCGGCCCTCTGCTGCTATGCCTGTGCCTGACCCGTTACCAAAACATCCTCGTCATAGGTCAAGGTAGCAAACAGGTCGTCCAGCGTTTCTTCCCGTCGGATCAACTCGACCCGTCCATCCGTGCGAAACAGCAACTCCTTGGGGCGCGCCTTGCCGTTGTAGTTGAAGCCCATGGCGTGGCCGTGGGCGCCGGTGTCATGGATGTAGAGGATATCGCCATCCGCGATGCGAGGCAGTACGCGCTGGATGGCAAACTTGTCGTTGTTCTCGCACAGCGAACCGGTCACATCCACCGTTTCATCGTGCCCCTGTTTGCCCAGCACGCTGATGTGGTGATAGGCCCCATACATGCCGGGCCGCATGAGCGCAGACATGCAGGCATCGACCCCGATATAGGTGCGATAGATATCCTTGCGATTGATCGCACGGGTGACCAGCACCCCATGGGGGCCGGTCATGTAACGCCCGCTCTCGACAAACAGCTTCGGAGCGTAAGCGTGCTGTGCCTTGAAGGCATCGAACAATGCCGTGATCTCCGTCGCCATCGACTGAATATCGAGCGGGGCATCTTCCGGTTTGTAAGGTATGCCCAGTCCGCCGCCGATATTGATGAACTCGAAGCGGATATCCAGTTCGCTGGAAATCCACGTGACAAGGTCCAGCAGCATGCGCGCGGTCTCGACCATGTAGTTGTAGTTGAGATCATTGGAAGCCAGCATGGTATGGAGCCCGAACCGGCTTGCCCCCCGGGCCTTGGCAAGGCGGTAGGCGTCGAGCAACTGATCGTGGGCGACACCGTATTTGGCCTCTACCGGCGTGCCGATGATGCTGTTGCCGGTGCGGCGCTCCCCGGGGTTATAGCGAAAACAGATCAGCTCCGGCATCCGTGGCACTTTTCCAACCAGCGAGATGTCATCCAGGTTGAGTACGCAACCCCCATCGGCCGCAGCCGCCTGAAAATCCGTCTGGCTGGTGTTGTTGGAGGTGAACATGATTCCCTCACCGGTGACGCCGGCCTGGCGGCTGAGCGTCAATTCGGCCACCGAGCTGCAATCGAAGCCAAAGCCCAATGACTTCATGATCTGCATGATGCGCGGATTGGGCAGGGCTTTTACCGCAAAGAACTCACGGAACCCTTCGATACCGGAAAAGGCCTTGTTCAGTGCCTCGCCGGTTTCGCGTATGCCTTTTTCATCATAGATGTGAAAGGGGGTGCCGTAGTGCTCGACAATGGAAGCCAGCACGGGTGTCAGGCGATGTTCAAAATCTCTTGCGATGGGCATGGTATTTCAACTCGTGGGTATTGGACGGCGATCAGGCGCTCAGGCAAAAAATGCCATCGGCCCTATCGAAGTACGGCGCTGATGCGCTCCATTGCCTCTTGTACATTTTCGAAACTGTTGAAGGCGCTGATTCGAATATAGCCTTGGCCGCACTTGCCGAAACCGGCGCCGGGGGTGCACACCACTGCCGCCTCGTTGAGCAGCTTGTCGAAAAATGCCCAGGAATCGCTCTTGCCATCGATCCAGATGTAGGGTGAATTGTCGCCACCGATGCAGGCATAACCCAAGGCCGTCATCTTTTCACGGATATATCTGGCGTTGTTCAGGTAGTAGGCGATCAGCTGCTTGATCTGTGCCTGCCCCTGCGGACTGTAGATGGCTTCGGCCGCCCGTTGAACGGGGTAGGAGACACCATTGAACTTGGTGGTATGCCGACGGTTCCACAACGCATGCAAGGAAACCGCCTCACCTGATCCGGTGTGGGCCATGCACTCTTTCGGGACGACGGTATAGGCGCAGCGGGTACCGGTGAAGCCTGCCGTCTTGGAGTAGCTGCGGAATTCGACAGCCACTTCACGCGCCCCTTCGATCTCGTAGATCGAGTGCGGAAGGGTGTCATCGGTGATGAAGGCTTCATAGGCCGCATCGAACAGGATCAGCGCCTTGTTGGCCTTGGCATACGCCACCCACTGCTGCAACTGCGCTTTGGTCGCCGTCGACCCGGTCGGGTTGTTGGGAAAGCAGAGGTAAATCAAATCAACGGGCTGCGTCGGCAATGCCGGAATGAAACCGTTCTCCCTGTTTCCATCCAGGTAGACCAAACCGTCATAACGCCCGGTCTCCTTGTTCCAGTTGCCGGCGCGACCGGCCATCACGTTGGTGTCGACATACACGGGATAGACGGGATCCGTCACCGCTACCTTGCAGTCAAGCGACAATACCTCCTGGAAATTGCCGGTGTCGCACTTGGCGCCATCGCTGACAAAAACCTCGTCCGGCTGAACATTGGCGCCCCGGGCCTGGAAATCGTGTTTGGCGATCGCCTCGCGCAAGAAATCATAGCCCTGCTCCGGTCCGTAACCACGGAAAGTGCTGTCACTGGCCATTTCGTCGGTGGCGGCATGCAATGCCTTGATACAGGCATCGGGCAAGCCCCGGGTGACATCCCCAATGCCCAATTTGATCAATTTCTTGCCGGGATTGGCCTTCTGAAAGGCGGCGACCCGTTTGGCAATATCGGAAAACAGGTAAGAGGCCTGCAAGCTCTGGTAATTCTCGTTAATCCTGATCATTCAACACCCCAAACATACAGGGCCGGAAAAATCCGGCCACAATTCATAAATACAACGGGATAAAACTACATGGCGCGCTACAACACAAAGCGGCATCGAGCCAGTTGAGCGGTGTGTCCTGCCATAAGCCAGGGAATTCCGCCGTAGTTTGAGGCGCGTAGTATAGAACATGGGCTTGTGGCTGGCCAACGGAGAGATGCCAGCCTGTTCCGCCGGGGGATACCGCCTCATCGCGTTCGCCTGGAGAATCGAAAACGGGAACCGCAGTCCCCGTTTGCATGATTCGACTGCGGCGTGCGTCAGTCTTCGTACTTGAACGACATCGAAACGCGGGCGCGATAGGCGACCACCTTGCCGTTCTCGATTTTCATGTCCAGTTTCGTAACTTCCGCGACTCGCAGGTCGCGCAAGGTCTTGGCGGCCGACGCAATGGCCGAACTCGCAGCATCTTCCCAGGAAACAGAACTGGAACCTACGACCTCGACGATCTTGTAGACGGGATTATCGTTCTTTGCTTTCTTTGCCATGGTTGCCTCCGATGAACTAGTGGTTGAGCCGATTCCTGAAATCAGCAAATCCATCATAGTCCAATCGGCTGCAACCGCGGTAAACCGCTACTCGTGGCTCCGGCTTCCGGCGTTTATCCGCCGGCGATGATCGGCACCAGTTGTACCCGGTCGCCGCTGTGCAGCATCTTCGTCATCTCGCCGGACAACAGCATTTCGCCATTGACCGTGATGTTCCAGCTTGGATCATCCAGCGCGGAACCGGCTTCCGGCAGGTGTCGTCGCAACGCGCGGCGAAACTCGGCGACGTTGGCCACCGGCGTGTCGATGACAATGGACTTTTCCGGCGCGCCGGGCAGCGGCTTCGGCAATTCGACGCGCAGCGCAAACCCCGTGGCGACCAGCGCCAGTTGCTGGTGCCAGTCGGCGCGCGGCACGCCTTCGCTGTTGAAGCCGGTCAGTTCGTAGAAGCGCGCCTTCATGGCGTCGAACTGGGTACGGTCGATCTTCTCGCCCTTGAACGGACCGGTGTCGATCGATTCGTCGAACCAGCGGCGGGGCAGGGTGTCGTCCCTGGCGCGCAGTCCGAGGCGGAAATTCAGCAGGTGTTCGAGTCCCGTGATGTTGCGGCCGATCTCGTCCAGTTGCTCGGCGCTGACCGGCTGCCCGGTCAGCGTGCTGAGCTGGATCGCGAAATCGCCGCAGTCGGGCAGGGTGGGCGAGTTGAACAGTTTGGTATTGAAGCGGCACATGCCGATCGAGTCGCCGACGGCAAAGGTGTTTTCGCAACGGCGCACCGCCACTTCCTTGCCCTCATAACTGTTCGGCTGGGGCGCCACGGTGCCGCCATAGAGCTGGGCCTTGAACGCCGCATCGTCGTTGATGCGGGCGTTGATTTCCAGCGTGACCCGATTGCGCAAATGATCCATGCCGCGCGTGGCGACCGAGAGGCCGAGGGCGAAGGCCTTGAGGATACGCGAATCGTGGGGGTCGGACTGAAACAGGCCCTTCACCGCCATGCGGTAATCGAGCGCCGCCGCCGGGTACTTTCCCTTGTCGACCGCGCGTGCCGAGTCGGCGATGGTGTCGCCGAAGCCTTCGCGTTTGGCGGTCATGAACAACAGCTTTTCGATCGTCTCGTAGTTGCCCCAGGACAGGTCGAGGCCGCCGGTATGGCTGGCATCGATGATGCCGCGCTGCCACAGTTCCATGGCCCAGGAAATGGCACTGCCGGTCGAGGCCGAGTCGAGGCCGAGGTCGTTGAGGATGTTGTTGAGGCGCAGCACCTGCTCCGGCTCGCGCAGGCCGATCATCGGGCCGAACTTGCCCACCGTCACGTATTCGGGGCCATCACCCTTGTCGTACTTGTCGAAATGGCCGTCGCCCTTGATGCCGTTGTAGGTGCGCAGCTTGTGGTGGTCGATGTCGGCCTGGGCCTTGTCGTAGCTGGCATTGCCCTTGAGCCCCATCAGCGCGGCCGAACCCCAGCCGCCTTTGCCTTCCGGCGTCATGTCGTTCTGGTTGCGGCATTGCACCGGGCACTTGAAACAGCCGTCCATGCCGGGCCGGTAGGGATCGAAATTGTCGGCATCGAGCGATTCATGCCAGGCGGTGGTCTGGTTGTTGAGCGTGCCCAGTGCGCCGAGGACCCGCGAAGGCTTGTAGAGGAAGGGTGTGCCCACCTGCTTCAAGGCGTTCTTGATCACCGAGGTCGAGGTGATCTTGCGGCCGATGATCTTGTTGTGCGCCTTGAGTTCTTTCACCATCGGCGCCTCGGCGGGCTTGCCCTGGATCATGATGGCCTTCAGGCGCAGCGCGCCCATCTTGGCGCCGCCGCCGCCGCGCGCCCAGATCGACTTGATGCCGCCCATGATGCCGCTGCACAGCACCAGGTTCTCGCCGGCCGTGGTGATGCGCGCCAGCGCCATGTCCTTGCGCTCGGTGCAGTGGAAATCGCGCTCGACGGCGGCGGCGGTATCCAGATTGTCGAGCCCGACATACGGCGTCGCGTCGAGGAATTCGATCGACTCATGGGCGATTTTCAGCAAGGTCCATTGCGCGGCCAGGCCGTAGAGCACGATATGGTCGTAGCCGAGGCGCTTGGTGAAGGCCGGAAAATAGTCACCCGCGCTGGCATCGAGAAAGGCGTAGCTGTCGGGCGAGCGGCTGGTGAAGTTGCCTCGCGTGGCCGAGGGCATGCTGCCGGTCAGGGTGCCGGCGCCGAAGATCAGCGGCACCTCGGGATCGAGGGCGTCCTTTTCCTCGTCCAGCAGGTTGTAGAGCAGCACCATGTTGGCGCCGCGGCCGCCGAGGAAGCTGCGCATGATGTCCGCCGGCAGGTACTTGCTGCGGGTTTCGCGGCGCTCCAGGTCGACGAACAGCACGGCGCCCTGCGTGGGGTACTGCGGCGCATCGTGCATGCGCGCGCACAAGAGATCCACCTTGGTCCTGACACTCATGGCCCAGCCTCCATCAAGTCAATTCGGCAATGATGGTTAATATACTATACCAATTGTTGGATGTCCATCAATTTTGGCGAAAGAACGGCCGGACAGGCTGCCGGCAGGCCAGGGCTTAGCGGTGCTCGGGGAATACTTTTTGCAGGAGCTTGAACAGCGCCTGGCGCTCGGTCTCGCTGAAATTTCCCAGCAGGCGCTTTTCGTGCTGGCTGACCTGGCGCTTCAACTTGCGCAGCAGTGCGGTCCCCTCGGCGGTCAGTCGCAGGGCGTTCGAACGCCGGTCATGCGGCGATGCGCGTCGGTCGACCAGGCCTCGCCGTTCCAGGTTGTCGATGACGGTGACCACCGTCGAGCGGTCAAGGTGGGTGGCGCGGGCGAGGTCGCTCTGTTTCAGGTCGGGGTTGGCTTCGATGATCACCAGCACGCCGAACAGGCCGGGCGTGACGTCGAGCCCCCCCGGCCCCTGGGCGAAGTCGCGGAACAGGGCGATTTGCGCCATGCGCAACTGGTAGCCGACAAGCTCCGGCAGCATTCCATAGTTGATCTCGGGCTTGGTCTTGGATGCGGCGGTCGGGGGCATGGTCTTGTCAGTGTGCGTCAAAACAACCGGAATCGGCGTGGGGATTTTATCAGGCCGGGCCGGTGCCTTGCTCGTCGTGTTTCACATGGAAGCGCTTGGCCTTCATGTCGAAGCGCGGCAGGGAGTGGCGGGTCGCGTGGTGCACGCGGGGGCGAAAGGCCAGCATGGAGTCGAGCTTGATGGCGATTTCATGGATCACCGCGGGGTCGGCGCCTTCGCACAACTCCACCTCGATGTCCATCTCGTCCATCTGCCTGACCTTGTTCACGGTGATGCGGAATTCATCAACCTCGGAAAACGCGCGGATGATGTTTTCCACGGCCGCCGGAAAGACGTTGACGCCGCGCACCGTCACCATGTCGTCGGCACGTCCCAGGATGCCGCCTTCGAATCGCAGGAAGGTGCGCCCGCAGTCGCAACGGTCGAGGTTCATCCGCACCAGGTCGCCGGTGCGATAGCGGATCACCGGAAAGCCCCAGCGTCCCAGGTTGGTGATCACCAGTTCGCCGCGTTCACCCGTTGCAACCGGTTCGCCTGTCAGCGGGTTGAGCACCTCGGCGATGTATTCGCTTTCGATCAGGTGCGTGCCGCCGGGCTGGACCCGGCATTCGAAGGAATGCGCGCCGACTTCCGAGGCGCCGGCGTGGTCGAAACACTGGGCGGTCCATTCCGCTTCGATGCGCTGCTTGGTCGCCGGCACGTTGGCGCCGGGTTCGCCGGCGTGCACCGTGGCTTTCATCGGGATCGATCCGATGTCGAAGCCGATTTCGCGTGAAATCTCCGCCAGCCGCAGGGCATAGCTCGGCGTGCAGCACAGGACGGTGGCTCCGGCGTCGCGCATCAATTCCAGGCGCTGCTGCGAATCGCGGCCGCCTCCCGGAATCATCAGGGCGCCGATCTTGCGCGCGCCTTCGACGGCCGCCCAGAAGCCGATGAAGGGACCGAAGGCGAAGGCCATGAACAGGCGGTCGGAGGCCGTGATGCCGGCGCCGGCCAGCACATGCCCCCAGCAGCGGCCCCACCAGTCCCACGACTCGTGCGTGTCCATCACCTTCAATGGCACGCCGGTGGTCCCTGAGGTCTGGTGCATGCGGACGTAGGCTTCCTGCGGGTAGGTCAGGTTGGTGCCGAACGGCCCGTGGGCGGCCTGGTCGTCGACCAGTTCGTTCTTTTTTGTCAGGGGCAGCCGGGTCAGGTCGGCCAGCGACTTGATGTCAGACGGCTGCACGCCCGCGGCTTTCCACTTGTCGGTATAGAAGCGGTTCCGGTTCCACAGCTCCGCCATCATCGCTTGCAGTTTGCTGAACTGCAGGTCGGCCAGCTGTTCGCGCGGCAGCGTCTCGGTTGCTTCGTCGAAATAGGTCATTGGGCGATCACCATGGTTTGGCGGAAGGATTTCGAGAAGGCTGACGCGTTGGGGTACGGACGCTGCCGCACGCCAGTCAGCCAAGAAACCCTACCGGAGTATATACAATTGATCGCGCAATGTGTTGGAGCTCCAATCATTCAGAGTCCATCGGTCGCCGATGTCGCGCCGCATCAATGCGCGTACGGTGCGTCTGTCACGCGCCGCCCCTTGCTACGACTTGGCGCGCTCGCGTTCCTCGGTGCCCGTCCAGCGCTTGAACAGATCAAGTTCCACATCGAGGTCGAACATGTCGAGCGCCTTGCTCACCGACTGGTCGATGATGTCGTCGAGGGTCTTCGGCTGATGATAAAAAGCCGGCATCGGCGGCACCAGCACGGCGCCGGCTTCGACCACCTGAGTCATCAGCCGCAGGTGGCCCAGGTGCAGGGGCGTTTCGCGCACCATCAGCACCAGCCGGCGCCGTTCCTTCAGCGTTACATCGGCGGCGCGGATCAGCAGGTTGGTGGCAAAGCAATTGGCCACGGCCGACAGCGTCTTGATCGAACACGGTGCGATCACCATGCCGTTGTGCCTGAAGGAGCCGGAGGCGATGCTGGCGCCGATGTCGTTGATGTCATGCACATGGGTCGCCAGGCTCTTGACGGCGTCGATCGTGTAGTCCGTCTCGTAGGCAATCGTGCGCTTGGCCGAATCCGACATCACCAGGTGCGTCTCCACCCCGACCTGCTTCAGCACGTGCAGAATCCGCAGCCCGTAGATGGCGCCGCTTGCGCCCGAGATTCCGACAACCAGTTTCATGCTCTCATCCTTGTTCCAGGGTTTTGCTGCCAGCGTCATGGTACGCACATTCTTCCACTCCTGGCGGCGTTTGTCAGGCTGCTGTTTCACGCCGACGGGCGCGAGTTGCATAATGGCCGACTTTGACGGTCGTTTCGGAAGGACACGCAGATGCCAGTCATAGTGCCGCAGCCGGTGGTCGACTATCTCGCCGGCCACCATGTCATGACCCTTGCCACGCAGGGTGAAGCAGGGCCCTGGGCGGCGGCCGTGTTCTATGCCGGCGACGGCTGCTCGCTGATCTTCCTGTCGTCACCCGCCAGCCGGCACTGCCTCAACCTCGCGCAGGACGCCCGCTGCGCCGCGACCATCCAGGAAGACTACCGCGACTGGGCGCAGATCAAGGGCATCCAGCTCGAAGGGCGGGTCAGCGAGCTGCATGGAGAAGAAGAAATGCGGGCCCAGAAGCTTTACGGCGAAAAGTTTCCCATCGTCGGCCCGCTGGCGAGCATACCGCCGGCCATCGCCAGGGCGCTGGCGAAAGTGTGTTGGTTCAGGTTGGTTCCCGAGCGCTTCTATTTCATCGACAACAGCAAGGGCTTCGGCCACCGCGACGAGATCAGCCTCCCACCGAAATAGAGTCCTGACTGGCTCCTCGTCGCATGAGGCTAGAATGGCGCGACCGGATCGCCCGCACAGGAAAGCCTGATGCTAGAAATTGGAAAGCTGTTCTCGCACAAGCCCGATCATCCGATGAACTCGGTCGCGGCCGCACGCAAAATACTGAAGAAACTGGATGAGTCAAAGCCAAAGCCAGGTCCGGTCGAGGCGCTCATCCAGGTCGAAGGGTGGGCCAATTCCCTCGCCGGAACCGACGGATTCGCGTGCGACGACCGCTTCCTGATCGTTGCCGAGATCGAGTCGAGCGGCGGGCGTGTCGTCGGAGAGGTGTTTCAGGAGTATCTGCGACACATTCACAAGCGGGATCAGGAGCAGCGCACGCTCTATGAGTCGCTTCACGGCTACTGGTCCGCCGTGGCCGCGGCCTACGAGCGTTGCGTCGTCGATCACGAAGCAGGCGAATCCGGCGCGACCCGGCTCACCCAGCATCTCGCGATTGCCGTTGCGCGCGCCATTCGCGCCGGCGAACATGCCGAGAGGATGAGCCAGCTGCGCTATATCGGGTCCGGCGCCGAACTCTGGAAATCGCCCTGCCGGCTGTTCGCTTATGCCGAGAAAATGGAAGTCGATCATGTCTCGATCGTCGTCCACGAGCGCGAAGTGCATTCGACCGTGCGCGCCGAGCTGCTACGGATGGCGGCCATGAGCCTCGCCGCACTGCACGAACTGCCGCCGGAACAGGTGGAGCTTGCCGGCCGCATACTTGAACGCTTTGCCGTTTCCTTTGCGTGGTCGACAGAGCCGTCGGCCGACTGCAATTTCGTGCTCGACCTGGCCGAGGGCGCAGCGCCCCGGCAACGACGCCCCGACGAGGCGGCATCGCCTGCCAAGCGCTTTTTCGGCGGCGGGCCGGCCCTGCCGAAGCTGGAGGAAATCGGGGGGCTGGTGGAGAAGGACCTGCTCGCCGAAGAGGCCCGCTTCGGCCCGGAGTTCTCGCAGGCGCAAATCTTCAGCGTGATTCGCCACCTGCTTGTCTATCTCGGGCCGAATCCTCCGCAGCGTCGCTTCCCGCGTACGGTCGTGACCGCGCCGGTCACGATCATCCACGGTTTTACGGCGATCTCCCCGTGCGTGACGACACTGGATGCGGGATCGGGAGCGGCGATTGACGACAACCTTAACGTCGAGCAGCGAAAACGCTCGGATGTACAACTCACGGCGGAAGCGCCGGATTCGGAGCCGGAGGTCTGGACCACGCGTGATCGCAGCGAATGGGGGCTCGGCGTCGAAATTCCGCAACGTCTGGGCGCCTGGGCAGAGCCGGGCGTTCTGTGCGGTGGTCGTGACAGCGAGGCGTCACCGTGGTGGGTCGGCATCATTCGCAGCGTCGAAGCCTCCGAATTCGGTCGCATGCGCTGCGGCCTGTGGATCATGTCCAAGCGCCCGATCGCCACGCACCTGCGCGTGATCGGCAACGAGACCCACCAGTTGGCGAACTGGGAGACGTCGAGCGGCGGCTTCAAATACTCCTATCTGCGCGCGCTGTTGCTGCCGGATGGCGTCAAGGCGCACGACCGTCCGGTGATGCTGATCGAACGGCAGAACATCTGGATCGGCGAACTCTACGAAATCATGGCCGGAGAACATACCCGTCACGTACGGCTGATGGAACTGATCGAAGAGGGTGCCGACTACATGCGCGTCGGATTTGCCTGGGTGGCGCCGGGCACCCCCTGAGTACAACACGGGGTTGGACCGCTTCACCTTGCGCGGGAAAAGGACGGTCGATGGGCAGTGGAAGCGCTTCTGCCTGGCGCGCAACATCGAGAAGCTGGCGCATCATCGGCATGGGCAGCAGAAACAAGGGTGACGCGGCGGCGCGCTACGCGAAAAGTCGGCGCTGGCGATACGGCGAATCTGATACGGATACAAAAAGGCGCGGTCGAAGCCGCGCTATTTTTGCGCCGGAAGGCGCTTGAATTGGGACTTTTCTACAGCTTCAACGTCGAGGTAACCGGGGCAAGGTGGCCTGTCGCGGCGCCTCCGGTTGACCGACAAGTCAGGCGGCACGTCTGCGAAGCGGCGCGGCCCGTATTGAAGCGAGCGGATTCCTACGTTGGCCGATAAAGGGCGCAGAGCTTGTTGCCATCCGGGTCCCGCACGTACGCCAGGTACAGCGCGCCAAGCTGGCCTTCACGCAGACCTGGCGGCTCCTCAATCGAAGTGCCGCCTTGAGCAACAGCGACGTCATGAAACTGCTGAACCTGCTCCGGCGATTGGCATTTGAAGCCGATGGTGCCGCCATTGGCGAATGTTGCTGGCTCACCGTCGATAGGTTCGCTGACACAGAACGTACTGCCATCATGCCGGTAGAAGAGGCGGGTTTGTCCCGTACTGTTCTGATTCCGCAGCGCCTGTCCCCCGCCAAGAACGCCGAGAACGGCGTCATAGAACCGCTTTGAGCGCTCGATGTCATTGGTTCCGAGCATTACGTGGCTGAACATTGCTGTGTCTCCTATTGGTTGAGCACGTTGGCTGGTTGAATGCCGGTGAACCCCTACTTGCGACTGAATTGTAGGCCGCCTTACGTGGAGGTCACCAGCGCTGCGCGGCATTTATCGCGCAGCGTCCAGAGAGCGGAGCGAACGGCGTCGAGCGTCGGGTTGGGTGCTGATTGCATTAGCGCACCACCCAGCCGCCGCAAACGGGAAAGATTTGCCCGACAAAGCAACTTGCAGGTTCGCTACAAAGGTAAGCAGCAAACTCAGCATCTTCTCTTGCTCCTACGAGGCGTCCAAGTGGAACCTCACGCTTCAGGCGCTCCTGAAACCTTGGATTGCTCTGGACCTCCGGTGGAAAGTAGGTTGGGTTATCAACGAAGTTCTGCGCGATTGCGTTCACTTGAACATTGTGCGGGGCCACCTCCACGCCGACGGCCTGCACGTAGGCGAGTTGGGCACCACGGGCAGCGCTGTAGGTCGAGGTGCGCTTCATCCCACGAAGTGCTGATGCGCTGCCCATGACGAGAATCTTGCCCGAGCGTCGCTCGATCATCGATGGCAAGACTGCGCGGAACAGTCGTTGCAGGGGATGAACAAGGGCAGCGAATGTGTCATTCCACTCCTCGTCTGACACTTCCGCGGCTGCTGTGGTCGGTGCAGGTATCGCCAAGTTGGCAACGAGGATATCTACGTGCCCGGCCTCGGCAACGATGGCGATCGGCGCATCAGCACGCATGAGAGGGTCGCTATTCGGGATAACCGTGGCACCGTGATTCGCGAATACCTCGCACAAGACCGGCCCCATGAACGCGTCGGCGTGCGTGATAAGCACGCGCTTTCCTTGAAGGATCTGATATGACATGAACTCTCCTTCGAGTAGCGAGACGAACGACTATCGAAACGCCCGCTGAACGATTCAGCCAATCTGTTGCATTCACCGGTTGAATCAAAGTTCCTTGGCGGGCACTGCGGGTCTCCCTGCGCGGCAGCGGTGGCCACCCACCGGATGCCGGCGAGGATAGCGACGTTTCATGCCGTTGGCAAGACTGCGGCCGTAGCCCGGTTTGTGCGGCGCGACTGATGCAAATCGGCGATACTCGCTGCATGACTCGCGTGGTGATTATCTTATCCATCCTGCTCGGCGCTTGCGCCACGGCGCCGCCAGGGCCCGAGTTGGCCGCGTGCCTGGCGCGCATGGAGGCGCATGCGGCGAACTTGCGGCCGGCCTTTGCCGCGCTGGGCCACCGGCCGGACGTGTATCTGCGTCTGGATGAGGAATTGGCAGATGGCCGCGGTTTTCGCAAGGGGGAGAGCACGCTGGGTGATGCGTCGCCCGGCGGCACGATCCGGCTGCGGCCGTCTCGCCTGTGCGCGGACGAGGTGCTGGCGCGTGCGGTGGTGGCGCATGAGATGGCGCATGTGTCCCTGCAGCATCGGGGCGTGCCGGGCAGCGGCGTCACCGCGCTGTGGGAAAAGCCGGCCCAACAGGAAATCGAGGCCGACGAACTGGCCTATGCGGTCTTGATGCGCGCCGGTGGCGACGCTCGCGCGGCGTTTCTGGTGAGTTGCTGGCTGGGCAAGTGCGAGCGGCCGGGAAAGCCTGGCCCGCGTTGGCGCGGCGGGTAAGGCGCGGCCTTATTGCCGGTCGGGCATGCGCACGACGAGGCCGTCGATTGCCGGCGTGATCTTTATCTGGCAGGCGAGGCGGCTGTTCCTGTCGCGCTTGGCGGCGGTGCCCGCCAGCATGCTTTCCTCGTCCGCCGCGATCGGCGGCAGGGCGTGGCTGCCCTCGACATGGACATGGCAGGTGGCGCAGGAGCAAAAGCCGCCGCAGGCGCCTTCGATGCCGCGCACGTTGTTGAAGGTCGCTACCTGCATCAGGTTCTCTTCGCCATTGGCGTCGATCGACTGGCGGGTGCCGTCCTTGAGGATGAAGGTGATGGTGGTCATGATGCGGGAAGGTCCTCACGGGTGACGAGGAAAACCTTGCCCTCGGCGTGCTCGGTATCGAGCCAGACCATGGGCAAGTCGGGAAAGGCGGCTTCGACCAGGTGCTGGTTGTGGCCGACTTCGATGGCGAGCAGGCCGCCGGGGTTGAGGTGTTCGCGGGCTGCGGCAAGGATGCGGCGCACCACGTCGAGGCCGTCGGCGCCGGCGGCCAGCGCCAGCGCGGGTTCGTGGCGGTACTCGGCGGGCAGGGCGGCCATGGCCTCGCTGGTGACGTAGGGCGGGTTGCTCAGGATCAGGTCGTAGCGCTTGCCCTTCACGGCGGCGAACAGGTCGGACTCGATGGCATGCACGCGGTCGTCGAGCTGGTAGTCGGCGATGTTGCGGCAGGCCACCACGAGGGCGTCGGCCGAGATGTCGATGGCATCGACGCCGGCATTGGGGAAGGCATGGGCCATCAGGATCGCGAGGCAGCCCGAGCCGGTGCACAGGTCGAGCGCCGCGCCGACGGAGTCGGGGTCCTCGATCCACGGCGCGAAGCCGTTTTGCAGCAGCTCGGCGAAGTAGGAGCGCGGGATGATGACGCGCTGGTCCACATAAAAGCGGAAGGGCCCGAGCCAGGCTTCCTGCACCAGGTAGGCGGTGGGCATGCGATGCACCACGCGCTGCTGCAGGTTGTTGAGCAGCCCCAGGCGTTCGCTCCTGGTCAGGTGGGCGTCGAGCCAGGGTTCGAGCGTGTCGTGCGGCAGATGCAGCGTGGCGAGCACCAGCCAGACGGCCTCGTCCCAGGCATTTTCGGTGCCGTGGCCGTAGGACAGTCCGCTCTCGTTGAAGCGGCTGACCGCCCAGCGCAGCCAGTCGCGGACGGTGACGAGTTCATCGGTGGCGCTGTTGATCATGAGCGTGAAGGGCCTCCGGCGCGGCGGACGAAGCGACCAGCGCCCGTCGAGCGCAGCGAGCTGACAGTCACCCCCGCCCGGGCGGGGGTTGGGGGGTGGGGGCGATTAAATTGCTTTCTTGTCATTGGGGGAGGCGCGGGAGAAAAGCAGGCGCTCGAAAGTCAGTTCGTAGATGCGCGCCAGCGGTTCGAGATCGGCGACGGCGATGCATTCGTCGATCTTGTGGATGCTGGCGTTGATCGGGCCGAACTCCACCAGTTGCGGGCAGATGTCGGCGATGAAGCGGCCATCCGAGGTGCCGCCGGTGGTCGATAGTTCGGCGGCAATGCCAAGCTCGGTGGCGATTGCATCGGTCAGCGCCGCGCAGAGCTCGCCGCGCGGCGTCAGGAAAGGCTTCGCGCCCAGCGTCCAGCGGATGTCGTATTCGAACCCGTGGCGGTCGAGCAGGGCATGCACGCGGGACTGCAGCCCTTCCACCGTGCTGGCGGTCGAGAAGCGGAAATTGAAGGAGATTTCGAATGTGCCGGGCACCACATTGCCGGCGCCGGTGCCGGCGTGGGCGTTGGAAATCTGAAAGCTGGTGGGCGGGAAATGTTCGTTGCCGTTGTCCCAGGTGGTGGCGGCAAGTTCCGCCAGTGCAGGGGCCGCGAGGTGCACCGGGTTCTTCACCAAGTGCGGATAGGCAACATGGCCTTGCACGCCCTTGATGACGAGGCTGGCCGAGAGCGAACCGCGGCGGCCGTTCTTCATGGTGTCGCCGAGCCGGCTGACGCAGGTGGGTTCGCCGACGATGCAGTAGTCGATGGCTTCATTGCGCGCCCGCAGCGCTTCCACCACGCGTACCGTGCCGTCCACCGCATCGCCTTCCTCGTCGGAGGTGAGCAGCAGGGCCAGGGAAAACTCGGCGCTCGTGGGACGGCGATTGGCAAGGCGTTCCATGGCGACGACGCAGGCGGCGATGGAGCTTTTCATGTCGGCCGCGCCGCGACCGTAGAGATAGCCGTCGCGTACCGTCGGTTCGAAGGGCGGCGACGTCCATTGCTCGAGCGGGCCGGTGGGCACCACGTCGGTGTGGCCGGCGAAGCAGATCACGCGGCCGGTGGTTCCGCGGCGCGCCCAGAGATTCGATACGCCGCCGGTATCGATGCGCTCGATGCTGAAGCCCAGCGGCATCAGCCAGAAAGCGATCAGATCGAGGCAGCCGGCATCCTCGGGGGTGATCGAAGGGCGGGCGATCAGTGCCCGCGCCTTTTCGAGCACCGGCATCAGCTGTCCATGTCCAGTTTGAAGTCGCTGAAGGATCCGGGCGCGGCCGACTTGGTGTAGTCGGGCGCGGCTGGCTTGTCGCCTTCCGCCGGAGCTTTTGCGGGGGCTGCGGCCGGCGCCCCGGCGCTGCCGGGCACCACCGTCGCCGCATTGTTGATCACCTGCTGCAGGTTGTTGGCCGAGTCGGCGTTGGCCAGCGCTTCGTCGAGCGAGATGGCGCCGCTCTTGTAGAGTTGGAACAGTCCCTGCTCGAAGGTCTGGCTGCCGGGCACCATGCTGTTTTCCATGGCGTCCTTGATCTCGGCGAGGTCGCCCTTTTCAATCAGCTCGGCAATGTGCCGCGAGTTGAGCAGCACTTCCACCACCGCCACGCGGCCGCCGCTGGGCGTCTTGACCAGGCGCTGGGAGATCACGCACTTGAGCGTGACCGACAGGTCGGCGAGCAGCGACGGGCGGTTTTCCAGCGGATAAAAGCTGATGATCCGGCTCATCGCGTGATAGCTGTTGTTGGCGTGCAGCGTGGCCATGCACAGGTGGCCGGACTGGGCGTAGGCAATGGCCTGGCTCATGGTGTCCTTGTCGCGGATTTCGCCGATGAAGATCACGTCCGGCGCCTGGCGCAAGGCATTCTTCAGTGCAATCTGGTAGGCCTTGGTGTCGGTGCCGACTTCGCGCTGATTGACGATGGACTTCTTGTTCTTGAACAGGAACTCGAGCGGATCTTCCAGCGTCAGGATGTGGCCCGAGGCGTGCTCGTTGCGGTGGTCGATCATCGACGTCAGCGTCGTTGACTTGCCGGAACCGGTGGCGCCGACCATCAGGATCAGCCCGCGCTTTTCCATGATCACGTCTTTCAGGATCGGCGGCAGCCCGAGGGAATCGAAGTTGGGGATGTCCACCGGAATGTAGCGCGCTACCATGGCCGGCGTGCCGCGCTGGAAGAAACACGAGAGGCGAAAAACTCCCACGTCCGGCGCCACGACGCGGGTCTGCAGTTCCTTCTCGCGTTCGAACTCCGCCAGTTGTTCCGCGTTGAGGACTTCAGCGAGCAGGTTCTTCACTGTCGCTGGATCGAGGATGGCAGGATTGATCGGCACCGAATTGCCCAGCAGTTTGATGGTGATCGGAGCACCGACCGAGAGAAAAAGGTCCGAGGCCTTCTTCTCCGCCATCAAGCTGAACAGTCTCTGCATCGTTCCCATGTATTTGCCTCCTCGGCGTGTTGCATTGTGTGTTTAGTCGCGCAGCAGATCGTTGGTCGCAACCTTGTCCTGTCTCTGTGCATCCACCCGCACGGATGGACGAGCGCAAGGAGAGGCATTATACGAGAGGCCTCCGCTCGTCGATGCCCGCTGAATTCCGGTAAATTACCATCCCTGCATCAGCCGAGGAGTAGCCATGGGACAAATGATCGACTTCAAGCGACCGGACGGCAGCGTCTGTCGCGGCTATCTGGCCAACGCCGGGCAGGGCGCCCCGGGCGTGGTGGTGATCCAGGAGTGGTGGGGGCTCAACGAGCAGATCTGCGGCATCGCCGATCGCTTTGGCCGCGCCGGCTTCAACGCGCTGGCGCCCGACCTGTTCCAGGGCCGGGTTACCCAGAAGCCCGATGAAGCCAGCCATCTGATGAACGGCCTCGATTTTCCCGGCGCGACACACCAGGATATTCGCGGCGCGGTCGACCATCTGTGTGGCATGGGCGGCGGCAAGGTGGCGGCCATGGGCTTTTGCATGGGCGGCGCGCTGACCATCGCCGCCGCCGTGCATGTGCCCAAGCTCGCCGCCGCGGTGTGCTTCTACGGCATTCCGCCGAAGGAATTTGCCGACCCTCGCGATATCCGCATTCCGTTCCAGGGGCATTTCGGCGGCAAGGACGACTGGTGCGCGCCGGCCGCAGTCGATGCCCTCGAAGCCGCGATGCGCGCGAAGGGCGCGACGCCCGAGATCTACCGCTATGATGCCGACCATGCCTTCTTCAACGAGCGGCGTCCCGAGGTCTACGATGCGGGCTGCGCCACGCTGGCCTGGGAACGCACCCTGGCCTTTCTTGCCAAGAATCTAGCCTGATCGACCGACCATGGACCTTTCCCCCGCCGACTGGGTCAATGTCAGCCTGACCGAAGCGCTGCTCGCCCGCGAAGGGCCGCCGCTGTATGTGGCGGCCAAGCTGGGCTGCGTTGCGGCGGTGCGCGTGATGACCGAGGCCGGCACCCATCTCGAAGTGCTCGGCCCGCGGCGCGAACGCGCCTTGCATGCGGCCGCCGCCGGCGGCCATGCCAGCATCGCGGCGACGCTGGTGAGCGCCGGTTGCGAAATCGATGCGCAGGACGAGGATGGCAACACGCCGCTGATCACGGCGATCCTCCACGGCCAGGCCGGGCCGGTGGAACTGCTGCTGGCGGTCGGCGCCGACATGGAAATCATGCGCGTGGATGGCCTGACGGCGGTGCATATCGCGCAACTGCCCGGCACGCCGAAGAACATCCAGGAACTGATCCTGCTCGGTCAGGATGAAATGCTTTGAAGACCGGCGCGTGAAGCTTTACCTGGCGGGGCCCGACGTGTTTCGTCCGGACGCGCTGCAATGGGCGGAGGATGTACGCGCGCGGTGCCGCCGGGAAGGCCACGAAGCCCTGATCCCGCTCGATGGCAGGCAGGCCACTGCCGCCGCCATCTACCGCAACAACCTGAGGCTGATCGGCGAAGCCGACGCGGTGCTGGCCAACCTCAATCCGTTTCGCGGCAGCGAGCCGGATTCGGGAACCTGCGTCGAGGTTGGCTACGCCCTGGCGCTGGGCAAGCCGGTGATCGGCTATGCCGATGATTTGCGTCCCATACGCGAACGGCTGGGCGCGAGCGCTGATTGCCGCGACACCGGAGGCTGGGCCGTGGAGGATTTCGGGTTGGCGCTGAACCTGATGCTGGCGGTGCCGGTGCAACTGGAGCAGGGCGGGATCGACGCGGCCCTGCGCGCGCTGGCCCGGCCTACTTCGCGGGTGGCGCCAGCCTGATTTCCGGCGCGACGCGCGTGTTCTCGCCGTCGACGATGAACCAGAGTTCACCTTCCTGCAGCGTGCATTGCAGTTGCATGCCGCGCGCCGCGAGGGCCGCCAGTGCGCGGGAATCCTCCGCCGCCAGGTTGATGATGGTGAGATTGTCCTGCTTCTGCAGCGCGACCTTGTTCTGCTGCCACCACATGTCGGCAACGCGGCCGCCATAGGTCACCACCACGACCTGCCGCGCACGTCCGCAGGCGCGGCGGATGCGTCTTTCCTCGGGCAGGCCGACTTCGATCCAGCGCTCTATGGCGCCGGTCAGGTCCCTGGCCCACAGATCGGGTTCGTCTTCGGACGACAGGCCCTTGCCGAAGCTCAGCGCCTCATCCGCGTACAGGGCGAAGGCGAGCACGCGCACCATCATGCGCTCGTCGGTTTCCGACGGATGGCGGGCAACGGTCAGTGCGTGGTTCTGGTAGTAATTGCGATCGAGGTCGGCGATCTGCAATTCCACCTTGAAAATTGTCGATTTGAGGGCCATGGTGCGAGTCTTGAGCGGGGCCACATTAGACTACAGATCGGTCGGCATGGAGGCAGGGAAATTGGTCGCACGCAGAATCGCGGTGATAGGCGTTGCCAGCGGCTACGGAGCCGGCGATCCGGCGTGTCAGGACGCAGCGGAAGTGGTGCGCGCGCTGCGCTTCCTGTCCGACCTCGAAGCGGTCGACGACGGCCTGCACTGGGACGAGCCGGTGCGCGCGCCGCAACCGGTTCCCGCCGACCCGATCGACGTCGTGCAGGGAGTGGCGGAGCGACTGGCGGACAGCGTCGGCCGGCATCTGGCGCAGGGCGACTTTCCGCTGGTGATCGGCGGCGATCATTCCTGCGCCATCGGCACCTGGTCAGGCGTCAAGCGGACACTAGGCGCGCAGGCGCGGCTCGGCCTGGTCTGGATCGACGCCCACATGGACAGCCACACCGTGGCCACCAGTGCGACCCGGCATGTTCACGGCATGCCGCTGGCCAGCCTGCTCGGCCACGGCGATGCACGCCTGACCGGCGTGGCCGGCGCCGGTCCCAAGCTCCTGCCCGAGGATATCTGCCTGATCGGGGTGCGCAGTTTCGAATCGGAAGAGGCCGCGCTGCTGAAGCAGCTCGGCGTGCGTGTCTATTTCATGCACGAAGTCCGGCGGCGTGGTCTGTCCGAAGTGTTTGCCGAGGCACTGCAGCGGGTCGGCGAACACACCCGCGGCTATGGCATCAGCATCGACCTGGATGCGCTCGATCCCGTCGAGGGGCCGGGCGTCGGCACGCCGGTGCCCGGTGGTCTGCTGCGGGCGGACATGACCGATGCGCTGGCGCTGGCGCATGGCGACGAGAAATTGCTGGCCGTGGAAATCGTCGAATACAACCCCTATCTCGACGAGCATTTCGTCACCGCCCGCGCCATCCACGACCTGTGCCAGTCGCTGATCCCGTGACGGCGGACCGCCCGGGGGCGGCTATTTCTTGATCGGGGTGGGGATGGACGAATTTCCCTTGGCGCCGCCGAACGGCAAGGCGGGCACTGCGGGCTTGGTCTTGTCCTTCTTGGGTTTTTTCTGTTCGCGATTGCTGCGCATCTGACCCTTGGCCATGTGAGTTCTCCCTGAAGTGCGAGGGTGGGCCTCACACACGACCAAGTCTGCAAGGCGGTCGAATCGGAAATAAGCCACCCGGATCTGCCATCCTGGTCGGACACTGGCAGGCCGGGACCGATGGTACTCCCAATCGGCGACGACAGGATTTGACATTGCGCGCGCCGAGGCATACAGTGAATTCGCGTTCGACTTGAGGGCAAACTCAGGAGGAACTTAGCGCTGAAAGCCTATCCTTGACCTAGCGTTTCACCGTTCTACCTCGAGTCTTCCGGACTCAAGCCCCAAAGGGCAGCGCCGATTTGAGTGTCAGCTTGCGGGCGCATTACAAGTACTGCTAAAGAGCAAGCAGAAAGCCCTTCTGGCGGAAGCGCCGAGGGGCTTTTTGCCTTCCGGCCCAGCCTCGCCTAGTTCAGGTCGTCGTTCTTGTAATACTTGGTCCCCTGAATGGTCGCTTGCAGGGCCAGCCCGTTTTCCGTGAGTTGATAAAGGTCCACGCCGGGCGCCACCGTAATCGCGCCCGCCGCCGCGCCGCCTTTCGAGCCCGCCTTGGCCGCCGCATCCGCCTGCGCGCTGGCTTCCCAGCCGCTGTTGATGAATGTCTTCAATCCATCCGGATTGGAGAAGACAAAGACGCCACGGAAGTCCTTGACGCCGAGGCCGATGCCCACGCCGCCCGAAATCATTTTCATGAAGACATCGCGGCCGGTCTTGTTGTCATGGGCCACGCCCGAACCGCCGGCCGCCGAAAGGAAAATCAGGTTGATGCCGACGTTGCTGAATACCGCATAGCCCGCCGCCTTCTGGATGTGCGCCCTGGCCGCCGGATGCACCTTGTAAAGATGCGTGAGGGTTTGCTGGCGCATCTTGCGGATTTCGCCGCGCTGCTCTTCCACAGAGGCGGCAAAGCTCGCACCGGCATGGCCGCAAAGAATGGCCAGCACAGCAAACGCGGCAACGATGTTTAGGCGGGTGAGGTGGAAGCGCATGATTTTTCCTGTCGCGGTAGAGGTCAGACGGCCATGGTAGACCAAGTTTGCCTGGCGCGTCTTCGCCCGGGGCGAGGCACTCCAGCCGTGCTAGCATTGCCGTTGTCATTGACCCATGGGCGGAGCAGGGGAGAGCGTGGCGCAACCGGAACAACAAGCCCGGCAGGAAATCGACCGGCTGCTCGCCGCAGCCGGCTGGCGTGTTTGCGATCTGGCTGATGCCAACATCCACGCCGCGCGCGGCGTCGCCATCCGCGAATTTCCGCTCGAAACCGGTTTCGGCTTCGCCGACTACCTGCTCTATGTGGAAGGCAAGGCCGCCGGGGTCATCGAAGCCAAGAAGCAGGGCGCCACGCTCTCCGGCGTCGAGTTCCAGTCGGGCCGCTACGCGCAAGGCCTGCCCGCCAGCCTTCCGGCCTGGCGCCGGCCGCTGCCCTTCCTCTACGAATCGACCGGCATCGAAACCCACTTCACCAACGGCCTCGATCCCGAGCCGCGCGCCCGTCCTGTCTTCGCCTTCCACACGCCCGAGATGCTCGGTGAGTGGCTGCGCTACATCCGGGAAAGCGCCACCGGCCCCAATATCGCCGCATCGCCAGCGCCGACTTTTCTGGCTCGCATGCGCGAGCTACCCGTGCTGATCGAGGACGGCCTCTGGCCCGCACAGGTTACAGCGGTGAAAAACCTCGAAGCCAGCATCAAAGCCAACAAGCCGCGCGCGCTGATCCAGATGGCCACCGGCAGCGGCAAGACCTTCACCTCCATCAGCTTCATCTACCGCCTGATCAAGTTCGGCGGCGCGCGGCGCGTGCTGTTCCTCGTCGATCGCGGCAACCTCGGCCGCCAGACCAAGAAGGAATTCGACCAATACCTCTCGCCCTACAACAACTTCAAGTTCGGCGAGGAATACATCGTCCAGCACCTGACCAGCAACAACCTCGACAAGAGCGCCCGCGTCGTCATCTGCACCATCCAGCGCATGTACTCGATGCTCAAGGGCCGCGAGCTGCCCGAGGAGGAAGACGAGCATTCCGCGGAGGGCGTCGAATCGCTGTTCGCCGACGCGCCGCCGATCGATTACAACCCGGCCATCCCGATCGAGAGCTTCGACATCGTCGTCACCGACGAAGCCCATCGTTCGATCTACAAGCTGTGGCGCCAGGTGCTCGACTACTTCGACGCGTATCTCATCGGCCTCACCGCCACGCCGAACAAGCAGACCTTCGGCTTCTTCAACCAGAACCTGGTCATGGAATACGGCCACGAGCAGGCGGTGGCCGATGGCGTCAATGTCAATTACGACGTCTATCGCATCCGCACCGAAGTCACCGAAGCCGGCAGCAAGGTCGAGGCCGGCTACTGGGTACAGGTGATGGAACGCGACACGCGCCGCCGCAGCGACTGGCAGCTCGACGAGGATTTCGACTACGACCCCGCCGAACTCGACCGCGCGGTGCAGACACCCGACCAGATCCGCACTGTGGTGCAAACCTTCCGCGACCGCTGGCAGGCCGAGATGTTCCCTCAACGCACCGAGCTGCCCAAGACCCTGGTCTTCGCCAAGGACGACAACCACGCCGAAGCCATCGTCCAGATCATCCGCGAGGAATTCGGCCGCGGCAACGAGTTCGCGCAGAAGATCACCTACCGCAGCACTGGCGACACCCCGGAAAACCTGATCCGCGCCTTCCGCAGCAGCTACTACCCGCGCATCGCCGTCACCGTGGACATGGTTGCCACCGGCACCGACATCAAGCCCGTCGAAATCGTCGTCTTCCTGCGCAGCGTGAAAAGCCGCAGCTTCTTCGAGCAGATGAAGGGCCGCGGCGTGCGCATCATCGAGCGCGCCGACCTGCGCGCGGTGAATCCCGGCGAGCACGTGGTCAAGGACCATTTCGTCATCGTCGACGCGGTCGGCGTCTGCGAGCGCGACAAGACCGACAGCCGGCCGATGGACACGAAGAAAGCCGTGCCCTTCGACAAGCTGCTGCAAGCCGTAGCGCTGGGCAACGTCGAACCCGAAGTCCTCTCGTCCGTCGCCGCAAGACTGGCCCGCCTGGAGCGCGACCTCAACGACACCGACAAGGCCAAAGTCATCGAAGCCAGCGGCGGCCACGACCTCAAGAGCCTCGCCCGCAACATCGTCAACGCCCTGCGCACCGATCCCACCACCGTCATTCCGGCGAACGCCGGAATCCAGTCCGCCCTCGTCGAAGCCGTAAAACCCCTAGCCAACCCCGCCCTACGCAACCTCCTCCTCCAACTCCGCCAACAAGCCGACCAGATCATCGACATCGTCACCCAAGACACCCTTATCGAAGCCGGCTTCTCCGCCGCCGCCACCGAACGCGCCAAAAGCCTCATCCAAACCTTTGAAGCCTTCATCGCTCAGCACAAAGACGAAATCACTGCCCTGCAAATCCTCTACAACCGCCCGGTCAAAGCCCCGCTCAAGTTCGACGACATCAAGGCCCTGGCCGACACCCTGCACGCGCCGCCGTATCTGCTGACCGAATCGGCGCTCTGGCAAGCCTACGCCACGCTCGACAAATCAAAAGTCGGCGGTGGCGGCACGGCGCGTATCCTCACCGACCTCGTCAGCCTCGTGCGCTTTGCCATGCATCAGGAAAACGAACTCGTCCCCTACCCCGAACGCGTCGCCGCCAACTTCAAGGCCTGGCTGGCGCAGACCACCCGTCATTCCCGCGAAAGCGGGAATCCAGAGCCTTTTACCCCCGAACAACAACACTGGCTTGAAATGATCCGCGACCACATCGCCGCCAACCTCGGCATCGCCATCGACGACTTCGAATACGCGCCCTTCAACACCGAAGGCGGCCTCGGCCGCGTGCATCAGCTTTTCGGCGAGCAACTGCCGAAGGTGATTGAGGAATTGAATCGGGAGTTGGTGGCGTGAGCGGATTGATATATACCCATATTAGTGCTGTAATGGGTACCAAATCAAGTATAGGAGCTTAGTATGAACATCGTTCCCGCCCAGGAAATCAAGCGTCGCGGCATGGCCGCCGTCGATGACGCCCTCGCCCAAGGCCCGGTGCATGTGGTCAAGAACAACCGTCCGCAGTACGTGGTGCTGACCGAAGACAGCTACCAGGAACTGCTCGAAGCCCAGCAGGAAACCGCGCTGGCGCGTATCAAGGCCTCGCTGGAAGATGCCGCCGCCGGCCGCATTACCCGCCACGACAGCGTGGAAGCCCTCATGCGCCATCTGCAGCAGCCGGGCGAATGACCTGGGCCATCGTCACCACGGCCGCCTTCGACCGCCGTGCGCGAAAATTCCTGAGCCGCCACCCCGACCTGCGTACCCGTCTCGCCGCAACCCTCACCCAACTCGCCGCCGACCCCTTCGAGCCCGGCCTGAAACTGCACGCCCTCGGCGGCAAGCTGCAAGGGCTGCAGGCGGTGAGCATCACCTACAGTTTCCGCCTCGTACTGACACTGCAAATCACAGCGCACGAGATTCTGCTGATCGATATTGGCAGCCATGACGAGGTGTATGGGTGATGAGCAAGGGCACGGTGACTCGCCTTCGCGATCTTGGTACATGGTCTGGTGGCAATACGCCATCAAAAGCAAATACGGCTTACTGGACGGGTGGAACTGTGCCTTGGGTATCGCCAAAAGACATGAAAGTCGACGAGATTGTCTCGTCCGAGGATCACATAACGAATACCGCGCTCGCCGATGGGCGAGTGTCTTTGATTTCCGAGGGCTCGGTATTGTTCGTCACCCGCAGCGGCATCCTGGCGCACACATTTCCGGTTGCGGTTACCAAGCTGGCGGTTACGATCAATCAAGACTTGAAAGCGCTGACCCCAAAGCCGGGCATCTCCCCGAAGTACGTTGCCCATGCTGTTCGCGGCGCAAGCAGACGTATTCTCAAAGAGTGTTCGAAGCACGGCACAACCGTCGCTTCAGTCGACACCAATGCACTGCTCGACTTTGAAATTCCTCTCGTAAATCTCGACGAGCAGCATCGCATCGTCGCCGAAATCGAAAAGCAGTTCTCCCGCCTCGACGAAGCCGTCGCCGGCCTCAAGCGCGTCAAGGCCAACCTCAAGCGCTACAAGGCTGCCATCCTCAAAGCCGCCGTCGAAGGCCGTCTCGTCCCCACCGAAGCCGACCACGCCCGTCGTGAAGGCCGCAACTACGAAACCGGCGCCCAACTGCTCGCAGGAATGATCCAGGAGCGCCAAGCGCATAGAATCGGAAAAGGAAAAAAGACCGATGCAATTGCGCCGAAGACTGCCGGACTCTCTGAATTGCCGATTGGTTGGGCGTGGGCAAGCGTCGAGGAGTTGGGAAGGTTACAACTAGGTCGGCAGCGGGCTCCCAAGTATCACAGCGGTGCGAACATGCGCCCCTATTTGCGCGTCCAGAATGTCTTCGAGGATCGGATCGATCTCTCGGATGTAATGGAAATGGACTTTTCAGAAGCAGACTTTGAGCGGTTTGCTTTGCACGCGGGAGACATTCTGCTGAATGAGGGGCAAAGCCCTGAACTGCTCGGCCGCCCGGCAATGTATCGCGGAGAAATATCTGGTGTCTGCTTTACAAATACGTTGATCCGCTTTCAGGCATATCGTTGCGTGTTGCCAGAATTCGCTTTAATTGTCTTCCGTCACTACATGCATGCTGGTCGGTTTGTAGATGAAAGCAACATCACGACGAATATTGCCCACTTGAGCCTTGGGCGCCTATCTACCGTCGAATTTCCTGTCCCACCGTTGCCGGAACAACACCGCATCGTCGCCGAAGTCGACCGCCTGCTCTCCATTGCCCGTGAATCAGAGGCCGAAGTCGAAACCAATCTCAAGCGCGCGCAGGCGCTCCGGCAGTCAATTTTGGGCGCCGCGTTTTCCGGCTGAACGAACATGCTTATCGGCTTCGACGAAAATACCGGGCATGTCTATGAAGGATTGGGTGTGCCGAGTTACCCGGTGTGGCCCAGCCCAACCCTTAGCCAAGCAAAGCTGATCGAGTCACAGGCCGAAGGGGATGATCTTGCACGAGGTGTGCCGCAAACGGCGCTTGCCTGGATATTCAGGGAGGACATGTTCGATCCAGTAACCCGCATCCGGCGTGGACGTTTGTATGAGCCATATTCCGGACAGCCAAAGCGCACGTGGCCCGTTCGCGCTCATCCATTCGATCACGAAGGAGCACGGCAGGTCGCGGCGAGCGGTGGGTTGAACATAACTTTGCTCACCTATTCGCCATGTCAGTCGTTCGCCAACCGTCCGGATCGAGGGCTTGGAATGAAGCTGGCTATTGGCCACCGGCAGTCGATTTCGCTGTGGCGCGTCGTCCAAACAGAGCTTGTACTTGGGGATGACGTACTGGTCACACTAAAGGCGATGACGGCCTACGGAATCATTCCGCAACTGAATTACTCTGAGGTTTCCCAAGAAGCAAGACAAGCTGTCGATAGAGCGCTGGAACGAATAGTCGATGTGGCATTTCGCGAGACGCCGATATCGGTGGTGGATCATTGCCGGAACGCGGCAACCGTTGTTCTGTCTAGGTGGCTGGCGCAAAAGGGTGCTCCGCAAGACATATTATCGAAAGACCTCGACGACGTTTGCAAGGCTTTGGGAAAGCCTCCTTTCGAGAAAGCTGCCGCCCGCGATGCTGCAGAGGCAATCCGATTGCTCCACCCCCGCGGTAAGGCTAATGTGCAAGAGGCCAAGGGTTATCGAATTCCAACGGACGAGGATGCTGAATTTGCCATCCACGCTATCGGCTTCATTCTCCGTGAGCTTGAATGGGCGAAGTAACCCGCACTCCACGAGATTCTCGTAGGGCGTCCCAGATTCCACGGAGCCAGATTGTTCGAAAAGCTCTGCGCGAATTCGAGTTTGTCTGTCGGCAGTTGATCAGATTCGCTCGGATGCCGCCGAAGCAGGTAATGAAGCTTATGGCGAAGCGAAAGGAGGATGCTTTAGCCATGATTCCGCATCCAAGCGGCCGGGGCCACCTGATCTGCGGACGCGAAGCGTCGCAGCGCTTGAGCCGAGTGACGAGCCTAGTGTTTGAATATGCGCCCGACCTGTCCGATCGTATTGATCCAGCAAAGACCAGAAAGAAGGTGGTCGACGCATTCGTTCTAAGAGTGCTCACTGAAAAACGGGACTTGGATTGCGCGACCGTTGAAGCAATTCTTGAAGATGTAAGCGCGCAATGTAGAGAGTCGCTGGCTGCTAGTCAGCATTTCTTGCCTTGCGTGCTGTTTCGCAATGGAAGGCCCGATGAATTTAGTGTGGGTCCGGTGACATTTTCGCGCCGTGCATCTTTCTTTCGTTCACGGCGGCAATGGTTCAAAGATAGCGTTGAGGCAAGCGCGCGGTCGCACGTTGCTTATGTTGATCGAGCAGTTAAGGATGGATTCCCCCGCGAAAGAGCCGCAACAAAGGATGACTCAAGGCACCTTGTGCGCGATCTGCATGCAAGTGCAGTCAAGACGTTCCGCAACTATCCCTGGGTGGCAACGGTATCGGTCGCTAACTGCGATCACAAGACAGGCGCCGAAATCGCAGAACGAGCGGTTGCCCTTGCAATTAATTCGATACGGGTGATCCTTGGGGCCAGTTATACCGACGGGTTGCGATTGGCCTGGTTTCCAATCAATCCTCGCCGAACCGCAAAAATGTGGGCGGACTCCAAAGGGTGCGTGCATGTAAGCATTTCGTCAAATGCAGATGGCCCTGTCGGCATTGAAAACTGGTATGACGGGCTTACCGTGTCCAATGGTGCCGAACTCGCGATTTGTGGTTCTGCTTTGAATGCTCTTGTCGCTTGTGCGCCGGTTATTCACCTTCAGCAGCGATTTCTCGATGCGATCAACTGGTATGGGGATGCTGCGGCTGATCCGGAGCCGACTGCACGCATCGTCAAGTATGTGTCGGCCATTGAACGTCTATTGTTTGGGGCAAGACAGAGGGAAACCACGAAACAGTTTGCTTCGAGACTAAGGGCGCTATGGGTCGGTTTCGCTTGTTACGAGAAAGATATTGTTGCAGTCAAGGCGGATAAGGTCTATAGGGCGCGCTCGGGTTTGCTTCATGGCTCAATGTCGCCGCGCAGCAAGGAGATTCGAGGTCTTGTTCGGCAATCGGAAGAGCTTGCGCGGCTATGTATTCTTTGCGCTGGAAGGCTGTATCCAATGATGATCAAGGCGTATGGCGATCCCGGCCCGGAAAGACTTGAGAACGTCATGATGCAGATTCAATCGGATGGTCTCGATTGGCTGGCGCGCGAGGCGGGATACGAAGTCACTTCGGGAGGGGGCGATGAATAGGGCAAAGGACGGGCTGGTTAACCGTTCTCCGTTGAAAGAAAAACCGCTGCGCAATCCGGGTCAGTCGGTGCGTCGGGCACTAATGGACATCGTGTTCGACAAGCTAATGGCGCCGCTGCTGTTGGTGACGGTGGCGATTGCCGTTGTGGTTATGGAATGGATTCGGTATTTCTTCCCGCTCAAGGCAATGCCCTGGTTACCGACGGCGTTGGGACTTGCGGCGCTCGGCTACTTTGCGTTCCAGTACCGTCGCTTTCAGCCGCAAATCCGAGCGCTGAAGCTGGCCGAGGAAGGAGAAAAAGCCGTGGGGCAATTTCTCGAAGGACTGCGCGAGAAGGGCTATCAGGTGTTCCACGACATAATTAGCGACGACTTCAACGTGGATCACGTCCTGATCGGCCCGGCGGGAGTTTTCACAATCGAAACCAAGACCCGCAGCAAGCCGCAGCGCGGCAAGGCGCAAATCGATTTCGACGGCGAGACCTTGAAGGTCGGCGGTTACGCGCCGGACCGCGATCCCATCGTCCAGGCGCTGGCGCAGGCGACGTGGTTGAAGCGCTTGTTGACGGACAGTACAGGCAAGGCGGTCCCGGTTCGGCCGGTTGTGCTGTTTCCCGGCTGGTTCATCAACGATAGCCGCCAGAACAAACGCGACCTCTGGGTGCTGGAGCCGAAGGCGCTGTCGATTTGGCTGGGGAACGAAAAGGCTGTACTTGCGCCGGACGAAGTCGCCATGGCAAGCCAGCACCTTTCCCGGTATGTGCGCTTTCAGGAACGTTTGCTCGACCAGGCTTCCTGACGATGGCTTGGCGGTTGGGTCGCCGTATCGGACTCTGTCTGCCGGGGATTCCGCTTCGCGGGCCGGCAAGCGCCGACTATTCGCTATTCGCGAATAGCGAATGCGGTGTTGTTTTGGCATCACCGTCCATCTCTAAATTCTCAATTCAAGAAATGAGAATGTTGACAGTGGTTCCGCTGTGTATTAGCCTTACCGTCGTAAATTCTCATTTCGAGAAATAGGAATATGGCCAAGATAAGCAATCGGCAACTGGCTCTCAAGCCGCAAGACCTTTACGTCCTGCTGGCCTTGCTCAGCCGCGGCGAGGGAAGTGTCACCTATCCCGAGTTGGCGGAGCAAACCGGGTTGGCTGCGTCCGCAGTGCATGGCGCGCTTAAGCGAGCGGCAGTTGCGCGCCTGCTGATGTTTCAGGAGCGGAGGCCAGTAATTCTGAAACCCCAGCTCAAGGAGTTCTTGCTAAGCGGCGCAAAGTATTCCTTCCCGCCGGTATGGGGCGCCATGAGTCGCGGGGTGCCCACCGGCTATGCCGCGCCGCCCCTGAACGCGATCATCGCGCCTTCGGCCGATCCGGTGCCCGTCTGGCCCCACGCCAAGGGTTCGGCGCGCGGCCTCAGTCTCGTGCCGCTGTATCCCTCTGTCCCGGACGCCGCTCTGCGTGACGCCAAGCTCTACGCGCTGCTTACCCTGTTTGACGCCATCCGTTCGGGCCAAGCGCGGGAACGCAATGCCGCGCGCGATCTGCTGGAGGCCTATTTCAATTGAACCCGGGGGACCCGAATCTTGCCAAGGTCGAGTTGATAGCGCATGCGCTTGGGTCTCTGCGCGACGAACTGGTCTTTGTAGGTGGCTGTGCGGCAGGCCTGCTGATGACGGATGCGGCGGCGACCATGGCGCGCGTGACCTACGATGTCGATCTGGTGGTGGAGGTTACTGCGCTCCACGGCTACCATCGGATGGAATCCGAATTTGCCCGGCTGGGTTTCACGCGCGACGTTTCGCCGGATGCGCCTATCTGTCGCTGGCGCTATCGCGATCTGGAAGTGGACCTGATGCCTACCGATCCCGGAATTCTAGGCTTTGCCAACCGCTGGTATCCGCTGGCTGTCTCCAGTGCGGAAAAGGTCGGGTTGCCAAATGGCATCGCCATCCGCTTGATTCGGGCGCCACTGTTCGTTGCCACCAAGTTCGAGGCGTTCGCGGACCGGGGCAATGAAGATTTGCTGGGCAGCCACGACATGGAAGACATCATCAATGTCATTGACGGCCGATCCGAGTTGCCGGATGAGATTGGCGGCGCGCCGGACGAACTGCGAATCTATCTGGCCGAGCGGTGCGCAAGCCTGCTCGCGCTGCCGCATTTCATGAACTACCTGCCGGGCCTGGTGGCCCAGGACGAAACCCTTGCGGAACGTGTCGCCACCGTCGCGGCGAGGCTTCAACACATTGCCACACTGAGAAACCCATGAACGCTTCCACCCTCGTCCAGAAACTCTGGAACTACTGCAACGTACTGCGCGACGACGGCATGTCGTATGGAGATTACGTCGAGCAACTCACTTACCTGCTGTTCCTCAAGATGGCCGACGAGCGCAGCAAGCCGCCTTACAACCAGCCCAGTCTGGTGCCGGCGAAGTACGCCTGGCCTACATTGCTGGCAGAGAGTGGCGACGGGCTGTTCGACCACTACCGCCACACGCTCGACGAACTCGGCAAGCAGAAGGGCACGCTGGGCCTGATCTTCGCCAAGGCGCAGAACAAGTTCCAGGACCCGGCCAAGCTGACGCGGGTGATCGTCGACCTGATCGATGCGGAGAACTGGTCCTCGCTCAATGTCGACGTGAAGGGCGATGCCTACGAAGGCCTGCTGGAGAAGAACGCGCAGGACACCAAGAGCGGGGCGGGGCAGTACTTCACGCCGCGGGCACTGATCCAGGCGATGGTGACTTGCATCGCACCCAAGCCCGGCGAGCGGATTTGCGACCCGGCCTGCGGTACGGGCGGCTTCCTGTTCATGGCGCACAACTACATCACGGCAAAGAACCCGCACCTGACCAGCGCGGAAAAGCGCCATCTCAAGGAGGCGGCCTTCACCGGCTGGGAGCTGGTGCAGGCGACGGCGCGGGTCTGCGCGATGAACCTGATGCTGCATGGCATCGGTTCCGAAACCAGCGTGCCGGTGCGGGTGACGGACGCACTGGCGGCCGACCCCGGCGAGCGTTTCGAGGTGGTGCTGGCCAATCCGCCTTTCGGCAAGAAGAGCAGCACGGTGATCGTCGGCGAGGACGGGCGTACCACCACCGAAAAGGACATCATCGAACGCGACGACTTCTGGGCCACGACATCGAACAAGCAGCTCAACTTCGTGCAGCACATCAAGACCCTGCTCGGCATCCACGGCCGCGCCGCCGTGGTGGTACCGGACAACGTGCTGTTCGAGGGCGGCGCCGGCGAGACCATACGCAGGAAGCTGCTGCATGAGTGCGAAGTGCATACGCTGCTGCGCCTGCCGACGGGGCTGTTCTACGCGCAGGGCGTCAAGGCCAATGTGCTTTTCTTCGACAAGAAGCCGGCCTCGGAAACGCCGTGGACCAAGAAGCTGTGGATCTACGATCTGCGCACCAACCAGCATTTCACGCTGAAGACGAACCCCATGCGCGTGGAAGACCTGATGGAGTTCGTCGAACTCTACAACCCGGCGAAGCGCAACGAACGCGCGCCGACCTGGTCGCCGGAGAACCTAGAAGGCCGCTGGCGCGCCTACGACTACGAGGAGTTGGCGGCGCGCGACAAGGCCAGCCTGGACATCTTCTGGCTGCGCGACGATGCGCTGGCCGATTCCGACAACCTGCCGGCGCCCGGGATCATTGCGCAGGAGATCGTGGACGACCTCGAGGCGGCGCTGGAGCAGTTTCGCTTGATTGCCGCCGACTTGAACGGCGACGAGGCAACCTAAGCCTTCTTCACGAACTCCGACTTCAAGGACATCGCACCGATGCCGTCGATCTTGCAGTCGATGTCGTGGTCGCCCTCGACCAGGCGGATGTTCTTCACCTTGGTGCCGACCTTGACCACCGATGACGAGCCCTTGATCTTCAGGTCCTTGATCACGGTTACGGTGTCGCCGTCCTGCAGCACGTTGCCGTTGGAGTCGCGGATCACGCGTGCTTCATCGGTGCTCGCCGTCACTTGTTTTGGCCACTCGTGGGCGCATTCCGGGCAGACGTAGTTGTCGCCGTCTTCGTAGGTGAATTCCGAGCTGCACCGGGGACACGTGGGCAGGGTGCTCATGGTTTGCTTCCCCGGGTGGCGGCGTCAGGCGGCTACTTGACGATTTCCAGAAGCTCGACCTCAAAAACCAGGGCTGCGTCCGCGGGAATGGTGCCGGGAATGCCGCGGCTGCCATACGCCAGATTCGGCGGACAAAGCAGTTTTGCCTTGCCCCCGATCTTCATCGTCTGCAAGCCTTCAGTCCAGCATGGGATCACCCGGTTCAACGGGAAAGTGCTCGGTTGCCCGCGCCCGTAGGAACTGTCGAATTCCTTGCCATTGACCAGCGTGCCACGGTAATGGACCTTGACGGTATCGCTGCTCTTGGGTCCGGCGCCGGTTCCCTCCTTGAGGGTGGTGATCACGATTCCGGAGGCGGTCTTTGCTTCCTTGGGCTCGGCCGCAGAGGCCTGCAGGGAGAGCGCGGCAAGCAGTGCCGCGGACATGATGGCGAGAGTCTTCATGGATGTTCCTTTGTGTGAGTTGATGACGGATGTTGGGGAGCGCCGCCGGGCAACAGGCTATTCGGCGTGATGCCATATTCTTCTACCACCACGGCTTCGCCGTCGATGACGTTGCCATTGGGAGCCCGTTCCTGCATGGCGCGCCGCAACTTGCGGGTTTTCCACCGAACATAGCCCCATAACGCCAGGCCGAGAACGGCGATCACGGCAAACAGGATCACTGAAAACATGAAGCCCAGCGCCAGGAGGATCGCGCCCGTGAGCAGGGCGAATGCGTTTCTGAGCACGATAGCGCGACGAGTGCTACTGGTCGACGCCCACGATATCGTCAGCCTCGAATTCGTCAGGCACCGTGCCGTCGCCGATACCGGTGACCATGGCAGCCATGGTGTCGCTTTGCTTGACGAAGTATTCCGCGCTGATGGGGTCGTAGAAGCGCTGGCCAAGTGCAACTTCGCTGAATTTGATGCGGTGAAGGGTTGGGCGGGCTGTCATACGGACTCGATCAAAAAAATGGCCAAAATGCAAAAAGCCCAACCACGATGGCTGGGCTAAATGCAAGATACCACAACAAAAATTCTGGCTCCTCGACCTGGGCTCGAACCAGGGACCTACGGATTAACAGTCCGGCGCTCTACCAACTGAGCTATCGAGGAATATTCAAGAGGCGCGGATTATAGCCGCGCCTGTTTTTGCTCGCAACAGCTTTGTTATTACTTCAGTACCGTGGCGATGGCCTTGGCGACGTAATCGATGTTGCGCGTGTTGAGCGCGGCGACGCAGATGCGGCCGGTGCTGACGGCGTAGATGCCGAACTCGGCACGCAGCCTTTCCACTTGCTCGGCGGTGAGGCCGGTGTAGGAGAACATGCCGCGCTGGACGGTGATGAAGTCGAAGCCGGGGGCGCCGGCGGCCTTGAGCTTTTCGGCGAGGCTGCCGCGCATGGCCCGAATGCGGTCGCGCATGCCGGCCAGTTCGTCCTCCCATTGCTGGCGCAGTTCGGGGCTGGCGAGCACCGCGGCCACCACGGCGCCGCCGTGGGTAGGCGGGTTGGAATAGTTGGTGCGGATCACGCGCTTGAGTTGCGACAGCACGCGCGCGGATTCGTCCTTGCCGGCGGTGACGATGGTCAGGGCGCCGACGCGCTCGCCATAGAGCGAGAAGGACTTGCTGAAGCTGCTCGAAACCACGAACTGCAGGTCGGAGGCGGCAAACAGGTCGAGCGCCACGGCGTCGGGCTTGATGCCGTCGGCGAAGCCCTGGTAGGCCATGTCGATGAAAGCAACCAGGTCGCGCGCCTTGATCGCGGCGACCACTTCGGCCCACTGGGCGGCGGTTAGATCTGCGCCGGTGGGGTTGTGGCAGCAGGCGTGCAGCACGACGATGGATTTGGCGGGCATCGCGGCCAGAGCTGCCTTCATGCCGGCGAAATTGACGCCGCGCGTGGCGGCATCGTAGTAGGCGTAATTCTCGACCGTGAAGCCGGCGCCTTCGAACAGCGCGCGGTGGTTTTCCCAGCTCGGGTCGCTGATATAAACCGAAGAACCGGGCAGCAGGCGCTTCAGGTAATCGGCGCCGACCTTGAGCGCGCCGGTGCCGCCCAGGCACTGGCAGGTGATGGCACGGCCGGCGGCGAGCAGTTCGGAATCCTTGCCGAAGAGCAGGTTCTGCACCGCGCCGTTGTAGGCGGGGGTACCCTCGATCGGCTGGTAGCCGCGTGGCGGTTGGGCTTCGAGGCGGGCCTTCTCGGCGGCCTTGACCGCGCCCAGCAGCGGAATCTTGCCGTCGTCGCCGAAATAGACGCCGACGCCGAGGTTGACCTTGCTGGGGTTTTTGTCGGCGTTGAAGCCTTCGGTGAGGCCAAGGATGGGGTCGCGGGGTGCCATTTCAACGGCGGCGAAGATTGAGCTCATGAGTACTCCGGATGCTGGAAGGGTTTAAAAGTCGGCGCTGGCGCTACGGCGATATTATGTTGCAGCGCAAAGCAAGCAATAATAACGCATCGGCAGTCCGGCTTCGATCAGGATTTTGTCGGTATTCCATAAGTGAAACAGGGTGTTCGTGTGGCCGAAGTTCATGAGCTGAAGGGCAGGGTGGTCGAGTTTGCGGGCAGCCCGTGGCGCCTGCACCAGCCGTTTCTGCCGGCCGGCGACCAGCCCGAGGCGATTCGCCTGCTGACCGAGGGCATAGCGGACGGGCTTTCCTTCCAGACCCTGCTCGGCGTGACGGGCTCGGGCAAGACCTACACCATGGCCAACGTGATCGCCCGTCTCGGTCGTCCGGCCCTGGTGCTGGCGCCGAACAAGACGCTGGCGGCGCAGTTGTATTCGGAATTCCGCGAGTTTTTTCCCGAGAACGCGGTCGAGTATTTCGTTTCGTACTACGACTACTACCAGCCCGAGGCCTACGTGCCTTCGCGCGACCTGTTCATCGAGAAGGATTCGTCGATCAACGAGCATATCGAACAGATGCGCCTTTCGGCGACCAAGAGCCTGCTCGAACGCCGCGACGTGGTCATCGTTTGCACGGTGTCGGCGATCTACGGCATCGGCGATCCGGTCGATTACCACAGCATGATCCTGCACCTGCGCACCGGCGAGAAGATCGGCCAGCGCGAGATCATCCGCCGCCTGACGGAAATGCAGTACGAGCGCAACGAGATGGATTTCAAGCGCGGCGTGTATCGCGTGCGCGGCGACGTGATCGATGTCTTTCCGGCGGAAAACGCCGAGAGCGCGGTGCGCATCACGCTGTTCGACGACGAAGTCGAAGCGCTGACGCTGTTCGATCCGCTAACCGGGCACACGCGGCAGAAGCTCGGCCGTTTCACGGTGTTTCCGTCCAGCCACTACGTCACGCCGCGTGCGACGGTGCTGAAGGCGGTCGAGGCGATCAAGGAAGAGCTGCGCCAGCGCATCGAGTTCTTTCAGGCGAATCAGAAACTGGTCGAATGCCAGCGCATCGAGCAGCGCACCCGCTTCGACCTTGAAATGCTCGACCAGTTGGGCTTCTGCAAGGGCATCGAGAACTACTCGCGGCACCTGTCGGGGCGCCAGCCCGGCGAGCCGCCGCCGACGCTCTACGACTACCTGCCCAATGATGCAATCATGTTCGTCGATGAATCGCACGTGACGATTCCGCAAGTCGGCGGCATGTACAAGGGCGACCGCTCGCGCAAGGAAAACCTGGTCGATTACGGCTTCCGCCTGCCCTCGGCGCTGGACAACCGGCCGCTGAAGTTCGAGGAATTCGAGAAACTGATGCCGCAAACCGTGTTCGTTTCGGCGACGCCGGCCGACTACGAGGAAAAGCATCAGGGTCAGGTGGTCGAGCAACTGGTGCGGCCGACTGGCCTAGTCGACCCGGTGGTCGAGGTGAGGCCGGCCAGTACTCAGGTCGATGACCTGCTTACCGAATGCAAGAAGCGCATCGCGCTGGGCGAACGGGTGCTGGTCACGACGCTGACCAAGCGCCTCGCCGAACAGCTCACCGAATACCTCAACGACAATGGCATCAAGGTGCGCTACCTGCATTCCGACATCGATACGGTGGAGCGGGTCGAGATCATCCGTGACCTGCGCCTGGGCGAGTTCGACGTACTGGTCGGCATCAACCTGCTGCGCGAAGGCCTGGACATTCCAGAGGTGTCGCTGGTGGCGATCCTCGATGCCGACAAGGAAGGCTTCCTGCGCTCGACGCGTTCGCTGATTCAGACCATGGGCCGCGCCGCGCGCCACCTCAATGGCACGGCCATACTCTATGCGGACAGGGTCACCGATTCGATGCAGCGGGCGATGGGCGAAACGGCTCGCAGGCGGGCCAAGCAACTGGCGCACAACGAAGCCATGGGCATCACCCCGATCGGCGTCAAGAAGCGCATCAAGGACATGATTGATGGCGTATATGATTCGGAATCCGCGGTGCGCGAGCTCAAGGCAGCGCAGGAAGCGGCGCGCTACGAAGTGATGAGCGAAAAGGATCTGTCGCGCGAGATCAGGCGTCTGGAGAAAGCCATGCACGAGCATGCGAAAAATCTGGAATTCGAGGAAGCGGCGGCGGCGCGCGATGAACTGTTCCGCATCCAGAGGCTGGCGTTTGGCGGTGAGGCACACGACGCGCCCGGGGATGCTGCCTGATGGCTCACAAGATTCTTTTTGTCTGTACGGGAAACATCTGTCGTTCGCCGACGGCGGAAGGCGTGGCGCGCGGCCTGGCGACGAAGCAGGGCGTGGATCACTTGTTCGAGTTCGATTCGGCCGGCACTCACGGCTACCACGTCGGCGATCCGCCCGATCCGCGCACCGTCGCGGCCGCGGCGCGGCGCGGCTACGATTTGTCGCCCTTGCGCGCACGGCGGGTGACGGAGTTTGATTTTGTTCGCTTCGACCATGTGCTGGCGATGGATCGCGAACATCTGGAGTTGCTGCAGCGCGCCTGTCCGCGGTTGCATCACAACAAGCTGGGACTGTTCCTCGAGTACCGCCAGGCCTTCGACGAGGACGAGGTCCCCGACCCGTACTACGGCGGCGCACAGGGCTTCGAGCAGGTGCTCGATCTGGTGGAAGACGCTGCGGCCCAGCTCATTCGGACGCTGAGCGCCAGATAGAAAAAGGGCGTCTTGCCGCAAGGCAAGGCGCCCTTTTCTGTTGCTTATGGCGAAGCTCAGTTGTTCTTGGTTTCCACCATTTGCAGCGGCTCGTTGACGATCACTGCCGCCGGCTTGGGCTTGCGGCCCAGCGGCTGGGCCGGCGCGAACGTGTCGGCGGGAGATGGCGCGGCATGGCTGGTTTCGATCATGACCAGACCGGCCTGCTGCAGCGATCCTGACAGATCCACCGGAGCGGGCTTCGGCGCCGGCGGAACAATGATCGGATCGGCCACCGGCGCCACGGCTTGTGGCGGTGCCGCGACGATCCGCGGGGCAGGTTCCTCGGCAGCCACAACCGGGGTCGGCACGGCGACCGGCAGCGGCACCGGTTCGGCAACCGTCACCGCGGTGGTGACGACCGGTGCTGCCTGCACGACGACCTCTTGTACCACTGGCTCGGCTGCAGCGGCAGGTATGACGACAGCCTCGACGACGGGTGCCGCCTGGAGGACCGGAATGGGCTCGAAGGCTTGCATCTGAGCTGGCTGCGGGGCTGCGGCTTCGGTTGCGGCCGGGGCGAACTCGCTGGCCTGGGTGGCGGCGAATCCGGCTGCCGTGGCTTCCTGCGTGCTGCCTTCCTCGCCACGACCGCGGCCACGACCGCGACCGCGACTTCTGCGTCCGCTGCGGGCTTCGCCGTCCTGGTCTGCGCCCTGACCACCGGCGTTGCCGGGAGTTATGCCTCTGGCGACGCCAGAGGCGGTATCCCCTGCGGACGGCGCTGACGCTACGGCGCCTTGTGCGCCGCTGGCATCGCCACGGGGAGCGCGCGGTTCTCTCGGTTCTCTGGGCTCTTTGGGCTCGCGCGGCGGACGCGGTTCACGCGCCTCCCGGGGTTCGCGAACTTCCTTCGGGTCGCGCGGCTCGTTGCGCGGGCGACGGTTACCGCCTTCGCCTTGCACCTCATCGCGCTTGCCTTGCGGGCGCGGCGCTTGATCGCTACGTTCCTTGCGTTCGCTGCCGTCGCGGTTGCCGCGACCGTTGCGGTCACGACCACCACGGCCACCTTCACGATTGCCATCGCGGCCGCGGTCGCGTCCGCCATCACGGCGCGGCGGCCTCTCGGTCTTCTCGGCGGGCGCGGCCGGGGCCGGCACCGGCGTACTACCCGAGAAAAAGGACATGATCTTGCTGAAGAAGCCGCCATTGCCCGCAGGAGCCGCCTGCACGACGGGCGCAACGGCTTTCGGCTCGACGATCGGCGCCGGCTGGTCGGGAGTGATGCCCCTCACCGCGGCTTCGATCTTGGCGGGTTTTGCATCCGCGGCAGACGGCGGCTGATAGGCTTCTTCCACCGGCTTCTCGGCCATCTGGTAGCTGGCGAGCACCGCGCCTTCGGCGTTCAACTGGTCGTGGCGCAGGCGAATGATTTCGTGTGCCGGCGTTTCGAGATGGCGGTTGGGCACGATCACCAGATTGACGCGGTGACGCATCTCGATGCGGGAAATGTCGACGCGCTTTTCGTTGAGCAGGAAAGTACCGACATCCACCGGCACCTGGCAGTGCAGGGCGCCGGTATTTTCCTTCATGGCTTCCTCTTCGAGGATGCGCAGGATATGCAGCGCGGCGGATTCGGTGCTGCGGATGTGGCCGGTGCCGGTGCAGCGCGGGCAGGTGATGTAGCTCGTTTCGGCGAGTGCCGGACGCAGGCGCTGGCGCGAGAGCTCGAGCAGGCCAAAGCGGCTGATCTTGCCGGTCTGGACGCGGGCGCGATCGAAGTGCAGGGCGTCGCGCAGGCGATTTTCGACTTCGCGCTGGTTCTTGGTCGATTCCATGTCGATGAAGTCGATCACGATCAGGCCGCCCAGGTCGCGCAGGCGCAGCTGGCGGGCGATTTCGTCGGCGGCTTCGCAGTTGGTGCGCAGTGCCGTTTCCTCGATGTCGCTGCCCTTGGTGGCGCGACCGGAGTT
>JAUXUK010000107.1 GCA_030680805.1 Sulfuritalea sp. | reverse complement strand
GTTGCCAAGTGGAACTACTGCGAAGGCAAGGTGCTGGACAAGCTCAGCGTGCATTACAACATCGGCCACCTGATGACCATGGAAGGCGATTCGACCAAGCCGGCCGGAAAGTACCTGGTTGCGCTGAACAAGCTGGCGATCGACCGTTTCGTGCCGGTGGGCCCGCTGCATCCGCAGAGCCACCAGCTGATCGACATCAGCGGCGACAAGATGCAGTTGCTCTACGACATGCCGCTGCCGCTGGGCGAGCCGCACTATGCCGTATCGATCGACGCCAAGAAGCTGAAGCCTGCCGTCCGCTACAAGGTCGGCACCGACAGCCGCACCGACAAGCCGCATGCGGGCGCCGTTCGCGCCGGTGAGGAGAAGACCGTCAAGAAGGGTAACAAGGTCGAGGTGTTCGGTACCCTGATCCGCTCGCATATCACGCCGGAAACCATCGAAGTCGATGTCGGCGACGAAGTGACGATCCACTTGACCAACCTCGAGCGTGCGCAGGACGAGACCCACGGCTTCACGGTATCGACCTACAACGTGCATGCCTCGATCGAGCCGGGCAAGACCGTGACGGTCAAGTTCAAGGCCGACAAGGAAGGTGTCTATCCCTACTATTGCACGGAGTTCTGCTCCGCCCTGCACCTGGAGATGATGGGTTACCTGCTGGTCAAGCCGAAGGGCTGGAAGCCGACCACGAAGACGCTGGCCAAGGGCAACTACACGGAAGCGGATTACAAGGCGACCGTGAAGAAGGTGGTGGATACCCAGGCGATCATCGATTCCGTCGTGGCCTACATCACCAGCGTCAACTACAAGGACTTCCCGGATGTCGTGGCCATGGTGGAAGATGCGTTCGACCAACTGGGCAAGACCAAGGGCCTGAAGGAGAAGCATGAAGGCTTTGCCGCCAAGAAGGATTGGGAGAACGCCAACCTCTGGGCCGAGCAGATCTGGCAATACCAGGTCAAGACCGCCGACCTCGGCTTGCGCGCCAAGACCTACCTGGAACAGAACGGGGCAAAGAA